>JBBQUZ010000013.1:0-64406 GCA_038212035.1 Fimbriimonadales bacterium
GGCGAGCCCTCTCCGGCTTAGACGCGTGGATCACCGGACTTCGACGTGAGCAGTCCGTTACGCGGGTGGATCTACCGGTGGTAGAGCAAGATGAGGCTCATCAAGGTATTTTGAAGATCAATCCCTTAGCTTTGTGGACGGAATCGCAAGTTTGGGATTACATCAAAGCGCATCGTGTTCCCTACAACCGGTTGCACGACGATGGATTTCCGAGCATTGGCTGTGCGCCTTGTACGCGTGCCATCTCCCCCGGGGAAGATGTGAGGGCCGGCCGATGGTGGTGGGAGAACCCCGAACTCAAAGAGTGCGGACTCCATGTACGAAAGTGAACCTGAATCATGAATAACGTTGAACGACTGAAACAAGAAAAAGATGGCCTAGAGGTTTACAAGGACCTCGACCGATTTGCTCAAGAGGGGTTTTCTTCGATAAATGAAGATGACATGTTGCGATTGCGGTGGTGCGGCCTGTACCAACAAAAACCCAACGAGGGCCACTTCATGTTGCGCGTGAAGGTACCGGGCGGCGAACTCAGCGTGCCTCAATTACGCGCCGTGGCGGGAATTACCAAAGACCACGCTCGCGGAATATCGGACATCACAACTCGACAGAACTTTCAGTTCCACTGGATTACGGCCGAAACAATACCAGACACGTTGCGACGTCTGGACGAAGTTGGACTCACGTCTGCTGGGGCCTGCGGAGACATTTTCCGAAATCCCACGGGTTGCCCGGTGGCCGGAATTGATCCGAATGAGATTTTTGATGCTCGGCCAGAAGTGGCTCAGCTTCATAAATATTTCCACATGAACCAAGAGTTTTCAGACTTGCCTCGCAAGTACAAGACCTCGATTTCTGGGTGTGCCGTTCACTGCGCCCAGCCCGAAATAAACGATATCGGAGCCACCGCGGTTCGCCGTCAGCGGGCGAACGGAGAATGGGAAGAGGGCTACCAGGTTCGGATTGGTGGTGGGCTTTCTACGCGGCCCTACTTTGCACTCAAGCTCAACATGTTTGTTCCCCGAGAGAAGCTTTGGGATATCTTCCGGGCGGTCACCGTCGTCTATCGAGACTTTGGCCACCGAGAGAATCGAAAGAAGGCGCGGCTCAAGTTCTTGCTGATGGATTGGGGAATAGAGCGATTCGAATCGGAAATTCGCAAGAATCTGGATTGGACGCCGGATTCCGCCGTGGAATGGCCAGATCCGATCAAGAATTTTCAGGATCACGTGGGCGTTCATGCTCAGCGGCAAGACGGATTGTTTTGGATTGGTGCCGCGGTTCTCACGGGTCGAATGACCGACCGGCAGATATCGGCCGCTGCTGATATTGCCGACCGATACGGTAATGGAACGGTTCGCACAACCAATCAGCAGAACTTGCTGTTCCCGTACATTCCTCAAGCTCAGGTCGAAGACGCAAAGCGGGCACTTTTGGATGCCGGGCTTACCTTTAACGCATCGGTTTTCCGTCGTGCCGCGATTTCTTGTACGGGCAGCGAGTTCTGCAACCTCGCAATCACCGAAACAAAGAAATTGCTCGGCGAAATTGTCAGTCACTTAGAGCAAACCGTGGAACTAGATGAATTGATTCGGATCAACCTTAACGGCTGTCCCAACTCGTGCGGTCAACAGCAAATAGGAGATATTGGTTTGCAGGGGTGCTTAGTGAAAACTCCCGGCGCCGAAACCGTGGAGGGCTACGACATCAGCTTGGGTGGTCGGTTGGGCCGGGACTCTAAGTTTGTGCGGCCCATCAACCGAAAGGTCCCCGCCACCAAGATTAAGACCGCCTTAGAGCATTTGTTGAAGGGCTACATCGAACAGCGTGCCGAAGACGACGACTTTGGCGACTTCGTGGATCGGCACACCGATGCCGAACTGGCCGAACTGATGAAGACCGCCTTTGCCGAGGGAGTTGAATCTCCTAAGCTGGTTGCCGCCGCGCCCAGCGCCGCCCCTTTCGTCGGAGAGTGAACGTTGTCTTACAAACCCTACCACCCAATTTATCTTGACCTTCGAGGAAGAAGAGTCTTGGTTGCGGGGGGAGGGTTTGTGGGAACCGAAAAGGTTGAAGTTCTTCTCCACGCGGAAACTCACATCACCGTGGTTTCGCCCGTAGTGGCCGCCCAGATGCGGGAGTGGATTGATGCGGGCTTAGTGCATTGGGTCCCGAGGGCGTTCCAAGATTCTGACCTGGAGGGCGTCTTTGTCGCCGTGGGGGCCACTAATGATAAGGTTGTAAACCGGCGGATTTACGAGCTTTCCGAGGCGCAGGGTAAGTTGGGGAATTCAGCCGACGACCCTTTCTATTGCAATTTTATAATGTCGGCCATTTGCCGGCGCGGTCCGATTCAGATCGCAATTTCTTCCGCCGGATGCAGCCCGGCGCTGGCGCAACGCATTCGAACCCGAATCGAACAAGAAATTCTCACCGAAGCAATGGGTGAACTTTGCGAGTTTCTGGGGTCTTGGCGACCGGCGGTGCGTGAGGCAATCGACGGCTTCCTTGCGCGAAAGGCATTCTGGGAAGATGTATTGGATTCCGTGGTTCCGGGAATTCTTGAGGGCGAGGGGCGGTCTGCCGCCGACTTAGCCATGCGGGTTTTCTTAGATCACTATAAGGATACGGTGCCGGCTTGACGCGAAAAACCGCCGGCAAGGTTATTTTGGTGGGCGCGGGTCCGGGCGACCCAGGGTTGCTGACCGTTAGGGGAGCGGAAGCGTTGCGAGAGGCCGATGTGGTGCTTTACGATCGCTTAATCAATCCTGAAATTTTGGCAATTGCCCGTGCGGAGACAACATTAATCTTTGTAGGCAAACCGGCCCATCCTCAAGACGTAAGGTTGGCCAGTGGGCATATCCAAGCGGAAATTCACCGTCTCCTGATTGAGCATGCGCGGGCCGGAAAAGTTGTGGTGAGGCTCAAGGGTGGAGACCCATTTGTATTCGGTCGCGGGGGCGAGGAAATTCAGGCCTTGGTGGAAGCGGGGGTCGCCTATGAGCTAGTCAGCGGAGTGAGCTCGGCGATTGCAGTTCCTGCCGCTGCCCGTATCCCGGTGACTCATCGCCAGTTGGCTAACTCATTTGCGGTGTTCGCCGGGCAAGAGGCAGCGGGAGATGCGATTCCTTGGGCCGCCGCTGCCGCCATGCCGACGGCGATTTTCTTGATGGGAGTTCAACGGTTGCCTGAAATCGTAAAGCAGCTCATTGTCCACGGGCGAGACCCACTCACTCCGGTGGCCATAATTTCTCAGGGGACATTGCCAGAACAGGTGGAGGTCACGGGAACTTTGGCTGATATTGTCGGGCTTTCTGGTCACGTCGCGGCCCCCGCCGTGATTGTCGTGGGGCAGGTGGTGGAACTCCGAGATAGTCTCACTTCTCGGGAGTCCGCCGGTAATGTGCCGTAAATGGTGAGCGAAACGAACGGAAAGACGGTGCTGTTTGGGCAAGTGGAAGGGGAACCCGGCGTTCTTGAATCCGAACTTCAGTCTCGCGGTTTTTCCACTCTGGGGCTTTCGACGGTCCGGCTGGAAGATCCAGATTCGTGGGAAAGATTTAACCAAGCCGCGCACGAACTAATCGCATTCGATTGGGTGGGATTTACCAGCGGTCGCGCGGTGGTTCAAGTGGCTCGACGGTTGGCTATTTTGGATATTCCGGTGGGTGATCTGCTCTCGCGCCGGTTGGCCGCGGTAGGGCCAACCACTTCTGAGCAGTTGAGACGGATCGGCCGGCTTCCCGACTTGGTGCCCAATGAGTTTTCTGGGGTTGGAATGGCCCATAAATTTGGAGACGTTAATGGGCAAAGAATTCTGTTGCCTTGTGCGCAAGCGGCCGCGCCTGACTTGCCCGCCATTCTCATTGCGAACGGTGCGGAAGTTACGGAAGCGCCGGTGTATCAGGTGACTGGGATGCCCGTTGCGGATATTGTTTGCCAGCTGACCAAGTATCCCCCACCGGACTTGTTGGCTTTGACCAGCGGAAGCTCCGCCGCCGTCCTGATTCCGGCTTGTCTCCAGGCATACGGCATGGTCCCTACCTTAGTGGCTATCGGCCCGACAACCGCCCGAGCCGCGTTACGGCTTGGGCAAGTTGCTTCTCAAGTTGCGAGGGTGCATACCGTGACTGGCCTTGCGAGTGCGGTGGCCGAGTGTGCCCACGATGGTTTTTCCTGATTCCGATTCACCCAAACATCTCCACCCTCTTTGCGGACCTTACGGGCATCATGAACCTTGCTTAGCGGGATGGACTTGAACTCCGACGAGGCTACCGCCGCCATGGGATCGATTTACGAGGCGGACATAGCGGATTCTGGTTGGCGCAACTCGGTAGACAATCGTTGACAATCCCCCAACTGATTTGGCCCGATTGCGAATCGTCCAGCGCACGTCTCTTTCACTGGCGAGGGTGATGCCATCCGCAATCGTCTGTCCAGTCCCGTAGCCGAAAATGTCAAACTCGGACCACGGTGCGACTTTTCCTACGGTGAGAGTGACCTCCGACAAGGTTCTATCGCGTCGTAAATCAATTTCGATCCAGTCCTCCTTATTTGCTCCCATCTCAACTCCTTGAATTGAACCAACGGTGACTAAGGATTGAAGTTGGGCGGGAAATCGTCCGGCCCGATCGGTAACCGATCGGTTATCCGAAAGATCTGTTGCTAAGTCAACCGCACTCAATGGAAGGTTGAATCGGATATCCATTATTGCAACCAGAGAGTTTCCTCGGCTGGCTGCATCAACCAGTTGCCACCGTTTTAGATAGGTAGTCTCAGTAGCGTCATTTGCGTTTGCCTTGATTTCCAGCATATCAACGTCCGGTAGGCTGGGCACGAGGGCAACGCCGGTAGCGTCGGTGCGGGCTAAGACGGGGGCCTCCGGTGCAACAGTGCCTGCGGGGGTCATCGCCCGGATTTCCAGGGACACTTGGGAAAGGGGTCGGCCCATCAAGTCTGAAGCGCGAACGAGAAGCGTCTTCGGCCGCGTTGGCTGAGGCTTTCCATCTGACAAGGCATTGAGCGTGGCTACGGCAGTCGCCGAAAGAAGGTAGGTCGCCTCAACGGGGGAACGGTCCATCAGCGCAGACTTCACCGGTTCGTAGGGAAAGGTGATCTGGCTGGCGATTGATCCTTCGTACCGGGTGTCCCCGCCGCCGGTTAGGTCCGGAAAGAGGTCTTCACGGGTGGCCATATTACTGAACTTGCCGAGATCGGGGGCTCCGGCGAGTAACGAAATTTGCCGCTGAAACCCTTGACTGATGTCCGACAAGTCGGCGGCAGAAACTGTCATGTGAATCGTATCCGCCCCCGTTCCTGGCGTCGTACTCATCACGCCAAGGGCAACTCGGCCCGTAACTCCTTCCGTCGCAAACGAATATCTACTCTGGGGCGCGACCGTCTCGTTCCAATACCGAAATTGGGCCTGCACCCAGTCGGTCACCGAGGTTGAACCCAAAAAGTTGGTGCCCGCAACGTCATTGACCGAAACGTCAATGGGTTTGGCTCCAATAAAAGTGTCCACCGCATTGTTGGCGGGGCAAGCGTCGGGGCCACCGGGGATTATCTTGAACGTGAGGCGATTGAACCTCGCAACGGCGAGGTTGCGGGAGGGCAGAGTCAGGTGGAATTCGGTAGCTTCGCCGGGCTTCAGTCGGCTCGTCGATTGCGCATGTTGGTCGTCCACTCCTCGTTTAGCCCAACTAAATGAGAATGGCTCGGCGGTCCGGTCACCCACGTTTTTCACGATCGCGGTGTACTCCTCCGTTTCTCCTTTCGAGATTACATTGATCGCCTGCACGCTCAGGTCGGCACCGCCATCATTGGGGCTGGGCTCTGTGGTTAATCTGAGCGTGGGGCGGCGCGTCGCCGCTTGGCTAGAAAAGAAGTCCACATTGTTGTCAAATTGGATGGCAAAGCCGTAATTCTGGTCGGGATGCTCCAACTGAAACTGAGCCGCGTTCGCGAGCCCCGTAATGGAAACTTTGTCACCCAAAGTTTCAGCTACCGCGTCGGGAATCGGCGCCCCATCTTCCCGACCCTGAGCCCCTGCCTGTTGCCAGGGTATGGCCGCTTCTCCCGATTCACGGAAACGCCAACTTGCCGCACCCCGCGCCGGGCCAACCGTTGCGTTACCTGCGATCACTGCCTTGGATGGCCGGCGGAGCAACGCGCTAAGCGGCGTGAGAGGACCCTCGCCCCACGGAACGACCAATCGTGCAACGTGCCGTAAAACGGGTTTGTCTCCGCCCGACTGACTCAGTTCTAAGGTTGCCCCTACAATCTGGCGGTGCGCACCCACCACGCGGTTGAGTTCGCCAAAGCGGATCAGGATGGTGTGGCCGAGCCCCGCTTCGAGGGTGGCGGACCCCCCCGCATCCGTCTCGGTGTCTTGAGCGGAGATCGTGGTATCGGTGACATCCCAAACAAAGCTTCCGGCCCAGGTGTGAATGGTGGGGTCAGAAATACGAGAGCCTCTGCTCAGCACCCGTTCATTGGGTGCCGTCAGGGGCTTTGCAAAGTAAAGGGTCGCGATGACCAGCGTGGCTAGCATAGATGCTAGCTTACCGGCGGATTACTCAGCCGACTTAGCTTTTGCGGCCGGTTTGGCGGCGGCTTTCTTTGCCGGAGCCTTTGCCTTAGGTGCGGTTGCCGTAGAAGCCGTTTTTTCGCCGTATTTAATTCTTAAAGCACGGTTGGCATCGGTAATTTTGACTTCCTTGCGGTGTCGTCGTCTTCGAATTTCTTTGTTCTTGATGCGCATGGGTTCGATTCCGGATAGTTGAACGCATAGGATACCTCTTGTTTGACTCGCCGGACGAATATGAAGCCCGATTCGATTCGAATCGTTCCCATCTCGGTCTTAATTGGGTGGTCTGCACCCATGAGGCGCAAAACCTATAGAGAACGGATGTAACTCAGATCTTCCTGCGTGGGGGTAGCCACACCAACTTTTCTCACCACGCAACCGGCAGTTTGGGCGGCGAGCGCAAAGAGGGTGGGGGAAATGGCTCCACAGGCAACTCCCAGAGCGACGGTTGCAATCACGGTATCTCCCGCGCCGGCTTCATCATAAACCGCCACCAAGATTGCCGGAATGTGAAAGCCGCCGTGGGGAGTAGCCACCACCATTCCGCTGGCGCCGAGCGTAATCACCACGTTTTCCACGCCTAATTCTGTTCTTAACCGATGCGCGGCAGGAAGGGCTTGGGCATCGGAGAGCGAATCTCCTTGATTAACGGCGGTGGCCCCTTCATACCGGTTAAGGCTTACTAGGGTGGCACCTGCATAGAGCTTGAGGCTGTTTGGCTTGGGATTTGCTAACACCGGAACTCCCAGTTCTTTTGCGTATTCCACCATTTGGGGGATCATTCTTGCGGTAACGCCCCCTTTTTGGTAATCACTCACCAGGATCACATTTGTGGTCTGAGCCTCATGACGAAATCGCGCCAGAAGTTGGTCCTCGGTGGCTTTGCTGACCGGTTCGATATCTTCGTGGTCAATCCTAAGCACTTGATGCGAGTGATTGGCCAAGACGCGGGTCTTTCGGGTGGTAATCCGATCTGCATCTCTTACCAGTCCGGAAGCAGAGATTCCTCCATTTTGCAACGCCAACGCCAACTGATCACCGGCAGAATCGGCTCCGGTAACCCCTACCAATGCCGCTGAGGCCCCCAGAGCCACCATATTCGCGGCTACGTTTGCCGCGCCGCCCGGCACCGCCTGGGTGGAATCTTGGCGCACCACCATGACGGGGGCTTCTTGGCTGATCCGAGTGGCGCGACCAAAAATATATTCATCCAACATGAGGTCGCCCACTACGAGGGCCCGTTTGTGGGCGAATTGGCTTAGGAGCTGGGAAAACGTGGTCCCGTCCCCAGAGGCCTCACTCATGCCGAAGGCGCTCCGGCGACAACGGATGCAACCGGCTTGGTGCCGCGCGAATATTTCACAACAAAGAACACCCCAACCACAATTAAGACCGCGGCCATACCTTGGGCTTGGGTGATTGGCAAGGATCCCCAGTATGTGGAAGATGCTTCGCCACGGGCCACCTGATCGTCAGTCCCTGCGCGCCAGAATTCGTAAATAAACCGCGCAAGTCCGTGCAAGGCAATGGCGGCTCCAAATATCTGACCAGGGAGAGCACCACGTCGCTCCCAGAGCAACACTAGGGCTACCGCCGCCACGTTCATTAGCGAATCGTAGACCTGAGCCGGATGATGGAGGGAAGCTTGACCTGCCACGTGAATGCCCCAAGGAACGTCGGCGGGACAAGCTCCGCCAAAGCAACAGCCATTAAGCAGACAGCCTATTCGCCCGATTGCGTGGCCGACCAAGAACCCAGGGGCCGCTAAATCAAGGAGGCTCTTAAGGTTAGCTTTGTGCTTAACTGCCCAAAACACCACCACCAGCGCGCCAAAGATGAGGCCGCCAAAGCTGGTTAGGCCCTGGAAACGCCAAGAAAGCAACTCATCGGTATGTTTGAGATAATAGGGGAGCTCTTGAGCAATGTAAACCACTCGGGCCCCGATGATTCCCGCAATGAGCGCCCAGAAAAAGACATCGGAGATCTGGTTGATGCTAAATCCATATTTGGCCGCCCGCATCCTAACCAACCCCAGGCTGGCAAAGAAGGCCAAGACCATCATCACGCCAAAGCTGTGAATCGGAAAGTTGCCGATGGTGAACAGGATAGGGCGCATAATTTTGATCGGACTTTAACGAAGCCTAGGGTGAGGTTACCAGCGGGGCAAAAATTTCCGCACTTGGCCGCTCTTCGGTCTTGCGGATAAATGTCATCAGCGCGTCCATATATTGGGGAGTTTTACGCCAAATGGCCTGGCAATGATCACACCCTTCAAACCAAACCACCTCTGTGTGTGCCGCGCTTTGCTCAAGGTGTTCAAGATTTCTTTTCGCTTGTTGCGGGAGGGCAAGGCAGTCTCGGTCTCCGTGGAGCAAAAGCACCGGCTTGTTGCCGATTTTGCGCAAAGCGGCGGCCACGTCAACCCGAAACGGATTAAACCCTACCATGGGCCAAGCCGCCAGCAGAGCCGGGGCCAAAACGTATTGCACGCCCGGGATTCCGAGTAGCCTCCACCAACCGAGACTGGCACTGGCAAGCTGAGAATAGGTGCTATCTAGAACCAACCAGTCGGCCAGGTCAGGGTTGTCCGCCAAGGCAAATGCGCAGGCGGCTCCCCCCATACTGCTGCCCACTAATCCCACTCTCGCTTCTGGCACGGTTTTTCTCACCCATTCCACGGCCGCGCGGATGTCGGCTCGTTCTTTTACGCCCAAGGTGCAGGTTTTGCCCTGACTCTGACCATGCGCTCTCATTTCAACCGAAAGTGAACCGATGCCGTTCCGCCACAGGTGATAAGCAGTGCAGGCAACTTCAGACCGGCTCATCATATAGCCGTGAGCCAAAATGACGACTAATGGTTGCTGTAAAAGAGCGGTTTCCGGGGGTGGAGGGCCATTGACCCACCACGCTTTGAGTCGGTAACCATCGGCTAAGAGTTCCACGTCTTCTTGAGGCGCACCCATCGCGAGCGCGGAAAGAAATAGGGGAGTGCGAATGGGGTGAACGCTAATGTACGCAACTGCCATCAAGACGGCAAGATAAACGGCCATAATTCCAACCAGCCAAAGCACAATGCTTACTACCCCGAAACGAGGGAGATCAACACGGACGTAGGTCTAAGTGGTAGGTGAAAAGCCAGGCAGAGAGAGAACTAAAACTCTATGTACGCGCTGAATTTCTACACAGATTTATACGGAGACGTTCTCCGAAACAACCGCAAAACCGTCACCATTCGCTTGGGCGATAAAAGTGATAAATACCGAACGGGAATGATCGTTTGGGTCACCATCGGTCCGAGATTTGGTCGGAGACAGAAGCTCTACTCGGCCATCTTAGACCGAGTAGAGGTGAAGCCGATCGCGGAACTATCCCCCCGAGACATCGAGAGGGAGAATCCAGAGTTCCGCTCGACTGACGACGTGATCGGGATGATGAGCCGTATCTATGGCGATCTCATCACCGATCAGCATACGGTCACCGTCATCTACTTCTCCCGCGTTGACGAGTGATAGCCGGGTTGAGTTTCCTGGTCCTTTGTTGGCAACGTTTGGACCGCAGTAGACGTGTCAATTTTGGTGGGTCGGAGCCATTGGGGTGGACCGCTATCCATCCCGAAGCTACCTTTGGATCCGGGCCATTTGACTGTCAGCCCTGAACCATCTTGGCGAGGAGCCCTTCGGCCGCTTGGAGGGCTTCTTCGACTTTGGTTTCGTCTTTTCCGCCTGCGGTGGCAAACTCGGCTTTCCCTCCACCTCCTCCGCCCGCAATTTTGGCGACTTCTCGGATCAGATTTCCCGCATGGGCGCCCTTGGCCATGGCTTCCGAACCCACCTTAGCGATGAAGGTGATCTTGCCCTCAAAAACCGATGCGGCCAGTGTAACTTGGCCGGGGTTGGCGGCGGATGTATTATCGACCACGGTGGACACTGTCTTCGAATCGACCGCCCCAAAATTTCGTCGCCACAGGGCCACACCGTTCACGGACACCGTCTCGGATCCGCTCCCTGCCGCGGCAGTTCCACTCAGGGCGGCTAGTTCGGCTCGCTCGCGTCGCTTTCGTTCGTCCCGCAGTTGCTCTATCGTCTTTTCTAAGGCGTCAATGGCGTGGTCAGAAGTTGATTTAAGCAGCCCCGCAATCGTGCGCAGTTTCTGGTCCTCTGCACAGGCCCACGCGTAAGCCGCTTCACCGGTGATCCCTTCAATCCTCCTCACCCCTCCGGCGGCGCTGGATTCGCTCACGATCTTGAACATGCCAATTTCTGAACTTGTGCGCACATGGGTGCCGCCACAGAGTTCGCGGCTGAAATTGCCGATCTCCACCATCCGAACTCGGTCGCCGTATTTCTCACCGAAAAGGGCCATTGCGCCCCGTTCGCGGGCTTCCGCAATGGGGATATCAACGTAGGTCTTCACCACCTCATTAAGGAGCGCTTGTTGGTTGACGATGCCTTCCACGGTGGAACGCTGGGCATCCGTGAGCGCGGCCCCGTGGGTGAAATCAAATCGCAGACCATCCGGCCCAACCGCTGAACCGGCTTGGGTGACGTGCTCACCAAGCGTTTGGCGTAAAGCGGCATGGAGGAGGTGAGTTGCAGTGTGGTTGCGTTGCGTGCGTGCTCGGCGGCGCGCGTCCACCACGGCGGAGACCGATTTGCCGAGATAGTTTTGGGGCACGGCGGGAACACTATGCCAGAAAATCCCCGTGCTCTTAGACGTATTCGCAACCGGAATATTGACGCCGTCAATGGTGAGGTGGCCCGAGTCACCCGCCTGTCCGCCAGACTCGGCGTAGAACGGCGTTCGGTCCAGGGCGATGAGGGATTTAGTCTCGGAAACCGGGCGGATTCTGACAATTCGTGCGTCGGAGTGCGACTGCAAATAGCCAAGAAATTCGGTGGTTGCGGGCGCATCCGGCACGACCCAATCTGGCGTGCCGACCTGGCCGTAAACTGCTTCGCGTTCTTGCGCACCTCGCGACCTGGCCTGAGCTTCGGTCATCGCTTGTTCGTAGCCCTCCACGTCCACGGTTCCCCCGTACTCGGCCACGATCTCCTGGGTTATTTCAAGAGGGAATCCAAACGTATCGTAAAGCTGAAAGGCGAGTGGTCCACTGAATGCTTGTCCGCGCGAAAATGATTCTTTGAGTCCGTCGATGTGTTCCAGGAGCAACTGGCTTCCTTGCTCCAGGGTCTTTCTGAACTGGTCTTCTTCGTTGCGCAGAGTTTCCGTGATTACCACCCGACGGTCGCCGAGTTCGGTGTAGAAATGGCCCATCGATTCTTCGACCCCGGCAAAGACCCGGTAAAGAAATGGCTCTCTAAGGCCCAGCACTCGGTCTCCCTTTAAGACGGCTCGGCGAATAAGGCGGCGAAGGACATAGCCGCGTCCGGTATTGCTGGGGAGCACTCCGTCCGCGATACAGAACGTGGCGGTTCGGATATGGTCGGCTACAATTCGTTCGGCAACCTGGACGGCTTCAGCCGAATGAGTTTGCTCACCTGCTTGCAATGTGAGTTCGCGTATTAAACTGAAAATCGGGGCAAATACGTCGATATCGTAGACCGAATCGTAGCCACCCAGAACCAATGCCGTACGCTCCAACCCCATCCCGGTGTCGACCGAACGAAATGGCAATTCCGGCATGCCGGTCTTGATGTGGCCCTTACCGCCGGGGGCGGGGTCTCCTTGCCAATCGTAGGTAATGAAGACGTCGTTCCATATCTCCACCCAATTCCCTTTTGCGTCGTCCACCAGAAATTCATCCCGGCCGTAGGCGGGGTCCTCCCTCCGGGCGCCGGGAGGGGTGGTCTTGCCCGTCCAGTAAAACATTTCTGAGTTAGGGCCACACGGACCCGGCGGTCCCTTGGTAAGCGCACCCGCCGGCCAGTAGTTTGATTCTTCACTCAGCCGAAAAATGCGTTTACTCGGATCAATGCCTACGGTGCTCAGCCACCTCGTCCACTCCGAGACCGCATCATCATCGTCTTCGTAGACAGAAAACGCTAACCGATTTGGGTCGAGATTCAGCCACTGTGGAGAAGTTAGGAACTCCCAGCTGAATCCGATGACCTCGGCCTTGAAGTAGTCACCAAACGAGAAGTTTCCCATCATCTCAAAGAAAGTGAGGTGGGTGTCGTCGCCTACCTCCTCGATGTCGCCGGTCCGAACACACTTTTGGGCGGTCATCAACCGACGCTGATCCGGTACCGCCGTGCCGCGGAAGTAAGGCTTAAACTGAATCATCCCCGCCCCATTGAACAGAAGCGATTCGTCGAGTCTTCCGGTGACGTCAAACGGGATGAGAGATCCCGAAGGAAACTTATGGTGGCCCTTCGTCGCAAAGAAGGCCAAATACTTCTCGCGAAGTTCACGGACGGTCATGCATCAAATTTTAGCTTGTGAGTGGGGTGAATCCTCGCTTCTCCGGCCATCCAAGAGTGCAATTGACTGGCCGACCCTCAATTGTTTGATCAATGTTTAGGGAACAATGCCCGGTATGAGAGAAGTGTCCGCAGAAATCCTCATCGTAGGTGGGGGTACTGGAGGGGTTGGTGCGGCCCTCGCCGCATCCGAACTTGGCTTTAACGTTATCTTAACCGAGGAGACCGATTGGATTGGCGGACAACTCACTTCACAGGGCGTTCCCCCTGACGAACACCCCTGGATTGAGCAATTTGGATGCACCACCCGCTATCGAGACTATCGCGATCGAGTGCGGAACCACTACCGAACCCACCGGCCGCTGAACGCCCAGGCAAGTCAAAATCGCCACCTAAACCCCGGCGGAGGTTGGGTGAGCCGACTGTGTCATGAGCCACAAATCGGCTGGCGAGTCCTGATGGACATGGTTCGACCCTTTGTTGAATCAGGAAGTCTAAAGATACTTCTGAATACAAAACCAGTTGCCGCAGACGTTGAAAACGATATTGTCCGCTCAGTCACCGTATCAGACTTGATCACCGGAATGGAGACAATGATCTTTGCTCACTACGTGCTTGATGCAACCGAACTCGGAAATCTACTCCCCCTTACCGGCACCGAGTACCGCGTAGGTGCAGAGTCCAAAGTGCAAACCGCTGAACCGAATGCTCTAGACGGTCCCGAAGAACGAAATAACGTTCAGGGACTTACGTGGTGCTTTGCGGCTGCCTTAGATGAAGGCTCCCACCGCGTGATAGATCGCCCCGAAACGTATGAATACTGGCGGGGATACCAACCGTCTTTTTGGCCCGGGCCGCTCTTGGGCTTCGATGTACTGCATGCCCACACAGGGGAAGTCCGCCAACTTCCCCTGTTCGGAAAAACGCCGCAGGATTGGTACGCGCTGTTTCCCTACCGTCAAATTGTTAACCCAGGAATTTACGAGAAATCCGAGTCCGTCCACCCGGTAACCGTGGTGAATTGGCCTCAGAATGACTACTTTGAAGGATCGATCCTGGATGTGACTGATGCGGAAGCGGCGGGGCACCTAAGGGCCGCCAAGCAACTTTCGCTCAGCCTTCTGTATTGGCTCCAAACCGAGGCGCCTCGGCATGACGGCGGAGTTGGCTATCCGGGGTTGTACTTGGCCCCGGGCGTGATGGGAACAGAAGACGGGTTTGCCAAGGCTCCGTACATCCGAGAATCTCGAAGAATTGAGGCGAGAATGATGGTTCCCGAGCAGGCAGTTGCGGCGTATACCCATCCTGGTTTGGATCGCGCACCCGATATGAGGGGTTCGGTGGGGATCGGGGCTTACCGGATTGACCTGCATCCCAGCACCAATGGAGCGAACACCATTGACACGAGCACGTTGCCTTTTCAAATTCCCCTTGACTCGCTTATTCCCGTTCGTATGCGAAACCTTCTCCCTGCCTGTAAAAACCTTGGGGTCACTCACATCACCAACGGCTGTTATCGACTCCATCCTGTGGAGTGGAACATCGGAGAAGCGGCCGGGTTTCTGGCCGCATTTTGCCTGTTAAAAAACTTGGAACCGGCGGCCGTGAGTGATTCATTAGAACTCACCCAAGAGTTCCAAAGATTACTTCTGGGGCAGGGAATCGAAATTCAGTGGCCCCAGTTAAGGGCCCTTTAGGTTCAAACCGCAAAAACCTAAAGTCGATTGCGAGGTAACTACCCTAAACCTAGTGAATGTGCCTGCCGAAGTACATCGTGGGATGAACCGCGGCATTTATGTTGGAGCAACGGGAATGGCCACTCTTCAGAAGTGGATGGACATCACGGCCAATAACATGGCCAATGCCAATACGACGGGTTTTAAGCAAGACCGGATGCTCTTCAACGATCAACTTCAATCGGCAGTCGATGCCAACGGAGCGAGCGTCGGGGGGTTGGGTTCAGGCGCGGTGCCTCGGTCAGAATACGCGGATCTCACGGACGGGTCGGTGATGCCAACGGGTGATCCGCTCAACGTTGCCATCAGCGGTCCCGGAATGTTTCAAGTCCAAACCACGGCGGGGGTCCGATTCACCCGCGACGGCGCGTTTAAGATTAGTCCTACTCGCCAATTGACCACTTCAGGCGGCGACCCCCTGCTGGACAGCACCGGCAAGACCATTGAGTTAGCTCCTGGTGCCGCCGCAATCGATGCAGAGGGCAACGTTTTGGTAAACGGGCAACCGCAGACCAAACTGCTGATCTACAGCGGAACCTTTCAGAAGGAGGGAGGAAATCTATTTTCTTCCAATGACTCATTAGCTAGGGCCGATATTAACTTGCACGTGGGGGCCGTAGAGGCTTCAAACGTAAATGTAATTGAGGCAATGACCGACATGATCAAGCTCGGAAGAAACTTTGAACTCTCCCAGAAATCGATCCAAACCCAGGACGATATGACAGAAAAACTGATACAGAGCCTATCTAGCCGCTAAAACGCCGGACTCTTCCAAAGAGGAATCTTTGGGGAGGGGTAGTGAGATTCAACGACTTTGAATCTCAAATGCGGGCCAGGAGGCAGATAGACAACCGGATTTGGGAAGGGGCAGGATGCCCAAGCGCCCATGTCCAAGTGATTGATACCACACGCCTATGACCAATGCCCTGAATACCGCCGCCACCGGAATGGTGGCCCAACAAACCAACCTCGAAGTCATTTCCAACAATCTGTCTAACGTTAACACCACGGGTTTCAAATCCCAACGTGCGGAGTTTCAAGACTTAATGTACGAAACGCTATCTGCCTCAGGGACCCAATCCGGAACTAACACCACCCTGCCCACCACGCTTCAGATTGGACTGGGTTCTCGGTACGCAGCCAATTCCACCAACTTTGCCCAGGGCGCATTGCAGTCAACGGGTAACCCAACGGACTTGGCGATCAACGGCGCCGGATTCTTTCAAATACTCAAGCCCGACGGTACGCATAGCTATACACGAGACGGTAGCTTTAAACTCGATGCAACGGGCAACATCGTGACGAGCGACGGATATAACCTTGATCCCCCCGTAAACATCCCCAAAGGATCATCAGCCCTTACAATTTCGCCCGATGGGTTGGTTTCGATCGTTCTTCCGGGTAAGACTGACCCCGAATCAGCCGGAAACATCACGTTGTACACCTTCGCCAATCCCAGCGGATTAACTCGGATTGGTCAGAACCTTTTTACTGCCGGTGGTGCCAGCGGGGAGCCCCAAGCAAACATCCCCGGGCAAGGTGGTTCTGGAACCCTCTCTGACTCCTTTATTGAAGGTTCTAACGTAGCGGTGGTGGAAGAGATGGTGAGAATGATTTCCACCCAACGTGCCTACGAAATCAATTCAAAGGCGATTCAGACCGCCGACGACATGCTGGGAACGCTGAACAGCCTCAAGAGATAACTCATGATCACGGCCCTTGCTTACTTAACGATGATCCGAACATCACCATTGGGATTGAGTCCGGATGTGCCCACTTTAAACGTGCGCGTAGATGGCGAAGGATACTTGCGACTAGCCAAAGACGGAAGATGCTTCTACGCAACTGCCGCAACCGTTGGGGTCCAAGAAGGTCACTTAGCGGCCAAGAATGGCCTCGCGTTTTCGCCCAGAATTGCGGTTCCCGTGGACACCCAGCGATTAGAAATTGACCTGCAAGGCAATGTCACCGCGGTGGGGGGAGCAAACCGAACCCGGGTGGGGAGCCTCGTTGTTGCCACATTTTCTGGTCGGGCAGACCTCATTTCGGTGGGAGACTATTATTCAACTTCCGCCCACCCCGCGCTGTACTCGCCCGGCGATGGCCCGGCCGGAGTGATCCGAACGTCTGCATCAAAGGCCTTTGGTATGCCGGTGAAGGCCACGATTGCACATCACGCCAACGCCAGGCCAGAAGTGTTGGTGTCTCCTAAAGTAGAGATTGATAAGCCGACCGTTTCTTTGGGCGACATTTCCGAGATCACCGGATCTGAACACGACCGCGCCAAGCTTGGTGCGATTGATTTGGGTTATGCACCTCCTGTCTCATCCTCC
Source organism: Fimbriimonadales bacterium (assembly GCA_038212035.1). Lineage (GTDB taxonomy): Bacteria > Armatimonadota > Fimbriimonadia > Fimbriimonadales > Fimbriimonadaceae > Fimbriimonas. The sequence goes on from JBBQUZ010000013.1 coordinate 17,039, forward strand.
CGGGAGTTCAATCGGGCTCTGATTCTGGCAAAGATTCGCGCGGCCGGGTTTCTGGGAGACGCGGTTGACCTATCGGTGCCGGTGGGAGCTCAGGTGGTGAGGAAAGGTCAGAGTTTCACCTCCGAGCAATTGGTTGAAGCGGCGCTGCAGCAGGCACAGAAGAAGTTTGGCGACGACCTGGGATTCACGTCGGAAACGCCCGTTAGAGCCGGAACTGCTCCTACCGGAGAACTCACCTTCTCCTGCCGATTTGGAGAAATGCTGGGAGACTCCGTAACCGCGCAGGTCTACATCATGGTCAACGGTGTAAAGGTGGATTCACGAACGGTTTCGCTCAAAACGAGCACCCAACCGATTGAGGTCCGGCCGCAAGACCACATACGGATTCGATTGATGAAGGCCGGGGTATCGGTGGAAGTATTTGGCCATCTCCGGCAAACGGGAATGGTGGGTCGCAACGTGAATGTCATCACAGACGACGGCGCAGACCTTACGGGCAAGTTGACAACGGCATCCATGGTGGAGGTGAAATTGTGAAGCTTTTTTCGATACTCAGTGTGATGTGTGCCGCTTCGGCGGCATGTGCTCAGGTGGATTCAGTCGCTAATGATGGATCACTCTTGTCTCAAACCGGAGGTTCTTGGCTGGCCTCAACTCGAGCCAGCAAAAAGGGTGACATTCTCACCGTGGTGATCAGTGAAACAAGCACGGCCAATTTCACCGCATCAACCACCGCAACCAAGAAGGACAGCAATGCGGTGGACAAATCATCAAGTGGAGTGTTGGACTGGCTCAAAATCCCGCTCTTAAAAAGTCTTTTTAGTGCGCAAAGCAACGGAGCAAACTCCAGCATTGCGGGTACGGGGACAACTGCTAACAGCCAGAACTTCACGGGCCGGCTCTCGGTGACCGTGAAGGAAGTGCTTCCGAATGGCAACTTAGTCATCGAAGGCACCCGAACCCTGAACGTGAATAAAGACTATCAACATTTAGTTTTCAGCGGTGTGGTGAGGCGAGACGATGTGCAAGCGGATAACACGGTGCAGAGCCAAAACGTTTCCAACGCAGAGATTCGCAGTGACGGTAAAGGTGTGATCAGTGATCGTCAACGAAAGGGCATTCTCACCCGCATTTTGGACTGGTTGTTCTGATGAAAGTGATTCTCACTTTGCTATCCGGATGCCTCGCCAGCCTCGCGCTTGGGCAAGCAATTCCGCCGGCTGCGCCGGCTGCGCCGGGAACTCCGGGCGCCGGGGCTTTGCCCGGAGTTGAGCCTGGGGGTTCAGCGGCCTATGACCGGGCCCATCAAGAAGCCCTCCGAAAGTTACGTAAACTTACCGATGACGCGGAGAAAGTTGGCACCCAAGCCCGACTGAAGGAGATTGCCCATTTTCGCGGAATTCGGTCGAACCATCTGGAAGGAATTGGGCTTGTGGTGGGCCTGGACGCCACGGGAGACTCCAAAAAGATGGGTCCGACTTACTTGGCGTTTCAGAACTATTTAAAGCGACTGGGTTTTGACGTGGATGCCCGGACCCTAGAACCCAAGAACCTGGCATTGGTGGCGGTGACGGCCGAATTGCCTCCCGGGGCCAGTAATGGTCAGCTCATCGATGTGACGATCAGCGCGTTTGGGGATGCCAAAAGCCTGAGAAACGGCACCTTGATGTACACCGAACTGCTTTCGCCCGCCAGTCGTTCTGAAGTGAGATACGCAACCGCAGCCGGCCAGATCAGTGTGGGAGGGTTTTCTGCCACTGCGGGCGGCAACTCCCAGGCTAAGGGATTTCTCACCGTGGGTCGAATCCCGGGAGGTGGCGTGGTGGAACAGAGCGTTCCGACTTCCGTGGTGAAAGACGGCAAGATTTCCATCGAGTTAAACGACTTCGATTTGACAACCGCGCATCGAATGGAAGCCAGCATTAACGAATCCCTGCCCCAATTCATGGCGGTGGCCCTAGACGGCGGTACCGTACAGGTGAACTTGCCCGCCGGAATTTCTCAGACCACGGCGCTGTCACAGTTGGAAGCGGTTACGCTCTTCACCGATAGCGAGGCTAAAGTAATTATCAACGAGCGCAACGGCACCATTGTGATGGGTGGCCACGTGCGGTTAGCTCCGGTTGCCATTGCCACCGGCACCCTCAGTGTGAAGATAGAAAGTGAACCGTTTGTGAGTCAGCCTGCGCCGTTCTCAAACGGTCAAACCGTCCAGGGCTCGGTTCAAACGCTCAACGTAGATGAACCCAAAGCTCAGATTGCGGTGGTTCCTCCCAACACTACGGTGGCGGATCTCGCGCAGATCTTTCAAATTCTAAAGCTCAAGCCCGCAGACATCATCAACATCCTGCAACTCCTACGTCAGCAGGGTGCGCTAAAGGCCAAGGTGATCATCCAATGAACGGTCTTGGTCACGTGGCCCTGGATGCTCAAGCCTTTGCCGAGTCTCACACAAAGTTGCTCACGCTAAAAAAGGCGACCGATGACTTTGAAGCGGGATTTGTAAAGCAACTAGTCTCGGTGATGACCAAAAGCCTGCACGCAGGATCTAAGGCCAGTGGCATGGGAGCTGAAACTCAACAAGGGCTGGCTGATGACGCCTACGCCGACGCTCTTTCAAAACAATTTCATCTCGGACTGTCTGGATCTATGTTTGACCACCTTAGCACGGTGGTTTTAGACCAGGCAAAGAAAAATATCTTGGCGAAAAACCCAGACTCGGGATCTGAAGCAACCGCAGAAATCCCGGGGCCTGCGGTGACAAACCCAAGTCCAACATCAACCCTCGGCAGCCCAAAGCTGCGAACTAACCCCAATACAGGAGCACAATGATTACTAGGGAACTACAGACGTTATGGTGGGATTGGCTAAGTACTTCTGAGCGCCTACTGCGATCTTTGCATGAGCAAACCGCGGCGGTGACGCTTAGAGACGTAGCCCGAGTTGAGCGAATTCAACCCGAAATTGATTCGTTAATGGAACGCATCCGAACAATTGATGAGCAGGCAGTGGCGTCCGCCAAAGGGCTGGCCGAAAAGATGGAGATTGACTCCAATTTTCGAAGCCTGGTGAGCGCGCTTGAAAAAGCCGAAGCACAGCAGCTCCAGGGATTGGCCAATCGGGTAACCGTGGCGGCTCGCAACCTGCAAGACGTTCTGGCTAAGAACCGCGCCTTATTTGACAACGAGATGACGTATATCAACGGAACTTTGACCCTGATTGTCAAGGCCGCCGTGGAGACCCGCACCCCATTTCGACGACAAGGATCCGCATCGGTCTTGGTGGACCAAGCCGCTTAGTCGGCTTCATCCAAGCATTGGAGAATTATGCCTAGTCCGTTTCAAGGGATAGATGTTATGAGTTCAGCGCTCCGGGCGTTCCAGCGCGAGCTGGACGTAACGGGGCACAATATCTCCAACGTAAATACGCCCGGATATTCGCGGCAGAGCGTGAGTTTAACCGCGTCTGAACCGACCACGTTCACCGAGGGCAAGCTGATTTCGTTAGGAAACGGGGTCACGGTGAATTCGGTGAATCGGGTTCGCGACATGTTCCTAGAAGGTCGGAGACAGGGAGCGAATTCGGATATCGGTCAGGCCGATGCTCAGAATTCTGCGCTCCAGCAAGTGGAGAGCATCATCCAAGAGCCGTCAACTAACGGTATTTCGTCGGCAATGGGTCAGTTCTTTGATGCGTGGTCCGGCCTCGCATCCAATGCTGGGCAGTCGGGTTTAGCCACTAGCGTTCAGCTTGCGGGCCAAACGTTGGCGGACCGGGTGAGGGGTACGTATCTCTCGTTGAAAGATCTCTCAGTTCAACAAACCGGGCTGGCCACTCAAACGATCAAGGACATTCAGGGCAAGGTTAACGGCATTGCCGTGCTAAATCAACAAATCAGAGACACTCAGGCCCAAGGCGGCGAACCCAACGACTTGATGGACAAGCGCGATCAGGCGGTCTTTGAACTTTCCGGGCTTGTGAATATCAATACGGTGAAATCCCCTGACGGCAGCGTTGCCGTTTACATGAATCAGCTCACATTAGTCGATTCCGGTGGTCCCCACACTTTTCCCACTACATTTAGTGCGTCAGGAAATTCGGTGACCGATGTCAACGGTACTTACGCAGTGACCGGCGGAAAGCTCAAGGGAATTTTCGATTCGATCAATTCCATAACCAGTTACCAGGGGCGCTTAGACAATCTGGCGAATAACCTGCGCACCCAAATTAACGCATTACACTCCACCGGAATCAATGCGGCGGGTGCCACGGGGCTCAAGTTTTTCAACGACGTGACCTCGGGTCCCCAAACCGGGGCGATCGACTTCAACCTCGATACAACCGGAGTAGTTGGCCCGCCTTCTTCCCCGGGGGTTGGCACCAGTGCCCAGGCAATTGCATCGGGCGTATCGGGCAGCTCCGGCGACGGGGGTTTGGCTTCATCTATTTCTGCCGTGCGTGGGCAGTCCATCTCCGCCTTAGGGAACTCCTCGTTTGGGGATTTCTACAGCAATCTGGTGGGAGATGTGGGCCGAGATAAGCAACAAGTGGCCAACACGCTCACCACCAAAAATGCGCTAGCAGATCAGATCAACAACCAGGTTCAGAGTAACAGTGGGGTTTCGTTAGACGATGAAATGGCGAACATGCTGAGGTTCCAACGAAGCTACCAAGCCGCCGCCAAGGCGCTCTCCACTTTTGACTCCGTGATGGGTGATCTGATCGATATGCTCAAGCGCTGATTTTGGAAACTCCTCTCAATAAATGACTTTGTTGAGAGGATATTCCACCAGGCCGGTGGCCCCGGCGCGTTTGAGCGCGGGGATGAGGTCTCGCACCTGCGCGTGATCCAATATCACTTCGGCGGCCAACCAATTCGGGTCGGTCAGCGTGCTGAGGGTTGGCGTCTTAAGTGCGGGCAGCAGACGCAATATTTCATCTTTGCGGTCCGTTGGAAGATTCATTTTGAGGCCCACCAACTTTGAGGCGTTCATGGCGCCGGTGAGAAGAATTGCCAATGACTCGATTTTTTCCCGTTTCCAAGGATCTTCCCATGCGGCGAGGTTGGCCGCAAATCGCGTGGTTGATGTGAGCAAGGTGTCCACAATCTTTAGGTTGTGCGCCCGCAGGCTGGAGCCGGTTTCTGTGTTGACCACAATGGCGTCAACTAGCGTGGGGACTTTTACTTCGTCGGCTCCCCAAGAGAACTCCACGTGCGCATTCACGGCATTCTTCAGCAAGTAGCGCTCGGTCAGCCGAACGTATTCGGTGGCGATCCTCAAGCCGGCCAGATCTTGAATCGAGTTAATCGGGCTATCTTGATGAACGGCCAAAACCACTCGAATGGGGTTGGTGGTGAGTTTGGAGTAACGAAGTTCGCAGACCTCGTGGACGTTGGCTCCCGTATCGGTGATCCAGTCTAGACCCGTTAGTCCCGCATCGATAACGCCCTGATCTATGTAGTGCGGAATTTCTTGCGGCCTTAGCAAGATCGGTTCCAACGTGTCGTCATCCACCATCGGTTGATAGGAGCGAGACGAGATTTTGAAGTCGTAGCCGGCCCGGCTGAAAAGGGAGAACGTGGCTTCTTGGAGACTGCCCTTTGGAAGGCCAAGCTTTAGCTTCATCCTTACCAGTGTACCGGCGGGCGGCAGTGGGCATAAGTAAGGTTTATCCCAGCGCCATCTGTTCTGCTGAAGGTTAGGATTAATTCAAACCTGCCGAAATAAATCTCGCCTGGCAAAGCAGTTCTGCCAGCTTTCGCCCCCACCCACAGATTTGGTCCTAAATTCGCATCTCCATGTTCAACGCTTGCCGCAGGAGCAGCAAGACAGGAGAATTTATGATGAACAAGAAACTGATTTTAGGTGCGATGTTGATGACCAGTGCGGCGATTTCTCAAGCCAGCACCTGGCACTATGCAAACGACAGCCAGAACGATGGCTCCGGCGGATCCACTTATGAAGGCTACGGAATGGCATACAGCGCTCAAGGTAGCAAACTGATCTTTGCTCTCAATACAAACTTTGGCCCTACCGGCCACGCTCTCGGAGGAGTACTCAACGACCGAATCAGCAACGGTGACCTATTCCTGAACTTCTCCGGTCACAATCTGACTGCGGCCAGCGACTTCAATGATCCCAAGGTGTTCGCAGTTCGATTTGATTCGACCAACGACGACGGGGTTACCGGCACCGGACTTTTCGGCAACGTCACTCCGATCGGTCATGCGACCCAGAATTCAGGTTACGGTAGCCTGGGTCAGTACACATCTTCTGGCTTTGGTCGAACTTCTAACGCAATGGGCGATCTTCAAGACAACGTGAACGCAGGGGGAGACGTGCGGTCTTATCTAGGCAACGGAGAAATGTTGCCCAATATTTCAAGTGGCAGACTCATCAGCGGAGTCACCATGCTGAGCCAGAGCGACTTGACCGGTATGGGAATGAATACGGCCGGCTGGACTGGATTGGGAAGCAATGTCTACGGCTTCTCTATCGACCGAGCAAGCGTGCCTCAAAGCGGATTTGTGGGTCACCAATTTGAAGAGTGTATCAATGACGGAATGGGCATCAAGGGCAGTGCGGTGCCGGCGCCCGGTGCCTTGGCCACTTTCATTGTGGGGATCGCCGGTGCGCTCCGCCGACGCAAGTCTGCCTAAGTTACGGCGCAGAGTTGCAACCCCCATCATCTTGGTGGGGGCTTTTCTTTTTTTGTCAATGCATTTCTGTACCGGAATACTGCTGCTCAGCCTTCACAAATAGAGGCGTATGCATTTCTGGGATTACCAACATGAACAAAACGAAAAATGACATCGCCATAGAAACGAGAACCGCCATGGTGGAGCTTCTCAACGCTCGCCTTGCCGACTCGGTGGATTTACAAACTCAACTGAAACAAGCGCACTGGAATGTGAAGGGACCCCAGTTTATTGCCCTCCATGAACTGTTTGATAAGGTTGCCGAAGCCGTTGAAGACTCGGTTGACGAGATTGCGGAACGTGCAGTCCAACTCGGCGGCATTGCTTTAGGTACCGCGCGGATCGCCGCCGCTCACTCGTCACTTTCGGAATATCCCCACAATATCTTGGAGGGCTTGGCTCATGTTGAAGCGGTGGCCAGTGCGCTGGCGGCCGTGGGCCAGCAAGTTAGGGCGGCGATTGAAACGGCAGATAAGGCCGGCGACGCTGATACGGCTGATCTGTTCACCCAAGTCTCGCGCGAGTTGGACAAACAACTCTGGTTTGTAGAAGCGCATTTGGGCTAATCAGGCCGTTTTGAGGTGTTCCGGACCGATCCCCGGTGACTAGCTGGACTACTGGGGATCGGTCTGGGTTTCGATCACCCGATTCATCGCCGGGTATTCATCCTTTGAGATGAACTCTCGGCGGTCCCCCGTTTGTCGATACACCGTGACTTCGTAACCCAGTTTTCCTGAATTACGCAATCGAGACCGGTCTGAGGGCTCCCCGATCCGAAATGTCGTCGGCTGGTGCACCTGGCTGACTTGCTGATATACGGTGGGGGTTTGCGGCAACGAATGTTTAGCGGTGAACTCAATAATGAGTTGGTCGCCGCTTACGCGCCCGCTGATCCGAAGCGGAAACGGGTAGGGGTTCGAAATCTTGAGATCAATATTTGAAAACGCCACCGCGGCATCTCGACCCGGCTCCACGTAGGAAGGGCAGAAGTGGTGGCGGTTACGCTCTACGATGGTAAGTCCGGTTAACAACGCGGCGTTGTACAAGGTGGTTGAGGTTTGGCAGACTCCGCCTCCCCAATCGGTGATGAGCTGACCGTTGTAACTTACCGGGGCCTTTTGGTAGCCGTCATCTCGTGAAAACGATCCCACCCTTTGGTTGAAACTGAAAGTTTGTCCGGGAAGGATGGTGGCACCCGATAACCGCTTTAGGGCGAGTTCTGAATTGTGGCGCTGAGAGTGCGTACGCCCGTTTAGTGAGGTGCCGTAGGCGGCCAGTACCTGCTCATGGGGCATAGATGTGGCTATCAGTCCCAGAGTGCCCACGGCAATCACCCCGCCAGCCGTAGTGAGCAGATTCATTTCTCCACCGTGAGGGTGCTCTCGGTTGAGTTTGCGCTCTGCGCGGAATCGTACATGTTGACCACGGTGGCGGGCAGGGCGCAAGAAGACCCAGCGCCTTCCGCTCGCATCATGTAACGGATCACACTTTTGCCTTTTGGAATCCGACGAGAAAAGAAAGCCGCACGGTCATCCAGAAACACCGCACGAGACCACCAATTCTCCCAAGGTTCATTTTCGCCGGGATCTTCCCGATCTGTGATGCGAACGTTACTGGGAATTCGATCCTCAATCTGCATGAATTCCCGGTCCCGGTCACTATTGATGACAAGGACGCACTGGATGAGGTCCCCCGACTTTGCCTGGGTGACCGCACTCTTTGACGGGAGCAGTCTTAGCGTGCCATCTTCCATTGCTTGCGACTCTAAGCGATGATAAGTTCTCTCAATCCGCAGCCCTCTATCTGGCGAAGCGGCAAGGGTATCCGCGCCAACCGACTGCTGGAGTTGCATCGAATAGGTGAGCGATGATTTTCCCGTGGTACGCAGTTCGACGCGGTTATCCCCCGAACTGAGTGCCGTCATCGGTATTCGCACCTGCATCAAAGCCGATTCAATTCCTTTTGCGATGGCGAAGGTTTTATTCAATTGACCATTGACCCAAACTTCCACCTTTGCGTTCTCAGGCCGATCGGGGGCGTGTTCAACGTAAGCACAAAGAGCTCTCAAAACGAAGCTGGTGGCCCGAGTGGATGTCCACCCGTTTTCCCCGCGCTTTAGAAGAAGATAGCGAACCGCCATTTCAATCTGAGGGTTGCTGGGTTCTCCGTGTTGGAGAGCGGCTAAGGCAAACGCGGTATTTTCTTCTCCCCAAGAATGCGCCGACTCTCGCCAATGCGCAAAGGGTCCATCAAGGATCGCCGTCGTTTGTATCGCTCGCAGGCAGATATCCCGCTTTGCGGTTAAGTTTAATTCTTGGTAAAGCCGGGCGGCCAGTGATAATTCTGCGGGGTCCGCCTTGGCAATGAACCTTGGATCGGAAATGGGAATTTTTTGCGCGATCAAGTTAGCGGTTTTATGGTCTCCCAGTTTGGCCAATGAGTACGCCATATACATGCGGTCGCTCAATGAATCTTTTTCACCCTTGGGTGAAACGAGTCTTGCTGCAGACCACTTTACGGCTGCTCCGAGTTTAACGAATCGGATGGGATATCCCGCACGACGAGCTTCATCGAGGCCTTCAAGGACGAGTGCCGTCATGAATGGGTCAGATTCATCGAATTCCCACCACCCAAATCCGCCATCGGCGTGTTGCATCTTGCCCAGCCGGGCATACCCATCGGCCACAATCTTGGGCACCAATGCTTCCAGCTTTGGGCTAGCCTGCCCCATTTTCTTCATCGTTTGAGACACCAACACCGATGGAAGAAAACGGTTCATGGTCTGCTCAACACATCCATATGGAAAATCGATGAGATTTTGGAGAGAAGGAATTAAGGTGGAAGCCGCACTTGGGGTGAGTGTGATGGTTAACCCACCCATCTTTGGATCCGCCGACGTGCTTCTGGTCATCAATGTCGTGGCCAAACCCCTGAGGGTTCCATTCTCAATCTGCGTTTGATCCAATCCATGGGGTGCGCATGCAACGGTTTGTTCAACCCCATCCGATGGTCCTCCAGGTATCCACGCCCGTGCGGTCAATCGGATGGCTCCGGACTCCGTAGCCGTCATCTCGAGAGGGAGAGCGTAAAGAGTGTGGGCTTCAATGTGAACAGACTTCGGGACATCACCGTCAAACTTGCCACCTTCTATTGAAGCGAGTAACTTCACGTCGGCGGCTCGGTCTGTATCATTAGTTATCGCTACTACTATTTGCTGAACATCACCTTTCACCGTAAACGTGGGGAGATCGTAGCGAACCATGAGGTCTTTCCGCGCTTTGAATTTTTCCGTGGTTTGCCCCGCCATTGTGGAATCGGTGCACCCAATCGCGGTCACTCGCCACGTGGTGATGTTATCTGGCAGTTTAAATCCGATCCGCCCGATACCGTTGGCGTCCGTTTGAACGTTCGGAATCCAGAATGCAGTGTCTAAGAACTTACGTCTTAGGGGAATCGCCCCGCCGCCTTTATCTCCACCATCCAGATAGATTTCGGGGAACGAGTAGGAGGTGCGGACCCGGTTGTACCGGCGCGGGTAAAGGGAGCGAAAAATATTAATATTGTCGGGTTGGATGGCGTAAATCGATTCGTCAACTACCCCGAGAGAAACGTCTGCGGGCACGCCATGGCCTTTATTATCCAGGGTCTGAACGTTTACATTCACTCGTGATCCGGGTGTAAAACTGGCCCGATCTGTCTCCACCTTGACCGTGAGCTTGCGGTCCACTCGGTTAACCGTAAGGTTTTTGCTGACTTCAGAATACGACTTTGACCGGATGTAAACGGCGGACACATACACGTTGGGCGCATAGGCGCTTATTACGGGAAGATCAACCGATACGCTGGCTCGATTCATCCGCACGAGCTGATGGGTGATGACTCGGTCTGCTTCTACCGTCAGCAGAGCGCAACCACCGGGATCCTCGGTAGCAAGGCGCACGTTTACGGATTCGCCGATTTCGTGTCGGGACTTATCCAGCATGAGGGAGAACTTGGCGTCTTTTGGGGAGTGCATAGAGCCTCCATCCACATACAGGTATGTGTCCGACCGTACCGTGCGCCCGTGTGAGTCTTGACCTGAGACTCGGATCACAAAATTGCCAGGTTTAGAAGGGACGGTCAATTGGGCCTTACCGGCCGAATCGGTTACTAGGGTGTAGGCGTTGACCTCCGAAAATTTGGAGACGTTCTTGGTCCAAGTTTCCGTACCTACAGACACGGCTAGAGATTGTCCCGGGGCGGGGGTTAGGTGGTCACCCACATGATTAGCTCTGAGGCTTAAGCGGATCGGGTCAGACTTTCCGTACCAGTTGCGATCAGTTGTGGCGGTCAGCCCAATATCCCCTTGCAGCACTCGAACCGTTCCCGAAGAGTCGACCGATTTGCCCGATGGGGCCGCAACCGCCAACGATACAGAGTAGTTGAAATCAATCGCAAGGTCTTGAGGGTCCTTAGGAGAACGCGTGTCGAATTCTAGATGCACTTCACCCCTGGCGTCGGTTACTCCGTTAACTTCAGCCGAAAAGTCCCCCCCGACAAAGCCGCCAGGTTGAACATCACTTGAGCGATCTTCTGGATCATCCTCCGAGTCGGAGTCCGAGTTATCCCAAGCGGGGGTTCGGTATACGTTCCCTTTGACTTTCGCACCGACCACAGGACCGCCGTAGTAGTAGGTGCAACGAACAATTACTGAGGCGCGATCGCCGGTAAAGTAGGTGGGTTTCTCGCTCTCCACTTTAACTTCGTATTCGGGCTTCCGGTAGGCAGAAAGATTGACGGAATGCCGATCCGTTGCTCCGTTGTACTTTACGACAATTTTAAAGTATCCCGGATTGACTTCCTTGTTAGGTGTGAACTCGCCCGCAACCGAGCCGTGGCCATTGAGGTTGACTGAAGTTCGTTCCAGCAGATTGTCGTCACCGTCCCTAAATTCTACAGTGGCATTACCTTGAGGTGGAGGAGCAAAGTCACCCTTGGTCAACTGACGAATAATAGATTTAAAGTGAATCGTATCGCCGGGCCGATAAACCGGGCGGTCTGTGTAGGTAAAAAAGTGGTATTCGTTTGAGTCGCTTTGATTATCCATTCCTCCGCTGATGGCTACGGAATCCTTATCCACCGCCACAAATGAAACTCCGCTATCCTTGGCCGTGAAGAGACCGTCTTTATCTGTCTTCCCGACCGTTCTCAACCGTTTCTGCTGGACGCTTTGAATGATCGCCCCCGACACGGGCTGGCCCGATTCAAGGTCGGTCACATAGCATAGAGTGGAGTGCGGGGACGACTTGGTGACCAAACCGATCTTCGTGATGTTGAGGTAAGCAAATCCTTTGAGGGAATTTGTGTTTGCCTTAACCCAGTACAAACCCGGCGGCAGTGGCTTAAGGTCGAGAGGTTCGATTGCGACTCCCTCGGCGTCCTTTGACTTTAGCGTTTGCAATCGGTCCAGGAGAGGTGCACTATCCGTAGGTATTTGCTGAGTTGAAGCATTTCCATCGGCGCGGGCAAGTGAGTACAGCAAGCTGTCTACGTTGCCTGATTGGGCCAGCTTTCCGTAGTTGAGCCTAAAACACTTAACACGGACGGAGTCGTCGGGAAGAAATCCGTGGAGTTCCACTTGAGGTTTCTGGTTGGGCGTCCACACCCTTTGGCTTTGGTACAGGCGTAAATAGGGTTCGTTAGGCTTGAGGGCCAGGTCAAGCTTGGCCACTTGGCCCTCTTCTATGGAAATGATCTTTCGTTTAAGCGTGTGGGCCCGTGCGGAGACTTCTATGTGATATTGGCCCGCCGGAATGGAGCGTCCCGCGTAGGATCCGTCTGGCAACGTCCGCAGGACTCGCGACTGGTTCACAGGATCGGTGGGATCGCCCAGGGGAGTCAATACAACTCGGGCTTTAGGAAGACCGCGACCATTTTCCGCCATCGTGACACGACCCGATATTTGACCGCGTGGGACCTCTTGGGTGATCCCCAAGACCATGAGGAAACCGGCAAATGCAATTCCGATCAGGATACTAAGTAGGTGCTTCACGCCGTCACTTCCGCACTCTTTTCGGCCCTGAGCATAAGCCAGGAGATTGAGCCCAGAATGACCAGGGTGATTCCCAATCCGCTAAAGACCCGGATCTTTTCATCTCTGGCGAGTTCGACCATGGGTGTGAACCACGAGAAGCCCACAAACGTTAGAGCGGCTCCGGTGAGTCCGAGGGACAGGACTCGAAGGGCATAGGGATGTGGCGTGCGCAAGCTTGCGAGACCAAAGCCAAGAATCAAACCGGCAAGTCCCTTGGCTCCAATCACGGCGGCGGTAGCCGCCGGGATCAGCAAAACCATCACCACGCCAAAGGCGGTCCCCACTATCTGCTTTGGAGTTAAGGCTTTTATTTTCGAAAAGTTGATGAGGTGAGGAGCCATGAATCCTACCACCAGGCCCATAACCGCATAGTGCTGGGCAATATCAAAAGCTTCTGACCGCTCTGGATGCGCGACTCGGTAGACGTGATAGAGTGTGATCGCGGCGAGACCGCCCAGTGATGGCAATGCTTCCCAACGCTCCAAAGTCACCAGAACGCAGGTCAGGGTAAGCGATGCCAAACCGATTCCTTCAACCCTTCCCAATCCAAATGCCACCGTCCCCACGCCAATCGCAATCACGGCGGTAAGTGCTCCCAATTGAAAATCTTTCTCGAAATCAAAAAGGGAAATGACGACCGCGCCGAGAGCACCCACGGCCGCGCAAAGCGGAAGTTCGCTACCGGTGGGGGTTTGGGTTGCCACCAGCCGGTAGATCATCAGCCCTGTGAGGAGGCCGGTCATCGCGTCACCCAGAATTCCTAACTTAACTGACCTCGCGAATTGCTCTCGAATGAGCAAAATGATTCCGGCCACTGCGGCAATGAGTTCTGCGGTGGTGGGGGCAAAATCGGAGGATGAAATACCCTGCGGGGAAATTGTGGTGGCAATCCCAATCGCGACGATGGTGGCGACCGCTAGGAATCGGTTGCGCAACAGAAAAGCCGAGATGCCAAGAACCGTGGCGACCAATAAATTAAGTCGATGGTCGGCGTTAGAAGCCGAATTAGCGGTGAGCACCAAAGCCAACCCCACACCGGCACTGGGAGCAACTGCCGTCGTTCGGGCAAGGCAGAAGCCGGCCAAGGAGACGAATCCAACGAGCACGCAGGCCAGCAACAACGGCGACTGAACTCCCCCTGTGTCAAACCTCGCGATAGTTAATCCGAGGACAAAGATGGTGCCCAGAAAGGCCAATGCGGTCGGGAAAATGGGGAGGGCCGTGTCTTCCTCAGTCACGGGGGTTTTCCGGCTGATTAACAGACTTACTGCGATGATGATGAGGCCGAGGAGGAGACCGGTAAATTGCATTGAGCGGCTGAATACCCGCCCTGGTCTGTGGCCCGGGTTCGATCACCCTTCAGGCTGGTTTTCATCGTTATGACGAGTACCCTGCAGAATTGGGTTGGTTATTATTGAAACTTTCAAAAAAATTTGTAATTCGCCAAAATGGCATCTGAAGGCGCGATAAATTTCTGGATAAATTTGATGGCAACCCTTGAATGGGACCACAATACAAACAGCGCAAGTTTCTAGTCTGAAAACAGCTTAGAAACTTGCGTTGGCAGAACAGATCAGGAGGGCAACGATGAAAGCAGTGGTGATGGCGGGTGGCGAAGGTTCCCGATTGCGTCCAATCACGTCAAATCGTCCGAAGCCCTTGGTACCGATCTGCAACCAGCCGATCATGGAGCACATCCTGCATCTGCTCAAGCGGCATGGGATCACAAATGTGGTCACGACGCTGTACTATCTTTCCGACGAAATTCAAAGCTACTTTGGCGATGGCTCCGACTTTGACGTCACGATGGAGTACAGCATTGAGGCCCAACCGCTGGGCACTGCGGGGAGTGTGAAGCAGGCAGAAAGCATGCTTCGCGACGGAACTTTTCTTATTATTTCGGGTGATGCCTTAACGGATTGCGACCTCACCAAGGCGATTGCTTTTCATAAGAAAAAAAAGAGCGTGGCCACGCTGATTCTCTGCCGCGTGCCCAATCCCTTGGAGTTTGGGGTTGTTTTCACAAACCCAGAAGGGAAAGTGGAAAGGTTCTTAGAAAAGCCCAGTTGGTCTGAAGTGTTCTCCGACACTGTGAATACTGGCATGTACATATTGGAGCCCGAAGTCTTCCAGATGATGGAGCCAGGGGTCAGCTACGACTGGAGCAGTGATATCTTTCCATTGCTATTAGAAAAGGGCCAGCCCATGTACGGCTACGTGATGGAAGAATATTGGGCCGATGTGGGTTCGCTTGCGCAGTATAGGGAGGCGCACGAGCATTTACTATCTCAGCAAGTGAAGTTGCCGGTCCTGGGGGTTGCCAAGCAGTCGGGGGTTTACATAGGTGCCAATTGCACAATTGACGACTCTGCCACCCTAGTTCCGCCAGTTTGCCTGGGGCGGAACTGCAAGGTTAAGAGAGGTGCTCGCATCGGGCCGTACACCACAATTGGTGATAACGCCCTGATTGAGGAGGACGCAAGTGTTGAGCGATCGGTGATCTGGGACAGCGCCTATATTGGCCCCAGCGTCTCTGTGCGTTCTGCAATTGTGGGAAGCCGGGTCACGATAAAGCGAGATAGTGTAATCCAAGAAGATGCGGTGGTGGGCGACCGTTGCTTGATCGACGTGGCCTGCACGGTGCGTCCAAGGGTTAAGCTGTGGCCAGACAAAATTGTAGAGCGGGGTTCTACGGTAACCATGTCCTTGGTTTGGGGGCATAAGTGGCGCGGCAACCTCTTTAGAGACTTGGGAGTTGCCGGCCTGAGCAATATAGAGATCACTCCAGATTTTGCCTGTCGGTTGGGTTCAGCCTTTGGTTCTTGCTTTGGAGCGGCCAGTCAGATTGTTACAAGTAGAGACAGCACTCGTAGCTCTCGGATGATCAAACGCGCCATCATGTCTGCTCTATTAAGCGTGGGTTGCGATGTACTTGACCTTCGAAGCGCCGCCTTGCCGATCGCTCGTCATTTTATTAAGACCAGTGGAGCCAATGGCGCCGTCTGTGTAAGAAAACTTCCCGGCAACAGTCGCGTTACTCTGATCGAGATGTTCGATTCTCGTGGCGCTTATCTTAGCCGCGCAGTAGAGAGAAAGGTGGAAACGGCCTTCTTTCGAGAAGACTTTAAACGAACAGACCCAGATGACCTTGGGCAAATTCAGTTTGTCAGTCGCGCCATCGAAGAATACCAGGAAGACTATTTTAGGTTCCTGGGCGATATAAGCGGCGGTCGAAGGCTCCGAATTGCTTGCGACTACGGATATTCGTCTCTTTCCGGCATCTTTCCCTCCATGCTTGACCGTATGGGAATTGAATCCATCAGTCTCAACGGCTTTAACGACGCAAAGCGATCACCTCGGTCTAGCAGTGAGATCCAACACCACATGCTCAATCTCGGTCAAATTGTGGGCACGCTTGGATACGATCTAGGGGTTTTATTTACGGATGAAGGGGAGCGACTTACGATTGTTGACGGCGGAGGACGCCTGATAGAAGGGACAGCTTTGCTGGCCGCGATGGGCATCCTTGTATCCATGACAAAGCCGGGAGCCGATATCGCCATGAGTATCACGGCGCCAACGGTGTTAGAAGAACTTCTCAAGGGTAAAGGGGCTAACGTGATTCGGACCAAAACCGACGTGCGGTCGCTTACTTCCACCAGCATTGATAGCGAAGTTTCGTTGGCGGGAGATGAGCGGGGGGGATTCATCTTTCCTCAGTTGCATCCGGGTTTTGATGCCCCGTTTAGTTTTGGAATGCTGATCAAAATGATGAGGCAAACCGGACTTACGATCGCGGACTTGGCGCGTGAGATTCCCGAATTTCCGATGGCCTATCAGGTGGTTAAGGTGTCGTGGGAGAGCAAGGGCACGGTTATGCGAATGCTCTCTGAAGAAAAAACGGTGGGTGAGCGGGTTGAACTTCTGGACGGGATCAAAATTTTTGAAGAGGATGCTTGGGTGTTGGTGCTCCCAGATTCGATTGAGCCGATCTTTCACGTTTACGCCGAAGCGTCTGATGATGCGAAGAGTCGAGCATTGGTGGAAAAATACGTTAAGCGAATAGAGGCCCTTAGGGGATCCGATATTTAGGGATTGATATTCTCTGGGAGTTGTAATCCTGCCATGAGGATCAGACTGACTCGGGTGATCCGTCGTCTGGCCATGTTCTCTACTCTCAATTGTCCCAATCCCATTTCCACGGTGTCACCGGGACGGGGAACTCTTTCGAGGCTATTTACAAGAATGGTGGCTAAGGTGTCTGTATTCTCTCCGGGATCAATCCCCAAGTTAAGTCGGGAAACCAGCTCGTCATAGCGAATCTCGGCTCGGGCGGAGATTCTGCCTCCCGGCATGATTTCAATGGTTGGCCTTTCGCTTTCTAGCCTATCCTCAAGCTCTCCAAAAACTTCTTCAACTACGTCCTCAAGGGTCACCAAGCCGCTGGTGCCTCCGTATTCGTCCATCACAACCAACATCTGGGTTTTCTGCTCTCGCATGGTCTGAACAATTCGCTCCATCGCCAGGTTCTCGGGCACGGCTACGACGGGACGCGCAACCTCCGCGAGGTTGTCTAGTCGATCGAGATTCTTCAAGATATCGTGGAGGTAAACGATCCCGATCATGTCGTCAATATCACCGCGGCAGATGGGAATGCGGTGGTAGGGAATTTTGCCGAGTTGTTGAAGAACCGATGGACCGCTGAGATTTGAATCAAGCCACTTGATATCTAAGCGGTGAACCATGATATCCCGCGCAGTCAGCATGTCCAATCGCAATGCTCGCGTTACCAAGTCTGCGTGGGTTTTATCTAAGGTTCCGGCCGCACCGCCGGTTTGCACTAGCATCAGTAGTTCTTCTTTGGGCATTGAACTCTGGACATGATCGTTGAGGTTCACCCCCAGGGGCTTAAGGAGCAGCCCAGCCGCTCCGTGTGCTAGCCAAATGATGGGGCGGAGAATGAGTACGACTAGCTTGAGCGGTCGGAAGGTGAGCAGGGCGATTTTCTCTGCCGATCGAATGGTGAGGTACTTGGGACAGAGTTCACCGATGACCACCAAAACAAACGCGACCAATAAAAACGCAATCGCCAGCCCAATTCGGTGATCCAATGATGGATTTAGATTGGCGATCAGGTCGGTCACGTAAGGCTCTGTGTACGATCCCAGCGCGATGCTGATGAGGGTAATGGCAATCTGGGTTCCCGCAATACTTGGCGGGAGATTATCCAGAACCTCTTGGAGGCCCTTAGCGTGCCGGTTTCCTTGACGGGCGAGCGCGTCCACTCGGCTCCTTCTCACACTGACCAATGAGTATTCCGCGGCCACAAAGAATCCGCTTGCGAGGACGAGAATGACGCTGACTATTCCCCGAAGCGTCCCATTATCTGCCATTCCCCTGGATTGTATCAACAATATGAACGCGGAGTGCGGGGATTGTCGTTAATTGGCTGAGCTCAGCCACGCTGTTTCAAACATTTTTTGCCGCCTGAGATAATAATGCCACCGCAAGATCCTTCTGAGTGTGATGATCCACCATGGGATGGGGATAGTTCTGTCCCAAATAAACTCCGGCAGAAGTTAGCTCAAACTCATTGAGGTCGGATGGAAAGTGAATTGATTTATTGTCCAAGTCACGCAGTTCTGGAACCCATTCTCGGATGAATGCCCCATCCGGATCAAATTTGCGACTCTGGAGAATCGGATTAAAGATTCTAAAGTAAGGTTGCGCATCTGCACCCACCGAAGCGACCCACTGCCAACCGCCGTTATTGGAAGCGAGCTCAAAATCGAGGAGGCCATCGGCAAAGTAGGATTCACCCCGCCGATAGTCTACCAAGAGGTCTTTGGTGAGGAAACTTCCAACGACCATGCGGAGCCGGTTATGCATCCAGCCCGTCTCGTTGAAGCATCGCATCGCGGCATCAACCAGCGGGTAGCCCGTTTTTCCGACACACCAAGCATGATAGAATTCCTCGCTTCCTGAGTATTCCAAATTCCGGTATTGGGGCTGGAATGTTTGCTGGGCCACTTCTGGGTGATGGAACAGGAGGTCCTGGTAGAACTCACGCCAGATAAGTTCGGCCAGCCACTTGTCTCCGCTGGGACCAAACGAGAGTGCTAATCGCATGGCCTGTCTTACCGAAACCGTACCAAACCTTAAGTGAACAGATAGGTGACTGGTCGCATCCAAAGCGGGAAAGTCGCGATTCTGGGCGTAAGACTGAATCTTCTCGGCAAAGCCGTCCAATTGACTTATCCCCGATGCTTCTCCGGCAGTAATGCCAATCTCCGAGGGGTGGAAGCCGATATCACTGAGTTCCCATGGGTGGCATAGCGCACCATTTTCAAAGGAATTCAGCAATGGAATCGAAACGAGCATTTGGAGGTTAACGATAGCTTCTTCAATGTCTTGTTCCTTGAGGAGAGATCGCCATGTTCTTGCATAGGGCGAATAGACGCGATGCGGGGTGCCGGCTTGCGTCATTACCTCGCCGCCCTCCCTGATCACGGAGTCTTTAACGCTCTCAAACCTAATTCCTAGTTCGTTGAGAAGTGAACGGACGGTGGCGTCTCGCTTCTGGGCGTACGGCTCGTAGTCGGAGGCAGCAAAAACTGAGTGCGCCCCGATGGCTTGAGCAACTTTTAGGACTTCATCAACCGGGTTTCCGTATCGAACAATCAATTGAGAGCCATGCGCTCGGAGACTTTTATCTATCTCCTGAAGCGACGTATGAATGAAATTCACTCTACGATCACTCTTTGACGGTAGCGGGTCCAAGATGATCCGGTCGAAAACGAATAATATCGCGGTCGGTATTCCACTCGCCGTCGCCTTTGATAAGGCAAGGTTGTCGTTAATTCTTAAATCCCGGCGGAGCCAAACCAGATTCGCCGGTGGTCGTGCGGTCATTACGACTTGTACTACGGATCGGGGCCCAAACCATTACGAGAAAAATGGCGTACCTGAAAGATCAGAAACGCCACATTCAACTTTTGAGCCTGAGTTTACGGGGTTGTGCTAGCAAAGACGATGATGTCGCCCAGCTTAACCAAACCAATGTAAGTCATCGTGGCAACCGAGTGTCCCGCACTATCCAGCAAATTTGATGTGAACTGAATGGTGGCAGAGTCATAGTTGGTAGATATTGTCGTACCGGACTTGTTATCCACGGCGACGACAGTTAACGTGCCTGGATATGAGGCGGTGGTGATTACGCCCGCGACGGATCTTAATGTCTTGACGTAGGTGGCAGGAGCGGAGAACGTAGCGGTGTTACCCTCAATCGTTAACGTTCCGAGTTTGGATTGAGCGGCCGAACTTGAAATGTCGTTAATTTGATAAGACGAGATCACCTGTGAGAATCGCAAAAATCCATTGGGTGTGCCAACAATTCCGCCTGCGGTGGCAGAACTCACGGTTGTAGCCAGCGACGCTGCAATCGACGCCTTCTGGTAACTGGCATTAACGAGTTGGCCTGCACCCTGAACGAGTAAAGAGCCAGAGTGGTGGGCAGATGCCATCGCTGAAACAGCGAGGGCAAGAATGGTAAGCAACTTCTTTTTCATAGAAACATCCAAAAACCGGGGCAAGCACTAAATATCGTTAGGAGTAAACAACGGCTCAATCTGATCACTTAGAAACAGATTGAGAGCGAACAAATACAGTGAAATTCAAACCTCGTGCCAAAGCGAACGAATTCGCAGAAACTCTTAGTCTAAATATTAAAACTAACTCCTCGAACTCCAAAACCCAAACAAACTAGCGAATCTAGATTATCCACTGTCATTGACTCATACAATTGCGGGAATGTTCCGAACGGTTTTAATTTTAATTCCGTCAGGAAAATAGCCAAACTGTAAAGACTCCAACACCAATATGCATCTCCAACCCTTTTCAGGCCGGGAGACCCTTGTCCGCGAAATATTGTACACCAGAAATTCTAAATTGCAACCCAGATATGCCGGAGCAGACTAGCAAAAATGATAGTTTTTAGTAGACTATCGATTTCCCAGAACAATCGTCTGTTTTGGCCGCAACTACCAAATTTTGGGAGGCAAACTCAAGGGGATATCCGCAGATCATTTGGCGAAAGTACATCACTCACCGGAGTCAACGTTCATCAGTGCGTCGGAATGGATGAAGATGCACGATCTGGTCCGTTACGTATGGCTTATTCATGGTTCTTGCATCTAGTACGTTTACTTTTTCGATGCGAAGGAACAAGTTTAGGTCTGCGTCAAATCGCCAAACAATTCCTTGCGTAGATTCCAGCAAAAAGACCTCGGGGCCGTTTTTACCGCGTATGCCTATAAGCTGATACTGGTCTCCTTCCACCTAGTTCAGTTTCCCCTAACCTAATGTTCACACCAAGAAAAGTCCCCCGTGGTCTTGCCAGATCAAGTGAAGAACCCATATGTTTACCGTTGAGCCTCCCAGCCAATGGATGGTGGCCCGGTAACCTTGCTGAGTGGAACAGTTGAACGGACTGAAATTTGATGCAAACGGGCTTATTCCGGCAATCATCCAGGATCACGAAAATGGTCAGGTGCTGATGATGGCGTGGATGAACCGTGAGTCTCTAGAGCAAACCTTACGGACGAGGCTATGCACCTATTGGAGTCGATCTCGGCAAAAGTTCTGGGTGAAAGGCGAAACGAGCGGTCACCTGCAGCACGTCAAAGCAGTTTCGGTGGATTGTGACCAAGATGCGTTACTGATCAAAATCCTTCAGGTGGGGGCAGCTTGCCATGAAAACTATCGCACTTGCTTCTTTAGAGACATCACCGAGGTGGGCCTGTCTCTAAACTCGGAGAGGTTAGTCGAGTAATCTCCCTCCGCGATGTCAACAAAGAAAGCATTAATCGTTTGGGGCGGATGGGACGGCCATGAACCCCGGCACGTAGCAGGCCTGTTTCAAGAAATTTTAGAAGGCGAAGGGTTCGTCGTTCAAGTGGCAGATTCTCTGGATGCGTTTGCGGACGAAGTAAATGTGCTTTCCCAAAGTCTCCTGGTTCCCGTTTGGACCATGGGGGAAATTAAGCCGGAACAACGAGACCCAGTTCTGAAGGCAGTTTCTCAGTTTGGAATCGGACTGGCCGGTTGCCACGGCGGCATGTGTGACGCCTTTAGGGCGGACACCGAATGGCAATGGATGACGGGTAGTCAATGGGTGGCGCACCCGGGCAATGATGGCGTGAAGTATCCCGTTCATATCAACCGCAACAACCCGCACCCCATCACGGATGGTATTCCGGATTTTGAAGTAGTCTCCGAGCAATATTATCTGCACACCGACCCAGGGAATAGTGTACTCGCTACTACTCCATTCCCGACCGCCGGGGCAGACGGCCCTCATGTTGGCAACCCTTGTAACATGCCCCAGGTGTATACAAAAATGTACGGCAATGGGCGAATTTTCTACACGGCGCTCGGGCATCGGCGAGAAGTGCTGGAGCCAACAGAGCCGCGGGAAATTCTGCGCAGAGGGCTGTTATGGGCGAGTGGACTCCTGTAGTACTAAGCTATATATCCCCTGCACAATAACCTTTTGCCCCGGGTGATCCCGGGTGCGGATGGTAATTTTACTAAGCCTTACGGCGTGATCCCAATAATCAATACCTATGCGTTTACTGGTAGTAGAAGATGATGCCGTGATATCGGAAGGTTTGCGCCGAACCCTGACCAAAGCGGGCTACCAGGTGGATGTGGCGCTAGATGGCGAAGATGGCTTAGATCAGGCTTTGAGCGTCACTTACGGCGCGATCATCTTAGACGTGATGTTGCCCAAACGGGATGGATGGTCGGTCTGCGAAGCGCTGAGAAGGAGCAAAATTGCTTCGCCGATCCTTATGCTCACGGCACGTGATCAGGTGGGAGACCGGGTGAAGGGGTTGGACCTCGGGGCGGACGACTACTTGCCCAAGCCATTTGACTTTTCCGAACTTCTCGCCCGGTTGCGCGCGCTGGTGAGACGGGATAAGGCCAACCGCGCCGGAATTCTCCACGTTGCGGACATAGAAATTGATGCGGCCAGTAAAACAGCAACTCAAAACGGCCAGCCTCTCCATTTGACCCCTCGTGAATACTCTTTATTGGAAGCGTTGGCCAGAAACCAGGGGCGAACGCTCACACGGGACCTCATCATCGACGAGATTTGGGCGGATGATCAGAGTATGTCCAACACCGTGAACTTCCACGTTACGTCGCTAAGAAAGAAGATTGATACGGGGCGTGAGCAAAGCTTGATAGAAACGGTGCATGGTTTTGGATATCGCTTGAGGAGTTCTGGTGATTAACCCTTGTCATTCCGCCTAAAACTTACTCTGGTCAACGCTGCCGTGGTCGCCCTTCTCCTCGTGGGCGTTGCCCTCATCTTGGCGTTCGTCACCCAACGCCAATTCTTGAGCTCGCTGGATAACGACCTTACCGAACGCGCTCACCGAGCGGCTCAACCTCCTCCACGTGGTCCGAGTGATCGGGGCCCGGGTGACCCAAGCCGTGGTGAACCGGGGTCTGATCCTTTTCGGCCGCCGATGCGGCCAGATGGTGGTCCAGGATTTCCCGATGATCAGGCTCCGGGCACAGGCCCCCCTGCCGGTGGACCCATGGATGGTGGTGGCTTTGGGCTAGACCGACCTCCACGAGAAATGCTGAGGGGAAATGATGACCCGTTGCGGCCCTTATTCTTTGATGCGAAGGGAAAATCAACCGCGCCTCCGCAGTTTCAGATGGAGCCCTTAGATGCCGCCACGGTCGGTGGCGGAAGCCTGCTCGCCCCGGTATTCACTACCGTGTCTCACAACGGGGCCAGAGTGAGGGTGCTTACGGTGCCCGTTCACAATCCCCAACGTCGGGCTGCGGTAGTTCAACTGGGGCATGACCTATCAGACTATGATCGTCTTCAAGAAACCCAAACCCGACTCATTTTGGCTTTGGTTCCCGTCGCGGTTTTGCTTTCTGGGTTGGCCGGATGGTTCCTTACTAATCGGGCGTTGGTTCCGATTGGCGCGGTGACAAGGGCGGCATCCAAAATCACAGAAGCCGACCTTGGAATTCGGTTGCCGGCCCAGGGCCAAGACGAGTTAGCCGTATTAGCGCAAACCTTTAATGGCATGCTTGCGCGCCTTCAAGGCTCTTTTAAAGATCGAGAGAAGTTGGTGAAAGACCTTCAATCCGCATTAGAACGTCAGAACCGATTTGTAGCCGATGCGTCGCACGAACTCAAGACTCCTTTGGCCCGGATAAAACTGACGACAAGCGCGGCGCTGGCCCAAACCCATGACCCAGATGAGCTGCGAGAAGCCGTGGAGGTCACCGATGCCGCCGCCGACGCCATGACTCACCTGGTACAGCAACTCTTACTCCTAGCGCGCACCGAAGGCCCGGCGGTACCGGCCGACTCGGAAGTGGACCTAGGTGACATGGTTATGCGCGCCTACGATTTGGTGGGAGGGGCCAAGGATTCTCGAATCAAATTGCATCTGAATGGGCCGTTTAGAGTTCAGGGTTCTCCCGATATCTCAAGAGCCATTGCCAATGTGCTGGAGAATGCCAAACGCTACACTCCCGGGGACGGAAAGATTGACGTCTCCATTGTCCCGTCTGCCAAAGGCGCTACTTTGACGATTTACGATTCTGGGGTGGGGATTTCCGCCGAACATTTACCGCATCTAACCGAGCGCTTTTACCGCGCCGACCCCGCCCGCGACCGCCGAGATGGTGGAACTGGGCTGGGTCTATCCATTGCCAAGGCGATTATTGACCGGGCGGGAGGCAAATTGGAATTTGCGAGCGAGGTCGGAAGAGGCACCCGAGTCAGCATGTATTTTCAGAGTCACCAAACGGACCTCTCGGAAAAAATCTGAAAAAATCGATTGAAGACCGATTTCCAAATAACTTCCAAATCTTTGACTTCCATAGTGACCATGGAAAAGGGCAAAGAAGCCCGTAAGGAGACACACGATGTTACAATCGAAAAACCGATTCAACCTGCGCTCAATCAGCGCCATTGCGCTCAGCGTGGTGGTATTAAGCGCATTCGCTCAAACACAACGTTCGAGAAAGCCGGTTTCAATAGACGAAGCCAAAAATGCGCGCCCGGTTATCCAAGTGATGGCGAGCGCTCAGTTACAGGACGGTCAGGAATTTCGAAACGACAACTCGGGCCAGCCTGGGATGCCGCCGGAAGGAGCTGGAGCGTACGGAGACCCTTCACAAGGTCCGCGCGGTGGCGGTCCTGGCGGCGGCATGCGTCGTCCGCCGATGGGTGGGCCCGGTCTGTTGATGGATCCGTCTGTGCAGCAAGAACTACGACTCTCGACCGCGCAATCCTCCGAGGTTAGGACGCTGGTTGAAAAGAATCGCCCACCTCGCCCGGGGTCGGAGGGCGATTCTGAGGGGTCTCGACGGGGCCACGGTCCCGACAGAGAAGCCATGCACAAGAAGTTTGAAGCCTCGCTGAGCGGACTACTTAACGAATCTCAACTGGCCCGATGGCACGAAATTGAACTTCAGGTGATGGGATCACACGCCCTGTTGAGGCCAGATGTCTCCAAGACATTGAACCTCACGAGCTCTCAGCGCCAGAGGATCCAAGCGGCACTTGGCGCTGGGCATCGCCCGGGCGGGCCCGGCGGGCCGGGCGATCGAGGAGGTTTCGATGGTCGTCCCCCGATGGACGATCGTGGCGGCCCCGGTGAGCCTCCGGACGAGTACGGCGCGGCTAACGGTCGACCCGAGCAACAAGGTGGCCCCGGCGGTCCCCCCGATGGCCCGGGCGGTCCCGGAGACGAAGGGGGAGGACCCGGTGGACCTGGTCGTCCCGGCGGGCCTGAAGATGAGGGCCAACGTGGCGGCCCCGACGGCCCACCTCCCGACGGGGATTTTGGTGGAGGCCCCAGAGGAGGCCCCAGAGGTGGACCACGCGGTGGTGGCCCCGGAGATGGCGGACCGGGAATGCGAGGCGGACCTGGGATGATGGAGTCACCGGCGACAAAGGCCAAGGTCAATGCGATCTTGACCGAGGATCAGAGGGGTCAGTGGAAAAAGATGCAGGGGAAACCGTTCCACCTATCCGCTTCGCACCGACCGGGTCAGTAACCTAAACGGTCTCGACCATGCCCCCCGCCGATCAGAGAGATTGGCGAGGGGGCGTCTTAGTTCGCGTCCACCGACTTCATCGCGGCAATGCGCCTTGGACTCCGAAGAATCAAGATGGCGGGTGCCGCGCAGAAGGTAACGATCGCGATCATCAAAAATCCGTTGTTGTATGCGAGCGTTGCAGACTGCAACGAAACCGCGCGGTCCACCGCCGAAAACGCACCCAGCCGTGCGGCCTCCGCGCCGTACCCCCTGTTCATTAGGCCGTGCGAAACTAGATCCAGTCGCTGCGTGAGGAGCGGGTTTCCGGTGTAAATATGGCTGACCACACCCGTGCGAGCCGATGCTTGGATTTGGGTGACATAGCTACCCAGGATAGCAATACCAAACGATCCCCCCAGTTGCCGACAGAGGTTGAGGAGGCCCGCGCCCTGAGCAATTTCCACGCCCTTGAGACTGGCAAACGCGGCCAAATTGATGGGGATAAACAGCAGTCCCAATCCAACGCCTCGGATAAGAAGGGCAAATTGGCCGTCGGCCGCTCCCGCGTAAGAGGGAAGTTGGCTGAGTACGAGCATCGAGGTGATCATGAACCCCAACCCGATAAAAATGAGGATCCGGGGATCTATCGGCGCTTTCCCAGAGCCCAGCAGTCTCCCGCACGTGATCGCAGAAACGCCGGTCAAAATTCCTCCCGGCAGCAGAACAAGTCCGGTCTCGGTGGCGGTGAGATGCAACACGTTTTGGGCGAACATGGGGAACAAAAAGACGCTCCCGTAGAGACCAAAACCCAACACCACAAACAAGATAAGACCCGCCGCGAGATCGCGGTTTCTCAGAACTCGCACGTTGACCACCGGCGTTTTGTTGCGCGGCGAAAGCTCCCAAAAAACGAATAGGGGAAGCGTGATGGCGGAAACCAATGCGGGCAAAATAATGGCTTGACTATCAAACCAGGCCTTGGCGTTTCCTTCTTCCAGCACATACTGGAGGCATCCTAATCCAGAGGCTAAGAGCCCAATTCCCAACCAGTCAATGGAAAGGATTTTCACCGCAAATTCTGAGTCTTCTAGGAAGGAGTAGACCAAGAA
The DNA here is from genome assembly GCA_038212035.1 of Fimbriimonadales bacterium. Taxonomy (GTDB): domain Bacteria; phylum Armatimonadota; class Fimbriimonadia; order Fimbriimonadales; family Fimbriimonadaceae; genus Fimbriimonas. The sequence goes on from JBBQUZ010000013.1 coordinate 44,004, forward strand.
GAAAGCAAACATCCCGATCGGCAGGTTAATTAAAAAGTTCCAATGCCAGCCGTAGTTGTCGGTGATAATGCCCCCCACCGTCGGGCCCAATGTGGGCGCGACGAGGATGCCCATTATGTAGATGGACTGAACCAGGCTCTGTTGTTCCTTAGGAAAGATTTCCCTAATCGTGGCCTGCGCGGTAGATAAAAGCGCGGCACCTCCCGCGCCCTGAATGATCCGCCAAATGATAAGTGAAGCAAGGCTAGAAGACGTTCCGCAAAAGAACGAAGCGATCACAAACAGCAAAATCGATCCGCCCAGGTAATTCTTTCGGCCAAAGCGAGAAGCAAGCCAAGCGGTCATGGGGAGCACAACCACGTTGCTGAGGATGTATCCTGTGGAAACCCACCCTATTTCCTCACTGGTCGCCCCCAAATTTCCGGCCATCTGGGGCAAAGAAACGTTGACGATGGTGGTGTCTAACACCTCCATAATGGAGGCGAGGACCAGGCCCACCAGGATAATCCATCGGTTGGGATTGAGCTTGGCAACAATCTGCTCAATTACTTCGGTGGGCCGAGATGGTGCAGCGGGGGCGCTGGCCACCGTTACTTAACCGCCACTGATACGAGCGCGGAGATTCCGACCGGCAACTGCTTAGCCGTGGTCGGCTCGTCAAACGTAATCTTCACCGGTACTCGTTGAACCACCTTTACAAAGTTTCCCGTGGAGTTATCCGGCGGTAGTAGCGCAAACGTAGACCCGGTGGCCGGGGCGGTGCTTTGAATTCGGCCCTTAAGGCTACGACCAGGAAATGCGTCCACCTCAATTTCGACGGGCTGACCCACTTTGAGGTTGGCCATCTGAGTTTCCTTAAAGTTGGCCAGAACGTAAATGGAATCAGAAGGAATCAGAAACGCCAGGGCACTTCCGGGCTGGGCAACCGCCCCAATTTGCACCAAACGCTTGCTTACCCGGCCCGAGGCGGGAGCATAGATTTTGGTGTGATCGAGGTCAATCTGCGCACTTTTTAGCGCGGCCCTCGCTTGATCCACCTTCGCCTGGGCTTGGACTTCTGCGGCACGTTTTTGGGTGACTCTAACTTGATAAGTCTGAACGTCGGCCTCCATTCCTTGGGATTGGGTTCGCTTTCCCGACGCATCGGCCAAATTGGCCTTTGCCGATAGAACTTGCGCCTTAGCCGCGTTGGCAACCTGGTTAATTGCGGCTGACCTCTCCTGGGCGGAATCAATTTTGAGCCTGGCTTGTTGGATGGAGATGCTGGTTGACTTAGTTTGGGTGTTTGCGGATTGAAGCTCGGCCGTTCTAAGATTGACCACCGACCGGGCCGAATCCACAAGTTGCCGAGCGGAGTCAACCGCAGAAATAGCGGTCGATTCGGCCGCATTTGCTTGATCTGCCGCCTGACGGCTCACCGCCCCTTGATCGGCGAGAGCACTGAGGCGAACCGACGTTTTCTTGGCCAATGCTTCTTGGGTTACTGCGGAAGAAAGCTGAGACGCGGCATTGCTCACGCCGGCTTGGGCAACGGAAAGTTGGGCTTTGGCGGCGGCAATGTTTGCGTTCACGCGAATTGCGTTTTCACGCGCGGATTCCAAATCGGCCTTCGCACTTAGGAGATCAGATTGGGCTCCCTTTGTATTTGCATCCGCACCGGCAAGGCCCGCTTGAGCGGAGACAATGCCCGCCCGGGCACTGTCTAATCCGGCGTCGGCCTGCGCCATGGTGCCTCTGGCGTCCAACTGAATCGTTGTGACATTGCCCTGAGATGCTGCCACATCTATTCCGGCGGCTTTAGCGTCCGCAATGGCGGCGGCCAGATTGCCCTTGGCTTGCTCCACCGCAGACTGATATTTGGCATCACCCAGACGGAAAAGCAATTGGCCCGCCTTCACTTCTTGGTTGTCCTGAATCAGAATCTCGGTCACCGTTCCGGTGATCTGGGGCGTTACTTGGGCAACGTCAGCCGCTACCGCCGCGTTGTCGGTCGACTCGTGGGCCTGGAGCCAAATATATTTTTGAATCCCAAAGATCAGTCCGATCACCACAACTATTGGCACCACGACCTTGGCAATTGCGCGCTTCTTGGCGGGACTCGGCGGGGTGGGCACCGCGTCATGGGATGCACTTGGGGTCACAGTTTCGGGTTCTCTTTCGGGGGTTGCAGTTCGTGAGTTCATGGGTTATTCGTGGTTTGGGTCTACGGATCGGATTATGAGATCGGCCACGATGCCGACTTTTCGAAAAACTTCGGTGCGGTCGCCCAACAATTGGGGACGTTGCTTGTAGGGCATGAGTGAGTTGGTTGCGATGATCATCGCCTCCCCGGTTTGGTCGGGTTCCGGGCATGAGAAGGATCCTTGGCTCCTCCCTTCTTCGATCAACGCACGGAGAAGGTGCTTTTCTCGTTGGTGAAACTCCTGGCGGTAATGATCAAGGGTTTCCGCGGGGATCGAGGCCAAAGCTTCATCCATACTTCGCTGATGGCATTGAAAAATGTCAAATCTCAAGAGCACGCGCTGCTCCATGAACTTGCGAAGCCTTACCTTGGCGTCGAGAGGCTCTCGGCAGATTTGCTCGAGTTGAACGTAAATTCCCTCGTGGAGCCGTCGGAGCCAGCACATTCCAACATCTTCTTTACTCTGAAAATGCAAGTACACGGTGCCCTTGCCCACGTGCGCCTCCTGGGCAATTTCATCGACGGTGGTTTTCTTGTATCCGTATCGAACAAAGAGCCTTTCTGCGGCATTAAGAATGCTGCACCGGGTTGGGTCGGTAATAAGTTTGTTCATGTTTGAACGTATGACCAGAAGTCTATTCTAGTCATACGTTCATTTGGGGTGCTTGGTTAGCAACATCGGAGGAATTGTTCAATCAGCCTTTTACGGCGCCCAGTTGAATTCCTTGCACCAAGAACTTCTGCGAGACAATGAACAAGATGATGAGAGGAACGATGTTCATTACGCTTCCCGCCATGATTAGGTTGGTTTGGCGACCGTTGATGCTATCAAAGAACAACATTCCGATGGGCAAGGTGCGCAGATAGGTGCTCTTGGTGAGAATGAGCGGCCAGAAGAAGGATCCGTAGCTTCCCATAAAGGTGAAGATGCCCAGCGTAATGGTTCCGGGCTTGGCCATGGGCATGATGATATCCCAGAAAATTCGCCAGGGCTTTGCGCCATCCAGTTCCGCCGCTTCATCCATGGCGGGGTGGATAGACATCATGAATTGACGCAACATGAACGTTCCAAACGCGCTGAATGCGCCGGGGATAATAAGGCCCTGGTAAGAATCCAGCATGTGGAGCGTTACCATGAGGTTGTAGTTGGGAATCATCGTCACCACCCCAGGAATCATCATGGTAGCCAAATACATTCGGAATACATGTTCGCGTCCCGGCCATTTTAGACGGGCGAACGCAAACGCAGACATGCTGCTGGTGAGGACGGTAAGGAAGGTCACCCATCCGGCAATGAAGAGGGAATTGAAATAGTATTTTGCAAACGGAACCGTGCGGAAAACGTCAAGGTAGTTCTGCGGATTCCAACGAGTGGGCCACGGATTCAGATTTTCCACTTCCGCCAAAGGCTTGAAGCTGGCGAGGACCATCCACACAAATGGAGCCAGGGATAGCAAGGCAACGACCACCAAGACCACATGCGTCACGGCTTTGCCAATAACCACCGTTCGTGTATTCTCTGCTGCCATTAGTAGCTCACTTCCTGATTACCAAATTTCCAGTTCATGGCGGTGACGCCAAGAATTATTGCGAACAGAACCAGTGAAACTGCCGATGCATAACCCATTTGATATTCCGTGAATGCTTTGTTGTAGATGTAGTAAGACAGGGTGGTGGTGGTACCGCCCGGTCCGCCGTTGGTCATCACTCGGGCTTGTTCAAACCCACCCTGGAGTCCGCCGATAAAGCTCATGACAATGATAAAGAACGTGGTGGGAGCGAGTTGGGGCCAAGTGACGCTCCAAAAAACCTTCCATGGTTTAGCTCCATCAAGTTCGGCGGCCTCCGTTAATTCCTTGGGAACATTGCCGAGTGCGGCTAAGTAGAGCAGCATATTTCCGCCGCCGACGGCCGCCCAAATTCCCATAAAGATGATCGCCTCACGGGCACCGAGTCCCCATTGTTTGGGGTCAATGCCTACGTGTTCAATGCCAAGGGAAAGAACGTTTTGGGTGGACTGCAGCCAAGCGGGGCCCTTAAAATGAGCGAACCCTAAGGCGTGAACCACGCTTTCCATGATCGCATTTACGGGTCCAAAATCGGGATTATAGAGCGCCTTCCACATGATCATCACGGCAACTCCGCTTGTGACGCTTGGCAGGTAAAGGAGGGTTCGGTAGACCACAATGCCCTTGAGTTTTTGGTTTAATAGCACGGCGGCAAAAAGCGATCCCATAATGGCCATTGGCATGCCCAATAGAAAGTAAAGGGTGTTCACCAAGTAGAGCCAGAATTGCGACTCCCCGAAGAGCGTGATGAAATTCTCAAGTCCGGTGAACCGAAAGGGTTCCAGTTTTTGGAGATCCCAGTTGGTAAACGCGGCCCCAAAGGTGAAGATCACCGGGCCGGCCGTGAACAGAAGGAATCCCAGGAAGTTGGGCAACAAGAAGCCCATGGCAATCCAAAGATTCCGCCTTTGCTTGTCGGCATGGTTCACCGAGCTGCCCCCAATTTGGATGCATTCTGCGATTCTTTAGCAAGAGCGGCTTGGTAAAGTTCGGCCAAAACTGGCGTTCGCTTTATCTTTATCTGAATCCGCCGGTTTACTTCTTCGGTTGCTACTTTGGCGGCGAGCGCAGGCGATTTTAGGTTGGATTTTACGAGATCTGTCTGCTGGGTGATGGCGGCAAGGTCAGTTCCCCGGGCAAATGGGGTGTAGCCTCCGGGAGTGGAATGGTCGGCGGCCGATCTCCAAATTTCGTTGTAGTCTTCCGCCGGGTAGGCCGGATTCTTTAGAAAGTGATCTGTGTAACATAGCCTTTGCACCGGGGCAATTGCGTCGGCTACGTCATTCAATAAATTGTTATAGTCGTCTCCGGCCAGGTATTCAAGAAACCGGAGGGCGGCCTCGCGGCGCGGACTGTTTTTATTGATGAGGGCACACCGGGCACCTCCGCCGGACGTTTGAACCCGGGCTTTAGGAAACTCCACCACGCCCAGTCGTAACGGCTTCTCACCCCGGGCTATGCTTTCCTTTTGCTGAGTTCGCAAAAGGTTGAGCCACCATCGGCCACCCGGTGCCATCGCCACTCGCCGGCCACCCAGGTAAGTAATCCCGCCCGATCCCCAGCCGCCTACGGTAGCCAAGGCAGATTCTTGAACAGGATTTGGGGTGACGTTGTACTTGTACATCAAGTCGTGCATCAGCGTGAGTCCTTCAATCGCCATTGGGGTATCCAAGGTGCATCGGGTTCCTTGCGCACTGTACAGGCTTCCGCCAAAGTTCCGCACAACGGGCTCCCAGGCGTTCCAATCCATGTAGACGCCAAACCGAGTCACCCTGCCAGATGGATCCTTGACCGTGAATTTCTGCGCGGTTTGAATGAACTGGTCCCACGTCCAACCCGACTTGGGATACGGAATATTCGCTTCGTCAAACATGTCTTTATTGAACCAAATCGCATCTCCGTTCACGTTGCAAGGAGCTCCGTAGACCCGATCTTGAAATACGCAACTCTGAAGACCTACGGGCCAGATAATCTTGGGGATATTTACGCCCTTGGATTTCAGTTGGTCGGTTACATCCCATGCAATGCCAGACCGCACAAATGCTTCCAAAGATGCCGGTCCCCAACTGTCAAAGATATCTGGGCCAACCCCGGCAAGCGATTGAACAATCACTTTGCTTTGATCGTTGTTTCCGGGGTCAATCACTAAGTAGAGGTCTGGGTTTAGCTTGTTAAACAGGGCAACCTGCTGCTTTCTAACCGGGTTTTCATCGGTCACCCAGGTGAGGGTGATTCTGGTTCCCCCTTCTGGCGGTGGAATCATCCGCCAGGCCAACAAGGTAAGCATGACGAGAAGGGCAAGGAATCCGCCAAAAAACGTTTTCATCTTGGTTGCAACGGGGCGACACTTCAAACTATACGGTAATGAACCCTTGAGCAGGCGGGTTAGCGGGGCTCGAATCAGCAAAACCTGTCGATGCTTAACCTTAGCGACATAATAACCGAGTGTCTCCTCAATCTGCCGACCGTGTGAAGATAGTTACCCTTGGTTGCGCCAAGAATGACGTGGACAGTGAGGAAATTGCCGGCGTTCTCAGCAAAGCGGGATATCAGATTGATGGGACGGCCAAGAAAACCGCCGTAACCGTGATTAATACCTGCGGTTTTTTAGAGTCTAGTAAAGAAGAATCAATCAAGGCGATCAAGGCGGCCGTCCGTGATAAAAAGGCGGGACGCACCGAGCGCGTGATTGTGGCGGGCTGCTTAGCCCAGCGCTTGGGTCCAGAATTGATGCGGCTGGCTCCGGGTGCCGACTCTTACGTGGGCGTGGGTCAGATGGGCAGGTTTGACGAGATTGTTAGGGAAGTCAAAGCCACCAGAAACGCGACCCTTGACATTCAACCGCCGCACCACCGCTGGGCCGACGTAACGACCCGGGCGCGAACGGGTCGACCGTGGAGTGCTTATCTGAAAATCAGTGAAGGCTGCGATCACAAGTGCACTTTCTGCACGATCCCCAGTTTTAGAGGCGGGCACCAAAGCAAGCCCATCGAGCGAGTGTTAGAGGAAGCACGCCACCTGGCGGCAACGGGCGCAAAGGAGATCAACCTGATTGCGCAAGACGTCACTCAGTACGGTTACGACCTATACCGAGAGTTCACGTTGCCAAAATTACTCAAAGAATTGAATAAGGTTGATGGCATCCGTTGGATTCGTTTGCTCTACTTTTATCCCAATCGGCTCACCGACGAAGTCATCGAGACCATGGCCACGTGCGAAAAAGTCTTGCCATACATCGACATTCCGCTTCAACATGCGCACCCAGAAACTTTGAGGCGTATGCACCGCCCGTGGGACGGTGAAAGATATTTGAAGTTGTTTGATAAGGTTAGAGCGGCGATGCCCGACTGTGCCATTCGCACGACGTTTATCGTTGGATTTCCGGGAGAGACAGAGGAAGAGTTTGAGTACCTCATGGATTTCACTCGGGAAGCTCAGCTTGACCGAGTGGGGGCCTTTGTCTTTTCCAGAGAGCCCGGTACCCCGGCCCACGATTTAGAAGGGCAACTTTCATTTAGGGTTAAGCGTGAGCGTTACGATCAGCTTATGCGCGAGCAACAGAAGATTTCGCTGGCCAAGAACCAGGCTTGGATCGGTCGCCCCATCGAGGTCTTGGTGGAAGATGCCCGCGACGGTTGGATGATTGGGCGATCCCATCGAGACGCTCCGGAGATTGACGGCTTGGTGATTCTCAAGACCGAGGCTCAACCCGGACAGTTTGTTACCGTAAATATAACGGCCGCGGAACCTTACGATTTGATCTCAGATGACCTTTCGGAAGTTGGAACCGCGATCCCCGTGAGCCGTCAACCGGCCCGAGCGCTTTAATAGTTAGCGCTGGTCTCCACGACCGTTTTTGCCCTTGAATCTTCGTTCTTCAAAGGCGAGAACGTACGCCACTTCGTCGGTCATCACCACTTCTCTTCTGACCGTTTCTATGGCATTGGTAAGGTTAAGTTGGCTACGAAAAAGGAGTTTGCAGGCCTTGTGCAGAGCCAATCTGGCCGCCGGGGTAATTCCAAGCCTTCTGAGGCCTACCGCGTTAATATCGTGAACTTCTTGGTTCTGGCCCTCCACGAGCATAAACGGAGGAACATCTCGAGTCACCTTGGTCATCCCGCCGATCATCGAAACTTTTCCGACCCGGCAGAATTGATGGATTCCCGTCATTCCCCCAATGGTGACCAGGTCCTCCACCGTAACGTGGCCAGAGATTCCCGTGTTGTTGGCAATGGTGATGGTGTTGTGGAGCACCACGTTGTGGCCAACGTGACAATAGGCCATCAGAAAATTGTCGTTTCCAATTAGAGTCTCGTTGCCCTCACCCGTGGCACGATGGACCGTGACGTATTCTCGAAACACGTTGTCATCGCCAATTCTAAGGAAGGTGGATTCGCCGTGATACTTACGGTCTTGGGGGTCTCCCCCCAAAATTGCGCCTTGACCTACGTAGTTTCGCTCTCCCATTCGGGTGCCGCGCAAGACGGTTGCATGCGAGTCGATAATGGTTCCCGAGCCGATGACGACGTTCGGATCCACAAATGCAAAGGCACCCACCACCACGTCATTCGCAAGTTCTGCGGTGGGATCTACATGGGCTAGTGGGTGAACGTTGGCCAAATGGTTAAACCTGTGCCGCCAGCTTGAACGTGAGTTCCATGGTGGCGGCCATTTCGCCGTCTACGGTGGCAACCCCTTTCATTTTTCCGACGGGTCCACGTGTCCACAAAATTTCACAATCAATAATCAACTGATCGCCCGGTCGGACCATGCGTTTGAACTTCACGGCATCAATGGCTCCAATAAGAGGCACAAATCCTGCGTACAGCGGATTCATCAACAGAATTGTTGCGCCGACCTGGGCCATGGTTTCAAGAATCATCACGCCGGGCATGATGGGAAGGCCCGGGTAGTGACCTTGAAAGAAAGGTTCGTTGATGGTGACATTCTTGAGGCCCTTACATCGCAGTTGGTCTTCTGAAACTTCAAGAATACGGTCCACCAACAACATTGGGAACCGGTGAGGGAGCGTGGTGAGAATCTTATCGATGTCGGTCAAATTGAGTAATCCCGCGTAGTTTCATAGAGTTTACACTCCGCCAATCGTTAACGTCACCTTGAAGCGAACAGAAACTAACGCGGAGCACTATAGGGCCTCAATTCTTCCGGATGTTCGCGAAGGTGCCCCAAGAGGGCACGGCGTTTTTCTGCACCTCTGCTTCCGGAGGGGTTGTTAGGCAGAAACCCTGGCAACACCTCCTCCACCCGGGAATAGATGCTGCCCCACCGCTTTTTTATGGCATCTGCGGTGGTTCCCAGAGACTGAGAAATTTCCTGATCGGTTAACCCATCTCGTGCCAACAGGAGGATGGCCTGACTGATGGGACGAAAACAGAACAGGGGCGGAATGTACGTGAACATCCGCACCATCCATTGATTTTCTGACGCGAGGGCGGCATTCTTGGCAATAGCGACCAGAAACAGTCTGTTATCTTCGTGTGGATTGTTGGATTGCGTCCAGGCTGCGTGATCGTTAAGGACATCGCATCCAGACCGCTCGGCCATTTCTTTGCGAGAAACGCCCGCTACCTCGCCAAATATGTGGCTAAGCCGATGTCCGGAGTATCGATCACTAAATGCGTTAAGTGCTAATCCACGCAAGGAAGAAGGCTCGATGTTGCCGTGACCGCTGGTTTCCCAGCCATAGTAAACCAGCATCAAAGGAAGCCCGCCTCCTCCGTTGTACTCGGCAACCGTCGTCGGGTTACTGATAATGCTTTGCGGGGTGTTTAGAAGTCGAGTAACCAGCCCCGGCTCTTCTTTCACCTGAGATTCGATCAGAAAACCAGGTTCTGTAAAAACTGCGGCCGCAAGTGCGACGGCGGTTGGGCCATCAACGGTTGAGACATCCTCTACGATGACTCCCATCAATCCACCTGATTGCCAGAGCAAATTCCATTCGGTGGCCAATACATCGGGTGACGATTGATATCCACCTCCACACAAGTGCACCGTGCTGGAGAAATCCTCCGGGCGTAACGGTCGAGCCCCTAAGTGCATCTAAAGACACTACCCGGCTTAGGTTCTAAAACCGGTTTGCTTCGCTAAAAACAGTAAAAATGAGATTAGGGAAAGATTCCGCGGCGCATGGTGGCGTCGGCTACCCTCTTGACCCCGATGATTAAGGCTGCCGTCCGCATGTCGGTCTTGTGCCTACGCATCATTGCATCAACGGCGGCGTAACTTCCTCTCATAATTTTGGTGAGTTTTTGGTTCACCTCACCCTCCTCCCAGAAAAAATTCTGCAGGTCTTGCACCCATTCAAAGTAGCTCACTACCACCCCACCCGCGTTGGCTAAGATGTCGGGAACGACGAGAATTCCTCGATCGGAGAATATCTCATCGGCGTCGGGAGTACACGGCCCATTTGCTCCTTCAACAATAATCTTCGCGCGTACCTTTGAAGCGTTTTCGGCGGTGAGTTGGGCAGAAATAGCGGCGGGAATGAGCACATCACAAGGGAGCTCAAGAAGTTGCTCATTGGTGACTTGCTCTGCCTCGCGATAGTCGCGAATACCTCCTTCCCGACTGGAGTACCGGGTCACCAACTCTTGAATGGGAAGTCCCGCGGGATTGTAGATGCCACCTACGGCATCGCTTATGCCTACAACTTTGGCCCCGGCTTCGCCCGCAAGTTTGGCTGCGGTCGCGCCAACATTTCCAAACCCCTGAACGATCACCGTACTGTTCCCGAGGTCAAGGTTTGCGACTTTAGCCGCCTCCTCCATTGAAACCACAACGCCTCGGCCAGTGGCCTCAACTCGGCCTTCTGATCCGCCGAGTTCAATCGGCTTACCGGTGACCACTCCCGGCACCGTGTATCCCTTTTGCATGGACAAGGTATCCATAACCCACGCCATCACTTGGGCATTCGTTCCAATATCCGGAGCGGGAATGTCACTTCGCTCGCCCAGGATCATGTTGATTTCGGTCACATACCGCCGAGTGAGTTTTTCTAGTTCTCGCTTTGAAAGTTGTTTGGTGTCTACTTTAACTGAGCCCTTGGCACCACCAAATGGAATGTTGACTACCGCACACTTCCAAGTCATCCACATCGCCAGCGCGGTGGTTTCTTCTAGGCTGACATCGGGTCGGTACCGAATTCCACCCTTGGTGGGTCCGCGGGCCGCATTGTGTTGAACACGGTAGCCCTGAAAAACTTCCACTTCTCCGTTGTCTAAAACTACGGGGAAGTTCACTACCAACTGCCGCATGGGCGCCGCCAGAACGTCATGCAGTCCTCGATCCAGATCCAGCAACTGGGCGGCAACACTCAGTTGCTGGCGGGCCATATTTAAAACGTCAAAGTGTTCGCTCATGCTTCATTACCGGCGATCTAAAGTGTGACCTTTAGGAGAGTAGCTAAATTAGAGACGGCGAGTTACGAGGAATTGTCGCAGTAGAAGATATACGGGGGCGGCAAGGCAGGCATTCATCAGCGCCGAACCTGCGGTCGAGCCTATAAAAGCGGCAAGGCCAGGAGGAGGTGCCCAAAACATGATGAAGAGTTGGCAACCCATGGTGACGCACACCGTGGCAATGGTGGCGACGATCGGATTGGATTCTAGCTCTAAAAGGTTGAACCATCCCAGTAGGTAGCCGCAAACGGTTCGAGAAACCACGTAGACCGCCATATTGGCCCCACTGAGGCCACCCTGAAGAAGCCCGGCTCCAAAGCCCAAGAGTGCCCCAGAACTTCGATTTGAAAATAACCCCAGCGTGGCAATCACCAGGAGCAAAAAGTCTGGAGCAACCCCACCAAACGATAAGTGAGGCGACAGCCCACGCTGAAGAATCGCCGCGATTCCCAAGGAAACGAGCGCAACGAACCCCCCCGAAAGCCCTTTCAAAGAATCACCTGAACTTCCCGAATATTTCCGATGGAAACACTGGGGTCAATGACGGCTTCTCGGCGTCCGAAGGCCACGTCATCATCCACTTGTATCACTTTCCCGATCAGAATTCCCCGTGGGATCAGTTCGGAGAATCCCGAAGTCATGACTCGGTCTCCAATCTGAATTGCGGCTTTCGGGTCTTGAAAACTAAGGGTTACGGTGCTGGAATCACGCCCCCGGAGGAGACCGGCGGGCGAAGGATTTCTATCCATCACCAACGCACCAATTTTGAGTCCGGCATTGGTGATAGATAGCACTTGACAGCTGTGGGCTTCTACGGTTTGAACGATTCCCACTAAGCCATCCGCACACACAATCGGAACTCCGGGGCGAACCCCCTGAGCCTGTCCCACATTGAGATTCAATCGGTTTTCATAAGGGAAGTAGCCCACTACGTCTGCAGCAACTCGGATCTTGCCGGGCAACGGAGGTAGCGACTGAAGCCGACGCAAGGCATCGATTTCTGCAGACAGTCGATGAGTGGTTTCAGAATAGAGGTCGGCAATCTTGAGTTGGTCGTGCATCGCGCGCACTTCCGAGGCCAGGCGTTGCGCATTCATGATCCCCGTTCCAAATTCACTTACTGCGTTGGCAGATCGATCCACGAGATTGGCTACGGGGCCAAAAGCGGATTGAATGGTTCGTGAAACCGGGTCTAGTTTTCCAGAATCCCGGCCGATGGTTTGCCAGCGGCCGAGTGCAATCCCAGTGGCGCATAGCACGAGGAGAAGAAACCCATCGCCTTTGCGATTGTTGCGCCTTACGGGCGTGACGCTTTCTCCAGCATGGTTCTAATCAGCGGATTATCATGCATAGCTTCTACCACCATGCCGGTTCCGAGAACGACACAACTCAATGGATCCTTGGCGATATGGACGGGCATCTGAGTTTCCTGGGAAATCAAGCGGTCGAGCCCCCTTAGCAACGCGCCGCCTCCGGCCAACATGATGCCCCGATCCATGGCATCGGCGGCCAATTCTGGGGGGGTTGCTTCCAGGGTTAGCTTTACGGCTTCGACAATTGCGTTGAGTGGTTCCGCAATGGCTACGCGAACCTCTTCGCTGGTAATGACGGCGCTACGTGGCAATCCGGTGACAAGGTCTCGCCCTTTAACCACGATCTCTAATTCTTGATCAAGCGGGTAGGCGCTACCAATTTCAATCTTGGTCTGCTCGGCGGTGCGATCGCCAATATATAAATTGTAGGCCCGGCGGACGTAGGCCGTGATGGCCTCATCCAGCTCGTCTCCGGCCACCCGAATGGACCGGGAGTGGACGATTCCGCCCAGTGAGATGACGGCCACTTCCGTCGTTCCGCCGCCGATGTCCACAATCATTGATCCAAACGGCTCGTCAACCGGTAATCCCGCCCCAAATGCGGCGGCCATGGGTTCTTCGATAACGTAGGCTTGGGTGGCTCCGGCGTTGCGTGAGGCCTCAATAACCGCTCTTCGCTCAACTTCGGTGACGCCGCTAGGAATTCCAACCACCACCGTTCTTCTCAACAAGAATCGGTTGGATACCTTTTTGATGAAATACTGGAGCATTTTTTCGGTCTGCTCAAAGTCGGCAATCACGCCATCTCTAAGGGGCCGGGTGGCTACGATGTGGGCGGGAGTTCGTCCCAACATTCGCTTAGCCTCTTCTCCAACCGCCATGACCTCACCGCTATCTTTATTGATAGCCACAACGCTGGGCTCACGAAGGACCACGCCGCGACCGCCCACGTGAACCAACGTATTGGCGGTGCCTAAGTCAATACCAATGTCTCGGCCAAATTTGTTGTACAGATTGTGAAACAGACCATGCTTGCCGTTTGTTCTCATAGACTTACTCTTCGTCTCCCACAATTTCACCCGTATTGAGCCGCTTTGCGAGGGTTTCTTGAGAGATTGCCGATAGGATGATTGTGTCGCCGTTGGTGAAGATCACGGACTTGGTCCGTCGGCCTTGAGTTGCATCAATCAGATTCCCTTCTTTGCGCATGGTCTGGATGAGACGGCGCATGGGGGCAGATTCGCTACTCACAAGGGCAACGATTTTCTCGGTCATGACGTAGTTGTAAAATCCGACGTTAAGGACGGCTGGTGCAGGCATGCGTTTGGAACTCCCCTGGGCGTGAAATTAGGCACGCGCCAGGCGCAAGTGGAGTGTACATGGATTCAGAAGGTAAATGGGGAAGACAGTTCAAGACTATCTTCCCCATTTACCAATAAGCTCTGAAAGTGCGGATCAGTCGGCGCCGCCCTTTCCGCGTGCAGCACCACCGCCGGCGACCGGTCCTCGTATTCCACTTGGCCGCGCCCCTCCGGCACCGCCAGGAAAACCACCACCACCAAATCCGCCAAATCCACCCTTGCCGCCACCGCTGGTACCGCCGCCTGCCGCGGGCAGACCATTGCTGTACTGAACTGCACCAGCGGGCAATGCGGGAGCGGAAGTAACCACCGCTTGAGGGTCAGGCGGGGCTACCGGCTGACGCGCACTCATGGCCGAGAATACGGCGATTCCAATTCCGAGGACGGCGGCAACGCCAACAATGATAAAATCGTTCTGCTTCATTTTCCTGCTTCCAAAGTTCTGACGCTATTATGCCCCGGTTTGGTTTGCGGTTGTAGGTGACTTCTCAATGTAAGAAGTGCCGCGTGCCCGTAAAGCACATCACTAGCCCCAATTCGTCGGCTTTCGCGATCACTTCTGGGTCTTTCTTGCTGCCACCGGGTTGAACGACCGCCGCAATACCCGCCGCCGCCGCCGCTTCTACGCTGTCGGGGAATGGGAAGAATGCGTCGCTGGCTAGCGAGGCCCCCCGCGCCTCTGATCCGGCTTGGTCCAGCGATAATCGAACGCTTTGTACGCGGTTCATCTGGCCCGCTCCAACGCCCAACAGTCGCCCATCAAGGCCAACGATGATCGCGTTAGATTTTACGTGGGGAATGATTCGCCATAAAAATTTCATCGCCGCCATTTGCGCTGCGGTGGGCTGTTTTTGGGTTACGGTTTGCCATTCCTTGCTGGGATCTTCATCTGAATCTTGAAGCAGGACTCCGCCCCGAATGGTCTTGATGGTGAGATCAGTCTTGGATGGCACCAGCGGCGCGGTGAGAAGCCTAACCTCTTGCCCCCAGCCCTTGCGCTCCTGGAACATTTTGAGTGCGGCTTCGGTGAAACCGGTCGCCACCACCACATCTAACTTGTTGCCTTTCTCAATCATGGCTTCGGCGGCTTCCACGTCCAGCACTCCATTAATCGCAACTACCCCGCCAAACGCGGAGATTGGGTCGGCGTCTCGAGCGATTCTGAAAGCTTTACCGTATGAATCTGCCACTGCGGCACCGCAGGGGTTTCCGTGTTTGGTGATGGCGCATGCCGGTTTGGGGAGGTCGCTTACTAGTTCCCACGCTCCGTTTGCGTCGTTGAGGTTGTTGTAACCCATCTCCCAGCCCCATAGCTTTTCTGCCTGAGCCATACCGGGAGTGCCCAGGGGATCCTGATACAGGCCACCGGACTGGTGGGGATTCTCTCCGTAACGCAGGGGCATCGTACGGCGGTACCCAAGCGTGACGGTTTCTGAATAGGCGGTTTCACCCGCCTTTGCGGTAAGGTACCGAGCGATCATCGAATCGTAAAACGCAGTGTGCCTAAACGCCTTAGCTTGCAAGCCAGGGCGCACCTCCGGTTCTCTTCCCATCTCAATTGCGTTCAGGACCGCCGCATAGTCGCCCGGATCCACCACCACGGTGACATTGTTGCCATTCTTTGCGGCGGCTCTAATCATCGCCGGACCGCCAATATCTATCGACTCGATAGCTTCTTCAAAATGATGGGGTCCGTTCACGGTTTTCTCAAACGCATAAAGATTTACCACCAAGAGTGAAATTGGCCGGATGCCCGATTGGTCCATTGCCGACACGTGAGCCGGGTTAGTCACGTCGCCAAGCAAACCGCCGTGGATGAACGGATGGAGAGTCTTGACTCGACCGTCCAGCATTTCTGGGAAGCCCGTGACTTCCGATACGTCGGTAACCGGGAGCCCAGAATCGCGAAGGAATTTTGAAGTTCCTCCGGTGCTGATGAGTTCAAAACCAAGCGCTACGAGAGCCCTGGCAAACTCGCCAAGCCCCGTTTTGTCGGTAACCGAAAGGAGGGCTCGGTTCATCGAGGGCCCCCGGGGGGGGTGTTACCGGGTGAAGCAGGAGTCGTTGTGGGAGGTGCAGATTTGATCGGGTTGATCCCGTCAACGCTGCCGCCATCATTGAACGGAAGGGTGTCTACGGTTACGGTAATCGTCTTGGTGGCCAATCGGTTTTTGCTGTCAAATGCCATGAGGGTAAAGGTTGTCTTTGCGGTGATCGGAACGTCAAGCGTGCCCTGAAGTTGAGGCAGGGGTACGAAGCTTCCGGGAGTGGACTGAAGCTTGAGCAGTTGGGCGTTGGTGACCTGCCAGGTAAGGGTTACCTTGCCATCTTCCGGCTTCACTTTTAGCGAACTGGCAGAAAACTCGAGGATCGTAGCGTCGCTTTCTTCGTATGCTTCCACCCGAATCGTTCTACTGCGCTTGGTTTTTCCGTCTGCGTTGTAAACAATTACCGTGTAATCGGTGATGCCGGATACCGCCGGCGTGACGTACATTTTTTCAATCGCGGGATCCAGAGGCTGGTTGGTTGGGCTTAACACGGCCTTCACAACCGAATCCCCAAATTTGTAGGTGAGTAAAAATGGGCTTCCCAGTTTGATCCTTCGGGGGACGGCATCAAAGACCAAAACGGAGGGTTCGGGTGCCGTGGTCTTGGCTTTGACGTCAATGCTTGCAATTACGTCTGGAGTGGTTCGCCCATCCTTAGAGGCTACCGCATGGATTGTGATGGGACCGGCACCCACAGGGTGGTATTCCTTGGATCCGGATAGGTCGCCCCCTTCATAGATCACATCATCACCGGCATGGATGCTAATACTGTTTGCGTCGTGGGCAATCCACTTGACCGTGACAGCGTCGCCCTCGGTGAGTTGGTGAGGGTCAACCGACAAACTCACACTCGGCGGCTTGGGCATCATGATGAACCACCCAAGGAGGATAAGGGCGAGTAGGGTGGCTACGGCAACGGTAGACGGGGAGAGGAGTGAGCGTTGCTCCAACTGGGCTTGGGTAGATGCGACGACCGAAGGGGTTTCTACGCTCCTTGCGGTAATCGAAAAACCTATCAATCGACCATTGGAGAAAATAGGCGTGTTGGCCGGGTTAGCGGTGATCTCTATCTCTCGCTGCTGGCCCGGTCCCACCGTCACCTGATCTTGCTCGAATTCAAAGGTGCAGGCTTCTTCGGGATCGTTTCCAATCAATTGCAAGGAGTGATCGGTATTGCCAAGGTTGACGATGGACAAGTCAAAGGTGTTTTGACGTCGATTGGGGGAGACAAACCCTTTTTTGGGCGTGATTTCCAGGCTAATGTGGTGATACGGCTTCACCTGCAAAACGCCCTGAATGGTTCGTTGTTCGCCCGATTCCAGAGAGCGTAACCTTACAACAAAGGGGTAATTCCCCGCACGGCTTTCGCTGGTTCTGGGGGGTTTGAAAAAGAATTTTTCGGTATGGGTTTCTCCCACCTCCACGGTGATGACCGGAACGGGCACCGCTTTCCATTCAGAATCAATGCCCTCTATCTCCAATTCGTAGCGATCTGTGGCATCACCCTTGTTAGTAATGGTTACCCCTACCGGAATGGTCGCGCCCGGTTCAACCGCAACGAGGTCCGGGGACAACAGGATGGAGAAACTCATTAACGTGATTTTAGCAGGCACGGGCCACGAATGGTTCTATTGGTTCTTACGACACGATCTGGCCACAATAGATTGTGAACGCGGAAATCATCTCGGTGGGAACCGAGCTTCTACTAGGCCAAATTATTGACACCCATGCGCCAACCATGGCGAAGGTCCTTGCCGAGTGCGGGATTGGGTGCCAGCGACGCACAACGGTGGGCGACAACCTAGACCGAATTGTTGTCGTCATCCGAGAGGCGTTGAGTCGGTCTGATGTTGTGGTGACCATTGGGGGATTGGGACCCACTTTAGACGACCTCACCCGAGACGCGATTGCAGTTGCGCTTGACGATTCCCTTGAGTTGGTTCCCGAGATGGAGACGATGCTCCGCAAAATTTTCTCTGACCGCAACATCAAGTGGAGCGAATCTATTTTGAGACAAGCCTATAAGCCGATTTGTGCAGAAATGATTCCTAACCCCAACGGGACCGCGCCAGGATTGGTCGCCAAGAAGAACGGGAAAACCGTGCTTGCGTTGCCGGGACCCAAGGGGGAATTTGACCCCATGGCTAAAGGATCGGTTAAGGAGATTTTGTCCACTCTCTCCCCCGGTCAGATCATCCATTCCAAAGTTCTCCGCATCATCGGGATGGGCGAAAGTCATGTAGAAGACCTGATCCGGGATTTGATGGCACCGGAGAATCCGACGGTGGCTCCCTACGCCCATCCCGGCGAAGTTCACTTACGGCTTACGGCAAAGGCGTCTAGCCGAGAAGTTGCGGAAGCAATGTTGGTGCCGGTCGAGGCGCAAATTCGTGAGATATTGGGGGATCACGTGTTTGGGGTCGACGATTCTAACCTTGAACAAACCGTACTGGAACTGCTGGTTGAAGCACGTGGGACGGTGAGCGTAGCGGAGAGCATGACCGGGGGAGGTCTGGGCGCGAGGATCACAAGTGCGCCCGGAGCTTCGGCGGTGTTCGTGGGGGGCGTCATTGCGTACACTCCGGCGCTGAAGCGAAAATTATTGGGCGTGAAGTCGGAAACTTTGCTGGAACATACGCCAGTTTCCGATGCCGTGGCGAGGGAAATGGCCGAAGGCGTTCGAGATCGCCTGTCGACCACCTACGGATTGAGCATCACGGGCAACGCGGGGCCGACTTCAGACGACGGTGATCGACCGTTGGGGCTTTACTACGTGGCCTGCGCGGGTCCTCGGCGAACCGTGGTTGAGGAAGTGCGCACCCGGAGCGAGCGCGAGGAAGTCCGCCGTCGGGCCACTCAGATGGCGATGGTGTTGTTACGACAAGAACTGTTGAATGCCCGCGAAATGCCTTAAGGCGGAAGGTACATTCTGGCGTGCCTCCTTCTCCTTTACAGTTTCCCATTCGCGGCGATAAGTTGTCGGTCACCGCCTCGGTTACCGATCTCGTTTTTTCGACCCAGTCTGAATTTCAGCGGATTGAGATTCTGGATACCGATGCTTTTGGGCGGGTGTTACTGTTGGATGGCCACATCCAACTCACCACCTTTGACGAGCGCGCCTATCACGAATCACTTGTCCAAATTCCTCTCATCTCTTTGTTACACCCAAAGTCGGCGCTGGTGGTTGGGGGAGGGGATGGGGGAGTGATTAGAGAACTCGCGCGCAACCCTTCGCTAAAGCGGATTGATATGGTGGAAATTGACGCGGGGGTGATTGAAGCGGCTCGGAGGTACCTTCCCGAGTTGAGTAGCGGAGCGTTTGACGATCCGAGAGTTTCGGTCTTCGTGGAGGACGCGTTTCCGTTTGTGAAGCAGTCTAGGCAAGCGTATGACTTGATCGTGGTGGATTCCACGGATACCTACGAAGACGAGGAAGGCGAACTCAGTGCGCAACTTTTCACGGCGGAGTTTTATCGAGACTGCATGAACACGCTATCAGATTCCGGAATCTTGGTTACTCAGGCGGACAACTTGGTGTTTTGCCCATATTCCTTGGAGGCGATTCGAAGTTTGTTCGCCACGGTATTTCCCGTGGTCGGAAGTTATCAGGCCTTGGTGCCATCGTTTGGGGGATATTCGGGCTACTGTTGGGCGAGCAAAGGGGCCCAGATTCATACCACTTGGCCGGGGAATCCCGAAAACCTGGATTTGACGTATCTCAACGAGGCGACGTACAGTCTCGCATTCACGGCTCTGCGATTCTCTTAACCTCACACGTGAGGCTATTTGTCGGTGTTTAGAAGCTTGTCCCCTGGCACCTGCATTTATAGTCTTCATTTCTATGTGGGTCGCGAAGCGGGTAGTCCAGCGATGGATCGTGCGGGGGGCTGGGGCTTTGGGATCCGGCTGGGAATGAACAATTATTAAGATATTGTTAAGAAATCAGGGGATCTGTTAGATTTACGTGGGACTGGCTGGATAATCCCGGTACTATTCGCCACATGGTTCGACTACCGGACCGATTTTTGAGTGCTGCCTTTGCCTGTACCCTCCTCGTTTGGCAAACTGCTGCGCCCGCTTTGGTATTTGCGAGTACGTTGACGGTGCCGAGTAAGGTAGCCGCCATTGCTATAGTGCCCGCGCTTACGGCAAAAAACGTACCGCACATGAAGGTCACGGCATCCGTGCCGCTGGTTGAAAATAATTCGCCTCTCATGGAGCCGTTCCGGATGGGGCCGGGTCGAACCATGCTCGACCGCGCAGGCTATCTCAAAACGTCGGCAACCTCTGACGCTATTGCCAACTGGACCCGGGAAGCCAAAGCGACGCGTGATTTGGACAGAAAAGGCCGCCTGCTTATCCAGCTCGGCGAAGTACAAATCGGGACGTTTCAGCCCGCCGATGGCCAACGACTTCTGGACCGGGCGGCCAGTATTTTGCCCATAGAAAGCCCAGACCGCGGATTGGCGCGGTTTGATTCTGCGCTGGCCCTTTTTTACCAAGGCAAAAATAG
>JBBQUZ010000014.1:0-61646 GCA_038212035.1 Fimbriimonadales bacterium
GGCATTGACTCCTCTTTTTGCGGAAGGGATAGTTAAGAACCGGAATTCACCCTCACCCTGCCCCAATGCGGTTTAGTTAAGCATGGAAAGGGTGAATTAAATTGGCGGTCTGCGCCTTTTTTACATTAGATCGCCACACCCAAGACCGATGAAATGGGCCCAAAAGGAGCCTAACTAAACCGTATTGCACCCTGCCCTCTCCCGCAGCGGACATGCACCGCCGCAGGCGAGGGTTCTGAAAGCCGGTCTTTTGTGTACCGATCTAACGTAAAGGTGCCGCAGACCGCTAAGGCAATTCACTCTGTTGAGGTCTAACTAAACTTATATGGTCTTCCGTTGTCCCGGCAGCGACTATCCCCGAGTAGCCTGGCATAAGCTCTGGCGTCAGGATGGGCCGATCGCTGGGGGCTGGTCCAGTTTAATCGCCATATTAGAAGTTGTTTAATAACATTGCTCAAAAATAACGTCAGAACACGTTGGCTCTTTTAATCGGTGTGCATAGGCTCTGGTAAATAACTGCTATCACCTTTGTGATAGCAATTTATCTGAATAAAAATGCCCGTAACTTGGTCTAACTTGTCATCATAAATTTGGGTTGGCGATAATGATGAGCAAAGTAAACCTTCGCAAGCAGATCTTAGGAGCATGGTGTCGAGATGGGTTTATTCGTCAGCCGTACGTGCTTAAGCGCCACAGCGAAACAGTGGACCACTATATCTCAGTCAGCATCCTCAGTTTCGGATTAGTTCAAGTCATTGTGGGGGTTATCGATAAACAATATTCAGAAGCAGAACACATAGCTGATGTGCAGGAATGCCACATATACGGCTTACCTGGCGCATTGATAACCGACCCTACTTACAAAAAACGTGATTTGTACGTATCCGAATTAGAAGCACTGGACAAAGATGAGTTTGCGGCATCTATGGATGAGGAGTTCCGCATTAAAATTATGTCGTTTGTCAGGGAAACTGGAGAAGCACGACTTTGCCGCGAGTTTGCAATGGATTATTCCCTTGGCGTCCGTAAAGGCGTTGTAATATCGAAAAACTACCGGCGCTCATTGGGTCTGAATGTTGAGCGGCAAGGTACCTGGAAATTTTCCTCAGAGTCCACGCCGTTGGAGTGATAGCGGCTCTTCGCTGTCTTCACTGGGACTGGCTGATCTACTGGGGTGGATGCCTCTCAAGCCTTTAAGATTGCGCTTGGTGTAGCTTCTCCTTTTTCCGTTGATCGGTTTGAGCACGTCTCTCGAGCGATTTTGTTTCTGATTACAACCAACCGCCCCAGCACGGATATCCGCGGACAACACGCTTTGCGTCGTGAATTTGTTTCTGATTACGATCTCCCGCGGCGGCACGGATATCCGCGGTCTACACGCTTCGCGTACTTGAATTCCAAGGGACCTTTAGACTCCACAGCGTCTTTGAAGCCACCATCAACAAAGCCAGAAGAGATAGGAACCGAGACATCCAAATTGCACCGGACTCTATGTCGGCGTGCTGAAAAACGATTTCCCCAGTCAATCTTGCGGCGTATTACCATTACAATGGCCTGGGGCTGGTGGGGATTTATGGGATAATTAGATGATACTCATGACCTGCTATCGCACAAGTACACTTGTTATCGCATCGGTATTGGCTCTCATCGCCGTCGGATGTGGCTCGGGCGACTCGGGGGCTCCGGTGGCGGTCAACCCGGTGGGATCTTGGCATGAG
Source organism: Fimbriimonadales bacterium (assembly GCA_038212035.1). Taxonomy (GTDB): domain Bacteria; phylum Armatimonadota; class Fimbriimonadia; order Fimbriimonadales; family Fimbriimonadaceae; genus Fimbriimonas. The sequence continues at coordinate 1,719 of JBBQUZ010000014.1, forward strand.
GCATTTGCGGGCTCTGACAGCTTGGATCGCACTTATGGGAACGACCGCAAATTTAGAGAAGTAGAAGTTCTGGATAACGGCAAGACTATTGTATACACCGGAACCTGGAGAATGGCGGGGGCGGATCAGATGGTGCGAACGGTAGATGATGTGCAAATTACGGGGGACTTTAACCCGCACGCCATTGCGGAAATTCGCTCCGCAATTGGGCATCACAATCGAAGCACCCTTAAGAAGCCCGATCAGCAAACGCTGATTCAGGCCGACTTTGCTCCGAAGATGGAAGTCCACTTAACCCGAGTAGGAAACTAGCACCGCCCTACTTCAGGCCGGTGATTCCACCGGCACCGGCGACGTCGGATTTGATGTTGAACCATTTACGGGTTTGGTATTTCTTGCAGATCTCGGTTACGCGTTCGTCGCACCGGGCAAAGTAGCGATCGATACTGTTATAGCTCTTAGACTTCAGGGTGTTGATTTTAGTTAACGCCGCCGTAGGGTCGGTTTGCACGGTGTTGAGCACGTCGGCTACGTCGTCGGTCATTCCCGGAATCTCGGAAAGCGAGCGATCAAAATCACGGGCGATGGGCTGGCACTCCTCGGGGGGCGGCACTGACTGGAAGTAGGTGATGAGGTGTTCCCAATCGGGTTTGAGGTCAAGAAATTTCCCTTGCGTGACTTTGTCGGGGGACTTTACATCGCCGTCCTCGGTCTGGTCGTAGGGGTTCATCAGGCCGATTCCTGAACCCAGGGCGCCGATCATTTGCCCAAATTTGGTCATTTCCGCCTGCTGTTTGAGGCTGATATCCACCTTCTGAGCCTCGCATTTTTCTAGATGCTCAAGCCACTTCCGCACGTCGTCTGGCATCACGGGGACTTCTTCTTTAGTGACGGCGGCGGGAGCCGGGGCCTGGGCCCTTAGCACGTTAGTGGGCGCGGTGCCCTGGGCGGCAATCGTCTTGGTGGGTTCGGGCGACCACAGTTTGAGCACCCCGGTGGCCCCGAGTCCTAGCACTACCGCGATCACGGTGCAAACGCCGACTACCGCGCCCAGAATACGTTTCTGGCGACGTTGAGTTTCATCAAACGCACTCGCCATTCCGGGCCCCGTGATTGCACCCGGTCTGGGACTAGAAAAGGCACCCGTCGGAGCCACAACCACCGGCGCACCGCATTTCAGGCAAAATAACGCCCCAGCGGGTAAGGGTTGTCCACATCTGGCGCACTTCATACCTTTTTGGACGCGTCGATACTGGGCCTTCGTTCCTTCTTTCAAGAATGCCCAACCCAACCTGCCTCCTCTTGCGGCTCGGGCAATGCGAAATTGGATTTTGCGCAAGGTTGGCACTCGCCACAGATCAGCGCCAAAGATGCCCCAATAAATTTACGAAATGTCAAGACAGGAAGCGCGCAAAATTGCTAGTTTTAACCCATTATTTGCGAGATATGCCCTATCATAGCTCTCGTTGACCCCAAAACGGTCGCATAGAAGGGTAAGGGTGCCCGGCGTTAAGGAAGAAGCAAACCCATGAAAGATGATATTCGCAATGACCATCCTCTCCGAGCCTATTTTGCCGATGCGATTCATGACTCGCTCAGCGGAAGGCTTGGGATAGACGATGCCCAAGAAGTGGAGCACTATCTGGGCGAGATGCTCGTGCGGTTTATGCACCGAGACGGCTTGTACGCCGTTAAAGATGCAACGGGACGACCTGTAGAGGAGATCGCGGAGATGCTCGCCGAGGGCGATGTTCTTCTCCGCGCCGACTCTTTTGCCCGAGAGCGAGAGGTTCATCGCCACATCGGTGACTTCTTACTGTTCTGGAGCGGCTTCTATCCTGAATATCTGCCTGCCATGAAATCTTCCGGAGGGCGCGATGCCATTCTTGACCCGATTCAGCAGGGGCGATACAGTTACCACGTGGTCAGCACGTTTGACCACCGGCCCTACGAACAAGAATCGCCTTTGTTTAGACGCCTGAGCGACCAGTTTGATGAGTTTCGGTACGGGCTAAGCCTCGTGAAATCTTCATTTAGCGGTCTCAATGGTCAGGGGTGGATTCAGGCTTAAATGTATGAATGGGTGCGCTAAGGCTGTAACCTGATTGCGTGTCCAAAGCAAAGATTGCAATTCTCGTCGGTTCCAACGGTAGAGGCAGTAACGCCAAGGTGATTGCCCAAGCCTGCGAGCAAGAAGATTTTCCCGCTGAGCTGACGGTATGCGTCTCGCCGGTGCCGGAATCCCGCTTTATGAAAGAAGCGGAAGAGCTGGAGATTAATCTTGCCGTGGTTCCTTATGGAGACAACTACGGAGATCGTTTATTGGCCGTTATGGGTCATTGCGATTGGGTCTGCTTAGCGGGCTATTTACGGCTGTTGCCGCCGCAAATCCTCAATCATTTTCCGGGCCATATCCTCAACATTCACCCTTCTTTATTGCCTAAATATGGAGGCAAGGGAATGTACGGCATAAACGTCCACCGGGCGGTGATTAGGGAGGGTGATGAAGAAACCGGTTGTACGGTTCACCGGATCACCGAGGTTTACGATCAGGGCGAGATTATCATCCAACGCCGCTGCCCAGTGTGGCCCGATGACACTCCCGAAACTCTGGCCGCAAGGGTTCTGAGGGAGGAGCATCAAGCCTATCCAGAGGCCATTGTTAAGGTGCTAAGTGGCAATCCCGAGTGACCCGGCCGAGCATCGGTGGCCGTATCACTGGATCTACTTTCCTTTAGGTAAGTTAATTATTGGCGGGTTGCTGCGGATTCTGGGGCGATTTCGCGTACACGGAAGAGGTCGGATTCCAAAGGCGGGCGGGCTCCTGTTGGTTTGCAATCACCTCTCGGATTGCGATGCGGGAGTGGTGCAACTGGCCTGTTCTCGACCCATTCACTTTATGGCCAAGAGCGAACTCTTTTTGATGAAAGGAGTTGGTCTGGCGCTCAAAATGTACGGATCGTTCCCGGTGAAACGCGGCAATGCCGACCTGACGGCGCTCCGACGCGCAATCAATTTTCTGCGAGACGGGCAAGTGGTCTGCGTGTTTCCCGAGGGCCAAGTCAGCGAGACCGGGAAGCTTCAGGAACTAATGCCGGGCGTTGCACTCATCGTTAGAAAAAGTGGGGCCACCGTGTTGTGCGGGGGAATCAAAAATTCCAACCTGCTGGTTCCCTACGGCGCGTATACCCCGCGATTCACGCGTGAGCCAGTGGAGATGACCTGGGGCTCCTCGCGCCAGTTTGCGATTGATGCGCCCGCCGAGGAGATCATGGCCTGGGTCCAGAGTCAGCTCCGGGAACTATCCTAGACCCCGTTCCACTGTAAATGCTACGGGGGCAAGGGGTCCGATTTTCTGTTGGCGGTGTTTGACGTTCTGGGGATTGTGGTTGAAATCGTATGGGCCCTTTCGGAAATTTTGGATTTGAAAGATTGGTTCAACGAGTGGCGCGGGGAATGGAAAGTCGCAAGTCCAAACAAGATGGGCTTCCGGGTTACGGCTGAGAAGCGGGCTGCCGCAAAATGTCGGGTTGGCCGGCAGTTTGGTCAGAAGCGGCGGTAACTCGTTCATCATTGGGGAGAGAACGTGACCCAACGCCGCCCCACCGACCTTGATACGTTGCGCTATGCCAACGGCGATGTGGCGTTTGCCACCGCCTTTGGCACCCTCATTGGCGGCGCGTTCCTCGTGGGGTTCATTCAGTCGCTGGGGGGATCCGTTTTTTGGATCAATTTCATCTCCGCCATTCCTAGCCTATTTGGTGTGCTTCAGATTCCGGGTGCCATCTGGGGACGAGGCTTTACCACTTACAAACAGTTTGTGCTTCCGTTTGGCGTGGCTTGGCGATTACTCCATGTACCCCTCGTGGTGTTGCCCATCCTTGCGTTGAGCCACCAATGGAAGTTGGGAATCTTGGTGGGGTGCGTAGGATTGGCTTGGGCTTTGGGTCCCATTGGAACGCCAATTTATAACGACTGGATGGCGGAACTTGTTCCCGCCAACAGCCGAGGATTCTTCTTTGGCCGCCGGCACGCCATCAGCACGATAGTGGCCGCAGTGGTGGGTATTGTCGGCGCGTTCCTGCTCGACAGCTTCAAGTTGGCCAACCAGCAAGACGTTGGTTTCTGCGTGATCTTTGGTTTGGGAATTGTCTGTGCGGGAATCAGCATGTTCTTTTACCTCCGGATGAAGGACATCACGCGCGAGTTTCCCGTGAAGCAAAGCGTGAGTGAGGGCATTCGCGCAATTGGCGTTCCCTTTAGGGATCGCAAATTTAGAAACGTCCTTGTGTTCTTGGCGGTGGCCGGGCTGGGTCAGACTTCGGCGGGAAACCTGTTTCCTGCGTACGGGCTTGCCACGCTGCACCTGAGTTACCGAGTGATTCAGGGCGCGATACTGATGCAGGCGGTGGGCACCTTGGTAGGGGCAAAGCTCTGGGGGTACGTTTCAGACAAGTACGGAAACAAGCCGGTTTTGGCGCTGTGTGGCCTGGCTCTTGCCTTCAACCCTGTGCCGTGGATGCTATGCGTTCCGGGCCGAGACGATTACAATACGATTCTCCTGCTGAGTACTCACATCGTGATGGGCTTTAGCTGGAGCGGAATTGCGCTATGCCAGTTCAACCTAATTTTGGCCACCGCCAAGGCCGAGGATCGGGCGAACTATCTGGGCGCCGGGATGACCGTAAGTGCGCTCATCGGAGGAATTTCGCCGTTACTGGGGGCCGCTCTGTTTACCGAATTTGCAACGTTTTACCAAGATGCTACGGCCTACCGCCTTGTGTTTGGCATTGTTGCCTTGCTACGGGTTGCCGCCGTATTCTTTCTGTTTCCCGTGCGTGAGCGCGGGGCAAGTTCCGTGGCTACCACTTTGAGAGATTTGCGAACCGTAACTCCGCGCGGATTTCGGGCGATGAGGACTCTTAGCCGTGGCGCAGATATCGCGACGCGCGAGACCGCGATTAGGAGTGTGGCCACAGACCGGGTTCATATGGCCGCAGATGAAGTGATTAAGGCTTTGCATGACCCCATGCCGCGCGTTCGCCGTCAGGCTGCTTCTGCGCTCGCGAGGTTAGATGATCCGCGGGCGGTTTTGGAACTGGTTCATCAGCTGGATGAACATCCAGACTTGGTGGAGGAAGAAACCATTGATGCGTTAGGTGCCATCGGCGATGGTAGAGCCGTGCCGCTACTGGTGAAATATTTGGCGAGCCCAAGTGCCATGTTAAGGCGGGCATCCGCCCGTGGTTTGGGCCGGGTGGGGCGCCGCAATCCCGATTCCCCCACCACGGCAATTGCGGTAAATGCACTGCTGAATATTGCGGCTGATGAACGAGATTTTGATCTCCGGCGATCCGTGCTTCAGGCTTTGCGAACCATTGGGGACCTGCGTGCGGCCGATGTGATTTCTAATGCCCTGATGGACCCGCATCCCAGTGTGCGAATTGCCGCCGCGGAAGCGGTTTCTGATCTTGCCATCCCATCGGCCGCCCCCAAGCTGAGAGAGTCGCTTCATACATTCCGCGACGAGGCCGCGTCGGAGGTGGCCTACGCCCTCGGTCAAGTGGGCGAAATTTCTGACCTGGCTTTGATCTTGGAAGAAGCAGAACTCTCTTTCTCTATCATTACGCGTCGGCGTTGTTTGCTGGGAGTGGCCCGGCTATTGGGAGTTGAATCTCAGGCGTACCGATTTTTATTAATGGAGGGCGTAGCCCGAGACGCCGAGTTGGCCGAAATCCGCAAACGTCACCGCCGCAAGCCCCTGGTCATCAAAGCGTTGGACCTTTACGCCGAGGGAGATGAAGCGCGTGGGTTGGGTCAGTTGGCAGAACAAGATGGGCGGCCCGAATTCACAGTTTTAGCCGAGCATCCGGTCTCAGAGTTATTCTTGGTCGCGGTTGTTGCCCTGTAGAGTTTGCCCGGCATCTCAAAGCCCAAGATGGCTGCGTCGGCGTAGCCGGTAGTCTCGGGATGGCTCGTGCCCGAGTCCGGTTCCGGGTTGGAGGCGTAAAAACCCCTCGAACGCCAAGCCAGAATCCGCTGGTGACCATTCTTGCATTTCAATAAGGAACGGTTCATTGCGTAATCACGTCATAATGGAATAGACAACATGGGGGCGAACGGGTTCGACAGGATCAGTTCGACTTTCGGTTGCGAGCCGTGGATTCTCGTTGGCCACGTAAAAAACGGGAAAAAAAGTAGCTGCGAATAACAACTACGCCTACGCGGCCTAATCTCCGCGTGGTCCACCCCACTTGAGCCGGTAAGGTGGGACCTGGGCCTAATAAAATCCGGATCGCGAAGCGTGCTTCTGTTCGTAGCCAAATCGCTAGACTAATCGGACTGTGATGCTTGCCCAGGCGACCCCGGCAGAGGGCGACATCAAGAAAAAGTACAGGGGAGACGCTCGTGGTAACTGAGGGGCCGATGGTTTTGGAAGGGAGTTCAATTCTCCCCGCCTCCACCAAAGCTTAGGTAAAAACGGAGTCCGAAAGGGCTCCGTTTTCTATTTTTTTTGATGACGGTTCGTCGGTATTTGAACGGTAAGCTTCATCCACCGCAACCCTACGAATTTGTTGTAAGGCACGGGCAACGGAAGTGGGACTCGGAAACGGAGCAAGTGAGATTTGAACCTAAACGCAGAAATCGTGCAAACCCTCCGGAGTTCGTTGCCCGGACTTGAAGCGGTTTATCTATTTGGATCGGTGGCAAAGGGCGAAGATCGACCCGGTAGTGATTTGGATATTGCCGTTTCCACCACGGTCAAAGGCTCCGTGAATACTGCACTCCGGCAGTTGCTAGAGCGACAATTTGGACGGGCTGTTGATATAATTGATCTTCATCGGGCGCCAACTATCTTGCAGAAAGAAGTTCTGACGGGTGGTCAGCTACTGTGGAGTGCGGATAAGGTCAAAACCGAACTGTACGAATTGTACATCTGGGCCTCGTACCAAAAATTGTGCGATGAGCGATCCGGAATATTAGAAGACGGACTCCGAACGGGGAGATTTTATCAACCGTGAATGATGTTCTTATTGCGAAGAAAGCCAGTCTTGAGCGGTGTGTTGCCCAAATTCGTCGCTATGATGCGCTTCCAACTGACGTGCCGTTTGAACAAGATTATTTGAGGCAGGATGCCATCTGCCTCAACATTCAGCGGGGTTGCGAATTGGCGATTGACATCGCAAATCATCTCATTCGCGCAAAAAAGCTTGGAGTGCCCCAATCCAGTAGGGAGAGTTTTTCTATATTGGCTCGCGAGGGCTTGATTCCGGCCGATACCGCTGAGAAGATGATGAATATGGTCGGATTCAGAAACGTTTTGGTCCACCGTTACCAAGACCTAGAGATAGAAATTCTTCGTGCGGTCATCGATACCGGGCTGGATGATCTCCTTGGGTTTAGTCAGCAAGCGCTTGAGGCCATCGGCCACTGAACAAATATTATCAGTGGCCGTTTCTAATATGGCCTTCGCATTCGTTTTGACGACTTTAGAAGGTTAGTAGGTTTAGTCATTTAGCCGCCACAATCACGACCCACAGGTGGGCCTGCCCGCTTAGGCCGTGGGCCAGGCCCACGAACCGACCGGCGGCCTTGGGTTGTTGGGACCAGGTGGTTGGAAAACTGGCCAGCGAACTTGACCGGAAGGCAAATACCTTAACCGAATTCGTGGTGAATCGGGCATGGGACAGGAATTTTTCGACTTTGGATTGGAGTTGCGCGTTGTCCGTATTTCCGGTTTGAAAGGCCTGCATAGCGGCTTCGGCGGCCTCTTCCAGCACGGGGTTTTCGCCCACGGCATGAGATTCTGTGGCCGATTGGGTGGACCCAACGACTTCAAACATCATGTCCGCGGGATTGACGGAGGGCCCAGATTGCTGGCGGTTGATCGGCAATGGAGGAGCGCTGGGTGGTAGATCGGTTGGTTCCGGATTTGAGGGTTCTGGGTTACTTGGTTCGGCGTAATAGTTGTCTGAGAAGGTCGCCCATCCTTCGGTGCGAAACTCGTTATAGCGGGCTAACACCGCAGGAACGTATTTGCGGGTCTCGTTAATTTGTCTCCATGAACCATCGTCAGCGTGTCTCGGTCCCGCGTTGTACGCGGCCACCGCATTGGTCATATCGCCGTGGTAGCGGCGCAAATTGCGGGCTAACAACGCGGTTCCCCCCGCGATGTTCTGGCTAGGATCGTACGGGTTTAAAACGCCAAAGTCTCCGCAGGTGCCGGGCATCAGTTGCATAAGGCCCATCGCCCCAGAACCGGAGTAGCTGTAAGGATTGCCGTCGCTTTCGCACTTCATCACCGCCGCCACCAGCGCGGCGTCCACTCGAAACTGCTCGGCGTACCAGTAGATGAGTTTGGCGTAGGGCAGAATACTCGCCGACCCTGATCGCCGCATATCGCCACGCGAAGTTGCCGAGCCGCCGCGACTATGGTTTCGCTGAGCCTGAAGTTCCACACTCAGCCCGCCCATTAGCAACGCACAATATCCAATCCTAAACACCCTCATGAACATCTCCAACTCTCTTTCATCTTGATGCATAGGATAGGATTCGCGTTCGGCAATGGGTGTGAGGGGCATTTCCCTTTCGGGAGTTCGGGGAGTTCGGGAGTTCGGGGGGTTGGGAGTTCGGGAGTTCGGGGAGTTCGGATTCATTCTTAGCCTGACTGTGCAGACAAGGGCGCACTCGCTAGGATAAGAACATGAACAAGGGTCGGTTGGGGGCGTTTAGCGATGGCGTGATTGCCATGATTATCACCATCATGGGATTGGAGTTCAAAACGTTTGGATGCGAGTGTAAAGGGTATCACGCGGACGTGTGAGATGGGTCACACAGAGAGCACTGCGTTGTATACTAAGCGAAACTTATGGCGGACTTTGCAAGCCCTTTTCCAAAGAGTCCCCGCAAGATATTCACGCCGAATCCCATTGTGATGGCTTTGGCTCAGGTTCAGTTTCCCACGATATTAGCGATCAGCGGAGAATCGCCAGTTGCTTTTCAAGAGTTGGTGCGGCAAAAATTTCCCATTTTCAGGGAGAGGCAGGGCATGACGTTTCAGTCTGGTCAGCCGTTGCTTACTCCCGTGAGCCAGTTGGGAATTCGGGTCTACGATTTCGCCCTTCCAGATGGAACTCTTACTCTCTCCCTTGCCCAGGATTTTCTGTCCGTACAGACGAGCCAATACGAAACATGGAATGTCTTCCGACCCTATCTTGAACTTGGCATACGAGCATTGATTGATGTGTATAAGCCGTCTTTCATTAGTAGGGTTGGTCTGCGGTACCAAAACCTAATCGTTCGATCAAAGCTCGGTTTAGAAGGGGTGGCGTGGAAAGAGCTGCTTAATCCAACAATTACGGCAGAACTTCATGATGAAGACATTGGCCCACACGTCTTGGAACGCTTTTCAAACTTGACTTTGAAGTTAAACAACAACAACGAACGTTTAACAATTAACCATGGATTGGTGATCGGCGAAAATAATGAGCAAAGCTACCTTATCGATGCGGACTTCTACAGCGGACAAACCGTTGAGCCAGACCACGCCATTCAGTCCTTCGAATTGCTCAAGCGGCATTCTGGAAGGTTCTTCCGATGGTCGATTTCCAGGGCTTTGGCGGACGGAATGGAACCACGGCTACTTGAATGACATCGTATGGCACGATGACTTCTCGCCTTCGGAACTAATCGGTAATCGCTCGTCATCGGGCATCGACACATTTCAAAATGTTTCCATCGAATCGACCGCGCAGCAACCGCACGATTATCGGTTCTTAGAGTTACAGAATGCCCTTTTCTCGCCACCTGCCCTCCTGAAGTCTGACCATTGGAACAAAGAGGTTCAAAAGGCTTCCTCGGCGAAATGGTTAGATGAAGAAGGTTGGGAGCGGCCCTCTGCTAAAGTGCAGCGAACGGCTCTGATATTGATTGGTTCTTTGAGTTGGTTACCTATTTTTGGAGACCCGAATCTGACGACGAGCCCCGAGGGCCGAATCGTATTCGAATGGTGGAGAGGTAGCAAGAAGCTCACGCTCTACGTAAACGAGCGAGGATTCGACTTTATAAAAGTGGTGGGTCCAGACATGGACACCGAGATGGAAGTCGGTTACTCCACGAATCTCTTCGACGCGGTTTCGCATTTGGCCTGGTTGAATGATTGAAGCAGACCCAGTCGATCTGGTGGCGGATGAAGAACTTGTCTACCGCAGCGTTCCCGAAGGACGAAACTGGGTCAAACTTGTGGATGGAGCATGTAAACCATCTGCTCAGGCATTCAACGACAAGGGCCACCAACCCTCGGTCGATAGAGCCAAGCTCCTTGACCACGATCCTGTTCGAGCAAAGATGCATGCTTCAGACGGAATTCTCCAATTGAAGGCGGGGGACGTGCGTCATGAGAAGGTAATTAAGACGGAGAAACAATCCGGACAGCCCGAGGTCAAGATTACGCTGACCGTCGATATCGTACCGGACCCCACCAAGGAGCGGCCTGCACACGCTCTGGTCAAGTTCCACCCGCTTCCTGGGGGAACGAGCAATTTTGAAAAATTAAAGGAGCGCCTTGCGTTGTTGTCTTCTTGGGCTCCTCAAGCGGAAATTGAGAACTGCCGCTAGCGGATCTGCATATTTCAAACCTTGTTCCGTGCCATGAAATGGGTCACAGGGGCGGGAAATGTTCGGATGGTTCGGGTTGGTTCGGAGGTTCGGGAGTTCGGGCGTTCGGAGTCATGTGCGGGCCACGTGTGCGGAAATCGACCCACTCGCTAGAATAGGGGCATGAACAAGGATCGGTTGGGGGCCTTTAGCGATGGCGTGATTGCCATTATCATCACCATCATGGTGTTGATGTTCAAGATGCCGCACGGCGACACCCTTAAGTCGCTGAGGCCAATGCTGCCGGTGTTCTTAAGCTACGTGTTGAGCTTTATTTACGTGGGGATTTATTGGAACAACCATCACCACATGCTCCATGCGGTGAAGCAAATTAGCGGACCCAGCCTTTGCGCCAATCTCCATTTGCTGTTCTGGCTCTCTTTGGTGCCCGTGGTGACCGGTTGGATGGGCGAAAATCACAACTCTGCATTCCCAGTGGCGCTCTACGGAGTGTTACTTCTAATGGCGGGCATTGCTTACTATATTTTGGGGCAGAGCCTCATCAAATATGATGGTCCAGATTCTGCATTGGCGGCCGCGTTCGGGCGTGATGTTAAAGTAATCACCTCTATTGTCATTTACCCCGCCACCATCGGTTTGACGTTTGTAAATCCATGGTTGGCTCTCACCGGCTACGTGGCGGTAGCCATCATGTGGATTGTGCCCGATAATAGAATTGAGCGAATGATGACGGAATAGCTGAATCTGGGGGCCAGTACGCGTTAACCTAGGGTTTGAGTATTGTTGTTGGTAGCTCTTATGAACGTCTCTCCCCAAGTCATCCAGTCCCTTAAAAATCAGCGCATAGAAACCCCCAGTTGGGGCTACGGAAACAGCGGAACCCGGTTCAAGACCTTTCCCGCGCCGGGGGCGGCAACCAACGTTTGGGAAAAGGTAGAAGACGCGGCGGAAGTGCATCGGCTCACCGGAATTGCCCCCAGTGTGGCCCTCCATATTCCCTGGGACGAAACCGAGGACTACGCCGCGCTCAGAAGCTTTGCCGAGGCCAAAGGAATCACGCTAGGAGCGATCAACCCTAACGTTTTTCAAGACGAAGAGTATAAGTTAGGGTCCATAGCTAGTCCATTTCCTGCGGTGAGAGAACAAGCGCTGAAGCACTTATTGGAGTGCGTGGAAATTCTCGGTCAGACCGGTTCCAAAGACCTTAGCTTGTGGTTTGCCGACGGCACCAACTACGCCGGTCAAGACGACATTCGCGCTCGCAAACGCCGGACGCGAGAAGCCCTCAAGACCGTCCATGACGCGATGCCCCAAGGAACTCGAATGCTGGTGGAGTACAAACTATTCGAGCCGTCGTTTTACTACACCGACCTTTTTGATTGGGGATGCGCCTACGCCCACTGCCTCGCCATCGGGGATAAAGCGCAGGTGCTGGTGGACCTTGGCCATCACGCTCAGAGCGTGAATATCGAGGGAATTGTCGCGTTCCTCCTGGATGAAGGCCGCCTGGGTGGATTCCACTTTAACGCCCGAAAGTATGCCGATGACGACTTGATTGTGGGTAGCACCAACCCATTTGAGTTGTTCTGCATCTACGCAGAACTTGCCGATGCGGAGCAAAGTTCGGACCCCGTTACCCACAAAACCGCGAACCAAGTGGCCTACATGATTGACCAAAGCCACAACATTGAACCCAAAGTGGAGGCCATGCTTCAGAGCGTTCTCAACTGTCAAGAGTCGTACGCCAAGGCCTTGCTCGTAGATCGAGAAGCGTTGCGAGATGCGCAGTCTAAGGGGGACGTTTTGGGTTCCCATCGCGTTCTTATGGATGCTTTCCGCACCGACGTTCGACCCCTCCTTGCCGATGTGCGCAATCAAATGGGCGTCCCGAAAGATCCGATCGCCGCGCACCGCTCCAGTGACTACTTGGCGGAAACAACGGCAAAGCGGGGAACTGCGTCCGGTGGCGGCGGGTATCCGGTTAAGGCAAAATAAACTATGAGACACCTTTTTAGCCAAGCCCAACCCGTATGGGTGGCCGGTCCCCGGCAACTGCCCTACGACATTGTAGGTTTTCGCGCGGTCTTGGATATTCCGGCCGATCCTTCTTCCGTAAAGCTAAATATTGCGGCCAGTTCCGTCTATCGGGCTTGGGTGAACGGAGAACACGTGAGCTTTGGTCCGGCCAGGACGGCAAAGGGGTTTTTCCGCGTGGATACGGTTGACCTTTCACCGCACGTTAAACCGGGCCCTAATCTTATTGCGATTGAGGTGGTGCATTACGGGGCAAACAGCTTTGTGGTGCCAGATCAAGACGGGTTCATCTGCGCTGAGGTGAGTGTGGGTGACAAAGTGTTGGCGGCGACCCATGCGGAAAAGAGCGATTTTTCGGCCTGCGAGGTTGCGGGTCGGCTTAGAAAAGTTGCCCGCTACAGTTTTCAGCGGGCGTTCAGCGAGGCCTATCGTTTGAGTCCGTCGTTTGCCGAGTGGCGAAGCAACGTTCACGCGACCCCGGCTTCCCTGAAGTTGGAGACCGCACACCCTGGACAATTCATCCCGAAACAAACCCACCCCCTTTCATTTGTCAAAGTGCGTGCGACGGCCCTGGTTGCTCAGGGGAAGATTGTGCCCCGCACGGGCGAAATTTCGTTCCGACGAGACCGATCTCTCACCGAGATCGGGCCACAAATGCGCGGCTACCCAGAGTCTGAGCTCGAAGTGAATCCCACCGTTGACTATCAGCGGTTCACCCGCCAAGTTTTGGTTTGCGATGATTTGTTACAGCCGGGCGAGCTGATTTCTATTCCGTCCGGCCACCTCCGCATCATCGACCTTGGGGTCAACCGAACTGGTTTTGTTGCCTTTAACGTAACGTGCAAGGGACCCACCAAGTTGTGGATGGCCTTTGATGAGATAAGAGATGCCGAGGGCGGGATTGACGCGTTAAGGTTGGGATGCGTCAATGTCATCCAGATTGAACTTGAGCCGGGAACTTACGCCTGGGAAGGTGCAGAGCCTTCCACCATGCGATTCTTGGAATTCACGGCCGTTGAAGGCGCGGTTGAGATTTCCGATGTCGCCTTAAGAGAGTGTGTGAATCCGTGCTCGGAAGTGGCCACATTTGCGTGCGACGACCCACGGCTCAATCAGATATTCCACTCCGCTATAGAAACATTCAAACAAAACGCGGTGGATATCTTCATGGATTGTCCCTCCCGAGAAAGGGCGGGTTGGCTGTGCGATTCATTCTTTACGTCTCGGACCGAGAGCATGTTTACGGGGGAGTCTCGCGTGGAGCACGACTTCCTAGAGAATTTTGCCCTGCCCGACCGATTTGAGCATCTTCCGGAAGGAATGTTGGCGATGTGCTACCCCGCCGACCATCTGGATGGAGTGTACATTCCGCAGTGGTCACTCTGGTTTGTGCTTCAATGCCAGGAGCACATGGAGCGCACGGGCGACCAAGCCTTTGCTCAGCAAATTCGGCCGCGCATAGAAAAACTGCTGGGGTGGTTTAAACACTACGAGAACTCAGATGGTCTTTTAGAAAAGTTGCCTAGTTGGAATTTTATTGAATGGTCAGATGCCAACCAGTGGACTCAAGACGTTAACTACCCCACCAACATGCTGTATTCGGGCGTTCTGCGGGCCACCGCCCGCATGTTCAGTCGAGACGATTTGGCCGTCCAAGCCGCTAAGATTCTGGATACCATCCATCACCAATCCTACGATGGAGAGTTCTTTGTGGATAACGCGGTTCGTAAAGATGGCAAGCTCATCCTTACCCGGAATCGCTCTGAAGTTTGCCAATACTATGCCTTCTTCTTTGGCGTGGGCACTCCGGAAAAGTTGCCCGAACTTTGGCGAAAACTCACCCACGAATTTGGCCCCCTTAGGCAAGAGCAGAAGCGCTATCCAGAAGTTGCGGCCGCCAACGCGTTTATTGGCAACGTGTTAAGAATGGACCTCCTTTCTAAAGCCGGGCTGTCTAAACAGGTGAGAGAAGAGTTGGTGGGCTATTTCTATAAAATGGCTGTATTAACCGGTACGCTCTGGGAGAACGATCAAACCTCCGCCAGTTGCAACCACGGCTTTGCCTCCTACGTCGGCACTTGGCTTCTCCGAGATGCCCTCGGCATTCGGTCGATTGACCATCGGGCAAAAACGGTAGAATTTTCGCAGACGGGTCTGGTTTGGGCCAACGGTCGAATTCCGACCCCCGACGGTTTTATCGACCTGGCCTGGGAAAAGGGCCAGCCGCTTCGATGGACGGTTCCGTCCGGGTATTCCGTGAAGGTTCTTAGTTAAAGCAAAAAAGTACCCCAGCCCTTCGCTGGGAGCGGTAAAGCAGCTTCAACATTCCCTTCACCTGTGCCCGCCAAAGAAAGTAAAAAATGGGCGGTTCAATACGGGGTACCGTTCTATGGGTACACGGAGCGGTAACACTCATGCACGAAATCATTTTGGTTAACCTGACCGGCGCGGATAAGCCGGGACTAACTCGAGACATCACCAAGGTGCTGGAGACTCACGGCGTAGACGTGATGGATATCGGTCTCGCCGTGATTCACGACCACGTTTCCATGGCTCTGCTGATTCGGGTTGAACGGTCGGAGGTTTCTTACCAGGTGCTGAAAGACCTTCTGTTCAAGGCCCATGAGCGAAGTCTCAATATCAGTTTCACCCCGATGACGGACGAAAGCTATACGGATTGGGTGGCGCAACAGACTCAAGAGCGGCACGTGGTGACGATGCTTGCCCGACAAATCACCGCCCAACACATTGCGCGGCTTACGGGAATTGTTCTGGAACAGGGTCTCAACGTAGAGAAGATTAACCGAATCTCCCAACGGCCCTCTTTGACCCCGGGGGAAGAACCAGGACGGGCGTGCATTTCCATCAATGTGCTAGGCTCACCCAAAAACGCTCATACAATGCGTGCCGAGCTTATGTTTATGGCTCAAGAGGAGGGGGTAGACATATCCCTTCAGGCCGACAACCTCTTCCGCCGCAATCGCCGTCTTGTGGTCATGGATATGGATTCCACCCTCATCCAGCAAGAGGTTATCAACGAACTGGCCATAGAAGCCGGCGTGGGAGACCAAGTGGCCGCCATCACAGAAGCTGCCATGCGGGGTGAACTCGATTTTAGAGCGAGCTTTGAACAGCGTGTTGGACTCCTTAAGGGTCTGCCCGAAGCCAAAGTGAACGCAGTAATGGACCGAATTCAACTGAGCGAGGGCGCGGAGCGGCTGGTGTCTACCCTCAAGCGCCTGGGCTACAAAACCGCGATTCTCTCCGGCGGGTTCACGCTATTTGGCGAGATGCTGCAACAGATGCTTGGCATCGACTACGTCTATGCCAATCAATTAGAGTTTCGAGACGGTGCGCTCAGCGGTCGCGTGATCGAACCGATTGTGGACGGCCAACGCAAAGCCGAACTCCTTAAAGAGCTGGCCCAACGGGAAGGTTTAGACCTTCAGCAGGTTGTTGCCATTGGAGACGGAGCCAACGACCTTCCGATGCTGGACTTGGCCGGGCTGGGCATTGCCTTCCGAGCCAAACCCCTCGTCAAGCAGCGCGCCGACCATTCCATCTCCGTGCTCGGGCTAGACGGCGTGCTCTACCTAATGGGGTTGCGAGACCGTGAGCTTAGAGAAGGGGCGGGGGGTTAGGCGCTTCCACTCCACCACTTGCTAATGTCCGTGAAGGGTAAGTTTCACGTTAAGCGCCCCTGACCGGCCCAAAAGTTTCTTTGGAATTTCCAGAATAACGCTGGATTTCAGCCCCGGGAATTCCGTGACTCGACATGACTTATCCGAAATCAAGGGTGATTGCATTTTGCCGCCAAAGTGAATGGTAGCCCTCCAATTTCCCGCCCGCCCGTCAATACGGGATCGATCTGCCTGGGCGATATGACCGGTCTGCCGGAGTGAGATGTTCTGGCTCGGCTCACTATATCGCCAATTGTCACTACCATGGGTGTACCTGCCGTCTTAGATGAACCGCTTAATTATATTTCATCTGGCTGGCCAAAAAGCCAAAAATCTCCGGGTGAGATGTGCTCTCGGGTGATTCAAAAACGCGGAAAACTTAGCCTATGCTAAACTTTGCCCATGAGCCTGCAAGAATTACCACCGGAAATCCATCCGGCATCGGATAATTCTCTGTCTGACATCTATTCATCGGTGAAACTTGGCGACCGCCGCGGGTGGCGACGAGCGTTGGTATTTGCGGGTCCGGCGTTTTTGGTGAGCGTAGGATACATGGATCCGGGCAACTGGGCCACCGATCTTGCCGGAGGATCGCAGTTTGGTTACGCCTTACTATGGGTGGTCTTAGCTTCCAGCGTAATGGCAATTATCCTGCAAACCCTCTGTGCGAGAATGGGTGTGGCCATGGATTGCGACCTTGCGACCGCCTGTCGCCGCTACTACCCAGCGCCCGTGACATGGGTGCTTTGGGTGCTGTGCGAGATTGCCATTGTGTCTTGCGATATCGCAGAAGTCATAGGGTCGGCCATCGCTCTCCAACTGCTCTTCGCCATTCCTCTCACGCTCGGGGTGCTTATTACCGGGCTAGACGTGCTGGTGCTTCTGGGTCTCACGCATCTAGGATTTAGAAAGCTGGAAGCAATGGTGGTGGCACTCATTTCCACGATCGTGGTTTGCTTTGGCATCAATGTGTTCTGGTCAAAACCCGACTGGAGCCAGGTGGGCAGTGGCCTCACCCACGTTCAGATTCCGGGACAAGAAGCACTGGTGATCGCGGTGGGCATTTTAGGGGCAACGGTGATGCCTCACAACCTATACCTACACACCTCGTTGGTTCAATCACGGCAATACAAGCGCACGCCAGAGGGCCGAAAAGAGGCGATCAAGCTTGGCTCATGGGAGACATGGGTGGCCTTGGGTGCGGCGTTCTTTGTGAACGCGGCAATCCTTGTTCTGGCGGCGGCAACTTTTCACGCGGGCGGGATTCGGGTTGAGGAGCTTGCCGATGCTCACAAATTTCTAACTCCATTGTTGGGGAGTTTGGCCGCCACCTTATTTGCGGTCGCTCTCCTGTGTGCGGGTCAATCCAGTACGATAACAGCCACGTTGGCCGGGCAAATTGTGATGGAAGGGTTCCTCAGAATCAAAGTTGCGCCTTGGATCCGCCGATTGGTGACTCGGGGTTTAGCCATTGTTCCCGCGCTCATCATGGTCACTACTGCGGGTGAGCACCACACTACCGATTTACTGATTGATACTCAGGTGATTTTGGCCATGCAACTTCCGTTTGCAGTCTTCCCGCTCATCGCCTTTACGGCAAATAGAAAGCTCATGGGTAACCTTGCGGCCCCCCTCGCGCTTACCGGATTGGGCATTTTGGTTGGCCTCCTTATTACTGCGCTTAACCTACAGTATCTAGTCGGGCAATTTGGCTGGCTCAAGGTAAGCATAGGGCTGGCGGTAACCGCGGGGTTTGGTGTGTACTGGTGGCTCCATAGGCACGAAGCGGTTGCGGAAGTGTAATCTAGGCTCCTGTCGCATCCCAACCTTTCTTGCCCAGCTTGAGACCCTGATCAATGAATCAAATTTCTTCCGGATCCGGGATGTCTGAACCGCGCGATCCGCTTGCAACCCAACGAGCGGCCGGCGTTTCTTTGGGCTTCAACGTGGTTTCTACGGGGGCCAAATTGGTCGCCGCGGTGCTCACAGGTTCGGTTAGCCTGTTCTCCGAGGCCACGCATTCCGCTACCGACGTCGTTGCGTCGATCATTGCTTATATTTCCATCCGGGCGGCTGCCGTGCCGCCGGATGACGACCATCCTTACGGGCACGGAAAGATTGAGAGTTTGGCGGGATTTGGAGAAGCGGTGCTTCTTCTTGTGATCGTAGTCTATGTGGTCATCGAGGCCATTCACCGACTCATCACGGGTTCTGAGCTACACCAGGCGGAAATTGGAATGGTCGTAATGGGAATTTCCAGCTTCGGCAGTTTCATGGTGGGCAAGTACGTGGGCAAGGTGGGAAAGGCTTATGGGTCCCCCGCGCTAATTTCTAACGGTCAGCATCTGACGATCGATTTTTGGACGAGTATTGGCGTTCTGGCCGCTCTGGCGACCTCGCACTTCACGGGCTGGCAACAAGCGGATGCTGTGTTTGCGATTGGTCTAGCCGCATGGATAGGGGTGGGTTCATGGCGGCTCACTCAAGAGGCCTATCACCAATTGATCGACCGAAGACTGCCGGATGAGGAGCTTGCCCAGGTCAAGGAAATTCTTGATTCGGAAGATGAACTCCTAAGCTATCATCGCCTCCGCACTCGCCACTCCGGAACTACGCACTACGTTGATGTGCACGTGGTAGTGCCCATCGATATGACGTTGGTGGATGCTCATGCCTTAGCGGATCGGGTGGAAAAACGCATCCGCGTCGCCCTCGCGCCCGCGCAGGTGGTCCTCCATGTAGATCCGTATGATCCCATGAAAGCTAATCGATCGCCGTCGCCGATCCTTTAGTCGAAATCTGCTAGGTAACCGGGTCTGATTTTTTGCCGATCATTCCTAATAGGATGCTTTCGTGGATTATTTATGCGTGTTCGGCCATTGTGGTGGGAATTGGTCTCGCCTTTGTGTCGCTCGTATTTAAGGGTTGCGTATCCAAAACCCAGGGCGATCCATTTAAAGCGGTTTTCATGGCCATTGCCGTTTGCATGGGTGCGCCGTTTGCCTACGTGGAAGTCCTCACCAAAATGGCGGGTCCAGAACTGGGCAAAGCGGTTGCCCATGCATACGCCCAGGCACCGGTAGACGGCCCTATGATGTACTACAAAGTGCTTAAGTTTAACGGCAAGAAGGCGCGGTGCCTCGTTGTGGGTCAAGAACCCGAAAATTGGGGAGGAACCGATCGCCCAGTTCTGAAGATTAATCTCACCAAGAAAGGGGATAAATGGATCGGAGATAGCTTCGAAGTGGTGGAATCCAGGAAGCTAAATGAAAACGGCATGTCATTTCCACCCTATAACTAAGTCACGTCACAGGGCTCAGCCACGTATAATTATTTAGGAGTTGGCAAAGAAGCTCCACAGTAATGACATACCAGGTTCCCCTGCCTCCAGAATACGCCGATCTCACGATTGAGGCCGCCGATGAACTTATTCGAGCGGCCAAGGCACAGTTGGGCCCTCGACTCGTCATTCTGGGTCATCACTATCAGCGCGATGACGTGATAAAGCACGCCGACTACCGCGGAGATAGCTTTAAATTGGCCAAGGACGCCAATCGCAATCCTGACGCGGAGTTCATAGTCTTCTGCGGTGTGCATTTCATGGCGGAAAGCGCCGACATCTTGACGGCAGACCATCAGAAGGTGATTCTTCCCAACCTGGCGGCGGGCTGTTCCATGGCAGACATGGCGAATATTTTCCAGGTTAGAAAGTGCTGGAGCGAACTCGGTCGGGTTCTTGGCCCGGACTTGAGATTGGTTCCGGTTACCTACATCAACTCTGCCGCCAATCTCAAGGCGTTTGTTGGCGAGCACGGGGGCACGGTTTGCACCAGCACCAACGCTCCCGCCGCCGTTTCGTGGGCCCTTACTCAGGGCGACAAAGTTCTCTTTTTTCCGGATCAACATTTGGGCCGCAACACCGGCGTTAAGTTGGGTTACCACCCAGACGATGACATGGTGGTTTGGGATCCGTTCAAGCCCCTTGGCGGAAACTCGGAAGAATCTCTGATTAAGGCCAAATTCATTCTTTGGAAAGGCCATTGCTCCGTCCACCAAAGATTCACGGTAGACCAGGTTGCCAAGGCTAGACTCAGTCATCCCGGGGTGCGAGTTGTGGTCCACCCAGAATGTCCCCTGGACGTTCTGCAGGCCGCCGACGAAGCGGGATCTACGGAATACATCATCCGAACGGTTGAGTCTTCACCCGCCGGGGCCATTTGGGCGATTGGAACCGAGATTAATTTGGTCAGCCGCCTCGGCAAAGAGAATCCAGATAAAACCGTTTTCTGCCTAGACCCCCAAATCTGTCCGTGCAGCACAATGTATCGCATTCACCCCAGTTTTTTGGCGTGGACCCTGGATCATTTACGGAGAGGCGAAGTGGTAAATCAGGTGGTGGTTCCTCTCAATGTTCGCCACTTTGCCCATTTGGCACTAGACCGAATGCTGACTGTGTGCGCCTAATTCTTATCGATGAACCTAATCTGCTCTACATGAGTGCGATTTCAAAGGCTTCGGCCGCGGTATTTACCAGGCGAACGTCCAATTGGTGGAGGGCGGTTTCCGGTACCTCTTCTAGGTCTGGTGCATTGTCGGCGGGGAGAATCACGATACGCTTTCCGGCTGCGAGTGCGGCCAGTAGTTTGTCTCTGACTCCACCCACCGGAAGAACGCGGCCTCGGAGGGTAATTTCACCCGTCATTGCCACATCTCCGCGCACTTGGCGATTCTGAAATGCGGAGGCCAGGGCTACCGCCACCGTAACTCCCGCGCTGGGGCCATCTTTGGGGATTGCCGCCGCGGGCAAGTGAACGTGGACATCCATCGCCTTAGCCGCTTCTGGGATTTGGCTTCTTACCGAGGAGAGGGCGGCCTGAACAGACTCCTTCATCACGTCGCCCAAATTTCCCGTGAGCCAAAGCTCGGGGCGTGAGCCGAAGGGTTCGGAAAGACTGACCTCTACGGCAACGGTTTCTCCGCCGGCCTCGCTGACTACCAGCCCCCACGCGACACCAATTTGCGGATCCAAATCTTGACTGGCGCGGGCATGCCGAGGCCGCCCCAGGTATCGCTGGGCGGTTTCCGGATCAATCAGAATGGGGGTCGCGGCTCCCTCCGCCACTTGACGAGCCGCCTTTCTGCACAGCGACATGAGTTGCCGGTCCAGCGAACGAACACCGGCTTCTCGTGTGTAATCCTCAATCAGCCGGTCAAGGGTTTCTGCCGTGACGACAATATCGTTGGGGGCTAAGCCATTTTCTTCTTTGGCGCGGGGTAGCAAAAATTGCTGGCCGATCTCTCGGCGCTCTTCTTGGGTGTAGCTTCCAAAGGAAATCACCTCCATCCGATCTCGTAGGGCTGCCGGCACGTTTTCCATCAGATTAGCGGTGGCAATAAAGAGCACCGCACTCAGGTCAAAGGGGGTTTCTATGTAATGGTCAACAAAGCGTGAATTCTGCTCGGTATCTAAGGCTTCAAGGAGGGCACTGGTGGGGTCGCCCTGGGAACCGGCGGCAACTTTGTCTACTTCATCAAGAAGGATCACCGGGTTTCGGGCCCCGCAATCTTTTAAGCCCTGCATGATCCGTCCGGGCAGAGAACCGATGTAGGTTCGTCGGTGCCCCCTGATTTCGGCTTCGTCTCTGACTCCTCCTAACGCGATTCGGACGAATTTTCGACCCATCGCTTCCGCAATGGAACGGGCAATTGAAGTCTTTCCCACCCCCGGTGGGCCAACAAAACAGAGAATGGGTCCTCGCATAGATTTGCGAAGCTGGCGCACGGCCAACTGGTCCAGAATGCGATCCTTCACTCGTTCTAGACCAAAGTGACATTTTTCTAAGAGTTCTGCCGCCGCTTGAACGTCAAGCTGGTCTTCGGTGAGGGTAGCCCACGGTAGGTTAACCAACGTGTCTAAGTAGTTTCGCACCACCATGCCTTCGGGTGAAGCCGGTGGAGACCGATCGAGCCGTTTGAGTTCGAGTAATGCCCGTTCGATCGCTTCTGGAGGCATCCCAGATCGCTCAATCCGGTTTCGATAGTCTTCCGTTTCGCCGATGCGGTCTTCACGTTCTTCCAACTCAGATTCGATGATCTTGAGTTGTTCCCGGAGATAGAACTCCCGCTGGGATTCGCCTAATTCTTTTTCCACTCGTTTGTGGATGGTGGAATTGAGGTCTAAGACTTGTTGCTCTCGGCTAAGAATATTGAGCACCATAGACAGGCGCTTGTTGTGATCTAGCTCCTCCAGCAGATCCTGCTTCTGAAGGGGCCGGATGGGGAGGTGGTGCACAATGCCGTCTGCCAGTAACCCCGCGGAGTCAATCTGGGCAATTCCCTGAAGGGCTTCCGGCGGAACATCCTTGTTGAGTTGAACCACACGAGTAAAGCACTCAACGCAGGCTCTCATGAGTGCTTCCGTCTCGATGTTATCCGACTGAATCTCTTCGACTTCTTGGACCTCGGCCCACAGACTTCCGCCTTTGACCATCACATTGACCGCCCGGACCCGACGCAATCCCCTCAGTGCGACGCGGAGGCTGGTATCGGGCAGAGGAATTGCCTGAAGAGCTTCACTTAATGTGCCAATTTGGAATAAGTCAGCCGCGGTAGGTTCTTCCACCGACATGTCTCGTTGACTCAACACCAGCACTCGGCGAGATCCCGCCATGGTGGATCTGAGGGCTTTGAGTGAAGCCTC
Organism: Fimbriimonadales bacterium; assembly: GCA_038212035.1. Taxonomy (GTDB): domain Bacteria; phylum Armatimonadota; class Fimbriimonadia; order Fimbriimonadales; family Fimbriimonadaceae; genus Fimbriimonas. The sequence continues at coordinate 24,750 of JBBQUZ010000014.1, forward strand.
TCTTACCACATGGAGGGTATTGATGAGTCCCGGAAAATGAACGGCATCACGCACGGCCAGGACGGGCACCAATTCGGAGCCATTGGGTGATTGTCCACGCTTTGATCTGGGTTGATTTGCCATTCGCTAAATTCAACATACCTTCGTATCTTGGAGATATCGCTGGTAAATCTCCAAAACCCGACCACCCTGCGGGGCATAGTCAGGCGGAGTTACGGGAGTTGTGAGGGGGTGGAACCCTTACAACTCAACGGCTCTGGCGAGCGTGGAGCATATCTTGGAGTTCCTGCAGCGGGTCATCACTGCGAAAAGCTTCTCGAAATCCCGCATCGATGAGGTCGAAAATCTCAAGGAGGGCTTTGAGCCGGTTGCGGAGGGTTTGAACACCCTCTGATGAGTCTGATTCTGGAAGTTTCTGAATGACTTCTCGAATCGCATCGGCGGTTGGGTCAATTTCCCTTCGCTTTCGCTCCTTAACAATATGCACAAACATTTGATACGGGTCCGTTTCGCTCACGTAAGTGTCTTTTCGATCACCGGGTTGTCGGAAGCGTCTGACCACGCCCCAATCCATGAGCTCGCGCAAATTCATACTTGCGTTGCCTCGGCTAATTTGCAACCGATCCATGATGTCGTTGACCTCTAAGGGAACCCCACAAACAAACAGAAGGGCATGGATTTGCGCCATGGTTCGATTGATGCCCCAACTTGAGCTCATTCTGCCCCACTCAAGAATGAACTGATCTTGGGCCTTTTTAAGGTTTGATGAGGGCTGATCGATTTGGGCCGTTGTATCGATCGAGTCTGACTTGGGTCGCACCTCTAAAAGACTACCAGCTAACGTACCCAGACCCTCTGAATCGAACGAAATCGTCGATCCATGCACTGTGGTCTAGGACCATTTCGACTGAGAATAAAAGGGAAATCGGCAATGATGATAGACCAACTACAAGGTACACGAGCAAGGATGCAAAGACTCCGAGACGCTAAGTTTTTCTCGGGCTGGGTTGTCAAAGCAAGTAGTGACCTTCTTGAAATCCAGGTCGCGAATTCAAGCGTACTTAGTGCGGGCGACCGATTTTCGGTTGAAGTCAACGGCAAAGTAAAAGCAATGGCATTTGAGTGTGAACTCAAATCGCAAAAAGACACCTTAATTACATTAATAGTCTGTAGCGGACCGCGACCCATTCCATCATCCGAACCCCCAAGGATTAAGAAGTCTGGCGTATCCGCACGAGTTTCGCACGGACAGAAGGTTCACGAAACCAGCGTGCTGGACGTCTCAGAATCTGGAGTGGGGTTTTCCTCATTGGAAGAGATTCCAAAAGGTACGGAGGTGAGCATGTTAGTGGTCAGCGGAAACCTTCAACTGCTGATCGCCGGGGTCACTACATACGATCGGGCCGACACTTCTCAACCCGGTCGTCACCGAATTGGAGTGCAAATCAAAGGTTTAGACCGTCAGACCGAGAATCAGTGGTTTGACTTTGTGAATGAATACATGCTGGGCAAATAGTGCACAGCATATATTCATTCCATCAAACGGCCTATCCGCCGCCGATGCGCTTGGATTCTTCCTCGTTCTTTTGAATGTAGTCTTTCCAGTTGGGTGGGACATCTGAGTCGACAAAGATTGCATTGACGGGGCACTCTGGCTCGCAGAGGCCGCAGTCTATGCACTCGTCAGGATTGATGAACACCATGTCATCTCCTTCATAAATGCAGTCGACGGGGCAAACCGTCATGCATGACTTATCCTTGACGCCAATACACGGTTCAGTTACTATATAAGGCACAGCTATAAATTCTCCTAATCAAACTCGGCGCGATTTCTCGCTTCACAGATTCTATCCGCTCAGGCCCTTCTCTATTGCGTCAAGAGGGAACCCTCATTCACCAAGAAGGTTGGATCTGGGATATTCATCGGTCATACAACGCAGATCTCAATGATCCGTCGGGCGGTTATTGTTCATTAACGCAGACAATTCATTCTCTGGCCCAGTGAAGCGCTCAGTCGAGATATCTATCTAGAGGTCTCAATCTGGCACATTGAACTTGAATATCTATTTTGGCTTGTTTTTGCTTTCGCTGTGATGGCGTTATGCGGAGGAAAGCACCGGCTTCCGAAATATATTTGGCATTCAATGCTCCAAAATCGCCAAAACCACCAATTGAGGGCCGATGTTAAAAACCCAGAGCGTGGGCCTCCAGAGCCAAATTGCCCAGCACCTCAGAATCTGAGGGCTGGACAAAACTTGGCGCATCGGGACTGGATGGCTCACCAATTACGGAAGAGCGGTTTCGCCACGTTCGTTGGTACGAATGCGGACGACCGTTTTGAGTTCCGTCACAAAGATCTTTCCGTCTCCAACTTCTCCGGTTTGGGCGGCCGCCTGAATGGCATCAATGGCGGGATCAAGTTGAGCGCTTGTGACAAGAATTTCCAGGCGCAGACGCGGCTCAAAGTTCTGGGAATACTGAGATCCCCTAAAACTGTGCGCGGTAGAGCGCTGCCGCCCAGACCCTCGGCAGTCGCTGACTGTTAGGCCAATAACATCAACTTCTTGGAGCGCATCGCGGACCTCATCTAAACGATGAACGCGAATGATGGCTTCAATTTTATACATTTACTTTTTCTCCACGGTTCAATGGCTACTCTATTTTGCGCCAAAGCGAGAACCTTCGCAAGATCATGATATGCCCGGTTAAGGGGTGATATCTCCGGCGGCCTCCTCCCCTCAACCTCGAGGGTAGGTACCGCCAGAGAGACTAGGCCTGGGCCGGGTAGGCCTCAATGCCGTGCTCAAACACGTCTAGACCGCCCGCGCCCAGTTCTCCGCGCTCTTCAACGCGAAGGTTCCACGGGTGCGGCAACGTTCGAATCACCTTCATCATGATGAACGCAACGGCAAACGTGCCCAGAGTAATCGCGCCGCTTCCAATGCATTGAGCAATGAAGACAGACCATCCACCGTGGTAGAACACACCCGCAACGGGGGCGGAATCGTCAGCGCCGGTGGGACCGGTGGCTCCGTACTTGCCACAAGCAAAGAGCCCAAGGGATAGGGTTCCCCAGATGCCCGCAAGCCCGTGAACAGAAACGGCTCCCACTGGGTCGTCAATGCGGAACCATTCAATGAGCTGAACGCCGCCCCATACGACAACGCCCGCAACCAGTCCTAGGATGATAGCGCCAAGGGGGTTCACCCAGTAGCAGGGGCAAGTGATGGCAACCAAGCCACCAAGAAAGCCGTTAAGGCTGTATCCGAGGTCAAACTTGCCCTTGGTTGCGCCAAACCAAAGAGCGGCCACCATGGCAGACATGCCACCGGCACAGGCCGCGAGAGTGGTATTTGCCGCGATACGGCCAATGCCCTGAGCGTCCATTCCAGAGAGAGTGCTTCCGGGGTTAAATCCGTACCAGCCAAACCAGAGAAGAAATCCGCCCACCGCCGCAATGGTGAGGTTATGGGGAGGAGGCATTCCCCCTCGTTTCTTGTCATCACGGGCAAAGATTCGTCCTAATCTTGGGCCAAGAACAATGGCGCCCGCCAAGGAGACAACACCTCCTATCGTGTGAACAACGGTTGAACCGGCAAAGTCTCGAAAGGGCTGACCCAGCGTGGGCAAGAAGTTCTTGTCGCTACCCATCGTGGCAAGAAAGCCATCGGGGCCCCAGGCCCAGTGACCGAGAATCGGATAAATAAATCCGGTAACACCAAGTGAGTAAAGGATGTCGCCTCGGAAACCGCAGCGACCGATCATGGCGCCAGAAGTGACGGTAGAGCAGGTATCCGCAAAGGCGAACTGGAAAATCCAGTGAGCGAGGACGGGAATGCCGGTGGCCTCATAGGTATCTGGCGCACCATTTAGGAAGAACCAGTTCGTTCCAATGAAACCGTTGCCATGGCTGAACATAAACGCGTAGCCAATGGCCCAGAACAGAAATCCGCAAAGGCAGGTGTCAAAAATGCACTCCATGAGCACGTTGACCACTTCTCGCTGGCGCGCAAATCCTGCTTCCAACATAACGAACCCCGCCTGCATTCCAAACACCAAGAATGCGGCCACGAGGGTCCACACGGTGTTGATGGAATTCATCATCGTCGTTTCATGGGGCGTATAGGTCTCGGCGGCACGGGCGGTAGAACCCGTAAAGGCGTTATAAGCCAACATGGCGCAGACAATAAGCACAAGGCCCACCATCTTTCCGCCGAATACTGCGAGGCCAAGCCGGATTTTTTCGGCTTTGGTCATCGGATTTCGAAGACCCTTTGATGGCGCATTGGCCATCGACTTCATTAAGAATAAACTACGACAAACTTTCAACAACGGGGGATACCTCCACATGTATCTCCTGGCAACGTAGATGAAACGTTGCTTGCCTTCCACGAATGGAATGGCAGCCCTGCGGGCGGGCACGACAAAATCGGCGTTAGCACATGCCTAATTGGCACTTGATTTAAAAGGCGGGCGCCTTGCATTCAATCCTCCAGAATTTTTTTGGGATCACACCGCGCCCTTGCGGATGAGCCATTGTAATGCAAAAAATGCCAGAACGCTAACAAATGTGCGATAAATGCTTTTCCGCACTTCTCGCCCGGCCGGGTTTAAATAGTCGGAAAAGGGCACGGCTGAATCTGCCGTAAAGGCTATTTCCCTAGAGCTATGTCGGTCTCTTGTTCCATATTTTAGTGATAGTTGCGAAATATTTCGCAATATATAGGGACTAATAAGTAATTTGACCGGTTCGGTATCCCTATCATGGATCGCCACCGGAAAACCACCGGGTTACGCCTATGAAAAACAATCTTCAGTCCGTTCTCGCGCGATCGTTGGTGCTCGCAACCCTTTCGTCCATACCGCTCCTTGCGAGCGCCGACGACAGTTTCCTCAAGGATCTGTCTTTGAGTGGTCAACTCGACCTGTACTACCAATACGATTTTAATCGTCCGGCCACCGGCGGCGCGGTCGAAGTGGGTCGCCAATTTGATATCAGCCACAACACGGGTTCTCTGGCTATTTTCCAACTCAACATCTCCAAGAAGATCACCGAAGCAAGTCCCGTGGGTTTTACGGTCAACCTCGGTACTGGCAAGAACACGTCAATCATTGATCCGGCTGCCGGCCCGGATAAGGGCAACTACAAGAATATTCTTCAGGCTTATGTGAGTTACAATCTGGCCAAAACGGGCTACACGGTCGACTTTGGTAAGTTCTACTCATGGATTGGCTATGAGGGGGTTTCCAGCGCAGATAACGACAACTATTCTCGCTCGTTCTTGTACACATTGGCTCAGCCGATTTACCATGCCGGCGTTCGGGTTAGTGGTCCGGTAACCAGCGCGCTCACGGGTTCTCTGTTCCTAGTGAACGGCTGGAACGAAGTTGAAGACTCCAATGCAAGCAAAACATTGGGCGCATCCCTAACCTATGCTCTCGGCACCAAGACCAGCATTACGGCCAACTGGTTGGGCGGCAATGAGGGTTCTGCAAATGCAAACGGCTTTGGCACCGGCGCAGTGACCAACGTACAACTCGGGGACCTGGTGGTGACTCACCAGCTCAGCGACACCGTGAAATTGGCTTTGAACGCTGACTATGGTAGCGCTAAGGCTTCTGACACGGGCGGCCCCAGCGGAAAGTTCCGAGGCATCGCCGGTTACATCAATGCCAAATTGAGCAAAGACGCAACCGCTGGCCTCCGATACGAGACGGTTTCCGACCCAGACGGCATTCGTGGCACCAATAATGCCCGCCTCTCGTCTTTGACCGGAACCTACAGCTACTCGGTTAGCGCTAACGCGCTTTGGCGATTGGAAGCTCGATATGACAAGAGCAACCGGTCGATGTTCGCCGACAAGAACGGGATGAAGGATTCGCGCACCACGCTAACCCTTTCTCACGTTCTCAAGTTCTAATTCTTTCGAGAGTTGCCGTAAAACCGCCTTTCGGTCTAGCACCGAAGGGCGGTTTTTGTTGGTTTAATCGTAGGGTGCAAAAACGGTAATGCCCGATGACGGGTATAACCCCGCCATGTTGCTGGAAGGCAAGAAAGGCCTCGTTCTTAACGTCACGAACAAAAACTCCATTGGCTGGGCCATTGCGGATGTTGCAAACCAGCACGGAGCCCAAGTTGGAATCGGGGGGCAGAATGAGCGCCTCCTGGATGGAGTCCTCAAACTGATTGAGGGGCGAGAAAGGTTTGACCCGTTTGTCATTGACTTTGGGGATGAATCCGAATTCGACCGATTGGCCGAGCAGGTTGCCGAAAAATACGGAAAGATTGACTTCGTGGTCCACAGCGTGGGCTACGCCCCCCGAGAAGCACTTAATGGCCGGTACATTGATACCACGCATGACGATTTCATGTTGGCGATGAACATTTCGGCCTATTCCCTTCCCCGACTGTGTCGAGCGTTAGAACCCTTGATTAACGACGACGGATCTGTGATCGCCCTAAGTTATCTGGGGAGCACTCGTGCGGTAGAAAACTATAATGTAATGGGTGTGTGCAAGGCCGCGCTCGAAGCCTCAGTTCGGTATCTGGCGGTTGATCTAGGCACACGCGGAATCCGGGTAAATACTCTTTCTCCGGGGCCCGTGAATACGGTTTCTGGCCGGGGCGTTAGAGGAATTACCGGCATGATAGAGCACGTTCAGAACGTATCTCCCCTCAGACGTCCTTATGGGCAGAATGAAGTTGCGGGGACCGCGGTCTTTCTTCTTAGCGATTTGTGCCAAGCCGTAACGGGTCAAATCATTTTCATTGATTCTGGTTACAACATCACCGCCACGTAGCAACGCTTCATTCTCCGGTAGGTCCGGGCACCTCGATCATGCGTTTGCTCGCCGTTCCTAATTGGTCCTTTGGTCGCTCCAAGAAACTATTGGCGCGGCTGGGCGCAATTCTGGAGGACTATGAGTTAGATATTCACTACTTAGAGAGTGATCCTGACCATAACCGGACGGTTACCGCATTTCGAGGGGAGGCCACGGCGGTATTTAGAGCAACTCTGGATCTCGCGGCAGAAGTCTTTGATTCCGTGGACCTAAATCAGCACGTAGGGGTTCATCCCAGAATTGGCGTTTTGGATGTATGTCCTTTTGTGTTGGCGGAATCCGCACCGGCGGCCCAAATTGAAACGACCAGGGCCAACATCGAGCTATTTGCCGCCGAACTGGCGGCTCGCCATAACCTCCCCGTATTCCTTTACGAGAAAAGTGAAAGGGGGCGGCATGAGGCGGATTTGCCATCACTCAGGCGTGGTGGGTTTGGGGGTCTGCTTCAAAGGGAACTTAGGCCAGACTTCGGCCCTTCCAAGGCAAATCCTAAACTTGGAGTGACGGTAACTGGGCTCCGAGAGTTTTTGATTGCGTTTAATATTGAGATGTCGCGAGAGGAACCCGACGTGGCGCAAGATTTGGCGAAGCGCATTCGGTTACTGCGGCAAGAAGGAGACCCGAGATTTTTGGGAGTTCGGGCCCTGGGATTTCCGTTGGCAAGTGTAGGCAAGAGTCAAGTGAGTCTCAACGTGACTTTGCCCGATCTCGCCCCGCTTGATCCTATTATTGAATGGGTGACCGCAGAGATTAGGCAACTAGGAATCAAGGGGATCAAAACCCAATTGATCGGGGTCATTCGAGACACGGACCTCAAGACGGCCACCCGGTTGGTAGTTAAGGACGCGCAAATCGTTGATTTTATGGAGAAAGACTAATGGCAGACATCGGTTTTTTAGGGGGCGGGCAACTCGCCCGAATGTCAATTCAGGCGGCCCAGCGAATGGGGCTGACGTGCCTTTCTTTGGATCCGGCGGGAGACTCCCCGGCTTCTCAGATTGCCCCGTTTATTGTAGGGGGGCTTAGTGACCCCTCCTCCATCGCCCAAATTATGCGCCAAAGTGGCGTTGTCACGTTGGAAAATGAGTTCATCCCGGCCGAGGCCATTCGCTCGGCCGCCCAGCTGGTCAACTTTCCGGAAGATCGGATCATTCCAGGAATTGATGCCCTTGCCACGATCCAAGACAAGTTGCGGCAACGCACCGCGCTGACGCGGGCGGGAGTTCCGTCACCAACTGCCGTTCCCATTGAGACGGATGGGACCCTGGGCGAAGAATGGACGGGCTTCCCTACGGTGCTGAAAGCCCGCTTTGGCGGATACGATGGCAAAGGCACCCGATATGCCCGAAACGCGGCTGAATACGAAGCACTTCGGCCATTGTGGAGCGCCGGAGGGTGGATGGCGGAAGACTTTGTTCCGTTTCGGCGAGAACTCGCCGTGATGGTGTGCCGGTACGGACCTCATGAAATTGTCTTTCCAACGGTGGAGACGATACAAACCAACCACGTTTGTGACCTGGTCTTTCCCGCAAATTGCGATGCGTCCGGTATCGCGCTAGAAGCGGTCAAAGCCATGAAAGGGGAGGGCCTATTTGGGGTGGAACTGTTTGAGTTGGAATCGGGCGAATTACTCGTGAATGAGATTGCGCCGCGCCCCCACAACACCGGCCATTACACTTTGGATTGGTCGGGTCCAAGTCAGTTTGAAGCTCATATTAGGGCGGTTAGGGGAATGGCACCGCCCACCATGCCGCTCTATCACGGCGGATTTGTAATGGCAAACCTTCTCGGAATCCCCGAATCGCACGACTACCATCGCGGCTTAGCCGCCGCCCTTGAAGTTGAGGGCTGCTATGTTCACTGGTACGGCAAGTCAGAGTCTCGTTCAGGCCGAAAAATGGGACATCTCAACGTCGTTGATCAAGCTTGGCATCCAGATCTCCTGCACCGAGCCAAAGAAGCTCGAAAGAGGTTCTATTCCGCCTGGATACAGTCTTAGCCTTCATAACCAATTAGGTTGGCACCTTTAGGGCCATCTTATCGGTTTTTTGTGAATCGATCTAACGTGATTAAGGAGCAGACGACCAAGCTAATTTACCCTGTCGAGGCCTCACTAAACGTATGTGACCTTCCCTTGTCCCGGCAGAGACTATCCCCGAGTAGCCTGGCATAAGCTCATGCGCCATGCCAGGATCGGTCAGCGACGAAGTTTGTTCCCCGGCAGGGGCACCAGAATCTACTATATGCCTTCAATTCACGAGGTCAAGCTATCACTTCGTATGTCGGGTAGCGGGGCACTCGGACGTCGGCACGGGTCATCCGACGACTACCGGCTACGCCGTCGAATTCCAAACAGGTCGGCGTAGCCGGTAGGCTCGGGATGACCGTGCCCGAGTGCGGGTGACTGTCGGCGATCTCGGGGCTACCGGACGTCGGCACGGTCATCCAACGACTACCGGCTACGCCGTCGAATCCCAATGGCAGGCAGCATATTCCGTTTTTTTAGGGTGTTGATTACGATCCTCGATATCTTGACCGAAAGGTTCTGGTTCCCCTGCCGGGGAACTTATCCAGAACGCAACTGACCTGGCATGGCGCGAGAGCTTATGCCAGGCTACTCGGAGAAAGTCCCTGCCGGGACAGGGGACGGTTGGTTCCGGTCTAACAATTTCTTCCTGCTAAGTCCGTTGCCAGATTCTTGAGTACCTTCCGGGAACAGACTTATTTGCTGACCGATCCTGGCATGGCGCGAGAGCTGATGCCAGGCTAGTCGGGGAGTCCTTGCCGGGACAAGCGAGGGGTAGTAGTTAAACATCTTTAGATCCATCTTATCGGTCCTTCGTGTATCGATCTAATGTGAAAACGGCGCATGCCCCCAAGGCATTTCACCTTTGGAACCCTAACTAAACGTACATGAGTCTTAGCCCTCACCTTATACTTCTGGCGCTTGGTAGACAATTCTTTCCAGAATTGCGACCGCCGCGGCGTGGGTGCGTTCGTGGGTGATGCTCACCCGGATTCTCAGCCGCCCCGGGTCATACAAGGCCGAACGTATGGTCACGTGGGGCTGGCCCATTTCGTCCGGAAGGATCTCCACTTGTTGCCAGGTAAGGCTCAAACCCACGGCTTTGGCCACCGCTTCTTTGGCCGCCCATCGTCCCGCAACAAATGCGAGCGACTTGGCCAGGTCACGCTCATTGGGGGTCAAGATGCGGCTGACAAATCGAGGATTCTTAAGCGCTCTGGCAATTCTGGAGAGTTCTACCAGGTCTATACCCAGCCCTACGATCACGAATTGGCCTCTTGGAGCATTTCGGCGAGATCCACCAGTCGAATTTCGTCGGTGGTTACTTGTTTAATGGAGGAATCCAGCATGATTCGGCAGAATGGGCAACCCAGCGCAACGGTTTTGGCTCCGGTGGCCACGAGTTCTTGAGCGCGGCGATTGGAGGGTCTCTGATCGGCCGGCTCGTCCATCCACATCCTACCGCCGCCTGCCCCACAACACAGGGTTTTGGCGCTATGATGGATGGGCTCCACAACTTCACCGAGCAGGGCGCGAGGGGCATCCGACTCCGAATTCACCCGTCCCAGATAACACGGGTCGTGAAAGGTAACCCCCCCTCGTTGAGGAGTTGCCGCCAGTAATGATCCCCTACTGACTAATTGTTGAAGGAGCTGAGAGTGGTGGAATACTTCTAGATTGGCACCAAAGTCTCCGTACTCGTTCTTGAGCGAGTTGAGGCAGTGAGGGCATGCGGTAACCACCTTCTTAACTCCGTAACGCGCAAAGACGGAGACGTTTTCTGCGGCTTTTTCTTGGAATAGAAATTCTTCTCCCAAGCGACGCGCAGGGTCTCCCGTGCAGGCTTCTTCTTGCCCTAAGCAGGCAAAACTTACGCCCCCCTTCTTAAGCAGGTCGGCAACGGCTTTGGTCGTCTTAATGGCACCGGGGTCGGTTGCGCCCGCGCATCCCACCCAGAAAAGAAAATCAAACGCTACTCCGTCGCGGCACAAAGGGATGTCCAGACCCTTCATCCAATCTTCTCGTACGTTACGAGCCGCTCCCCAAGCGTGTCCCGTTGACGCGGTCTGACGGAGCATAGTGGCGGCCGAGCCGCTAAGCTGGCCTTCCGAGACCAAGTTTCGCCGGACGTCCACAATGAGGTCCACGTGACGAATGAGAACTGGGCACGCCTCCACGCACGCGTTACAGGTGGTGCATTGCCAAAGAGCCTCAGCTGAGATTCGCGGAGCAACCTCATCTCCTTGTTCCATCGCGGCTTTGATATCTTGAACCACTTGTCGCGGGTTGAGTACCTTTCCCACATTCCACGCGGGACACACTTCCGTGCATCGTCCGCACTCCATGCAGGCGTCTAGCGACATCAAGTTCCACCGGGAAAAGTCTTTGGCCAGTTTCACGCCAATTTGTTCGGTCCGCACCACTTCCTCCATCGAAATGGGTTCAAGGCGGCCCATTAAGCGCGGCGTCGCACTGGCCGTGGTCAATATCGCGAGAAGGATGTGGCGAATCCTCATTTGTGGGATCATCATGAAGAAGCCAAAGACCACAACCGCATGCAACCACCAAACGGATTTGTATAAGATGACTTGGTTTGTTCCCTGCCAATTTCCCTGCAGCTGCGACCACAAATGGCCGACGGGCGCGGAGACGTCAAAGTTATGTGGATTCACCGACATTCGAGCCGCTTCCAACCAATAGCCGGTTACTCCTAGCGCAAACAGCACCCCCAGAGTTTGAAAGTCTGCCGAGGTAGTCACCATCGGAGATTTGGGATTCCGGGCCATGGTCAGCCGTCGCCCAAACGCCCAAACCACCCCGGCCAAAAAGACCACACCCATCACGTCAGATATCCATTCGTAGACAAGATAATAGGTGCCGTAGTGAAACTTGATCGGAGAATAAGTGTTGATTCCTAACAACGTGGTGGCAAGGAAGAGGGTGAGGAACCCGTAAAAGATGGCCAGGTGCATTGGAGCACCCGACGTGGGGCGGCTAGATCTCACCTTTTTTTGGGCCAGGACGTAAACGCTAAGGTTTGTTATCCAGTCCTTTAACATTGCCGGCCACGGACGCGTCTCCGTGGGCTTACCCGTCTGCCAAAGTTGAACACGCGTCCACAACTGGGCGAACATGACGCCCAGGCTTAAAGCAGTGAGGCCGTAAAACAAGAGCTTTTCCGGAAGGGAAAAATAGAGAAATTCTTCGCGAGTTGGGGTCACATGGTTGTCCTGTCGCTAACGCGTTGAAGGCAAGGCTACCTGGGGATGCTCCACCGTAAATTTGTCGGGATAGTTCCCATTCAAAGCGAGGCTCCTGTTTATCAAAGAGCCTCAATGATGTGAGCTGCTTAGACCATTTTGTCGGGGTTAAGGCCCAGTAGCTCGGGAATCACAAAGATTCCATCTTTGCGAATCAATTGACCATCAAACCAAATTTCTCCGCCGCCGTATTCTGGACGTTGGATAAGAACGGTATCCCAATGAATTGCCGACTTATTTTGGTTGCCCCCGGGCGGATCGTAGGAATTTCCGGGGGTGAGGTGAAAAGATCCGGCGATCTTTTCGTCAAACAGCGTGTCCTTCATGGGATGGAGCACGTGGGGGTTGTAACCCAAGGACCACTCACCAAAGTAGCGCGCGCCTTCGTCGGTATCTAATATCTGGTTGAGTTTCGCCGTCTGAGAGCCTGCCGTAGCCTCGACAATTTTGCCTTTCTTGATCACGTAGCGGATGTCCTTAAATTCGGTGCTCTGATACAAAGACACCGTATTAAACTGAATGACGCCCTCCACCGAATCTCGCACCGGAGCGGTGTAGCATTCTCCATCCGGTATGTTACTTCCGCCGCTACAGGCCACTGCCCCAATTCCCTTGATGCTGAACTTGAGGTCGGTTCCCGGTGCCAAGACGTGGACCTGGTCGGTTTTCCCCATTAAATTTTCTAGGGGGACGGAGGCCCTTTCCATGCGTTTGTAGTCCACCGTGCACACATTAAAGTAGAAGTCTTCAAACTGCGCGGTAGACATATTGGCTTGCTGAGCCATACTTGCGGTTGGCCACCTAAGCACTACCCACTTTGTATTTGCTACTCGGGTGTCAAAAACTACCGGAGTGGAGTAGATACGTTGCCACATAGATTGAATGTGACCGGGAACATCTGACTGTTCCGCGTAGTTGTGGCTACCTCTAAGGGCAATATAGGCCGTCATCTGCTCCATCTCGTGCTTTTCAATATTCGCATGGAGTTCCGCGTTAGTTTCCGTCATCCCCACCATCATCTGGCGGCGAACAGTGCCACTTTCGCGGCGCACCGCAACCGAAGTTCCGGTCGATTGGGCAACCCGCACCACTTCTGCAACTACTTCGTCTGGGATGTCAAAAGCGTGAATAAGCAGTTTGTCCTCTGCGGTTAACTCGCAGGAGTGCGAACATAGCAACTCGGCAAGGCGAGTGACGCGGGGATCAAGCATTCACGGACTGTACCGCGCAAAGCGACAGCCTTGATGAAAAGATTCACAAAAAGGAGAATGGCCCCCGAGCGTCTTTGCCTGGGGGCCATTCAATATTTAAAGTGAGAGCTTAGTTGCCCTTCTTCATTGCGTCGCCAGGCTTTGCGCCCATCTTGGTGTCCGCAGGCTTGGTCTCGGTCGTGGTGGTCTCAGTCTTTGTAGTGGTCGTGTCGGCTGGCTTCATTGCGTCAGCCGGCTTGGTGTCGGTTGTCGTCTTGGTGGTGTCGGTCGTCTTGGTGTCGCCCTCGGCTGCCGGTGCGCCACAGCCAACTACCATTACCGTCAAAATACCAGCGATAAAGAGAATCAGAAACTTCTTCATGTCATTGCCTCCATTAATTCTTGCGGACGAAATCCGCAATTCCCCCAGGTGGGTATTTCGCACTATACCATCCTACGGGTTCAATAGGGAATAAGCTTTCCACTCTACTGGGGCCAATTCTGCTCCACATCCTCCGGCGCTTGAACTTCAGCCAAGCGCCATTTGGAGCGAGGAGTTATCCCCCAATCGCGAAAAACTTCCCGTCGGAAAATGAGTGTCACCGATGCGAGCTTTCGTTCAACCGTTTGCCCCAGAATGCTGAATTTAATGTTCACCGGCGAGACAATACGTGCCTCATCGCCCGTAACCAAAGGTCGGGGATCCGAGACAACCACTTCTGGTTTCTGAGCGCGAACAAGCTTAGCAATTGTGCGATTTTGAACCTCTACTGCCTCTCCGTTCACCTGAAGGTGACGATCTATAAGATCAATGACACCCCCCGGCCGGCCATCTTTACTATCCTCAATAGAGCGCTGAAGTGCGGCAAGGATCTGGTCTTGATCGCTGAAAGCATTACCTTGGCTGATCAACGCCATTACAGCCACCAGAACGGCAATTACGGCCACAAATCCGGCGGCAACGATCTTTCGATTGTTCATACCGGTAAGACGTGCGTTAGGCGGTTTTAATTAGATTTTTTCGAACCCATTCCACATCAGAAGTAATCTGTTCCTTAAGAGATTCTAAGGTTGGAAAGTTCATTTCTTCACGCAGAAATCGGTGAAGTTGGAGCTGAACGGGCATTCCGTAAAGGGAGTCCCCCGGATAATCCAGGATGTAGGCTTCAATCGTCCGGGTAGTTCCCTGAACCGCGGGACGGGTTCCAACCGACAACGCAGCCCCAAATTCACCGTAGGGCGTGCGGATTTGGCAGGCGTAAACGCCATCCTTGGGCAAAGTCTGGTTGATGGACCGGGCGATGTTTGCGGTGGGATACCCCAGTTGCCTTCCCAATCTATAACCGGGAACTACCACCCCAGAGATCGTGAATGGCAATCCTAACGAGTCAGCGGCGGCCTCCACTTTGCCTTCCTGAATGAGCGAACGAATTTCGCTTGAGCTCACTCGCTTGCCATTGACCTCGAATGGCTCAACGATGGTGGTGGGTAACCGATCGGAGAGCCAGGCGGCATTGCCTTCTCGCCCCTGCCCCATGGCAAAGTCATGACCCACCACTACCCGGGTGCCCTTCAGCGAGGTTTGAAGCATCGTCAAAAAGTCTTGAGCCGACATTTGGCTTAGCTGCCGGTCAAAAGGTAGGACAACCGTGATGCCGATCCCGAGGTCGGCAAATTTCTTGAGGTTCTCTTCCATGCCACAAAGGGCGGGCGGGCAACGGTCGGGGGCAAGCACGGCGGCGGGGTGCCGGTCAAAAGTCACCAAAATCACGGGTAGCTCATACGCTAGGGCTTCTCTTACTGCCGTTTGGATGACGGCTTGGTGTCCACGGTGAACCCCATCAAAGGTGCCAATGCACAGCACGGCCTCGTTCCACTCGGGCCGAATGAGGTCGGTTCCAAAGTGAATTTGCATCTTATGCTTTGCCCCCCGGGCGAGTGGCTCTGGTGAACGGCGCACTGAAGACTAAATACAATATCAGCGTATTTACGGCGATCAGGGCAAGAACAACCTTCGGCCGGATCCACATTCTGGCGAGGGCCAAGGTGGGGCCTTCGTGTACCAGGGAAACGGAGTTTCGGACTAACAGCGCGATCACTGCAAGCAGCACCGTCATATACGCCACAGACCATCCAAGGCTCACCCAGAATAGCCCTCTACCTTGAGGGACGGGGCTGGATCTGCCCATCATCACCGTCATAAGAATCGCAGATGCAATTCCGGGAAGGCCCAACAAGAGCCAAAGAGGCATCCCGTGGGCGTGAGGATTCCTAAAGTGTGTCCACAGCCCAACCGTTACGGCACCGCATAAAACGGCTAAAGCCGCCTCAACTGCAATAAGTATTCGGTGCCAATCTGGCGCAGAATGGGGGCTGTCAACCGCCGGGGGAGTGCGTCGAAAGAACAAAGAGCCTATGCCTCGGGGATGTCTTCGGGCCGAACTTCAGACGCGTTCACGTTTTCATCCCGAATTTGGTCGTAGATTTCCTTACGGTGCACGGAGACAGTTTTTGGAGCTCGAATTCCGATCCGAACCTGCTCGCCCCGAACCTCTAGAACTACAATTTCAACTTCGTCGCCTATAACAATGCTCTGACCGACCTTTCGCGTGAGCACCAGCATTCTGTCAAGCCCTCCATGGCCCGTAGCACAAACCGTGCGACGTTTTTAAACTCGCGTCCTCGTTGCAAAAGCGTTAGGCCGCTACGCCATCGGTCACACAGTCCGCCTGTGGGAACACCCGGTACCTCACAGTATACGCATCATTCTCCAGAACCGCTTGAAAACCCTTTCGGCATCCGGCGTGAATGAAGATGGGCCCGGCCAGATTCAATGTGAGATCTTTAGGCTTGCCCTTGGGAATCGTTGCGGTAGTAAAGAGCACAATGGCGTTACTATCTAGGCCGGCAAACTGGGTCTGAACGTGCCCCGGAAGTTCTACGTCGTAGTCCGGCACAAACCTAAACGGGTCTGCCACCAGAAAGGCCAGCGCGGGCTCTTCCGCGGATTGCAACCATCTAAAAGCACTATCCTCTTTGACGGTAATGAGCACAAATTTTGAAGTGCTAGGGAAGCCAATAAGCCCTTCCGGAAACGTGATGACGTCTTCCTCGGAGATCTCAATGTTGCCAAATCGGGTGTTAGAAAGGATCATGAGGAATTAGCCGTGAATGTAATCCATAAGACTGCTTTTGAATCCAGAACTCGTTACCTGGAGGGCCGCTTGATAGGCGGTTGCCGCGGATTGATAATCGGTTATTGCGGTTGAAATATCGATATCTTGAATGTCGGATGCCCTTGTCTTGAGGTCGTCAAGTCGGCGGGTGTGCTGATCTTGAAATGCCTGAATGGTTTGTAATTTTGCCCCCACATTGCCGCGCTCTTGGGTGACTGCGGTGGAGGAACTTTGGAGGTCGGCTACGCTGACTGCGCTTAATTTTGAGGTGGACCCGTTAAGAAGATTTTGCCTGAGCGTTTCCAATCGGTCGTAAGCGTCCTTAATCATCGGCATCGCGGGACTAGAAATTGCCATCGTCGTGTTGCCATCGGCTTCAACAATTTGGCTGTTGCTATCGCCATTGTAGGTAACCGTGCCACCGGTAGCGGTGAAAGGTGCCGCATTGGTTTTTTGGCCGGCAAAGATGTAGCCGTTGGTACCTTTGGTATTTGCGAGGTCTAACAATCTCCTTTGGAGTTCCGTGACCTGCGCGGCCATGCCATTTCGGCCATCTTGGGTCGTCGCGTCGTTGGCTCCAGACAGCGCGATTTGGTATCCGTTGTTCAGAAGCTGAGTCATGTCACCCAGGCTGGACTCGGTGGTAGAGAGCGTGTTCTTGGCTAGGGTGAGGTTGGACTGATACTGTTGAACCCCAGATTCAAGACTGTTGATCCCCAGAACAAGCGTCGTACCGTAAGGATCGTCGCTTGCCGTGTTCAGTTTTTTCCCGGTGAGAACGCGGTTCTGCGCCTCCGTCATTTTGGTATGGCTATCGTTCACCGCACGGTTATACGTGTCGAACTGATACGCGGTACTGATTCTCATGGGCCTTTCCAGAAATTGAGCACTCGGGCATCACTAGGTTCCGTGATGGGTCGAGTCCTGGTAATAGTATCGGCATAGATCACCCTACGCATTAGCAAATTCTATGAGAGATTGGAATGGCCTAAAATGGATAAATGTTGCTCTTGCTGGCTGCCCTTGGAGCGCTCGGTAATGACCGCCCCTAACCCCATGTGCTGAGCATATCCTCTGGAGCAACGTTGAGATTGCGGGCACCAGAATCTGTTGGGAAGAAAATGTTTGACCGGAACCAACCGTCCCTTGTCCCGGCAGGGACTTTCCCCGAGTAGCCTGGCATAAGCTCTCGCGCCATGCCTGGATGGGTCAGCGACTAAGTTTGTTCCCCGGCAGGGGCACTAGAATCTACCAAATGCCTACAACTCATACGAGATTGAGCTATCACATCGTATTCTCAACAAACTCTGAATTCCAAAGAAGTCGGCGAAGCCGGTAGCCTCGGGATGACCTAGCCCGAGTCCGGGTGACTGTCGGCTATTCTGAGGCACCCGGACGTCGGCAGTATCATCCGACGACTATTGGCTACGCCGTCGAATCCCAATGGCAGGCGGCGGATGCCATTGGGATTGGTGGGGCAGCGGCCGGCTCAAGCTATCCTGCGGCCTTCTGTTGCGGTAAAGATTCATCTCTTAACTTTCATAAACGCAAAAGCTTGGACATTCGCACGCACGGAAGGAGACCGCCGTTCGGGAGCAAAATGCTGGTTCGCTCGAGGGGTTCAAATCCAAGATTTAGGTAGAGGGGCTCTCCCGGCAGCGTGGCCATGAGCTCAAACGACCCGTATCCTGCCGCTTCCGCGGCCGCCTCGCAACTACGGTAAAGCATCCGGCCCAGGCCGCGACGAGCAAAGTCAGGGTCAACAAAGAAGGACCTTATTCGCGCGGGCTCAGAGCGGGGATCCAGTCGTTCCTCAGATAACAACTCCTGTTCGGCCGAGCCCGTGAAGAGCTTTCGACGCGTGCTCCAACCTCCGCATGCCACGGGCAAGGTGCCCGTTGTGATCACAAAAAACGTGCCATCGGCAATGATGTCGGGGTCCGGAACCGTTAGATACGTTGCGGCCCACTCTAATTGCACTTCACGGTAAAAGGAACTTGCCAAACCACGCACGGCTCGCTGCATCAGAAGGCCCAACTCCACTATCTCGTCCGGCTGGGCCAGCCGGACCTTAAACTCGCCCGACGTCATACCTCGGTGGTCAAGATGGCCACCCCATAAGCCGGCAACGTGAGAGTGTGATTTACAACCGCATCATCAATCACGCTACGGTAGTTCCTGGCGGGGAGAAGAATCTCAACTTCATTGGAATTGTGATTGAGAATGTAGAGCAATGATCCTAATTCTGAGACCCGTTCGGTGATTTCAACGTCTTTCGGCACGGAAATTCCGTGGGGCATCGTCACGCCAGACCGTCGAATCGCGGATCGAAAAACGGATTTCAATCCCGCCCTGTCCGGAAGGGTTCCCAAATAGAAAGCGGCTCCCTCGCCGTAAGGGAACACCGTGATTGCGGGTTCACCCGCGTAGAAGTCTTTGGTGTAGTGGGCAATGGCCTCTGCGCCCTGGAGCTGGATACGATCGCAAAGCAGGCTACATTGACTTTCGGATTGATCGGAGAAATGCAGCCCGTTCCGATCGTCCTGTGCTAAGGCATCACTTTCCTCCACCCAAATACCCAACAGGTCGCTGAGAGGGCCGGGGTAGCCATTGGTGAATGCCCGATCGGTGGCATCCGTGATGCCGCTGAAGAACGTGGTGATAAAACTGGCTCCCCCTTGAACGGCCGCTTTGATGGATTCTGCAACCCCGGGTTTGACCATCTTTAGAGCGGGCGCCACAATCAACCGATAGCCGGAAAGATCAGAGTTTGGAGAAACCACATCGGCCACAATTCCGAGATCAAACAGCGCAGAATACAGGGTCTCCATCACCTTGATGTACTTAAGATCCACGCTGGGGCCGCTTGAATACTCCACCGCCCACCAGTTCTCCCAATCAAAGAGGAATGCCACGTCGGTTTTTACTCGGCCCCCCAGCGTGACCTTCTCAATCCTCGCCAGTTCCGCGCCTAACGCGGCAACTTCTTTAAAAACGCGGGCATCTTCTCGGCCCGCGTGCTCCACCACGGCGCCATGGAGCATCTCCTGGGCGCCCGGCGAGCGTCGCCACTGGAAGTACATCACTGCGTCGGCACCGTGGGCCATGGCTTGGTAGGACCACAGACGCATCACGCCGGGACGTTTGAGCGAATTATAACTTTGCCAGTTTTGTTGCGATGGAGTTTGCTCCATTAACATCCATGGTTGGCCATCCTTCAGACCACGCATCAGCGAGTGCCGCAGCGCGATCTGAGACGGTGTGGCATTTCGGGCGGGGTAGCTGTCCCACGAGATAATGTCGAGGTCGGGGGCCCATTTGTGATAGTCCAAGGGCTTAAACGTGCCCATAAAATTAGTCGTGATGGGAATTTGCGGCGTAATGCGACGCAAAACTTCCATCTCGGCAAGGCATTGGTTGTGAAGTGACTCAGACTGAAATCGATCGTAATCAATGAGCAATCCTTGGAAGTTTCGCTGGGCGTTTTCCACCGGAGGTTCGATTTGCGACCAGTCTGTATAGGTTTGACCCCAAAATGCCATATTCCATCGAAAATTAAGCTCGGCCAACGTGCCGTAGCGGACCTTTAGCCAACTTCGAAACGCCTCGGCGCACAAATTGCAGTAACAGGTCTCGCCGTACTCATTGGAGATGTGCCAGAGGAGCAGCGCCGGGTGCGACCCATACCGTTCGGCCATCTTGGTGGCTAAACCGGTTGAGAGTCGGGCAAAGTTTGGGGAATGAGGGCAACACGTGTGCCGCCCGCCGTGCCGACGCTTCACGCCCTTAGAATCGGTCCGCAGAATATCGGGATAGGCCTGATCAATCCACGGCGGCGTCGCCGCCGTACCGGTGGCTAAACACAAGCGAATGCCGCCCGAGTGAAGTTTTTCAATCACCTGGTCTAGCCACGTAAAATTCCACTCGTTCTCCCCAAGTTGGAGATTCCCCCAGCCGAAAACAGGCAGGGTGGCAATATTCCACCCGGCTCGTTGCATGAGCCGAACATCTTCATCCCAGGTTTCGATGGGCCACTGTTCTGGGTTGTAATCTCCGCCGTGGAGAACAAAGGGGAAATTTGGTTTAACTTGCATAAGGGCTGAAGCATCGGCACGTCCGTGCCTGCGAATGTTACACGGTTTCTTGACCCGCGTTGAACTGACTCATCATGAGACCGTCACCTCGTCACCCACCGAGATTTGGCCTCCGACCTCGGGGACGTAGTACATACCAAACCGCACGTCGGTTCCGCTTCGGCGATAGGTGGCTAAAGTTCTCAGGGGTTCAGATCCGGTGGTGATGCCGGTTTCATGGTCTAGGGTGGTGAAACTACACCGCGCACAAGGCATGGTCGCTCTAAGAGTAACGGGACCGATTTGGATTTGTTTCCAAGTGTCTTCTGCAAACGCCGGAGCGCCTTTAATCACGATATTGGGCCTAAATCGCTGAATGGGCACCGAAATCTCCAGTCGTTCATTAAGGTCGGCCAACGATTCTTCTCCGACGACCAGAATTGGATGATTGTCCGTAAAGCCGGCGATTTCGCCTTCCCGCCCGTACGGCGGATCTATGGGACGGTGGGTCTTGTCGGGGAGGTAGACCAACCGAGCCGGAACGCACAGCGCTCCCGTGATCCAAGCGTCGGCTTCTGGGCCGCACAATTCAGCGGTGATCTCCTCGTCGCCCCAAACCCTCACGCTAATCGGCCCGCCCGTTTGAGGTTCCGGCAGTCGAAGTTGCGCCAGCCCCTCGCAAGTCAGATCCCAATGGTCGCCGAAAAACCGAGGATGGCAGTGGGACATTCTTGGCGTGTTCCGTTGGGTGATGAAGGTGCCTTGCGGATCAACCACCATCCAGCGCCGATCAAATTGAAGGCCCCGCTTATCAATAAGCCATTTTTGAGATTCTTGAACGCCCAGTGACTTAACCGGGTAGACGCGTAACTGAGTGATTTGAATGGACATGGCAGATCAGAGAAAGTGTGAAAAATCGTATTCGTGCGGTCAAAAACCGGGAACAACATGAGTGTGAAGCACAGTCAAGTATGTATCGGCTCGGTGGCATCCCCCTACTCCCCCAGTAAGCCCCGAGCCCGATGCTTTTGCGTGAGGTCATCGGTTTACCCAATTGCGCATGGCCACTAAAGTTTCCGCGCTTACATGGTGTTCTATACCCTCTGCATCAGATTCAGCGGTTTCCGTGCTCACGCCAAGGCTGACCAAGAACTGAAATACCAAGTCATGCCGGTCCCGCGACCTCGTGGCTAACGCGGCACCTTTATCGGTTAAAGAAATGGTTCGATACGGGGGAGCGGTAAGAAATCCGTCTCGTTCCAACCTCCTTAGCGTCCGGGAAACGGTTACCTGGCTTACGGATAGCCGCTCGGCAAGGTCCACCGCCCGGGCCACTCCAGATTCCGTGATGAGGGTTTCGATGAGTTCCACGTAATCTTCGGCCATTTCATGCCGATGGTCGTCCCGCGTGCGCTGAAACCGATTCTTCGTCATTCCGAGAAGTTACCCGTAGCCACCCCGCCCGTTCGAAGCGAAGCACGACCGGACCGTGAGGGGTACCATCAACAGAAGTGAGCGCACCGGTCGAACCCTACATTGCGTTCAAAGACGTGCACGTTCAATATCCCGATCACGTAACCGGGCTCGCGGGGGTTTCCTTTGAAATTCAAAAGGGTGAGTTTGTGTTTTTTGTGGGAAAAACGGGAGCGGGCAAAAGCACAATCATCCGCTTGCTCACGCGAGAAGTGAGGCCCACTCAAGGAACCGTCAGCATTAACGGGAAGTCGCTTCGAGAATATTCCGAGCGCTCGGTTCACTTGTTAAGGAGAACCATGGGGGTGGTTCCTCAAGATTTTGCCCTTCTGCCGCGCAAACGAGTTTGGGAAAATGTGGCGTACGCCATGCGGGCAGTGGGGCGGTCTCGACGTGAAGTCCGCCAATTAGTGCCGGACATATTGGACCGCGTGAGCATTGCCCACCGAGCCGATGCGTTCCCCCACCAACTTTCCGGCGGCGAACAACAACGCGTGGCCATTGCCCGCGCGCTCATCAATAATCCACCGCTCCTTATTGCGGATGAACCCACGGGAAACCTCGACCCCGGCCACTCCTGGGAAATCATTGAGATTTTACAGGGCTTAAACATGCGCGGAACTACCGTCTTAGTCGCCAGCCACGATATGGCAGTGGTTGAACGACTGAAGGCTCGCGTCATCACGATAGAAGCAGGACTCATTGCCTCAGACATCCCGTCCGGAGTACTGAATGCTTGATCGAATTGGGTTCATTGTCGGGGAGGCGTTCATCGCGATTCGGCGCAATCCGAGTATGGCTTTTGCCGCCATCACGACTGCGGCAATCGCAATGTTTCTGTTGGGTGGCTTAGGCTACGTTTACTTTAGAGTGACCGAATATGCGGCGACTCTCCCGGGAAAGATGGAGATGCAGGTGTTTTTGCGAGACGGGGCAGATTTCACGATGGTCAAAGCAGTTGCCGCCCAAATTCGTGCCGTCCCCGGGGTTCGAGAAGTCTCCTGGATTCCACGTGCCAAACGCTGGGAGAAGGAGCAACGAGAACGTCCCGAGCTCACCATAGGGATTGAGAACCCCTTTCCCGAGGCATTCAAAGTCATCGTTCGGCAACTCGCCGACACGGATTCGGTGGCGGAACGAATTCGGGGAATGGCCGAAGTGGACGCGGGCGGGGTGGTGTACCTTCAGAAAGAGCAGCGTTTCATTGAGGAATCAACGCGGGTTTTAAGGTGGCTGGGAGGTACGGTTGGCGGACTGCTGATGCTCACCGCCGGAGTCCTCATTTACAACGGAATTCGTCTCACCGCGCTTTCCAGGAGACTAGAAGTTCGGGTGATGCGGTTAGTGGGCGCTTCTAGGCTCACCATAGACCTCCCTTTCCTCATCGAGGGAATCCTGCAGGGCGGAATCGGCGGAGTGTTTGCCGCGGGGCTTCTCTTTACGTGCAATCTGTACCTCAACCGATTTCTTGCGACCTTTGACGCGCTACCCCAGTCACCCACCTTTCCGATCGTCCTCATTCTGGGTGCGCTTGCCGGAGTGGGCGCAGGTTACGGGCTCGTCTGTTCTTGGTTGGCGATTAGGATGCCCGTAAAAGCATAATTGCGAGGTACGGCAACTGAAGACGCCAAAATGAACTTGAAACTCGCGGTTGGATCCATTGCGTTACTTCTAATAACGAGCGGGTTTACCGCGCCTCACAGAAAACATCATGCGACCAAGAGCGTAAGCAAACTGCGCCAGTCGCTGGCTTTGGTGCGGAGGCAAAAACAAAAGTTACGAGAGGAACTGGGCCGCACCCGGCACCAAACCAAAGTGGTGTTAGCCGATATCCAGGTGGTAGATTTGCGGTTAGAATCGGTAGCGACTCGGCTGGAAAAAACCTCTCAGGATCTCGATTCGTCGCGCCGCGAACAAGCAAAGTTGGCCAAAAATCTGGTGACAACATCCAAACAGTTGGACCAAACGAGAGACCAAGTTCGTCGGCGTCTTCGAGCCATGTACGTTCGAGGTGAGGGTTCCTTTGTGTCTGCCCTCGCGGGAACTCAATCGGCAGGAGAACTGGCGTCCCGAAAGTATTTGATGGAATCCATCGCGGAGAAAGATCGGGCATTGTTCCTCTCCTACCAAATTCTTCGCGCGCAACTTGCCCAGAAAAAGCATCGCCAAGACGAACTCGTGACCCGGGTGGATCAGCTTGCCGGCCACCAGAAGCAGCAGCAGGGCGAGCTTGAGGATACGCGGGCGGAAAAGGGCCAAAAACTTCGAGGTTTGCGAGAAAAACAGGGCGAACTTAAAGAGCTTTTGGACCAGTTTGAATCTGACGAGCGGGAAATCGGGGCGCAAATTGCCGCCTATTCACGCCGAGCCAAACGACCCGGTGAGGCCAACCTTCCCAAGTTCACAGGACGGCTCGCGCGCCCCATTCATGCGCCGATGACCAGTCGGTTTGGAATGCGCTACCATCCCATTCTCCACTTCACCCGAATGCATACCGGACTCGATTTTGGCGCTCTGGTAGGAAGTGCAATCATGGCGGCCGGTGACGGGGTGGTGATATCCACTGCTTACATGCGCGGTTACGGAAACGTCGTGATTGTGGATCACGGCGGGGGCGTCGCTACCGTATATGCCCACACGTCTCGGTATTACGTTTCGCCGGGGGAGCATGTGGGTCGTGGTCAGAGAATTGCCGCGGTGGGTTCTACTGGCCTTTCCACCGGTCCGCACCTCCATTTTGAAGTCCGAGTTAACGGTCACCCCGTAGATCCTCTGGCTTGGCTCTGACCCTTCGGTTGAGCCCCATATACGTTTAGTTAAGTATCTGTAGGACCATACCATCCGTCTTTTATGGATCGATCTAAGGTGAAGGACGCGCAGACCGGTAAGGTAATTCGCCCTGTCGAGGCTAAACTAAACCTATAGGACCTTCTCATGTCCCGGCAGGGACTATCCCCGAGTAGCCTGGCATAAGCTCTCGCGCCATGCCAGGGCAGTTGCGTCCTGGCTAAGTTCCCCGGCAGGGGCACCAGAACCTTTGATTGGGATTCGACGGCGTAGCCGGTAGTCGGCGGATGCCCGTGCCGGCGTCGGGTTGCCTCGCGATCGCCGTCAAACACCCGGACTCGGGCACGAACATCCCGAGCCTACCGGCTTCGCCGACTTCTTTGGAATTCGGTTTTTGTTGACAATACGACGCGGTATTTCAAGCTCGTATGGATTGTCGGCGTTTGGTAAAATCTAATGCCCCTGCCGGGGAACAGACATATTTACTTACCGATCCTGGCATGGCTCCCGAGCTTATGCCAGGCGGTTCGGGGATAGTCCCTGCCGGGACATCGGAGGGCTAGTCAGATGCATTTAGTCAGGCACCTTTAAGCTCATTTCATCCGTTCTTTTTGGATGGATGTACTATCAAGGTGGCGCAGACCTCCAAAGCAATTCACCCTTTGCAGGCTTAACAAAAAAGGATATGAGGCCGAGCCTAAGGTTCGGCAATGCCGCCATAATCAGGGGATGAACTGGGTTGCGCGGGTGGAAGCATTAGCATCGGGCGAAGACCCTAAGCTAGTTCTCCGTGTGCCGGCTGGCTTGGTGGTCATGGGAGATTCTCAGTGGCTTCCCGGGTATTGCCTTCTCATTGCCTACCCGCCGGTGAGCCATCTTACCGATTTAAAGGACGCTGTGCGCACGGAATATTTAGCGGAAATTGCACGGATCGGCGAGGTCATTCAGGCGGTGACCCAAGCCAAGCGGATGAACTACGCCATTTACGGCAACCTCGATCCTTTTTTGCACACTCATGTGTGGCCGCGATTCGAGAGTGAGGATCCTTCGGTAGCCACCAAGCCGCCCCTATCTCATCCCGAATCTCTGCGCGACGATCCCATCCACCGTTTTGACCAGGTGAAGCACGGAAACCTCAGGGAAAGAATTAAGACAGCCAGGGCGGAACTAGGTTGAGCGAGATCAGAGTTGCCGTTATTGGTGCCACGGGCTACGGGGGCAGTGAAATAGTTCGGTTACTGGAGAATCACCCGGTCGCCAAGGTGACAACGGTGACCTCATCGCGAAACCCGGGAAAACTCCTTCGCGAAGAATGCCCATGGTTAGGGTCTGATTTGGTCTTAGCAAGATTTAACGCCGAATCCCTCAACGTAGACGTGGTGTTCCTGGCCCAAGAAAATGGCTTTGCTATGCAACACGTTCCCTCGCTAAAGGCGCGGGTGATTGACCTGTCTGCCGATTACCGACTGAAGGATGTGGCCGTGTACGAGGCGACTTACGGCAAAAAACATTTGGACGGCGATGGCCTTAAAAATGCCGTATACGGACTACCTGAACTCGTTCCGGTCACCCAGATTGCCACCGCCCGCATCATTGCAAACCCGGGTTGCTATCCCACGGCTACCTTGCTTGGGTTGATGCCTCTCTTTAACGCGGGCCTGGTAAGTGGGGTACCGGTAGTGGATGCTAAATCTGGAGTTTCCGGCGCGGGGCGCGCCCGAACCGAAACGGATTATATGTTTGCCGAGGTCACGGGAGGCTTCAGAGCTTATACGCCAATAGGTCATCGGCATACTCCGGAGATTGAACAGATGGCGGGGGTTCCCATCCGCTTTACGCCCCACCTCATTCCGGCGGCACGGGGAATTCATGTGACCAGCCATGTACCCCTTAACCGAACCGTCACTCGCGCCGAGTTGAGCGATTTGTATAGGTCTACCTACCAGAGTCGCCGTTTTGTGAACATCCTTGAGGCTCTGCCCACAACCAAGCAGGTCACGGGATCTAACCGGTGCGATATTCGGGTGGACTTTGACGAACGCACGCAAATGGCGGTGATTTGCTCGGTTATCGACAACCTAGTGAAGGGCGCGGCGGGCCAGGCCATTCAGAATATGAACCTTATGTTATCTCTACCGGAAACCACGGGATTGCCGATCAGCGGAGTGTGGCCTTGAACCCGCCGAGAGTCCCTAAAGGTTTTAGGTTTGGCGGAGCGCGCGGCGGTCTAAAGAACAACCGCAAAGATGTTGGCGTGGTTGTGTCTGACTTACCGGCGGTTTGTGCGGGCGTGTTCACCACCAATTTGGTGAGGGCCGCCTGCGTGGATTTCACTCGGGGTGCGGTGGAACAGGGCCGAGTTCAGGCAATTGTGGTGAACAGCGGCAACGCCAATTGCTGCACCGGAACTCAAGGCATGGCGGATGTTAAGCAGACGGCGGCTTGGGCGGCGGAGATTTTTCAACTTTCGGCGGACCAGATTGCGGTCGCTTCTACGGGCGTGATCGGACACCCCCTCGATATGTCGAAACTTAAGGCCGGTCTGGATGGGGCAACCTCGGAGATGAGTGCGGATCCTCGTCCGTACTTGGAAGCCATTCTCACCACAGATCTCGTGGAAAAATCGGCGTTTGCCGAGGTGGGGAAAGGTTTTATATACGGAGTGGCAAAGGGCTCCGGCATGATCTCGCCGAACATGGCGACCATGCTCGGGTTTGTGGTGACCGACCTAGATGTAACCGGTTTAGCCCTGGGGGAGATTCTTAAAACCGCGGTCGCGCAGAGCTTCAACTGCCTTACCGTAGATGGAGATACCTCTACCAACGATATGATTCTCGTGCTGGCCAACGGAGGCTCGGGAGTAAAGCCCACGGCAGAAGAACTTACGACCGGCTTGGTTAATGTGTGCCTAAGTCTGACCAAGCAAATTGCCCGGGACGGGGAAGGGGCCACTAAGTTGGTGGAAGTCCGAGTCACCGGATCGACGAATCCAAAGCAAGTCGCGCGAACCATTGCCGATTCGCCTTTGGTGAAGACGGCCATGTTTGGGTGTGATCCCAACTGGGGTCGAATTATGGCCGCGGCGGGCCGGTCTGGAGTTGGGTTTGACCCGGCCAAGGCCGTGCTCCATGTTAAGGCGGCGGGAGAGTCATTTCTCTTGTTTGAATCTGGGGTCCCGGCAAAGTTCGATGCCGGCCGTGTCTCAACCGCGCTCAAGAGCGATCATGTGCTCATTGATTTGGTTCTCGATCTCGGCGGGGCCGCAACCATTTACACGTGCGACTTTGGATATGGGTATGTCCGCATCAACGCGGAGTACCATACATAGAGTCTGATTAACCCAAATCCAAGGAGCGATTGACTCGTCCAAGATTTTTTTTATCAATATCAAATCCCGCGAAATCCTTCTTCACGCTACCTTCCACTTAAGAGATGGACAGGTAAGTGCATTTTGCAGACTCGCATTTTTGCTTCCGCGAGGTCATAAAACAATGTTGCACGTCGCCACTCAATGTACATGGCGCAAGATAGAGTCAGAACATGAACCTTTCTCTTGCAACAATAAAAATTTCTTAACAATCACAGGTTTACCAAGTTAAGGTTTTCATTTTTTAGCATGCACTTAGCGCGATTCGGTGTACCATGCGTTGTTCGGAGAGGAAACTCAACATGAAAAAAGCCTTTACATTAATTGAACTTCTGGTCGTAATTGCAATTATCGCAATTCTCGCTGCCATTTTATTCCCGGTTTTCGCCCAGGCAAAGGCCGCTGCTAAGAAGACCCAGGTCCTTAGCAACGTGAAGCAGATTGGCGTGGGCCAGCTTCTTTACATTAACGATTCAGACGACACCAGCCCTTCACTTGGCCAGGGCGACTGGACCGACAAGCTTTACCCCTACGTAAAGAGCGAAGAGATGTTCATGAATCCTCTTCGAAATGACTTTGACGGCGGTTGTCTCAGTAGCGTAGCGAGTGGTGGAACTCCTCCCGGCGCCGGTAGTAGCGAGCCCGGCTGCAAGTACGTTGGCTTTGGCTATAACTGGGGCCCAATCAAGCGCCGCGGTGGTGGCATGCTCGGCCGCCAACAGCCGGATCCGCAACGACCGGGTAGTAATTATATTCCTGGCATCGCAGAGACTTCCATCGTTAGCCCGGCCAGCATGTTCAACTACTCGGTGAGCTACGATACTCCTCGTATTACGATGGGTACCCAGTTCTTGCTCTGCACCTTCACCGGTACAAAGAACACCGATCTATTCTTTGGTGGAAACTGGCCCGTCGCATTTGCGGACGGCCACGCGAAGTCAACTCAGTTCAAGGCGGGCTTTGGCGACCAGCATGCTGAGCACCATATGTTTGCCGTTCCGGCCAACTTGGATAACATCACCAACTATTGTTCTGACCCGAACATTCTCGTGGATGCCTCAGGTGATAGTGGCGGTGCCAACCCCGACGGTGAAGAAGACGCGTTCCCGGCGGGCACTCGATGCAGCGATCTCCCGGCCATCTTCAAGTCCTTCCCAAGCGGACCGTACGATGCCAACTCGTCCACTCGAACCTTCCTCTCCAACTAATCATCGGAGACTTACAATGGCACCCCGCGTCTCGCGGGGTGCTGTTTGAATTTTAATCATGCAAGCTAAACACTATTTCCTTCTCACGTTATTGATCGTTATTGTCCTCGGCGCCGTCGGTTGCGGCGATCAGCAAAACGTGGTTAAATCAGCCAACAAAACCGGCTTGAATGCAGAAGACCGAAAAGACAAACGCGGCGACTAACATGCTTCAAAGGAAACTCTCGTGGTCTGTAATATTGCCCGTGATCATTGCGGTAATTGGAATAGGCTTTGCCATGACCAACCACGTTGCGGAAGCGGCCTCGGCCCCCAAAACGGCTAAGGTTTGGTCGAACGAAGAATGCCTTTCTTGCCACACCAACCAGCGCGTACTCTCCCTGATGCAGTCTAAGCGTGGAGACCCTACCTACTGCCAATCTGCCTTTGACCGACTGCAAAAGGCCAGAGGTTTGAATCCCAAGAAGAATTACGGGGCGGACTGGAAATAATGGCCCAGTTGATTAGGTCATAACCATCCGTGCCCAACGTTGACGACCTGCGCGACCAAGCGCGATCTGCCCTCGCCTCCCTGTCTCTGGAAGTCGCTGAGCGGTTAGCGGCCGAGTTACTTCAAGAGTTCCCGGAAGATGCCGTTGCGCTTTGGGTGATGGGAAGGGTAAAGGTTAGGCTGGGCCAAGTGCCCGACGGTTTTCGACTCCTGGAAAGGTCCGTGCAAATCCAGCCTTTAGACGCAGATGCCCATATTGGGGTTGCGGAAGCGTTCATCGCTTTGGGCGACGCGGCACAAGCGAGTCTCGCCTATCAGAATGCGCTAAAGCTAGCGCCAAAGGTTTACGGAAACTATCTTTCATTTGCTAAGATGCTTTTGGCGTACCGTCTTGATCGTGATGCGGTCGTGGTCTTAGAAAAGGCCATTGTAATCAACCCATCTGACGGAGAAGGACGCGTGTTAATGGCCCAGGCGTTAACCAGTTTGAACATGGGTGACCAGTGCCTCGCGCATTTGGAAGTGGCAATCGCGGATGAGGGATCGGCGGCGATGGCCAGCGGAATGCTGGGGTATTGGTACCAGGCGAGGGGGCAGTTCCCCCAAGCGCGTGCTCACTTTGAAAATTCCATTGCACTAGAACCTCGTCAAGCTCTTGCCTATTACGGCCTGGCCCAGGGTAACCGCCTCACCGAAGGGGACCTTCCGACTTTGACGCAGGTAGCGGCACTAATCAACGATGAGGTTGTTCCGGTCGACGAGCGGATGTACCTCCGGTACGTTCTTGGGAAAGGTTACGCGGATCTTGGCCTCTACGAGCAATCTTGGCTCAGCTATGAAGAAGCAAACAAACTGGCTCAACACGTTTGCTTGGCCGACAAACGGTTCAATCGCGGCGGTTACGCCGAAATCAATGACGGTATTATTGCCACCTTCAATCGAGAATTTTTTAAGCGAAATCGGGGGGTTGGGTCCGGACAGAAACTGCCCATTTTTGTGGTGGGGATGATGAGGAGCGGCACCACATTAGTTGAACAAATTTTGAGTTGTCACCCCGAAGTGGGTGCCGCCGGCGAGCTAGACTTTTGGCTGGACCAGGGCTTTTCTGTGGTTGATCTAAAAAAGAAATCGCTAGACTCAAAGCAGTTAACCCGGCTGATTCAGCAGTACACAGACGGACTCAATCAGGTGGTGCCCGGCAAGAAGTTTGTTACCGATAAGATGCCTCAAAATTTTCAAATGCTGGGACTCATTCATACCGCATTTCCTAAAGCACCCATCATTCATATCCGCCGAAATCCGCTGGATACATGCATATCAATTTTCACTACTGCCTATCAAAAATCGCCTGATTTTGCCCATGATCCGGAAAGCATTGTCTTTGCCTATCGGCAATACCAACGATTGGTTGAGCACTGGCGAAAGGTGCTACCGCGGGAGCAGTTCTTAGAAATTGATTATGAAGAACTCACGGCCAACCGAGAGCCCATCATTCGCAAAATGCTCTCATTTTGTGGTCTCGAATTTTACGAATCCTGTCTTCATCCGGAGCAGAATGACCGCCTGGTGATTACGCCAAGTCTTTGGCAGGTTCGGCAACCCGTGTATCGCACGGCAGTAGATCGCTGGAAAGTTTACGAACCTTGGCTCGGTGCGTTCGCCAAATTGGTGTAGCTAAGGTGTGCCCCGGGGGTGGCGTTGGTTGGAGGAGAAGGGCTCAGAACCCTCGACCGCGATGGTGGTTCGAGCATTGCGGGAGAGGGCAGGGTCATCTACATTTAGATAGGCATCTTTAGGCCCATGTCATCGGTCTTGGGTATATCGATCCAACGTAAAGGGGGGCGCAGACCGCCAAGGCAATTCACCCTGTCGAGGCCTAACTAAACGTATATGACATTTAGGGCTTCGGGAATACTTTGGCTGCTCAATAGTGCACTAGCCTGATTTGGTAAACGTTGTCACACCTTGACCATCCGTGTGCACCAGCGTCTTTTCCGACGACACTTCTAAGTCATAACCTTTAAAGATCGCGGAAGTTGTGCCTGCAGATGTTGCCTGCTTAGTCCCGACAAGTTCCGCTTTGGCAACTCCCATGTAGGTAAGCGGCGTGAGGGTCACTTTGGTGCCCGTTTTAGCCCAAGTTCCGGTATACATAACTTCTCGAATGTTAGCCGAATAGGTGCCGTCGCCTTTGACCGTGAGATGGCTCGTTAATGTCGGTTTCGTTTCAGAAAATCCCTTGGTCTGGAGAACTACACCCTTAGCCAATTTGAGTTCTCCGGCCCAATTACCCGCGAGCGGGTCTGAGGCACACCCAGAAATCAGGAGCCCGCTGGACACCAAAACGACGAGAGCAGTAAAAGTGAATCGGTTTAGGTTGGGTCGGCCAGAATGCATCCTTCTATTATAATGTGCTTCGCACTTCCAATCGCGCACGATGAACTGCATTAGCCGGATAACTCTGGGAAATTAATTTCGTTTTGCAATGACTACTAAGGCATGTAGGTGAGATGACGCCATCTCTCCTACTTGATTTGCTAGTGACTGAGTGACGATCTCCAGAACCTGGTCTGGGTTATGGCCTAATTCTTTTAGATGGCGCGAAATTAAAGTGCCATGGACAAAGCCAGTGGCCAATTCTCGAACCGGAATTTCGGGGGACTGGAAATCAACTTCTTCAACGGTCACAGATTCAAATCCGGCGGATACCGCGATGTCTCGGAGGATATCTGGATCAGCCAAGGAGAACGGAGCGGGCATAAACGGGTACTCGCTATCCGGTAATGCCTCTTCAAACGCGGTTTCCAAAAGTTGGCTCCACGGATTACTTACGGGAGGCCCCCACACGCTAAAAAGAAAAGTTCCTTCGTGCTTCAATACTCGATGGGCTTCCCTTGCAGCCGCAATTTTGTCGGGAAACAACATCATCCCAAACTGGCAGACCACCACGTCAAACGATTCGTCGGTGAACGGCAGCTCCATTGCATCAGCAGAGCGAAATTCGACTTGGGCTTCGTTGACCGCCTTGCGTGCGAATTCCACCATTTCTGGACTCAAATCGGTGGCCACGATTTGCGCGTTTCTACCCAAGCACCGGGCCAAAGCCTTGGTGACAATCCCGGTTCCGCAAGCCACTTCCAGTACCGCTTGCGGTTTCAGGCCTGCGACCCGAAGCGCCATGTTTGCCGCGAACTGAGTGAATAGAAGCGGACCTAAATGGCGGTCGTAAAAGCCAGGGATGGTGCCGCCGAAAGCTTTGGATTCAGGCATTAGAGAGTGAGTTTACAAGAAAGCAAAGACCCGACTTAATGTAGCCTAACCGACGGTCGGATTGCCTGGAGATTGAGGTCTTCTAGTGACCGTTTGATGAATCGACCGTAGTCAGTCGGCGTATGCCAGTCGTTCTCCAGCATGGCGGGGGTCCAGGTGTTGTGCCAGCACCAAGCAATCCAGTGGAGCTGGCGGTCTTCCATAAACTTGAGAAAGGGTCGGCCAAAGGATTCTTCCGTGCCTTTGAAGTGCTCGGTGGTGTTGGCTTCAAAACCCCATTCGGTGACAATAACGGGGGCCACGGTTTGCAGGTCGGCCAACTTTTTGTCCCATTTCGTGGGGTCGTTTCCGTCGTGCCCACCGTAGACGTGCCACATGTAACCCGTATTTTTATCGGGCAACGGATCCTCTTTGATCCCCACCAAATCATAAGCCCACTGGTTGCCGGTGGCTAGCACCACATTTTGGGCACCGGTAGACCTAATGGTTTGGGTGAGCTGAGCAAAGAAGGGTTTAAGTATCGGCCAAGTGGATCCGGGGGGCGTATTGAAATCGGTCGCGTTGTAAACCGGTTCGCACCAGAGCTGAAATATCACGCAAGGCTCCCTGGCAAACTCGGTTGCGCACTGCCGCCAAAAGTCGGTGGCCAAGGCAAAGTCGCCGTCGTAAAGGTCTTGGGCGTCACCCACCGAACCAGATTGTTCTACATAGCCGTTTGGCCAAGAAATGGCGTGCCAATCAATCACCACAAACATTTGGTGCTTTAGG
Source organism: Fimbriimonadales bacterium (assembly GCA_038212035.1). Lineage (GTDB taxonomy): Bacteria > Armatimonadota > Fimbriimonadia > Fimbriimonadales > Fimbriimonadaceae > Fimbriimonas. The sequence continues at coordinate 58,681 of JBBQUZ010000014.1, forward strand.
GCTAAGCGAACCTCGGTGCGCAGGATATTCAGTACGGCGGCCTTATTCGCGTTGCGCCAGGTGGTGGGGGCCACGCCAATACGAACGCAGTTAGCGTGCCAGTCTTCCGAGATCGCGCGGTAGTCATCGTCATCGGGTCGGTCGTGCCGGGCAAGCACCACATCTCCCACGCAAACCCCTCTAAGGGTGATCGGTCGGCCCTCATAAATAAGCTGCGGTCCCCGTACAGATACGCCATCCGTGCTTGAGTTCGAGACCCGATGAAGAAATAGGGCCGCCGCCGCTAAAATGAAGGAAGTGATCATAGGTCTATCCGCGCGGAAACCGATATGCAACGCCATTACTACTCCTGCTGTAAACCACCAGTTCGTAGTGCATATCGGAAATCACCTCAATCAGATAGTCCCCAAACGAACAGCCAAGTTAGCAACGTGAACTCATGGTGGGGATCGAAATATGAGAAGTCATTTTTGACTTTCCAAGCCAAGCAGGCAACGTAGATTTCTCGGGTATCAGAGAAGCTCTTGATATTAACCACTGGCCTGCCGAATCCAATACATGCTCGGGAAATTGGCTAAAGTCTATCCCGTCCCCCGCTAGCACACCCCTAAAGTAGTTTAGGCGTTCCGGCAATACCGACAAGAGTTCATTCAGTTCTCCAATCGCTTGCACCCTCGTCATTTCCCGATTCGGAATCGCGAGGCTGTGGACAAACGGGCGGACCTCAATCAGCTCCATGATTAATGAAAAGTTACCGGGATGCAAGGTGCCTTAAGCTCATTGGGCTAGCCTCTGGAGGCACCCTGTCCTCACGCATTCAATCCTCTGGCTTTGTGAAAGAATAGATTTTGACCAGTTTTCCATGTTGCCGAGCGAAGACCTTGTAAAGTCCCGGTAAAAGATGCTCGACGCCAAGGCAGATTGGGAATTCGGAGATAATTGGGCCCGGGGTCAGCGGGGGCCAGAAGGCTTCTACCCTATCTATCACGATCTCCTTAGTTTGACTAGCCCCCCTGCTAGAGTAGGCCACTACAGACATGTAGCCCAGAGTTTTAGTTGGACTTCCGTCGATGAATAAATAACGCTTTCCGGATATCGACAATTCCTTGACCGTAACGTCGTCTGGTACGTCAGCTACCAGAGGAATCCCTGCCAGGATCACCGCGATTAACACCAAAACCACTAAAAAGTACAGAATTTTCCCAACTATTATTTTCATAGCTATCTTCCCCTGGGCAGGCCATCCCCGTGCGTGCCCTGCCTCTATGGCACAACCTTGGCGATCACCAGGAGTTACCCGATGAGCTTGGGCCAACATTTGACGAACCGCTACTTCCACTCGAAGATCCGCTACTAGAAGATCCGCTACCGGAGCTTAGTGAGGAAGACGAGGTGCTTGACGAACTAGACGACCCACTCAATCGGTGGCCCGGATTTTGATTATGTTTAGTCTTCCAAAGTCCCGGTGGCACTTTGGCCCCCGGGTCACGCCGGTTCGCATCGTTAAGCCGATCGACCATCCCCCACGGTGTCCTAACTAATGATCCTTCATAGATGTGTGAACCACCATTTAGTTCCCAAAGGCACTCGGCATAGTCCGCGTAATTGTAAAATGAACTTCATCCTACGTTGCCCATTTTCTTGGACGAATCGATATGGAGTGCTATTGACGCCAAACCTGGTCGGCCAAGTTCTCGATCTCATTTTTATTACCGCTGAATTTTACTGACGTGTCTTTTCTTGCGGACTGGCCCTTTTTAGCGAACCATCCGTGCCAATCCAGAAATCTTCGCAATCTGCGGGAAGCCCCTCAGCCACCAGTAGTCGCGCGCGCTTAGGAATATCGCGGAGACGTTTCCCACTGACATTTTCTGGTGTGTAATACCTCACCGTGGAGGATAGAGCTCTCTTTAGGTCGCCCTGATGGATGTCTTTGTTTGGTGCGTGTACGCTATTAGCCAAGTTCACCATCCAGGAGGGAGGATGTCGCGAATTAAAGGCCTCAACGACACTCTTGTCCTGCCCGTATTTCCAACTCAAAGCTTTGAAAATGGCAACAATTTCGCCCCGGAGTTCAATTTTTCGGCGAACGTTGGGCGAGGCTTTTACAATCTCTTGGACTGGCCAAAGTAAATATCCAAGGACAAGCAAAATTACAACCACAACCCAAACATCTTTATTTCGGATCCGCACCGTAACCCTCCTTGAGGTCTGCGGCTCCCCTGTCTCCCAAGTTTGAAAAAGTCGACCGGGTGATTCCATTCCATCGACGTCCATTTGATGCGTTCCCAAACAACCACCGAAGTTGGAACCTCCATGCGTCGACTTCACCACTTGTTGCATTGAGGGGCCTCAGCTGACCTTGGTAGGCCATGTGAAACCATTCGTGAGCTAGGACACTTGACATCCAAATTCCTTCTTCAGGCGTCATGGACTCATTGCTACGCAAAAACATGCTTGGGTGCAAATGAATTGTTGGGGCAGACAGGTAGGGAGACCATAATCCCATTCCTTCGAACGAAGTCAGGGCGTAGGGATCAATTTTATCGTCGACAATAATTCTTCCTGCTTTCAGCATGCCAAACAAATATCCTGCCGCACGCCTTTGGTCGGTATCAGCTAAAAAAGCAATCTGCCTTTGCACGAATGATCTTTCACTATCGTTCATCAGACGCGTGTCTAACCCCGACGGGTCAAATTTGTTTCGCGGGTTGCTTGCGCAGTATTCGTGCAGGTTCAGCCCCGCCGATTGGCCGGCGGGGTCTTGGGTTAGCCAACGACCAATCGTCGGCAGGTAGTACCGCGCACCGCACAGAACCATCCCGCTGGAGCGGACTGTGTAGTAGCCCTTCTGCCCACCAAACCCCGTCGGGCGGTAGGTGGTTGTCTTTATCTGGTAGACCTTGCCGTAAGCGTCGTATTCCGTCTCGTTCTGGACCACGCCGCTCTTATTGCGCATGGTAACC
>JBBQUZ010000015.1:0-59437 GCA_038212035.1 Fimbriimonadales bacterium
CACAAACTCTTTTTTTTGGTGTTATTTTGTTTTTATTAACATCTCGGGCCCCCCACCAACCCGGGCTCTCTGTACACACCACGACCGGGGGGTCCCCATAAGTCTCATCCAAGCGGGGACCGAACGAGACGAAGCAAACACCGTGGCGGAGCGGATATTGCGCGACACCCGCAATGGTCGAAGGAAATTTAGCGACTTTGCGGTTCTCTATCGCACTAACGCCCAATCTCGGGTGATGGAAGAAGAGTTCCTCATGACCCGAATTCCCCATCTGCTGGTGGGAGGACAACGGTTTTACGAACGCAAAGAAGTCAAGGACATGCTTGCCTACCTCCGACTCACTTGGAATCCTCGGGATGACATATCGTTCCGGAGGGCCATTGGGGTTCCCACCCGAGGAATTGGACCTGGTGCGATGGGTCTTATAGAAAGCCGCGCCGCAGAACTTGGCGTGAGTCTTTTTCCCGCGATTCAAGATCAAGCCCTCCAAGCGGCTCTTCCTAAGAAAACTGGCGGTGCCGTGAGGGCGTTTGTGGCCGCGCTAACTGAAGCCCAGGAACTCGCCGAACAGGGTCTTGTCACGCCGGTCCTCCGGGCAATTCTTACTTCTAGCGGCTACGTAGACATGCTCAAAGCGGAGCATTCGGAGGAAGCCTTTGGACGATTAGAAAACCTGGAGGAATTTAGAAATGTAACTAGCGAATACGATTCCTCGGCGGACGAGCCGTCATTAGGTTCATTTTTAGAGAACGTTTCTCTGGTTGCCGATGTCGATTCACTCAGCGGAAGTAGTGATGCGGTCACGCTAATGACCCTGCACTCCGCCAAGGGCTTAGAGTTCCCCGTTGTGTTCATGACCGGACTAGAGGAAGGAATATTCCCACACTCCAGATCCTTAAACTCAGACTCAGAACTGGAAGAAGAGCGGCGTTTGGCCTACGTAGGAATGACCCGCGCCAGAGAAGAGCTTCACCTTTATCACGCCCAAAGAAGGTCGGTGTTTGGTACGCCAAACTTCAATCGCCGTAGTCGCTTCCTTGATGATATTCCGGTTGAACTGCTGGATATGGAGAATCAAGAAGACTACGCTTCCCCCGGGGTCTCACGAGTTACCCAGCAAAGGTCTGGAGGCTACGCCGTAGTAGCGGCTCCTACAAGCCTGGCTTCTTCTAGTCCTAATGTAACGCCGGATTGGAAGGCTCCGTTTGAGGTTGGGCAACGAGTGCGCCATGCCAAGTTTGGCGTTGGTGTAGTGGTTGCCTGCAATCCGTTAAAAGACGACGCCGAGGTCACCGTGGCGTTTCCGGGCGTAATTGGCATAAAAAAGTTGGTGCAACGGTTGGCCAAGTTGGAGGTTGTGTCTTAAGAAGAACATTCAACCGAAGGCCAGCGAAAGCCTGCACCACCGTTTGCCTTTTTTTCATCGCAATAACTCCCGCCATTCTTGCCGGTTGTGGAAACTCCGACCAGAAATTGATGCCGATGACCGTAGGGAGAAGTTGGACTTACCAGATCACCACTCCTCTGCAGGCATACGTGGAATCCGTTACGGTGAGTCGCTCAATTTCCGTAGGATCATGCCTGGGGTACGAATTAGTCGGCGTGCATGGAGTTTCTCGCCTCGCTTGGTCGGGAGACCGGTTGCTTGCATCCACAACGGCCAATGCCCGTTTTAGCCCACCCATTCCGTTACTCATTGGGAACCGTAAGCATGCCCAATGGCGTGGGCAAGTGGGCTGGATGGGCTCCACAGTCAACGCAACTGCCCGCATTGAGCAACAGGTTACGGGGGGCAAGGTCAACGGCCGAGTGGGTTCCTCCGTAAAGTCTTTGGTTAGACTTATGCTGCCCAACCATTCGGTGACCCTAACTTCTTGGTTTCAACCCGGCGTGGGATTGGTGGAACAGACGCAAGACACGGACACAAACCAACAAGTTAAAATAGAAATGCTCCGATAATTAGATGGCAGCGGCTCAAGTGAAGCGTTGGGGACCCAAATTCTGCGCGTTGTTCGCACCTCCGGCGTTAGCTAAGCGTAATTCAAAGGAAGACCCATGGAATCCATTACCGTAGTTTCCCCAAAAATCGTAACCTTTCGAGACGTTAAGAACAATGCCAAGGTTCGTAAGCTTATTGATGGGGCCAATGAAATGATGAGATCTATGGGCTACACAGAGCATGGGCAGCGCCATGTGAACGTTGTGCAGGGCATCACCGCCTACATTCTAGAGAACCTGAAAACTCCCGCCCGAGAGATTGAACTTGCCCAGATTGCGGCTTACCTTCACGACATTGGAATCGTGATCAACCGAATCAACCATCCGTTTCATGGCGGAACCTTAGCCTATAATTTGCTCAATGAGATGGGGATGGACGTCAGCGAGATCGCGCCGATCCTGGGAGCGATTGGAAATCACGAAGAAATGACCGGGGGTCCAATTTCCAATATGTCCGCGGCCCTAATCATTGGGGATAAGAGTGACGTCCATTTCAGCCGAGTTCAAAACCCAATTATTGAAAGCTTTGATATCCACGACCGGGTGAATTACGCGGTTCAGCGAAGCCGCGTGGAAATGAAGCCGGATCTGCAAACCATTGAACTTACGCTGGAAATTGATTCTAAACAAGCCACGGTGATGGAATACTTTGAGATATTCCTAAACCGGATGGTGATGTGCAGAAAGTCGGCCGAGGTCCTTGGATATAGATTCACGCTCTCAATCAACGGCCTCTATTTGGAGTAGCGCGAGGGGGGGTAATGGAAGGTCATATACGTTTAGTTAGGTCTCGACAGGGTGAATTGCCTTGGCCGTCTGCGCCTCCTTTACGTTAGTTCGACACACAAGAGACCGAAGAAATGCGCCTAACTAAATGGATATGAGAATAGAAGGTCACCCCCGTCTTCGCGGCGTGCCCAAGCCAATGGCGATCAGATCCAGTAGCGACGGGTGGGCCTTCGTTTGCGTCCGGATCGCATCATTGCTTCCGTGATCTCTTTATACATCAGCCCCCGCGCCTTGAGACCCTTCATAAGTCCCAATTTCTGTTCTTTGTGGCAGTTGCTTACGCCGCGAAGAACCACGCGCACCACCCGGGATTTTCGCCGTCGCGCGGCGGAGTTCAGAGCCACTTCCACGCCCATTCGTAATTCGGCTATAAAAGGAATGCCCTCAAAGAGTTCTCTATTCATCGCCCTCTGACCGCTAAGATACGGGGTGATTCTCTGCGCCGTGTCGCTCCAAACCTTCCCACCCCGAAATATACCCACGCACATATCGCATTGCCGGTCAAGGATCGGCTTGATAATTTGATCCACATGCTCGGGTAGAAGGCCAATAAGGTCAGCATCTACAAACGCAATCACCTTTGCTTTTGTCGATGCAACGCCAGCGGCCATGGCCCCCCCTTTACCCACGTTGTAGGGGAGATCAACCACTCTAACCCCTTTCACTTTCCTGGCGGCTGCGGCCGTTTTATCTGTACTTCCATCGCTGACCACTATAATCTCGCTGGCCAATTTAGAACCGATCACTGCCTGCAAAACAATGGCAATTCTGTTTTCTTCATTGTAAGCCGGCACTATAACTGCCACACGCAAAGTTGGATCGTTCATGATTTTCGCAGGCCCTGCCCTTCCAATCGGGCTCTTACTCGTTGCTCAATGCGGTGCCCGGTCATTGTCCACTTGGATTTCAATCGACCCTTCTCTCCATCTTCTAATACGATGCGCAGATTAGATAATGCGCGTTGCGGTTTCCACCTAAGCTTATACGCCTCACATCCGCGCATAAAATCAAATTCAGTCTTCCCTTCTTCAATTGAACGCCGAATTGTATGGGCCACTAACAAAGTACCCGGAGAAATCGCTTTATGTTCGGGATCGAAACCCGCTTGATAGTAGAAGCTACGTTGCCCCAGCACCATGGCATAAATGCTTCCAATCGGCTGACCATCTAACCGAAGAGTAGAAAGTTGCATCCAGCCATTTAACGCAGCTAAATGAGTCCACTCCCTTTGAAACGCTACTCCACGGCCTAGAAAAGCGCCGGGGAGTCCTTTACCGTGCCATCGGCGGCGATGTTGATCAAAGAAAATTGTCATGGCTACATCAATGCTCTCCACATTCGCCGTCTCAATGGAGGCGAGACCCGATTGAAACCAAGATTTTTCCAGTTTCTTAACGTCGTAACGCAGACTCTTCCCCAACATCGCGAGGTAACCATCAAACGTGGAGGGAAGGTCCAGAATGAGGCATTTGGCTTGTTCCAGTATGGTAACGGCCGGTCCCGTCTCGGCCAAAGATTTTTCGATAATAGATTTGGCCAACGGATTGTTCTCTCTACACTGATGCACATCTACCAATTTCTCCTGGGATTGATCAGCGAGAATGGAGGCAAATAAAACCGTTGCCTGCTCTTCGTATCCCGTGCGAATCAGCGGGTGGAGATAGTCGCTGGGACCAATTCCCATGGGCTGTAGTGTTCTCCAAACCGCTCTCTTCTCAACCATGGGCCATAAACCCACCAGATCGCTCCCTTCCCGCAATACCAGAAAAGTCGCCTTACTTCGGCGGGAGGCGTAGTGTTTCCACCAACTGGACTGCCATTCCCACGTTTGGAATGGGGTGGCCGTCGTCGAGTCTTTAACCAAGCTTTGCCACGAGTCTCGAAGGAGAGAGAACCCACCATCGCCGACTTCAATACTTACGCTGGGCACCTCTGAAGTATGACGCCTCCGCCAAAACGCGTCGGAAACGTTGGGACTGACCTAGGCCCGCAAGAAGGCTAAGATTTGATCAGCAACAAACTCAACTTGAGCATTGGAAAGGTGGGGCTGAACTGGCAAGTTGAGGACTTCTAAACAAGCCCGCTCCGTTTCAACCAGAACACCCTCCCCGGGATGAAACCGCTTATATGGTTTATGAAAGTGGAGGGGAACTGGGTAGTAAATCATAGAATCTACTTCGTTCGCCTTCAAAAACGCCTGGAGACCGTCTCTATTCGGCGTTCGGACTGTGAATTGGTGCCACGTATTGTTGTTCCCCACCGAAGTCTCCGGTAGCGAAAGCCCAGAACCCTTGAGGCGAGTAGCGTAAATTGCGGCCAATTCTGCACGCCTTGAATTCCAAGACGCTAGTTGGCGTAACTTCACTCGCAGAACCGCGGCCTGAATCTCATCCATTCGGGCGGTGTAGCCCACATAATCGTAATAATAGCGCTCTCGACCCATCCCATGAATCCGGATCGAACGGCACCGCCGCGCTACTTCGTCATCGTTAGTGACAATCATGCCGGCGTCACCCGCCGCCCCCAGATTCTTTGTGACATAAAAGCTGAATCCCGCCGCGGTGCCAAAGTTACCGGTCGGAACCCCGTTGAACGTGGCGCCTACCGCCTGAGCCGAGTCTTCTAAAACATGAAGCGAGTGCCTTACTGCTATTTCGCTAATCTTAGTGACATCCGCCAGTTGACCAAACAAGTGAACGGGCAAAATAGCCTTAGTGCGAGAGGTCACTCGCTCTTCAATTTTGTTGGCATCGATATTGAAAGTACGAGGGTCAATATCCACAAATACCGGAGTCGCCCCCGTTTGCACAATGGTTTCCGCGCTGGAAACAAAAGTGAAAGCAGATGTAATCACTTCATCTCCGGGACCCACCCCAATGGCGTCCATCATGATCCGCAGGGCATCTGTCCCAGAGTTGAGCGCGATGGCATGCTTAGTTTGGTGAAGTGCGGCCATTTCAGATTCGAACGCATTGTGGTTCGGACCTAAAATATAGTTGCCACTGGAAATCACCTCATGAACGGTTTGGTCAAGCTCATGCTGAAGTTCGTTGTACTGAGCTTTGATGTCGTAAAACGGGACTCTCATCGGTATAACCTCATTGTGACCCGTAGACATGCCGTACGGCTGGATTAAGCAACATCCCGCGGTGAATCCTTCGTCACTTATGAAGGTCTACTGAACGGCACCCTCTTTGATTTGCACCCTTCAGGGCAGAATTCCTCCTCGGTTCAAATCTCTTGGACAATACGTTGCAAGTCGGTAGGAGTGGAATACCCAAGTGCGTTGGGCGTTCCAGAAATCCCTGGCGTGTGATCCTGTAGAAAATGCACAGGGATGTCGCGTTGCTCGCCCGTCATCAAAGCTAGGGGTTTTTACAAGGTTCGACCAGCGGAGCGCAAAATCTTTCCGGACACCCTGATTGATCGGTCAGTAACATCCAATCGGGACGCGCAGAGACCGTCCCGTTACCATCCGCTGCACTACACCACCGCGGCACCTTAACCCGATGCACGGATCCGTCGATTAAGAGGCGCAGAACCAATCCGGTGCGTTTACTGCGCGAATCGAGCACGTCGTCCGTGGTCGGTTCTCCGTGATTAGCGCAATATGCCACCCCAAAGTTGGGATCTGCCTTTGCGATGGCGTCTCTAAAATCAGACAGGTTGGGCAGAAAGTACGTGCTTACTCGAGTTGTTAATGCCTTGGACTCCACGGTGTTGTCCCCGCTTGGGGTGGGGTCACTGGGGCATTTTAAAATGCCGTAGTCATGTTTGCTCATAAATTCGCCCATGCTCGCGGGCAGATTTCCGTCATGCTGGTCTCGATAAAGTTGCATGCTAACAAATAGTTGCCGAAGGTTTGATGTGCACACCGCCGTCTTACTGTCCGCCTTTGCCCGAGCAAAGACCGGGAACAGTAAGGCGGCTAGTAGGATGATGATGAGTATTACGGCTAGTACTTCAATAAAACTAAAGGCTCGACGCATATGGCTTCCTCCGTTCGCTTTTCGCCTTAGATATTCTTTCTGATTCGAGTTTGCGAAGAAACCGCAGAAAGACGATTGCCAGCGGAATTTCGACTAAACAGACGCTGGCAAGCGTGACTAAGCAAGTGAGTTGATGCGCTATTCCAAAGTCATCCGGGCGAACTTTTGCTACGATACTGACCGGGCCGAATCGGAGCAAACGCCAAAAGCCGTCGAGGACCGTGATGATTATGTAGGACCGCCACCACGCACGTCCAGACGATGTAAGTAGGTATCGTTGGACAATAGTTGCAAGCACGATTGCGGCTATTAAACTCGGTAACCAGTAATCGTCTGGGTGAAAATAGGTGAAGAATTGTTGCTGCCAGGTAAAGGGTGATGTTTGCCGCCCATCTACAATGGGTGCTAGATCACTAAGAACCAACGTATCCCAGAAGAAAATTTTGTAGGCCCGGTCGATGATATAGATCAGGGCAGATCCACACGCAATACTAGCTAACTCCGAACTAATCGATTTAACTTTGACATTCATCCGCAACAGACCTCCTTATGCACAAGGCTCCTCAGCGAGTGCAGAACACTCCATTCGGTCCGGGTGGGGAGCAACCGGCCGGCAGTGTGGCGGGCGTGTCGACACTGCATTGTCCGTTGAAACACTTGGGACAACTATTGTCAACGCACAATTGCCAAATGTATCCATCGCAGTTGTAGTAATTTACGCCGGAACACACGTAACGAGTGTAATCGTGCACATAGGCACGGCAAGAGAGTGGCGAAACGTTTTCCTTTTTTCATACAAACCACGTCCAAACCTGATTGATGCAACCCGACGTCGGGCACGTGACCATGGCGTGTACAGCCCCGGCGTGAGTTGAAACTAGCCTTGCCAGATCGGCTGGCGATAGGTTACTGACTTTTCCTTGGCATCCGCAATAGGATCGATCTCTGGCAGTCTTATCACCTAGTAGTTGCCTAGCAGCCGAATTAAAGCTAGGTGCCGACACTGCGTTTAGAACAACGAGAAGTTTTATGCTGGTTGCAAGTAGATGTTGCATATATATATATATATTAACACACTATTTACACGTTGTCAGCGGTAAGTCATAGTCTTAACATAATCTTAACGGATGTAGATATCTATGGTTCGCCAAGATTTGGGTCTGCCATTCTTGAAAGATTACTTGATATGCGTACCATTCAAAACTAGCGCTAAGATTTGCCGGGTTCCTCGCTGTTTTGAGTGGGCTGGCCTAGAATTGTTGAATGCGACAAGCGGAACTTTTCTCGATTGGTCTTGGCATCGTGGCTCCATGGAAGATAGTGAACTTGGGGTTAAAGGGTGATGAGGTTCACGTTGAGGTGGACTTTGCGCGTGGGGCTAAGTTAAGGGGGTTGCCAGTTCATGACACGGCAAGCGCACCGATAAGAAAGTCCTTCGTGCCTCTCGAGGGAAGCATTCTGTTGCTTCAACTTACGCAAAAATCTTTGAGGTGCATTTTTTAACGAGATAATCGATCCCGGACACCACCCGCGATAAAATGAATTCTGTGCCGCTCAATGTGATTCTCGCCAGTGGTTCCCCGCGTCGCTTAGAGTTGCTTCGCACGATTGTTGCTGACTTCTGCGTAATGATCTCGAACGTGGATGAAGAAGCCCTCACCCAGAACGACCCGTGGGAAACGGCAACCCAATTAGCCGCAGCAAAAGCGGACGCGATACTAGTCCGCGAGCCAAACGCCGTGGTAATTGGCGGAGATACGGTGGTGGCCTATCAAGAAGGCATGGCGTGGCATCAGCTTTCCAAACCGGCGAACGCTTCTGATGCCGCTCGTATGCTCGCGTTACTCAGCGGTCGAACTCACGTAGTCATCACGGGATTTGCTGTCTTAAGTACGAAGCAACGGTTTGTTGCATCCGACACTGCTCATGTCACGTTCAGAGAATTGACTTCCGCCGAGATCCAAGATTACGTTGCCACGGGCGAGCCCCTTGATAAGGCGGGGGCGTACGGCGTTCAGGGCGGGGCCGCGGGTTTTCTATCCCACTTGGAGGGTGACATAGAAACCGTCATCGGCCTGCCAACCCGTCTTATCCGAGGCGAAATCGCCCGGGCGATCGGGTTCAAGCAACCGTAGACGGTCCAGGATAACCGCTTCGCGGTGGTTTTCTAGAAGCCCAGAGAACTGCAAAGTGCCGCGGTAAAAGGGTCGGCGTAGCCGGTAGTCGCCGGATGATCGGTGCCGACGTCCGGTTGCCTCTAACTGCTGTCAAACTCAGGCGACCATGCGCCACGATCTGCAAACCAAAAATTAAAAAGCCTCTACGCCTGGCGTAAAGGCTTTTTCTAAGATGAACTTAGAGAAGAACTAGGCTTTTTTCTTGGCCATCATGCCGCCCTTCTTCTTCATAGCACCCTTCTTAGCCATCATGCCGTGCTTCTTATGGCTCATTTTGCCCATCATAGGCTTCTTGTGATCCATTTTGGCCATCTTGTCTTGCGCAAACGCAACGGTGGACAAGGCCAGAGCGGATACAACGATTAAAGTAAGAATCTTTTTCATAGGGGTTTTCCTCAGTCATTACGGAGAATGGTTAGACTCTCCGCCACATCATTTTAAGGCATTATCACCGGGAAACGCAAGTAAGCGATGAGACTAAGCATTGATACCTAACATTTACAGTTTGATTGGCCTTTCTAGGCGGGCCGACGCAACCTGACATCTCAGTGCGTCGGTTTTTTTGCCCGCATGCTGATACAGTGCAGACGCTAAGAAATAGGCCTTTCTGATGAGATATGGACGCGCCTCTACGAAAGCTTGCCCCGCTTCAGACTTAGGGTCCACCACAACTTGGCGATGCTGATCGATGGCGTCTTCCAATAATCGCGCAAGGTCTAGGTCTGACCCCTTTCCTTGGGTCGCGGGGGCTATTTCTAACAGTACCGAAGGCAATATCGGTGCTTTATCTTGCGGCGGAGCGGTAAACGTGCTGCGCGCAATGGGGAAAGCGGCTTTAATTTCACCCAGTTGGCACATCACTTGAGCCAGACGCAAAGAATCGTTGACTCGTCGGTCTTCATTTTGCGCGTATTTAACGGCAATTTTCAGCGCCGCTTCGGCTTCTTTCCAACGATGAGCGGCGCGAAAGACTTCTGCGTACTCCCATGCCTTGTTCACCGGAATCCGTTCCACCTTCACTTTACTCAGCAACTCATCGGCAAATTCGGCGAGAATCGCTTTGGCCCGAACATCGGTGATTTCTCGCCGAGCCACTCTGTCGTAGATGCTTGAAGACCCCGCACGAAGAATTTTGCGAAGGTTGTCGGGCTGGATGAGGCCATCAGAATTTAGGTCATTGGGGTCCGGGAGTAGGCCAGATTGACAACCGCAGAGAGACACGGTCGTTATCAGAACAATAGCGGCAAAGAGAATGTGCTTCATAAAATTGCGAGGACGGTTCCAATTCATCAACTCCAAGGTCCAATTAGTTTGCCTCAAAAAGGCAACGCTAGATGGCGGCAAATCTATCCCGGTTAGTTGATGGAATATCGCGTATCGGCGAATAATGAATCGCGATAGATCTCACTACCGCAAAATGTGAGGAGGGCTTTGCCTTTAAATGTCATCCCGTGGAACGGAGTGTTCTTGCTCTTACTAAACGTTTTATTGCGATCAAAGGTCCATTCTACGTTTGGATCAATCACGCAAACCTGAGCCACCGGGGTGTCTCCAGGTTTTAGTGTTCCCGCCTCAAGGCGCAAGATTTGCGCCGGCTTAGTGCTGACCTTTCTAATTGTTTCTAGAGGCGTCAAGATTCCCTTATGAGTCAAGTAGGTAAGCGTGGCTCCTATCGCGGACTCTAATTGGGCACAGCCAAACGGCGCTTCGTCAAAGGGTACGTCTACTTCATGCGATGCGTGCGGCGAATGGTCGCTTGCAATGCAATCAATGGTGCCGTCATTCAGGGCCTGCTGAAGCAAATCAATATCTATCTGCGTTCTTAACGGAGGGAGAATTTTGAAGTTAGTGTCAAACTCACCGACTTTCTCTTCGGTAAAAATGAAGTGCATCGGGCAGATTTCGCAGGTCACCGGCGCGCCTAAGAATTTGGCTTGGCGAATCATCTCAACGGCTCCCCAGGTGCTCACCCGCATGATATGCACTTGGCAGCCGGTATGCAATGCTAGGATACAGTTCCGCATCACCGCAATCTCTTCCGCAGACCTCGGAATTCCCTTAAGGCCGAGCATGGCGCTCATCGCTCCCTCGTTCATGCTTCCCCCGTGGCTTAGGGTTAGGTCCTCGCAGTGGGCCATGATGGGCAGGTCAAGTTGAACGCAGAACTCCATGGCCTGGGTCATCACCAACGCGTTCTGAATCGGAAACTCCTCATCGCTACAAGCCACGATACCCGCGCGTTTCATGGCGGCCAGATCAGCGAGTTCAACACCCTTCATTCCTTTGGTGAGCGCACCTACCGGAGCCACAAACACGCCGCCGGCTTCGGGAGATGCGGCCCGGTCCAGCAGAAAATCTACCAACGCCGGGTTGTCCAGCGGAGGGTTAGTGTTGGGCATACAACAAATCGTGGTGTAACCACCGGCGGCCGCCGCTTGGGTCCCCGTGATGATGGTTTCTTTGTGCTCGCTACCCGGCTCTCGCAGGTGAGTATGGGGGTCTACAAGCCCAGGGCAAATCCACATTCCTTCGCAATCATAGATCTCGTCGGCGTAACTCTCGTCAACGTCTCCAACCTCCACAATCTGGTCATCTTCAATAACAAGACTGCCCATCAAGTCAAGCTCTTGTGAGGGGTCAAGAATCCGGCCGTTTTTGAGCAAAGTACGCATAAGACACTGCTAGTATGGCGGATTCAGCTCTCGGAACTTCTGGGTGGCTTAAGATGAAGTTGGCCAGTGTATGCGTTCTTGACCCGCGGATTTTTCACCGAAAACAGATTCGAACTTTGTAAATTCTTGTCGCTTCCCGTCTCCGGTGCCGACAGCAAAACAGTCAAAGAAGCCTAGCCAGAGGCCAGCAATCCCGGGTCGAAACGACCCAGGATAAATATCTCTGTCACCTTCCCCTTCTCCGGAAAAAGAATTCCCACCGATCTCCGTACGTTTAGGTTAAAGATGGTCAACCACAAACCCCTTTTGGATCCGTGGTTCCATCAAGTTTTCGTTCAGGGGCACAAGAATCTAGCAACGGACTTGTTAGCAAGAAAATATTTGACCGGGATTAACCGTCTGTTGTCCCGGCCGGGACAAGCGACTGTCACGTTTAGTTGGGGCCTCGACAGGGTGAATTGCGTTGGCGGTCTGCGCCTTTTTTACGTTAGATCGATACACAAACGACCGATGAAAGGAGCCTATCTAAATGTATATGGCCAGTCAGACCAAGCGTTAGCCTAAATGTCGACGCCAGAACTTGAGGGTTTCACGGTTGGCCTCCAAAGACGCTTGAACGTCGTAATGAGGGTTGCTTGGGTTGGCAAAGGCATGGTCGGCATTGTAACCAATGGTTTGAAGTGGCTTGTGAACCCTCTTCATTGCGACCTCAAATTTCGAAACGACGTCCGCATTGATCCACTTATCTTTCTTGCCCCAGATCATCAGCACGGGGGCGCTGAGGTGGGCGAGCGCGGGAGGCGACGTGTCGGGCATGCCGTAATACATCACGCAGGCATCCACCCGTTTACCCCCGGCCACTGCGGTTTGGTAAGACCAGCCCCCGCCAAAGCAATAGCCAATGGTTCCGACCTTAGCCGCCTTGGGTCCGAACCGCCCGTTCTTAAGACTGTCAACTGCCGATCTGACAATTGCCGTGCATCTCACCACATCGACGGACCCCATAAGCCGGCCCGCTTCCTGCGGGTCACGCGTTGACTTGCCTTCGTATAGGTCTACCGCTAAAAAGGCGTAGCCCGTTTGAGAATGAAGGTGTTCGGCTTCACGGCGAATCTGATCATTCAATCCCCACCATTCGTGAACCATAACAATGGCACCCTTGGAGCCCTTGCTGGCGGGAACGTAGAACCCATGGGTTGGCTTTCCGCTGGCGTCAGGAAAATCTACATCACGACCGACTTGGGGTTTAAAAGAGATGATGAGTGGAGGCAAGTGCGAGGAAATAAATTGGGGATCACGGGCAAACTGCGCCATGGGATTGCAACAGGATGCTCCCGGGTTCAACCGAGTAACGGCGAGGGTGGTGGATAGCATCAGGGCAGTTAGCATAAAAGAATTGTGAATCATTTGTTGCCGGTATGATGCTTGTCAAATGATTATCGTCATGCAAGCCGGAGCGACCGACGCCCAAATTCAGTCGGTAGCCGAAATTATTCGAAGCCGCGGGTTTGAACCGCTCATTTTGCCGGGTGAAGATCGGGTGGCAATTGGTATTCCGTCTACCCTGAGCAACGATCAGCGCACGGACATGGAAGCGGTGTTAGGAGCAATGGACGGGGTAAGCAAGGTCACCCAGACCAGCCGACCCTACAAGCTCGCTTCCCGAGAACTCCATCGGGAAGACACCGTGGTGCGAATTCGAGATGTGTCTATCGGCGGAGGGTCTTTTGTGGTGATGGGAGGACCGTGCTCCGTGGAGTCTTACGAGCAGTTCTCCACCGCGGCCAAGCAAGTAAAAGCAGCCGGAGCGACCATTCTCCGCGGCGGTGCCTTTAAACCCAGAACTTCACCGTACTCCTTCCAAGGACTCGCGGAGGAGGGACTAAGAATCATCAAGCGCGTTGGCCAGGAAGAAGACCTGGTTACGATCACCGAGGTGATGAGCGGAGACATGGTTCCCCTGGTTGCCAGCTATGTGGATATCCTCCAGATTGGCGCCCGGTCAATGCAGAACTTCCCGTTGCTCATTGAAGCGGGTAAGAGTGGCAAGCCGGTCTTTCTAAAGCGCGGACCTTCCTCCCCTATCGATGAGTTTCTCTTGGCCGCAGAATACGTGTTAAGCCAAGGCAATCCCAATGTGATTTTGTGCGAGCGCGGGGTGATTCCACTGGATCGCGGCTACACCAGGAACACGCTTGACCTAAGCGCCGTGCCCGTCTTAAAAGAAAATTCTCATTTGCCCGTTATTGTCGATCCTTCGCACGGCACCGGGGTCGCGCGCTACGTGCTACCGATGGCCAAGGCAGCCGTCGTTGCGGGTTGCGATGGGTTGATGGTGGAAATGCACCCTAATCCTAAGGAAGCTCTCAGCGATGGATCCCAGGCGCTTACCCCAGACCAATTCAGTCTCCTGATGGACGAAGTGAAGCGCCTTGCCGAATTCTGCGGGCTTCAGATGTAACCCTGTCTGAATCAGGATTTACAGCTTGAGGTCCACAATGCCGCTCACCGCGACTCCGTCAACTTTGCGAATATTGTTAACCACGTTATCCGAGGAGACAGGGATCATGGCCCGGATTTTGATTTCACGACCAAAAAGATCCTGCTCAAGTTGCGCAACCGCCTTGACTTTATCCACTTGCTTTTTCGGTCCTATAACCTGGGCCGCTCCAATGGCCTGACGACTATCTATTCCCGACTGATGATAGGAACGACCTTTGTGGCGTATGCCAGGGTGTCTTTGTGTTTGGTGAGGCTGTTAACTGCCTTGTTGATGTCTGGCCCAAAGTGGGAGACGGCGGCACCCACACCAATTATCTTTAAAATCTGCTTAAATTGCGCGCCGCCGATTGCGGTCAGCGCCAAGACGAATCCGACCGCGAGAGCAAGTTTTCGTTGACTAGGTGTTTTCATGTTAAGTTCCTATGTGAGTCTAAGCAAATTTACCCTTATTATTTGGTCAGGTTTATCAGGTAGAGAGCAATAAAATCCCAAGGCACCGGATGAGCCCTGGGTTTTCCATGGTCCATGCGTCATTGGTCTGCATCCGGTTGGGAACTCGGCCGTGATGGGCGAATTCACCGCCCAATCACGGACAAAAAGAGAAGCAGCAAGCGCGGGGTGCCCATGTCGGCGTCTTGGAGGTGCGTTTTCACGGACAACCCACGATGAACCGGTGCGAATAGCGCACCGCCCGTGGATGCTTTTGGCGCCGTCCGGGCGAATAGACTCTTCAGTCCGCCAAAAAACAATACCCCCGACAGAATTTATGTCGGGGGTAAAGGTGATCAGCGAGCTGATCGGTTGGGGCGTTCAGTTCAGAACTTAACGCTGAGCTGGGTGGTCAAGAGACCTCCCTTGTATCGAGCGCCAGCGCCCGTCGGGTTGAGTTGGAACTCATGCTCGACGTCCGAGATCTGGTACTGAACCGTGAGCTTGGAATTCTCAGAGAGTCCGTATCCCAAACCAATGGTGGTCCAAGCATACTTCGGCTTCTGTCCGGCAGCCACCGCAGTGACGCCAGCATCCAGCTTCTCAAATTGAGTCCACTCGTAGCCAAGCATCAAGTTGAGGGTTGGGTTGATTTTGTAATCCACTCCAATTTCATACTTGTTGATCTTGGTGTCTTTGGTGTATCCGCTCGTCGGACCGAAGGCGTCCCGGTAACCCTTGTCGAATTCGCCGCTGGCCTTAACCACCAGTGAATCTCCGAGGTTGATGTGGCCGCCCACGTTAAACCCTTCGATATTCGTTGGGTTGCGTAGGATTCCAAGTCGACCCCAGTCGCCCGGAGCAACGAAGTTGGCTTCAACGACTCGGTAGCCGCCATTGACTCCCCACTTATCGCCCTTAAGACCCACGGAACCGTAGTACGCAGAGTTATCCTTGTTAACGATGTTCGTGTCGCCTTCTTTGAAGTCAGACTTGGAGTAGCCGCCTTCTAGATCGAGCGGGCTGAGTTTGAAGTCAACCGTACCGCCGTAGACGCTGAGCTTTCCAGGACCGACGCCCGTGAAGCCCGTATCAGTAGCTAACAAAAGGTAGGCAACATTTAGGTTTCCGTTGGAGGTCAAAGGAACGTCAATGTTGGCGCCGATCGAACGATCAATGATCGCCATACCAGCAGCGCTGTTGAAGCCGCCGAGAGGACCGGCGAGGGTGTTCTGAATGGCAACCTTGTTGTTCGTGAACCGACTAGAGTTACGACCACCAAAGATGTCCACCTTGGCTCCGCCCAGGTTCAAATTAACAATCGCACCATCAAACAGATACTTGTGGCTGTCCCATCGGGCATTGCTAAAGTAGCTGGTGTAGTCCGGTCGTTGATAGATGTACGGAGATACCTTGTAGCTGACTCGACCGATCTCAGCCGTGAGGCCGGTACCGGCAAGGCTAGTGTCGAACTTTACGCTCAGGTCCTGCAGATAAATATCGCTGGATCCTTCGCTGTATCGAGTGCCCATTCCGCCGCCGCTCTGAGAAACGAATGCGTTATTTACGCCATCGCCCAACAGGTTGCCGATTACGAGGGTGCCATGAAACTTAGGACCGGTCTCGTTGGTGCCGGCAAAGCTGATCGCGGCTTCGTGGAGAATGGAAAGATCTCGGGTAAGTCCCGCGGTGTGACCATTGGCATCTTGACCGTAGACTCGACCGTCCATATCCAGGCCCATCTTGTCATCGTTGCTGCCACCAGCAATAATGAACAAGTTCACATCACCACCGATGGTGACGGCTGGCTTCTTCTTCTCGAGTGCTGAAACTCGATCCTTCAGGTCGCCGAGGTCCTTTTTGAGGGCTTCGACGTCTACACCGAGGGATTGAAGTTCCTTCTGGAAGGTATCCGTCAACTTCTTAAGGTTGGAAATATCTTCTCCGTAACCTTTCATAGCAGCCACGTCGGCCTGCAAAGCGGTTAGAGCATCGCGAAGATTCTTAACGTCATCGGCATTACCACCCGTTCCAGCTTTGTCGCTGAGGGCTTTGATCTGGCTGTCCAGACCGTCCGTAACGTCCTTCATCTTGAGGTACACGGCATGAATGGCAACTGCCAATTCATATCGTGATGCAGGGCGACCGCCACGGTAGAGGCCATCGGGGTAACCCACGAGAAGGCCATCTTTCTTTAGCTTGCCGAGAGCCTCGTAGGCCCAGTGGTTGTCCGGAGTATCCGGAAAGTTGTCTTGCGCCATTGCCGGGATGGCAAATGCAGACGCGAGAACAGCTGTGAGTGCGTACTTAAGGGTTCGCTTCATTAGCTTGTCAGTGCTCCTTGGTTTTTGTGATACCGAGTGAGAGCGCCCTGACCTGCTTACCCCTATCCAAGGGTGAAACTCACAACTTCCTTGAGTTTCCTATGAGCCACACCCACATCTTGGTGCAAGCTAGATCCGTGCGTCCTGCGTCGGTTTTTGTGCGGAGTTTTAACTCCACACGCCCATATTATGACGGGTCTTGCATTTTTTTGCAATGTTAAGCATTTATGTACATGATTGACCTATGTTGGTTCATCAAGAGCCGGGCCACTGCAGGCATAGTCCGTCATCCTACTTACCTCCAAGCCAACCGGAACGCGACACGAACATTTACCCGTTAGGCATTCTGCGAATTCGGAAATGATGCCGGATCGTGCCCCCTCGCCAACTAGCTGCGGCACGGATATTGGGGGATTGTATGTTTTGGGTTGAAAAGCGAACGCTAATTAAAACCCTCCATTCCATGGAAAGAAGGTTTAATTCTGGGACCATGCTAGACCGAGAACTTCTTCGCCAACAGCCAGACTTTGTTCGGGCCGGAATTCTGCGTAAGGGGCTGGACGCTTCGGTGGTGGACGAGTTCCTCCGTATTGACGCCGACTACCGCCGTGTCAAAACCGAAACCGGGAATCTTCAGGCAGAAGCCAATCGTTCGGCCAAGTCGATTGGGGCACTGATGGCACAGGGCAAGAAAGAAGAAGCAGAAGCCGCTAAGGTCCTTGCATCGCAACTTAAGGGAAAGGTCCAAGAAGGCGAGGCGCAAGAGCGCGACTTTGAGGCCAAACTTCGCGAAATTGAACTTGAAATCCCAAATCTTCCCCACCAGAGCATGCCGGACGGCAAGTCAGAATCTGATAACCTGGTGATTCGATCTTGGGGACCGATTCGGGAAACATCTGAAGCCCACTGGGATATCTGCGAACGGCTGAAACTGGTGGACCTCGCCCGCGGGGCCAAGATTACGGGGAGCGGGTTTCCGGTCTACACCGGCAAAGGAGCCAAGCTTCAACGCGCACTGTTCACGTTTCTGGCCGACTTCCAAACTTCTGAGGGAGGTTACTCAGAGGTCTACCCGCCATTTTTAGTCAACCGGGCGTCGTTAATCGGTACGGGGCAGTTGCCTAAATTTGAAGAAGACCTTTATAAAGTGGACGATGACCTCTACCTGATTCCCACCGCCGAAGTTCCGATCACCAACCTCTACCGGGACGAAATTTTGGATGCCAACGAACTCCCAATTCGGCTTGCCGGATACAGTGCTTGCTTCCGCAGAGAAGCGGGTGCGGCGGGCAAAGACACCCGAGGGTTGCAACGCCTCCATCAGTTTGACAAAATTGAAATGGTGAAGTTCACCACCCCAGAAACGAGCTACGAAGAGTTGGAAACTATGACCGCAGATGCGGAGAAGGCCCTTCAAGCCCTAGAGCTTTCTTATCGAGTGATCGAAATCTGCACCGGTGACATTGGAGCGAAAGGAACGAAACAATACGACCTAGAGGCCTGGTCGCCCGGCGTGGGCAAATGGCTGGAAGTGTCTAGCTGTTCCAACTTCGAGGCCTACCAGGCCCGTCGGGCGAATATTCGATTCCGCCGAGAAGTGGGGGCTCCTTTAGAATTCACGCACATCCTCAACGGCTCGTCTCTGGGCATCCCCCGAACATTCAGTGCCGTATTGGAAACGCACCTTCAGTCCGACGGTTCGATCCGAATTCCGAAATCACTGCAACCGTACATGGGCACAGACAAGATTGGTCCTTAATCCGCACTCCGGTGCTTTCTGATATTTGGAAAGAGCCGGGGGAATTGACAGCCTTGGTTTACATTTTACGTGCCGATGATTCCCCTAAGCCAGCTTTGGCTTGGAGAACACAATTGCGTAACGGATTTGGAACCTCTCAACGCCTTGACCAGAATTTACGACTCGATCCGCGAGTACTTCTGGCCAGCAGTCTGTTGCAACTCACTCAGGCCGAGTTAGAGCAGTCGATTGAAACCGAGCTTAACGAAAACCCGGCTCTGGAGCGATTACAAGACGACGTTGAACCCATCTCCGACGAGCTTGTCATGCGAGTGGTCTCCCCAGATCACTACAACTTGGGCAGTGAAGATGCCGAGTTCCTTAGAAGTTTGCCCAACGATGAGGGGCAAACGGAATGGATAGACTTGGTGGTAGGCGCTCCCGTGCTCAAAGATCACCTTAGGGCCGAACTAAAATCTCGGGTCGGTCCGCGATTTGAACATATTGCAGACTATCTAGTGGACAGCCTTACCGATACGGGCTACCTTCACGAACCCAGCGAAGAAATTGCCCTCGCCACAAATGCTTCGATTGAAGAAGTGGATGCCGCGATTAAGGCATTGAAGTCTTGTGATCCTCCCGGCGTGGGGGCGGCAACTGTGCAAGAATGCCTGTTGCTTCAACTCAAGGGCGACGACACCCTAGAGGGCAAGCTGGCCCGCACTATTCTCCGCAGTCACCTTGCAGAATTGGCTTCCAAAAACGTTCTGAGGCTGGCCCGCCGGTTTAGGCTGATGCCCGAGGTGGTCACCGCGATCTTCAACAAGATTACGGAACTCAATCCCTTTCCGTTTGAGCAAGCTCATAGTTCTAACCAGGGCCGAGCCTCGACATCTGGAGTTCAACCCGATCTCGTTCTGACGCGGACGGAAACCGGTTGGACCATTCAAATCTATGGCCCCGATCCAAATTCGTTTGCCGTCAGTCGGGCCTATCGGCGCCGCGCAACAGAACTTAAAGAGAAAAGTTCAGCCTGCAAAGATGAAAAGAGACATGTCGCCCACTTTGCCCAACGCGCCAAAGATTTCATCGGGGGTTTGGAGCAACGCCGACACACCCTAAAATCCATTGGTGACTACCTCGTGACCCATCAATCTGGGTTCATCTCCACGGGGCGCTATGAGTTTCTTCAATCCCTCACCAAAAGCCGCCTTGCCCTAGAACTGGGCGTTCATGAAAGCACAATGAGCCGGGCCACGGCGGGTAAGTTCGTTCAAATTTCAACGGGTGAAGTGATTTCGTTTGAGGTCTTCTTTAAACCCGCGCTACGGGTCCAGAAGATGATAGAAGAGATCCTTTCTACCGAGAACCCAAACTCACCCGTGTCCGATGAGCGAATCGCGAAATTGCTCGCCAAACGCGGCGTGGAAGTGGCCCGGCGGACGGTAAACAAGTATCGAGATCGAACCAAATTGCTCTCCTCGCGCCGACGAAAATCGGCGTAAACGATCTCCGGCTTCCTCTCCCCCAGTTTCTCCCGAAACTGGGGGAGAGGAAGCCCTGAAGCCCTCATCCCAGAAGGGCTTTCGGGGGTATCCGGTAACCTCGAGCGGTGCACGTCTACATCTCCGCCGACATTGAGGGTATTACCGGCATTGTTTCGTGGTCTCAATGTAGCCGACCGGATGGTAAATCATTTGATTACGCGTTCGCGCGCCGCATGATGACCCACGATGTGAACGCGGCCATAAGGGGTGCGCGGGCCGGCGGGGCGACTCGCGTGGTGGTGAAGGATTCTCACGGAAACTCCAAGAATCTTCTGGTCGACGAACTTGAGCCCGGTACTGAACTCATTACGGGTCACGGAAGTGGAACCGACGGAATGATGATGGGCATTGACGCCACCTTTGACGCCGCCCTCCTCGTGGGCTACCATGGCATGGCGGGCGCGCTCCAAGGGGTAATGGAACACACAATTACCGGTGGGGTCCACCGCCTCTGGGTGAACGGTGAACTCACCGGCGAGATGGGATTGAGTGCCGGGGTTGCTGGGCATCTGGGAATTCCGTTGATCTTCGTCAGCTCCGACGATGCGGGATGTAACGAAGCGATGGCCCTCATCCCCGGGGTGGTTACCAACTCAGTTAAGAGGGGATTCGGGCGGTACATGGCGCAAATGAAGCACCCAAGTGATACCGGACCCGCAATTGAGAGCGCGGCCAAGCTTGCCGTGAAAACGATTCCGACCAAGCCGCATGTTTTTGCCGAGCCAACTACGATTCGGGTGGAATTCAACAGAGCTGAAGAAGCCGATCACGGCATGAGGGCAGCCGGGATTCAGCGCGTAGATGGTTACACTTTGGAGGGCCAGTTCACCCATTACGTTGAAGCCCACCGTGCCATTTGGAACCTCATGGCCCTCTCCGCCAACGGCATCGACGCTCAATGGTGAGTTGAAGAGTTCGTCTTAAGCGCGACCCAGAAGGACCTGGCTCGCAATGAAGAGTTTTTCGAGACCAGAAGTGCGGAGCCGTCGTTTGAAGACATCGTAGTTGGCTCCTTCAATGCGATTCAAAATGCGCGAATACAAAATTCTCGCCAGCTTCACCGAGACCTGAACTTCTTTAGGCAGCTCGGCAATTCCCGAATCTGATGCCCGATACAGAGATCTCGCGCGATCAATTTCAAACCGCATCAGGTCTCGGAATGCCGGAGTGACGCGGCTCCTCAGGATATCGTTTTCGCTTACGCCAAACCTCTTCAAGTCCTCTTGGGGAAGGTAGATGCGGCCGCGCAATGCGTCCTCGCCAATATCACGAAGGAAATTCGTAAGCTGCATGGCTTCGCCGAGTTGCATGGCGGGCTTTAGGAGATGGCTTTGCGCGCCGGAATTTACGGAGTAAACCATCATTACGCCCACCGAAGAAGCACTTCCTCGCATGTAGCGCTGAAGTTGGGAGTACGTTGCGTACCGCGTCACGGTAAGGTCCGACTCCATCGAATCTAGGAATAGTAACGGTTCACTTACCGGCATTCCTACATTCGACACCAAATCGCAAAATGCACGCAGGACCGGAGATTTTGGGGGCACTCCTTCCAACCCGCGCAACAACTCGTTTCTATAATTGCGTAGTTTCAGAGAAATCTTTGACGGGTCTGGGTCCTCCGGGTTGTCTACCCACTCATCCGGCACACGTACAAAGCCGTACAGGGCGTGCACGCGGTCTCGGTAGAGCGCAGGAAGGCGGCGAGTGGCAAAGTAGTAGGTTTTTCCGTGCCGCTTGTGAAGTCGCCGACATTCTTTTAAGTCGTCCGGACGCATGAACGGCCCAATCAAGACTTTCGACTCTTGAGCTGCCCCACCTCTCCAAACTTCTACCGGCATTATCTTAAACCTACTGCGGTTAGCATATATTATCTTTGGGAACCACGCATATCCCAACGTTCATTAACGTCTCTCGTTCCTTGGTGAAGGCTTTGAAATTCTTGTGGCTGAAATCTGATTTTAACTGCAAGTTCATCCAACAGCCGCTTCACGGCTAACCGAGACGTAACTACCATTTGATCACCCTTTTCTACGGGCCCACCCACGGAAATGTAAGCCTGCGGGCGCTCGTGCATGGATAACTCGTAACGAATAGCTACCGGGATCACCGAAGCATTGGGAACACGCCTGGTTAGAAGCTCCAAAGACTTGCCGAATGGCATCACTTCCGGAGGGCGATGTAACACGCCTTCCGCAAATAGGATAAGGTTTTTCTCTCCGTTTTGCATATGCCTAATCGTCTGCCTTATTGTCGAGGCGCGTCTTGCGGGGTTGTTAGCGGGAAACGGCAGACCTCCCACAGACCTAAAGAGCGGAAAGGCGTCAAATTCCGCAATCCAATCCACAATGGGCAGTTGCAGGCGTTCCGCCAGTAAGAACATCAAATATCCATCGTGCCAGCCATGATGATTGGGCACCAAGATACAGGGCTCAGAAATCGGTTGGGCAGGGGGCAAATACTGCACGGAATAGAAACGCTTCTTTACGGAACGGCGAATCATGTTCCCGACCATGCGTCCAACAAGTCCCTTTTCTTGCGGATTCTGCTTCTTGATAGTACGTTGTATCATTTTGAGCGCGCTTCCGACAAGGCTACCGGAACTCAACTGAGGCTAACCCAACTTACCGTCGTGCTCTAGGCGCTTCACCACCAACTCGGCGGATAGGAGAACCATGGGCAACCCGTTACCCGGTTGCGTGCTGGCTCCCACATAATAGAGATCAGGATTTTCACGGCTTCGGTTAGAAGGGCGAAAGTAAGCACTCTGCCAGAAATCATGACTGAGGCCAAACGCGGCACCTCGATCTAAATTTAGATCATTGGACCAGTCTTGCGGAGAATAGGTTTTCATGGTCACCACCTTTTCCGCATCAAAACCAATTTCTTTTCTTAGGCGGGTCATGACCAATTGTTGCAGGGCCACCCCATCCACGTCGGCCCAGGGACGATCCAAGTTGGGGCACGGAACCAAGATGTAAAGGTTCTCATGGCCTTCTGGAGCCATCACCGTCTCTGATCTCGCGGATATGGCGGCGTAAAACGCGGGATCGGTTGGCAACTGATTTTGATGGAATATCTGTTCCAAATTTTGAGTGAAGTTTCCTCCAAAGAAAACGTTGTGATGAAGTAACTTTGGGAGGGAGCCGACGTAGTCCATGTACATCATATAGCTACTGCAGGAATAGCGTCGTTTCGGTTTGGGCTTTGCATTGGTAAGCGCTCGCTCGGCGTACGGAAGATCAGCATTGCAGATTACGGTATCAGCCGTAAGGATCTCGCCAGATTCGAGGATCACCGTCTTACCTTCGATCTTTTTGACGGGAGTATTCAGTCGTATGTCAACTCCCTTGGCTTCGGCCAGTCTGCCAACGGCACGGCAAATCTCCACCACTCCACCCTTGGGATACCAGATACCCTCGCCGTATTCCATGTAGGTGAGCACCGCATAAACCCAGGGAGCGTCGTATGGGGAAAGACCCAAGTACATGGTTTGGAACGAGAACAGCATTCTTAGCTTGGGGTCTTTTACATAGCGCGCTATCCCCGCTGCCAAATTGCCCAGCATCTTGTGCTTGAGCACCAAAGGTAGCGCCTTGCCGCCCAGCAAGTCCAAGGGTGAATAGTAATTCTTTTGGACAAAGTTAGGAATTGAAGCCCTATACAAATCCGCCAAATCTCCCAGCATTTTGGGATAAGCCAGCGAATCTTCTCGACCGCAAAGCGCCTCAATTTGGCGGACCATCTTGGCCACATTTGGAGTGCCCTCAATCTGCGTATCGTCTGAGTAGAACACCCGATAGCTGGGGTCACAAAGCTCAATTTGCAGATGATCTTCTAACCGTTCTCCCACGTCTCTAAAGAGCTGGTAGAACGGATCCAGCATCATCATGAGCGTGGGCCCACCGTCAAAGTGGCAGTCGTTAACCGTCACCGGACGGTTTCGCCCGCCGAGCATGTCCGTCTTTTCCAGAATCGTGACGCGGTGCCCTCGGTGGGCTAGCCTCACTGCGGTTGCCAAGCCACCCAAACCCGCACCTACGATGATGAATGACTTTGCGCTCACATCCAGAGTCTACTGACCCTTCTTGGGTTGTGTTCGCGTTACCTTCATGGTCCCCCAAACCATCCAGCAACTTGCGAGTAATAAAACCCAGATTCCAAACAGGATCCATTGGAGATCCATCACGCCCTGGATTGCGGAAAGGCCGAGAATCATTCCCACGTGGGTGAGGAGTACGGCTAAACACTCCCAGCGTGAGACCACACGTAACTTTCCCCGGTGGAACACAAATGCCACCACCCCCGCAACTAAGTACCAGCCCACGCTGTTCATTCGGGGCATCATCCCGTAGCTATCGGTTCCGATCGGCCAAGTCAAGTCGGTCCACTTCCAATACTTAAATGCCTTGGTCATCGGCCCTTCCATTGCAAAGTCGGTGGCGGTCGCCAAAAGGGGGACCATCCATGATTTGGAGGCTTGACGGGTTCCGTCGCAGATTCCCCAACATGCGCCCACTACCATGGCCCAGGCCACGGGAAGCATCAAGGGAAACGGTTGTGCGCCAGGCATAATTACGGAGGGCCACCAGTTTTCGGTGTACGCATATCGGCCAAAGGGGAGCCCGGTGTACACGCCACAAATCTCGGCTACCGCACCCACTGCCATCGCGATTCCTAGAATGCGCCAGTTCCAGTGAAAGTTGTATAAAATCGCGGCAAAGCCCGCGAATAGGGTCAATACCGAAGCGATGCTCGCGATAGGGCCCGCCGGCAAGCCAAGGGAAACCGAGAATTGAGACCCCATCAGGCTAAAAACAACCAGTCCCAAATAGATTCGCAACGGTATGGACATGGTAATTTGCGGTCTAATCAGGTTCAAATTCGTGGCAGAATCCGGTGAGGAATGAAAGAGTTGCCTGAACAGAGTGGCAATTGTTGCCCACACCCTAGCCGTGCGAGACTTACAATCCGATATACTGACATGTCCGCGGAGAGATGGCTGAGTGGACGAAAGCGCCCGCCTGCTAAGTGGGTAGGGGTTAACACTCCTCTCGGGTTCGAATCCCGATCTCTCCGCCATAGGTTCAGATTACTGGCGTTGACACCCGGCGAGTGGGCACTAGAATCTAGCCATGGACCTACCGAGTAGAAAATGGTTGACGGGGCTTAACTGTCCGTTGTCCCGGCAGGGACTGTCCCAGAGTAGCCTGGCATAAGCTCTGGCGCCATGCCAGTTTAGTTGCGTCGTGGCTCAGTTCCCCGGCAGGGGCACTAGAACCTTGGAATCAAGGTATCGAGCATCGTAATTAACACCCGCTTCTTTAAGTAGAAGTCCTAGCTTCTCCAGATCAGATTTCTTATGATGTTGGGCTTCTTGAGTTGAAATGTATCTCCGAATATCGGGAATCGCCGATGCACACACTGAAATAGGGAATATGCCGCCTGCCATTGGAATTCGACGGCGTAGCCGGTAGTCGTCGGATGACCGTGCCGACGTCCGGGTGGACCGCGATCACCGAAAAACACCCGGACTCGGGCAAGGGCATCCCGAGCCTACCGGCTTCGCTGACCTGTTTAGAATTCGACGGCGTAGCCGGTAGTCGGCGGATGACGGTGCCGACGTCCGGGTGGCCCGACATCCCGACATACGATGTCTTAGGTCAAGCTCGCAAGAGTTGTATGCATTTGGTAGATTCTAGTGCCCCTGCCGGGGAACAGACTTCTTTGCTCACCGATCCTGGCATGGCACCAGAGCATATGCCAGGCTACTCGGGGATAGTCCCTGCCGGGACACGGGAAGGATCGTCGGGGTCAAACATTTCTTCCCGACAATTCCGTGGTTAGATTCTAATGCCAGTGCTGGGGAAAAGACCAATTTACTGTCCGATCCTGGCATGCCGGGAGAGCTTACGCCAGACTATTCGGCGAAAGCCCCTGCGGGCACAACGGAAGGTGATCTACGTTTCGATGGTTCTCCACGGGTGGACTCAATTGGGGGCATGCGCTTTCTTTACAAAAAATTCTTACAACCAAGACCGCGGGGGATCAGCCGCCTGGATTTGTCGCATCCGATTATAATAGGCGCAAGGCTTGGAGCTCAGGCATGAACTCCTGGGCTTTGAGAACCGACCATTAAGTGTGCCGATGAGACGTATTCTTTCGATTCTAATCTTCTGGTCGGCAGTTTACGCCTCTTCTACCGCACAAACGCTCACGGACTATCTCAAAATCCGCCGTTTCCATCACATCATTCAGTCTGCGGGGGTGGGGAGCCTAGAAACCCTCATGGGGACCCGGATTGTTGAAGTGAAAGGGATCGTTAAGGGATCTTTCCGCGTTGGCGAACTCACTTCGCTCTTGCTTGAGCGCGCCGACGGAGACACCCTGGTGATCGAAGCCCCTTCCGCCCCGGTGTGGCTCTCGGGAAACGAAGTTCCGGCCAGGCTCTTGGTTCGCGCCAACCGCGGCGAACAAGGTGGCCTGTTACGAGCGGTTTTACTCTCCGCCGCACCGGAAGGCTCCATGCTTTCCTACGATCAGGAGCAGGCACGTCGGTCCGCGGAAAAACAGCCCCATCCGTCTGGTTACATGCGGAAATACACCGCAACCTCTCGGCATGCCACCCGGGTGTGGAATCTACCCGCTAGCCAAGTTTCGCCGATTTACGCGGCGTTTATCCGAAAGCAAAACCGACGACTATCTGATGCAGAAGCGTTACATATTGCCAATGCGGTAGTAGGATTCAGCATTTACTACGGGGTAGATGCGCGGCTGATCATGGCGATGGTGATGGCAGAAAGCGGCTTTGATCCGGGAAGCACTAGCCGAACTGGAGCAATGGGTTTGGGGCAACTGATGCCGGGCACGGCTCAGGGCTTGGGCGTAAGCAATGCCTACGACACTACGGAAAATCTTTACGGAACCGTAAAGCTTGTGCGGTCTCATCTTGACAAGTATCGCCGCCAAACCGGAGATGATTATCAATCTTTAGTGCTGTCGATTGCCGCGTATAATGCGGGTTCTGGAGCGGTTCGCCGAGCGGGAGGCGTCCCCCCCTATCGCGAAACCCAAGCCTATGTGCGACGCGTGATTAACCTGTTCGCCGCGTTTCGCGGGCAAAGCTGATTGTATTAGCTCGGGCGAATATACATCTCAGCCCTAATCGCGGGGGTACCCAACCATCTATCGGCCTGTCGCTCATCCTCAACAAAGTCAAATCCCCGGCACAAGCAGGCGTCCATTGGGTCTCTCAGATAGTGGGCTTGAAATACAGGATCGGTCTTTACCATCTCCTGCACTAACCCGGCTTGCCAAGATCGCAATTCATCTAAAGCTTCTTGAGAAGACGGTAATTGCGAACCTTGGGCAAAGGCGCGAGCGGCTTCGCCGTAGCGACCCAAGCACTGAAGTGCAGCGCCCTGGAGCGCTCGGTAACCCGGTTCATATGGATTCACAACCACCAGACGTCGGAGCACTAAAAGCACCTCACTGTACTGGCTGCATTGCCACAATGCCTTGGCAAGGACTTCTAAGGCACCTACGTGCTTTGGATCTTCAGACACAATCTGGCGCGCTACGTCTCTCGCTTCGGGATAACGCGAAAACTTAAGAAGCGATGCGGCGTGATCTAAGGCTTTGGCTTGTGGGTTAAGAGACTCGTTCGAACTCATAGCACCCCTTTAACGTTGTGGACTTGATTTACCAATGTTTTGTTCCCGCACAAGAGGCCAACGCTGGCGTCACTCCATAAGGTTATCTGAAGATTGTAGTGCCATTGTTCTGCAACTTTACTAGACGAGGTCATTTATGCTTCCAACTTGTCAATAATCCGGTTTTCTTGCGGGCCGAGTTCGGCAACTCTGCCCCTAATCCCGCTCAGAATCCGGGTGCTTCCATCCGGAGTGCGAATCTCCGTGGAGGTTGCTAAAGAAACCACCTGGTTGACCCACTTCTCCGATTCATCGCGAGTGAAGCCGGGCAAATGCACCAGGAAACTTCCATCTTCATGACGACATAAAACGCCCGACGGTGGTAATTGGGTCCGAATAATCTTGCCCCAGCGTCTCAAAACGTGAATCCATCCAATGCGGCCAAAATCCTTTTCCACTGCTTCTCGGCGCAGTACTTCTAACACCGCAATCGAGCCGTCAGCGGCCTGAAGCCTTCCCTGAAATTCCCGAGGACCCACCCATGTATCCCCGGAAGCACCCGGAAACAGACGTCGGCCAATTTCGCTGGCGGCCACCCGAAGGGTTTCCACTGCTCCACGGTCTAGAATTCCCGCGCGCTTGGTTGCCGCCGTGAGAACCGCCTGGGGAACTTCAATGCCCCAAATAGGGATTGCAATAAAGCTACCCACGGGGTTGCGTGATGCGGCAGAGGTGAGGAAGCGCACGTCGGTCCGGGTGTCGTGAAGAACCAAATCTGGAAAACCGCTTCGGCTCCAACCTTCCCATCCCTCGCCCAATTCAAAGCGAACGCGGTCCATGACGGTCATTTCGTTACCACTGCGGGCAAGGGTAGTCACTGCATCATCGTCAATCAAATGAAGTTGAACGCAATCTGCATTGATCACATCTTTGAGTTCTCGCACCAATCGGGTAGCAAGCTCTAGGTGGCTGTGCTCGCCGGAGATAAGGGTTGCCAGTTCATACATCAACTCGGCCTCCCTTAACCGCCGAGTGTGGGCTTCTCGCTGTTCAACTTCATAAACCCAGTCTGCGATCGCCGCTCCGGCTTCTTCCGCCGCGAGTCGGGCCTGCTCTAGCGCGTTCGGTGAATCATGCCGTAGCGTCATCATTCCGTAAAGCCGCCCGTCGTGGGTCAGCAATACGTTGGTGGCATCATTAATTCCCCCCGCGTGCGCCTTGTAAGCCTTTTCTGCCTGCACTTTAATGAATGCGGGGGCGATGCGGGTATCCACTTCAATTGTTTCCATCTGGATGGGATCGGAGAATTCGCCGTGGACCGCACGAACCACCATTGATGTGTCGTAACCCGCGAGAGTGTAGAGAATCACTCCCTGTGCTCCACACATTGAGGCGATTTTTTCTACGATCTTGGTGTAGGCAATGCCTACGGATAGGGGTCGAATTTCGGCCAGGGTGGCCGAAATTCTATCTTTCTTAGAGCGCATCTCTAGGTCCAAGTAACTGTCTCTTAGTTGCCTAAACCGCTCTCGGAGGACCAAAAGATCATCAATTGGATCTTCATCTTCCGGCTCAAAGTCGGGGAGGTCGGTGTTTCGAACTAAGCTCAGCGGACTGAAATTGCGGATCAATTCGGCATTTTCGCGCGGAATGATTTTGCCCCCCGCGCCGTTAGATTCAGACGGTTTACCCACAAACAGTCCCACCACAAGTACGCCGCCCGCTTGGGCAAGGAGGGGCAGACCAAATTCCATTTTGCCGCCTAAGATTGGCCCCGCTGCCACCAATGCGGCCGCAGAAATGGGTGCTAAGTATGAGGGATCCGACCCAAATCGAGTCGTTGCTTCTACCAAGGGTGCTAACACTAAAAAGCCCAGGTTATCAAGCTGGCCCGCCGAAGCCACCGCCAAGGCTACAAGCATCGACTCACCACCCGAGATCAGGCCTGCAAAGCCCGGGTTCCTCAGACCCCGCTCCTCTAAGCGCCAAGCAAAGACCGCGAGCGCAGCATAAAACGCGGCGATTTTCCACGTGGGGTCTAGCGCAGGAGATCCGGAAAGGGCGGAAAAGGCCACCATCGCCGCCGCGATCAAAAGTTTTACAATGAGCTCAACCATGAAGAGTTACTTCAGGTTTCGGAAGCTATGACCGTGATCGTTAGGTTGAGCTTTTCCTACTTTCGGTAAGTGGCAGGATCCATTTCTCTGAGTTCAAGGGTGATGCTAATCTCGCCCGCTTCCCGCGACTGCGGAAAGCAGTCTGTTAGCACATGGTACATGCCATCGGCTATCTCTCGTCTGAGGGATTCACTTCGGCCAGAAAGGATAGCGACGGTGCAGTGCGCAAATCCGGGAGGCGAACCCTCTCCCATCGTCCAGACGGACCGCAACGAGTGATAAGCCATAATTGAGGCCGATGAGATGCTCTCGAAGTTCGAAAAACAAGCCGTAAGCGCATCAAGAATGTCCGGGACATCGGCATTCTCGGGCAAATCGGCGGTTGTCTCCAAGTGAATGTGAGGCATACAAATCCTTATTTAGTTTACACTGGCTTCTCTACCAGGACCGGCATGAAGTCACTCTGCATCTTCGCGCGGTACAAATTCAAAGTGGGTGAACCACCACGCGGCTACAACCGCGCAAGCCCCGGACAAGGCGATCATCGCAATCCAAGATGTCGCAATGGGAACCGGCTTAGCGCCCATCAGACCGCTCAAAGTATCCATGATCCCGTGTTCGGCATCCGGCATTTTGGGCCGTTGCGCGATCTTGTTGAGGTAAGTACCTATACTCAGGTAAAAAATCGAACCGGGCAAAGTGGGAACCAGAGATTCCCAGCCAAACGCAAAGAGGAGGCATACGATCATCGCCCGATTGATGAGCAAGCTCACCAGAATGAATAGCGAACCGTACGCAACCGAGCCCACTGCAATGGCAACGAAGTCCTTCATGAGGTACGGTCCCAGCGGGTTATGGTAGACCGCCATAGAAACGCCCACCGCGCAAAGGGCGGATATCAGAAACACGGCGACAAAAGATGCCAACGCCCTCATCGCCAAAAGCCGCCACCGAGCGACGGGTCGGGTGAGCAGATACACAATTGTCTTTTGTTCTACTTCTTGACTGATCACGGCGGTGCTAAAAATGGCCGACGCCAGCGGAAGAATTCGAAACACGAGAATGGTGGAGAGAGTGGCGTAGGCTTGGTCGGGAGAGTTCTCGGTGTTGTATTTTAGGTACAACCCCGCGATTAAGTAAAGTCCGACAACGACCACAATCCACAGCATCGCTCGACGCAACCTTAAGAAGTCTTGCAGGGCCGCACTGAAAATGGTCACATTGATCATGCTTCCACCAGATAACGAAAGATCGATTCCAAATTGTTGTCTGGGCTAGAGAACCCGGAGACCGCCAAATTGTGATCCAACACTAACCCCGGCAACTGATCATAAAATTGACCAGGTTCCCGGGTTTGTATCTCCAAGCCATCTCCTCTGGGGTCAATTTGCACATTGAGCACGTACGGTAGACCCACAAGCCTGGTCGCAACATCACGCGGTTGCGACGACTCAATACGGATTCGGTGGGGGTGCTTATCAATGAGGTCACGAAGTGCGGTGAGGTTCCCCGTTGCCAGCAACCGTCCCCGGTGGAGCAGCAAGATGGAACGCGTCATCTGCTCTACCTCAAACAGAATGTGGCTACTCACCAGAATTGTCTTGCCTTCATCGGCCAGCGTAGCCAGCAGGTTGATGAACTCGCGGCGGCCCACCGGGTCTAGGCCGTTTAGCGGTTCATCCAAGAGAATGATATCGGGCTCGTGAATCATTGCTTGGGCCAACTTGATACGTTGCCGCATGCCTTTGGAATAGCCCGCAATCTTGGCATCCGCGCGCTGAGCCATCCCCACTCGCTCCAAAACACCCTGAGTCTTGGACTTGGCTTCCGATTCTGAAAAACCGCTGAGTTTAGCCAGGTAGTGCACAAACTGCCGACCCGAGCGATGCTCATAAAAATTATCGATCTCGGGGCAATAGCCAAGATGCTTGTAGACTTCTGGGTTGGCAAAGGGTTGGTGGCCAAACACTTTGACGTCACCGGTGGTGGGCCGTATTTGGCCCGTGATCATGCGCATCATGGTGCTCTTACCCGCCCCATTCATGCCAAGGAGCGCCGTCACTCCCGGGCCAATGGTACAGGTCACGTCGTTGAGGCCGATGACTTGGCCGTACCAGCGAGAAGCGTTGGTTAGCTCAATCATTAACCCACTACCTCCACTGCGCGTACCCGGCTCCAGGCCACAACAAGGCAAACCGCAGAAATTGCCGCCCCGATCAGAAGCATGGGAAGGAGCGGCGGACGGGGCACTGCGGGGGCGTTTCCAGGAATTCCAAATGGCATAGATCCATCCGTACCCAAAATCGCTTTGAAGATGCCGATGTTAATTCCGTCAAAGCTCGCGTAAAACAGGTTAGCCACGGCTGATTTTGCCATGGGCACTCCTCCCCCTCCGTGCGAAAGCCCAAACCACGTACCCTTCATTAACTGAGTGAAAAAGTTACTGACAAAGTAGACCCCGGCATACGCAGCCCCCGCGAGCCTTCCCTGGCTAAACAGTGAACTGACTCCCACGATGACGCTCGCTTGAATGGCCGCCGTGATCGGAAGTGCAATCATAACCTTTACCAACAGCCAAGGATCAGAACTGATAAAGCCGTAGGAGCTATAACTGAGCGCTCCGTAAAGGTAGAACACCAGCGCCGGCACGGATGAGATGAGGAGCAATGGCAAGAACACCCCAAACCACTTGCCCATCACGTAATCCAGCTTGGAAATGGGTTTGCTTAGATAAACCAGCAACGCATTTGCCCGATTATCATTGGCGATGGAACCCGCACCGATGGTAAGCAAAATCGCCATAAACAGCATCTGACCATACGAGAAACCATGGAGAAATTGATCTTTCCAAATAATTCGGCCAAAGAACTCCTTGGCCGGGTTTGGAGCACCGGGGAAAGCCGGAGTAGACGCCGCAAACTGATCAAAGATGAACAGCACAAAGATCATGCCGACGTAATACCAACCGGAGAGCGCGACAAAAAGCCATAACACTCGCCGTTTGAGATTGAGGTTCATCATGGCGCGGGCAATCACCCACCAGCGCAATGCGGGCGGGTCCAGCGGGCCATCGTAGTTTCGATAGCTAAGATCTGCAATGGGAGAGGCCATAAGAATTTGGGTTATTGGTTAGCGGTCAGCACATCCAGGAACGCCTCTTCTAGAGACCTCTGGGCAATGGAAAATCCTCGAACCTGGGCATTAGATTGGCGGGCGGCCGTCATCACAAGCTTAATAATTTCGTCCGGAGTTCCGGGGGCAAGAATTCGATAGGTGGTCAGCTTGGGCGGCGCAATGTTGACTCCCATTCCCGAAAGCGCCTGCACAAACCCAGAATTGGATTCGCGCAATTCCACGTCAATGGGTTGCCCGGTAATGCGCTTGAGATCTTTGATAAGCCCCTCGGCCCTGAGTTGACCGGCCATCACCACAATCACGCGATCACAGACTCGCTCAATGTCCGGAAGAAGGTGAGAACTCACCAAGACGTTCACGCCCTTTCCGTGGGAGACGGAACGCACAAGTTCCAGCATTTCTTCCCGGCCCGCCGGATCCAATCCGTTGGTTGGCTCATCCAGCAATAAAAGTTTGGGTCCGTGAACCAGCGCCTGGGCGAGCTTAATTCTTTGCTTCATACCGGTGGAGTAGGTTTCCACGTTTCGGTACCGGGCCTCGCCTAGGCCGCAGTATTCCAACACTTCATGCGCGCGCCTCAGCGCTTGGGCCTGCGGCATACCTGCCAGCTCACCGGCCAAGGCAACAAAGCCAACCGCAGTCATTCCGGGAATGTGACAATCTTGTTCTGGCATCAGCCCAACGGTCTGGCGGATTCGCTTGCCGTCTTTGGCAATGTCCAACCCCAGCAAGTCCCCGCGGCCCGAAGCCGGGGTTACAAACCCGAGCAAAGTCTTGATAAGGGTGGTCTTCCCCGCTCCGTTTGGCCCAAGGAGTCCGGTGCACCCCTCGGGAATATCGCAAGAGAAGTCTTTGAGCGCCGTGAAGTTGCCGTAGCGAACGGTGAGGTTAGAAATGCGGGCAACGTTCAATGTAGATTAATCATACACCCCGGCGTTGCTAGGGTCCTGGGACCTGTGGGAAACATTGCGAAACTACTTTGACGTCCTGGTGCCCCGTTTCCACCTGCAATCATCCGGACTCGGGCACTGGCATCCCGAGGCTACCGGCTTCGCCGACCTATTTCGGATTCGGCGGCGTAGCCGGTAGTCGTCGAATGACCTTGCCGACGTCCGGTTACCCCGTGATCACCCGGACTCGGGGTCAAGTCAGATCCCTCATTAGCCTGCCAATTGAAGTCCGGCCGCCCGACGGATGGCATTATCTTGCCAACGCAAAACCGCAAGCGCTTGTTCCCTGGATATCGTCTTGTAATCTGACAGGAATTCGTCAAGCGTCATTCCTTCCTTGAGATTGTCTAAAAAGGCCGTGAGAGGAATCCGAGTACCGTCAAAGCAGATCACACCGTGCATGATCTCCGGATTAACTTTCAAAACGTGCTCTAAACCCTCTGGGATGTTCATGAGTAACCCTAACCGCTATTATGGCCCGTCGTCTGCCGGGCGTAGGAGGGACGATTATGGGGGCAGGCCCGTGGCCAGATTATCCGGATTGGAGAGCCAAACGGATCCGGTCTTCGTCTCGACGGTATCCGCTAGAGTGCTTTTTGGGATTCCCCGGCGTAGCCGACCTATTGCCGACGGGCAGACTACCCTTTGAACAAGGTTGATTAGTTCCGGCCCCCGGTAGTCGCTATCCCTTGAATAAACGTTTTCTGGGCAAAGAAGAATAAGAGGATCACGGGGAGCGTGAAGAGGGTGGCGGCGGCCATTAACAGCGTCCACTGCCCCCCGTTCTTGCTCATAAACTGCTGGAGGCCGTACGCAACCGTGTACATTTTGGGATCGTTGATGTAGAGCAACGGCCCCAAAAAGTCGTTCCAGGTGGCGATGAACTGAAACAGGGCGCAAGTCGCAAGGGCCGGTTTAGATAAAGGCAAGACCAAGCGCCGAAAGATTGACAGCTCTCCCGCGCCATCCATTCTGGCCGCTTCCGCCATATCGTCGGGCAAGCCGCGATAGAACTGGGTGAGCAAAAAGATAAACAGAGGACCGCCAAAAAAGGCGGGCACCGTGAGCGGAAGGTACGTGCCGTACCACCCCAACGCCCGGTACATCGCAAAAATGGGCACCATCGTGACTTGGCCGGGGACCGCCATCGTGGCGATCATCAATAAAAACAGGGCGTTCTTGCCCACAAATTCCAGCCGCGCAAACCCATAGGCAACAATGGCGCTGCTCAGAACCGCGCCAAAAACATTTACAAAACACAAGAACACCGTGTTGCGAACGTATTCTCGCAGCGGAATCGCCTGAAGCGCATCGGGGTAATTCTTGGGGTTCGGAGGCGACGGTATGAGACTTTTGAGGCTAACCGTGGGTGCGCCCTTCCCTTCTGTGGCAAAGACCTGCTTATCTGTCTTGAGCGAAGTAGACACCATCCAAGCCATGGGCAACAGGGCGGGAATGCACAGGATTACCAGCACCACCCACACCACGGCGTTGTTCCCATTAAACTTTTTACGGGGCTTATTGGCCACGACCTAGCCTCCTTTGCCTCGCCGACTCTTTCTCGAAATTTTCCTTCAATTCGGCCAGCGCCACCGAGGGGGTTTTCGCTCCGTGATTCACCGCATCGTCCACTTTGGGTATCTCATTCATCACAAAAGACTGAAGAGATCCTAGGGGCGCAATTTGCAGATTGGGGCTGGCCATGAGGTCTACAAACACCCGATACGCGGGATACTTTCGCAGGTAAGCCAGGTAGGTTGGACTCACCGCTACTTTAGCGGAGTATGGAAGCCAACCCATATCCGCCACGTTCCGGGCACCGGCTTCTCGATCATCCATTCCGCACCAGTATCGTAAGAATGCCATGGCTCCCGCCGGGTTCCTAGCCGCCCGAGGAACCAGCATGTAATTAGCCGCCGTCATGCTGGCCATCGGTTTGCCGCCTTTGGGAGGAGGCAACGGCGCAATCACGTAGGGCAGGTCTGGCGCGTACTGAGCGGTTTGCTTTACGCGCCACTGGCCATCCAGAAGGATGGAGAAGTTTCCCGTTATCAGGGGCTGAGTCATTCCCGTGTCCGCCGCCTGAGACGCCACAAACCGGGTGACTTTGTCAAATCCAAGCTGTTTCTCCCGGGCGGCGATAAACTCCAGCGCTCGCTTCTGTTCAGGAGTATCTAACTGAATTCCGTCTGGACCGTTAAACGAACCACCGAAGGACGGCGTGTAAGCCATCAAACCCGTAGGGAGGAATCCCACGCGCCGTAACCGCCCGGAACTGTCGTACCGATCCAGCTTTTGGCCCAGCGCCACGAGATCTTCTAGGGTTTGAGGGAGATGGTCTTTGTCTAACCCAACCTCCTTCAGATGATCCAAACGATAGTAGACGGCGGCGACGTCTACACTGCCTACTAACCCCATTATCTTCCCTTTGTAGATCGAATTTTTTCTAATGATCGGATAGCATTCTCGCAGAAATCTGGCCCGATCTTGGGGGGTAAACAGTTCGTCAAGCGGCCGAATTAGACCACGATCGGACCACATTCCCAACACGGGATTCCACTGACACACGACATCCGGGCAACTTCCGCCCGCCGAAGACAGGAGGAATTTTGTTTCTGCACCGGTTGCCGGTACTTGAAGCGGTATCACTTCATACTTAGTTTGACTCTCGTTGAATCGTCGGCAAATTCCCTCCACCACCGGTTGCCATTCTCCTGACCACATGTGCCAGAAATAAATCGGCTCTCGGCCCGGATAGTGAGTCACGGGTGGTCCCGGAGGCGCAAGAACCACTACCGAGATCAGCAAGAGAAGACCCGCGAGAGCAAGTTTGACCTTAGCGAGCAAAGTGCACCCACTTCTGCTGACCTCTAAAAAGAACGATGGTTATCGCCATCACAACTAAGAAAAGCACCCAAGCCATCGCGCTGGCGTACCCCATGTCAAGGAAATTCCAAGCTCTCTGGAACAGGTATAGCGCGTAAAATGTGGTGCTTCCATCCGGGCCGCCCCGCGTCATCACATACGCCTCGGTGAAATATTGAAACGATCCGATGACCCCCATCACGAGGTTGTAGAAAATCACGGGAGTCAGCAAAGGAATCGTGATGTGCCGCAATGCCTTAAACCCGCCGGCTCCATCAAGCCGGGCCGCCTCGTAAAGGTACACCGGGATGTCTTTGAGGCCCGCTAGATAGATCACCATGCTTCCCCCCACACCCCAAATAGACATGAACACCAAGCTCCACGGTGCCCAATGAGCATCGGTCAACCAAGCCGGACCGTCTTTAAATCCAACGGCTCGCAACAGCCCGTTCACCAAGCCAATCTCCGGATTGAGTATCCAACTGAAGATGACGGCCGTGGCCACGCTGGGAACGATGGACGGCAAATAAAAGATCGTTCTAAACAGCGCTTGACCCTTTACTTCTGCATTCAGCAGAAGTGCAAGTCCCACCCCCGCCACAATTCCGATGGGCACCACCGCAAAGGCATACCGTAGCGTGACCCAAAGCGACTGCCAAAACAGCGGATCATCGCCCAGAAGGGTCTGATAATTAGCCAATCCCACAAACCGGGGCGGACTCACGATGTCGTAGGTGGTAAAGCTCAGGTACACGCTTCGCAAAAACGGCCAGCCCATAAACAGAATGAACCCAATGAGCCAGGGGCTGATAAACAAATATCCCGTCCCGTTTTTCTTGAGAAATCTTCTCAAGGGAGAAATGGATGTCTTGGTCGGGGAATTTGTCATTGCAAATTGTGCAAAGCCTAGCTTCGGCCAAGAATCGCATCCATCGCGATGGAAGTCACTTTCGCGCGAACGGCGGGATGGTGCTTGTAGTGCGGAATAAGTTCAGCGGCCACGGGCCCGTCGTATTTTATTTCGTTAATTGCCTTCATCACCTCGGGCCAGTTCACATCGCCCGCTAAGAGGTCAACAAATCCTTCTCCGGTACCCACTGCGCGCCGGTAGTCTTTGAAGTGGATTCCCACGATTCTCGCCCCCAGAATGCGAAGCCATTGTTCGGGGTAGCCAAAAGGAAGCACATTAGCAACGTCTAAATATGAGCCGACCCAGCGACTATGAAAGCCATCGATAAAGCCCGCCATTTCGGTGGGACTCATCAAAATTCGGTTCCAGACATTCTCGATACCCATACGAACCTGGAACTTCTCGGCGACCGGAAGAACCGAGGCGAGGCCCTCGTTGGCAAATTTCATCACCTCGTCGTAAGATTGCACCGGACGATCTGGCATAAAGAACACATCCACCGCACCCGGGATGGTCAATAGGGTCTTGGCATTAAACCAAGAAGAAATCTCCAGCATCCGCGCAAGCGCAGAGGCGGCTTTGCGGCGATCAATCGAAGATTCAGAGGCCAATGAATAACCCCAGTACAGCCCGGAAGCGGCACTGGGAACGGTTAGGCCCAAAGACCGTGCGAAACTCGCCAATTCCTTGCACCGCAGTTCGGGCGTATCTAATCCCAGCGCTCCGGTTTCACCGATGCAGACTTCCACTGCTTCGTAGCCATCTTTTGCCGCCTGAACAAAGAAATCTTCCACCGGCAAAGTTCCTTCCATGCCGCCCGGATAAGACCAATAATT
Source organism: Fimbriimonadales bacterium (assembly GCA_038212035.1). GTDB lineage: Bacteria > Armatimonadota > Fimbriimonadia > Fimbriimonadales > Fimbriimonadaceae > Fimbriimonas. The sequence goes on from JBBQUZ010000015.1 coordinate 38,628, forward strand.
GATTGACTTTAGAATCAAACGGCCACCGCCGGAGCGTGAGACGCTTTGATCTGCCGAATCTCTTCTAAACAGGTAGCCAGGGAACTCAATGAAGACTCCGGCGTGAGCTTAGATTGGGGCTGACCGGATTTCAACTGATCATAAAAATAAGCCAATTCGTAGTAATAGCCCCCCAGATCGCTAATGTTGCCGCCGCTTCCCTTAGAAGCCATACGTGCGATCTCCGGTACCACGGGTTCCTTCCCTTCTTCGTAAACGGTGAGTGGACCTCCGTCAAAGTTGGCGAGACCGCGTTCGAACACCGCTCGGAACGCCATCTTAAACGGCGCCGAGCTGGGCAAATTCCAACCGCCCTCGGCCTGCACCACCACATCACCAAAGGTCATCGTCGTGAACGCATGGCTGGCACCTTTGGCATCAACCGTTCCTCGGGAGCGAATATCGTCCGGCTCACCCAACAGGTATAGCGCGTAGTCGGTATCGTGAATGTGCATATCCAGCGCACCGCCGCCGCTCTTATTTTCATCCTCCAGCCATCCTTCCCAACTCCAAGTGGGGAACGCCCCATAGCGGGTGAGGTTAAGTGACAGCAACTTTCCTAGCCGTTTGCTCTGCACGAGCTCGGTAAGGATCTCGTACTCCGGCCAGAAGCGAATGCAGTGAGCGATCATCAATCGGCGTCCCGATTTTTCGGATGCGGCAATCATCCGCTTTGCTTCCTCCGTGTTCATCGCCATTGGCTTTTCACAGATGACATGCTTTCCGGCCTCTAGTCCGCGAATTGTGAACTCGGCGTGCAGGTAGGTAGGCAGACAAAGGTCCAACACATCCAACGCTGGATCGTTCAGCAGGTCCTCAAAAGACGCGGAAACCGCCGCACTTCCGGCAATGGACTTGGCCCTTTCGAGGTCAATATCACAAACCGTAGTTAACTCGGCGCTATCCAGCGTACCAATAACCTCGGCGTGCATTCGCCCCATGAAGCCTGCACCCACTAATCCAACTTTATACTTCGACATAATTTTCTGTTCTGGCTACCAGCGGAATCCCAATAAATCCCGAATTCATGCTTGAGACACTTGCCCCGCCCGGGTTCATAACCGTAGCCGGGCATCCGATTCTGCGTCCAAATCACATTTGATGTGTGCAGTGTATGCCGAGAACCGGGATAAATTCAAGAAATATTTGACAACCGGACCCATCGCTGTAATAATTTAGTTGATCAAAGGTTTGACCCCGGCAAGGTCAAATCTGTGAACTCACTTTCCCACCTCAAGGGTGGTTAAGACCGTGTATCCGCTCATTAAGGGTAAAGCGTTAGCAAAGCGGATTCTGGTCTTTTTGGTCCACGGATATCGAATGCCGCTACCCAACTGATACTTACCCGGATTAACTGCCTTGACCTCGCCATGCAATGCAATGCAAATAAGCCTGGTAACCAAGTTCGAAGGGCATCGGGTTGGGTAAACCGTCCGGCAACCTTTCCGTCTGGCGATAGAAGCGCTAACTCGATCTGCCAGGGATAGTAGAAGGGAGCAACGCCTTGATTGGCACCATGAATATTTACCGAGACGCTGTGACCGGCTCTGACCTTGGCCGGTACAGCAACCGACGTCAACCGGTATTCATAGCCAAATTTGCGAATCAGTTCTTCGGCTCGAGCTTTGTACTCAGAAGTCTTGGCGGGAGCGAGCGGCGGCGAATACGGTCCAATCCACGTGAAGCGCACCTTTTTAACCGATTCCAGCGTAGTCGCCCAATCTGATCCCAGGTATTTCTCCGCTTGGCCAGGAACCATTTCTCCCCCGGTCGGAGCCACTTTCCAGTTCTCCGCCTGCGCCGCGCGTTCTAAAGAAGGCAGGAAATGCCATTCCACGGGCCCCAGTGTATCCTCGGGAATCAGATCATCGTCAAAGCCTAACCACGGTTGCCGGCAACTCGCATAATCCGGATTGCGGGCCATAAGTTGCTTGTGCGGAAACGCCGCGTGAAGCGCGGACAGCACCAGTCGCTGCGTCCGATCGGAAGCAAAAAGCGCTGCTCGAGGGTAAAAGTGCCACTCATATACGTTTAGTTAGGCCTCGACAGGGTGAATTGCATTGGGGCAGGGTGAGGGTGAATTCCGGTTTTTAAACTGTCCCTTCCGCAAAAAGCCCATTCCATGCCCCTCGTAGATCCCGGGCGTTGCAAACATCTTTTCGGTTCTCAGCGCACTACAAACTAGTGGGCCGCCGACCCCCTCATCCCAACCCTTCTCCCCCAGTTTTCGGAAAAACTGGGGGAGAAGGGCCTTCAGAACCCTCGCCTGCGGCTCTCAGAACCCTCGCCTGCGGCGGTGGTTCGTCCGCTGCAGGGACAACGGAAGGTCATATACGGTTATTTAGGCCGCGACAGGGTGGATTGCCTTGGCGGTCTGTTCCTCCCTTACATTAGATCGATACACCCAAGACCGATGAAATGGGCCTAAAGGAGCCTAATAAATGGATATGACCGTGGATGCCCAGTCGATGGGACAACCTATTCGCTTCCCCTCGATACCAAATCGACCAGACGCCCGAACCAGTCACCCCAGATTTGTCAGGCTGAGGTAGTTTTATCCTAATGCTTGACGCCTACCTGAGACGTGCTTTGCTTGCCCAAGTTTACGACGTGGCGATTGAAACGGCCCTGGAAGAAGCACCTTTGCTCTCTAAACGACTCGGGAACCACATATGGCTCAAGCGAGAGGACACCCAGCCCGTATTCTCATTCAAATTAAGAGGCGCTTACAACAAGATGGTGAGGCTCACCCCAGAGGCGCGGGCGCGCGGAGTGGTCTGCGCTTCGGCGGGTAATCACGCCCAGGGCGTGGCCCTGTCCGCCCGAAAACTCGGCTGCCGTGCGGTGATTGTGATGCCCCGAACCACTCCCGCAATCAAGGTGGATGCCGTGCGCACCCTGGGCGGCGAGGTGGTGCTCCACGGAGACAACTACGACGAAGCCGCTAAGTACGCCAAGCTTCTCTCCGAGGACCAGCAGTTCACCTTTGTTCATCCCTACGATGACCCCGACGTAATCGCCGGCCAGGCCACCATCGCCCTCGAAATCCTCAAACAACATCAGGGACCTCTGGACGCCATCTTCATTGCGGTGGGCGGCGGCGGCCTTATCGCGGGAATGGGGGCCGTCATCAAGTCCTTGCGGCCCGAAGTGAAGATCATCGCGGTGGAACCAGAAGACGCGGCCAGCATGACCGCGTCTCTCAAGGCCGGGGAGCGCGTCATCCTGGACCGGGTGGGTCGGTTTGCCGATGGAGTCGCCGTTCGCCAAGTGGGCGAGATCACGTTTGAAATTGCCAAACGGGTGATTGACGACTGCATCGTAGTTTCTAACGACGAAATCTGCGGGGCCATGAAAGATATTTTTGAAGACCGACGCGCCATCCTGGAACCCGCCGGCGCATTGGCCTACGCAGGATTAAAGCGATATGTGCAAGAAAATGGATGGAAAGATAAACAACTCATCACCATCGCATGCGGGGCCAATATCAATTTCGATTCCCTCCGTCACGTTTCCGAGCGTGCCGAAATTGGAGAAAAACGCGAAGCCATCTTAGCCGTAACGATTCCGGAGCAGCCCGGGAGTTTTCGTGAATTCTGCACCACGATCGGTAACCGAACCATTACCGAGTTTAACTATCGTTACGCAGATAACCAGAAGGCCCACGTATTTGTAGGAATCCGCGTCTCCGGACCCGCAGAAGCCAAGTTAGTGGTTCAAGAGCTCCGCGATCAAGACTACGACGTGCTGGACATGACCGACAACGAGATGGCGAAGCTTCACGTGCGTCACATGGTGGGCGGCCGGGCGAAAGCCGAGAATGAGCGACTAGTGGCGTTCACCTTTCCCGAACGGGCGGGAGCCCTCACGGAATTCTTGGGATCGATGACTCACCCATGGAACATCAGCCTCTTCCATTACCGAAGCCACGGTTCCGACTTTGGCCGCGTCCTCGCCGGCATCCAGGTTCCCACTCAAGACCATGCATCGTTTCAGGCCTACTTAGACGAGTTGGGATATGACTACTCCGACGAATCCGAAAATGCGGCGGGACATATTTTTCTGCGGTAAAAGCCCCAATCAAATCACTAGGCAAACTCACCCAAATGGGGCCGCTTTCTTTGCCGGTCTTGACCGTGCAACAATAGCGGACATGCACGGAAGAAATAGAATTGCACGGACGTTAATTGTTGGCTTAACTTGCGGCTTGGCCGGCCTCTCTTTGGCCGGTTCAAAGACCGACGGTGGACCTGGCGTAGCGGTAGAAGCGGGGGCCTACCTGCCCACTAGCTCCAAGATTCAGGATGCGCTGGGCAAGCAGATCACCACTTTCGGCTTTGGTCCCGGAACCATTGCCAACCCTAAGGGTGGAACCTTGAGTCCGGATTTTGCCTTCATCACGGCCAGAAAGAACGGAAACAAGTTGTTCATCCTTCCGGTGACCATGACATACCAGAAGACCCTGGGCGATGCAGCGACGGCTAACGTGGTTCCCTTTGTGAGCGTGGGCGCCGGTTTAGCCTATTTTGACTACAGCATAAGAGACCAAGCGGGGGTACGAACGGCGGCTAAAAAGATTGGGCTCACCGGCACCGCTTCGGTCGGTGTTGTGATCTCCAAGCGACTAACGCTCAGCGCCGAATACAACGTGTTCTCAAAGCAAGATGGTCTGGACTTTAACGGCCTAAAGCTCACCGCCACACTGACCCTATTTAAGCTGTAATCCAAAAACAGCGCGCCCTTCCCCCAAAATTGCTGGAGGAAGGGCCGTTTTTTTCACCCGGGTTACATGCCAGGAAGGTCGGGAACGTTGGGAAGGATGCCCTGAACCTTTGCGTTGCGAATTTCCGTCGCCTGGGCAAACCCATCGCGGACGCATCCCACGATAAGGTCTTCCAGCGCTTCAATATCTTCTGGGTCTACCACCGCGGGGTCGAGGTGAATTTTTAGCAATTGACCCGTGCCGTCAAAGACAGCCTTAACGGGTCCCTTGTCAATTCCAAATCGCTCGTTGGCAAGTTCTGCTTCAAGGTTATGAGCCTTGGCCATGGCATCTTGCATCTGCTTCATGACACCGCCAAATCCTTGGCCGCCGAAATTTTTAGGAAGTTTCATGTCGTTCTTGATGATCTTCGGAATGTTTTCACACTCCAAACACGTCTCGGGTCAATTGTTCTAATCTTTGACCTTCTGCGGGCAATTCTACCGCTACCTGGTCGCCCGTGTCCGCATCACGCTTTTCTAAAGCTAATTCTAGGTCAATTCCGCCGCCATAGCTGGCCAAAATGGCTTCCTTAACCACTTTCAGGGCCTCGGGTTTTTCGTTGAACCAAGTGTGAAACTGTTCGCTCCCCAGCGTAACCTTAAGTTTCTTGTCCGCATTCAACTCAACCGTAGCTCCGCCCAGTTTCAGCACGATGGTGCGCGAAACGGCGCGAACCCGGTCTAGCACGCCGGTCCAGGGGTCTGCAGAAACCACCGGGGCCGTTGCAACGGTCGATGGAGCCTTTAAGCCATCGGAAGCAGTTCTTTGCGTTACGGGCCCTGTGTCTGGGCTAGGAGGCCGTACAACGGCGCTACTGGGCATTTGGCGCCCCGCAGGAGCAACGGCAGGAGAAGGAGCGGCGGGGACGAGGCTGATTCGCATAGAAAGCCGAATAAACTCCGACTCTAGCCACACCCGAGGAAGTGAAATATCTCGAATGACCCGGTGGGCGTCGGCCAGATCCCCGCGCAAACGCAGAATAAAATCGCGAGTTAACCTCGCGGCAACATCGTGCAGGGCTGCTTCTTGGGGCGCATCTTTCCCACTCGCCGAATCCACCTGGTAGGCGGCCCGCGTCAAATCGGACAGCCGATGGAGCATCGATTCCAAAATTGCCCTCGGATCACGGCCCAGTCGTGCAATCTCCGCCAAGCGATCCATGATCAACGGAACGTCCTGTTCCTTCATCGCAAAGAGCAGCGCATCCACCACTTCGTCAGAAATCAGTCCCAGTTGATCGTAAACAAGGTCTACCGTGATCGTGCCATCCGTGGTGAGCATGGCTTGCTCCAGCAAAGTGAGGGCGTCTCTAAAGCCACCATCGGCCATTCTTGCGATGGCGGTCACCGCCGAGGGATCAATTTGAACACCCTCTTGTTCCGCAACGTAGCGAAGGCGGCTGGTGAGGTCTGCGAGATTGGCACGGTGGAATTCAAACTTCTGACACCGAGATCGAATCGTGGGGGGCACCTTGTTGTACTCGGTGGTTGCCAAGATAAAAATGATGTGCTCTGGGGGCTCTTCTACCGTCTTGAGCAACGCGTCAAAGGCCTTATTCGAGAGGTCGTGCACCTCGTCGATGATAAAAATCTTGTAGTGACACATGATGGGTCGGTATTCAACCGACTCAATGATTTGCTCGCGAATGTCATCTACGCCAGATTCACTGGCCGCGTCCATTTCAATCACGTCGGGACAACTTCCCTCGGCAATCATCCGGCTCATTTCCGAATTTTCATCGGGCGCAGGATTTGGCCCGCCTTCCGCGTTGAGCGCCTTGGCCAACAGACGTGCGGTAGAAGTTTTTCCCGTACCCCGTGGTCCCGTAAACAGGTAGCTGTGCGCAATCCGACCCGAGGAGATGGCGTTCTGAAGGGTCTTAACCACGTGTTGCTGACCGATCAGATCATCAAACGACTGGCTGCGATACTTACGGTAGAGGCTAATGTAGGCCATCGCATTCAAACGGTCAGGAAAGTGCCGGGAGTCCTACATCGCCCAGAGAATCGGCTTACCGCTGCTACCTTCCGGTCCTGACGGGGTTCACTGAACTGCTGCCGCGCAGTTCCCGGCGCTCTCATTGTACCGGCATCCGGACGCCTAACTTTCCCGTTAAAGAAATGAAAAAACCACCCGCCACCTATTCAGGCAACGGGCGGCAATTGATCAACACTATGATCTAATTTATTTTGCTCTAAGCGATGGGATATCCATAAGGATCTCGTCACCCTTGTTTGGCTTGGATGCAATATCCACAAAGTTCATGGTTTTCACCACCGGAACCTTGTCTTGCCACTCGCCTCTTCGCAGAATTTGATCTTTGGTTAGAGGAAGCGTGGTGTACATCACGCGCTGACCCGGACGAATTTTGGTGTTAAGAAAATTCTTATCGGTCATGCCCTCTCCGTTCCAGCTGAACTTATCTTGGATGTGGGGCGGTGCACTGCGCGGGTTGTAGTAGAACTCCAGGATGTACTTGTCCGATGTGAACGGATACATCGTGGGGTCCTTACTCATGTCGACCTTTTTGTTGAATGCCTGGTTTCGCACGAACAACTGGTCTTGCATGAACGTTGACTTGCGGGGAGGATCAAGGTTAACGTCGTTAGAAGCATCCCAAATCATACCGCCCGGTTCGCTGCCCGGGAAGTCAGCATCTTTTAGAACCACCCTCACTCGGGTGCCTACGGGCCTTACCCCCCAAGTGCCTTCAAACTTGATCACCCGAGACTCAAGCACGGTGGCTTTCACACTAAAACCCACGTCAAACGGAGGATTCACGTCGTACCCGGTAAGCGGTCGGCCCTCCTTCTCCGCGATGTATCCCCGTTGACTCATTCGAACCATCATGGTGTCGATGTTGCCTTCAATCGTGTCTCGGTTCTGGCGATTACCAAACGCAGGGTCTTTCTTGTAAACCACATCCGCCTTATCAAAAAGGTTCATGTAGGTGTCAAGACCTTCAAAGACCTTGCCGTCTCGCTGGTAAGCCATGCCAAGCAGGTTCTTACGAGCAGGGAGCATGTCTGCCCTTTGGTGGGCTAACTGGAACCACTTAACCGCGTTATCGTAGTCATCGTCAATCTTGTGGTACCACATCCACCCGGTTTCAAAGAACATTTCGTAGGTGTCCGGATTTTGCCGGGCGCCTTCTTTTCCGAGAGCGAGGGCGGAAGGAATGTAGCGTCGGTCTGACCGCTGTTCCTCATCGGTGAAGTTGTAGCCAATGTGCCACATCCCGGTGGCGTACACGTCAATCTGACTGGGGTCTAGCAACGTAACCAACCGAATGATCGGAAGAATTGCGTCGTAGTTTCCGCTGTCAAAAAACGAGTCCGCACGAACCCAAAGAATTCCCGCTACCATCTCGCGGAAGCCCGCGAGGGCAAACAGAATCTGGTCCGGGGACAATCCTCCGGTAACCAGTTTGCCCTTTCCGGGGCTAAAATCCTTCACCCACTTGTCGTAGATGAAGGCGCGCTGGAAGAATCCCTGGCCAAAAAGGCAGAGCGCAAGGATGGCAAGTAATACGGGCTGGTGTCTTCGTCGCATGTTTAGACCTCGCGCCGATCAAAGATCAAGATGCCGCCTACCAGCAAAATTCCAATGTAGAACAGGCCGTAGATGGTCACGTTGATGTAATACTGCGTCTCGTTTCCAATCTGCTGCGTGGGGTTGATGATGGGGTTCTGAACGTTATAATTCGCAAAGTTCGGCAAGATTGTGTTAATGATCTTGGCGAAAATTTTGGCGACCATTGGCGTGTTGTTGTTCTCCGAGAGGGTCTGGAAGAACGGATTGAACAGCGAACCCAACAGGTACAAGCCACCGGTAAGGAAGAAGTTCACCAACGGCGTAACAAACGTGGAGAAGAAAATTGCCACCGCTGCCAACAGGCTCATCTGCACAAAGTACATGATGGGGGCCTTCACCAACTCACTGAGAACGCCCAGGTTGCTTGATTGCTGAATGGCAAACATGGTGAGCAACACCGTGGTCATCAGCAACATCATGATGCCCAGCGAGAACACTGAGCCCAGATATTTGCCAAGTAAAAATTGGTAGCGCTGAACCGGCTTAGACAAGATCGTGTAGATCGTGCGTCGCTCAATCTCGTTAGGAATCATGTAGACCGTCAACACGATGGCAATCACCGCGCTGGTCAGCTGAATAATTCCCAACATCATCCCACGAAGAACCGTGGTCTCAGACCGAGCCGATAGCACCCCGAGGCCGGGGGCGACAACAAGGAAGAGAACACCGATGAGGAGGATGATGAGCAGAACGCGCCTGCGAATCGCCTCACCCACGGTGGTGGTGGCAATAGAAAGAATGGGTCTCACTTATTTGCTCCAGATCGATCACCAATCGTCTCCACAAAGAGGTCTTCCAACCGCTTTTTGCGAGGAACGATGCTGATCACGTTGCCCTTTCTACTTCTGACCGCATCGATGATGTCTCCCGTCGTCTCGTTTTCTGGAATATCCAAAAGATATCCATTGGGCAGAGAGCGAACGTTTGAGTCGGCGATTTTTAAGTCGGTCAGGAACTTATCGGCGGAATCAATTCCGTCAATGGTAATTTCAACACGGCCACCCTTGAGAAGTTCCGTCAATTTGCCTTGACGCGCAATCACGCCTTGGTTAATGATTGCGACCCGGTCGCAGATCAATTCGACTTCGCTCAACTCGTGGCTAGAGATAAATACGGTTCGACCCTCATCACGGAAACCAAGAATCAAGTCTCGGATCTCGCGGTGGGCAATCGGATCCAAGCCACCCGTAGGCTCGTCCAAGAACAATAGCTTGGGGTCATTCAACAGACTCTGAGCCAAGCCAACCCGTTGCTGCATACCCTTTGAGTATTGCGAGATCGTCTTGGTCATATCTCGGTGAAGGTTAACCTTCTCAAGCAGACCAATGAACTTGTCTTTGTCTGTGATTCCGAACAGGGAGCCGTAGAACTTCAACAGTTCTAAACCCGTCATGTGTTCGTAATAGTAAGGTCGTTCTGGAAGGTAGCTGATGAGCTTGTGAACTTCCATGTCACCGATTTCTTTTCCGAGGACATAACCCTCTCCAGAAGTCGGATAAATAATGCCGAGAAGCATCTTGATTGTCGTCGTCTTTCCGGCACCGTTAGGTCCCAGAAAGCCAAAGATCTCTCCTTCCTCAACAATTAAGTTAAGGTCGTCGACAACATTGACGCGTCCGGCTGAGCGAGCTTTATAGCTTTTTGTGAGCTTCTTAGTTTCTATGGCGGCGGCCAAGGGCTACTCACCTCCCCAATTTGGTTAACGGCGGAGTATACCTTTGCCCGCTGGCCACAACTTAGCCAGCGAGACCGCTAGTTTTCTCCGTCTGAATCTATTCTTTGGTAGATGAACCACATAATCTCCGCAATATTTCATCGTTGCTGAGTTCAAACTCAGAATTTGCACACTTTTTGGGGTGTTTCTACAAATTTGAACGGTTATAATCCACGGTACCGCCAAGGGGCTAAAATTCTCGAACCTAGAGAAATCTAGTGAATGTGAAGAATGAGGTCTTGGTGACAGTCTTGCGGGAACGTGCTTTGCTCTCCTTTCAGCGTTCCCGCATTTTTTTCGCCTCGCCTTCTCTGGTTTTGGGTGATCCTAAAATCAGACCCCCTTTGCCGCGCAAATGAAGTCCAGAACTTTGTGGCGGTCTTTAACCCCTGGCCTCGCCTCCACCCCGCTACTCACATCCACCGCGAACGGACGCACCAGACGCACCGCATCGTGAACGTTTTGCGGACTTAGGCCCCCGGCAAGAATCACCGGAATGGCGCTCATCATGACAATCTCCGCGGCAATCTCCCAGTCCACCCGAACCCCGGTTCCGCCGTATGCGCCGCCATGGAAGGCATCCAGCATGATCGCCCCGGCATTAACCGTGAGTGACAATAAATCTCGAGCCGATTGCCCATTGCGCAACCTAATCACATGGATTCGTTTGGGAGCGGGTTCCGGAAACTCGTCCCACTCCACCCCTTGAATCGCATCAAACACGGTCTTGGGAACGGTCCGGTTCACCCGCCCGAATACGGCCACCTTCATCGGAAATACGGGAAGCTTGGCGAGCCATTCCGGCGTCTCCTCGCCAATAAACCGCGGACTCGCGGGCTCGTGAATAAAACCCAGCGCATCGGCTCCACACTCAATCGCCCAGCGAGCATCATCCTCACGCGTCAGCCCGCAGATCTTGACCCGGGTTACCAACCCATTACCGCCTTCACCGCCCCACCGATATCGGGAGACGACGTGAATCGAGTTCCAATCAGCACCGCTTGGGCACCGGCGGTAGCAACTCGCGCCACGTCTGCATGAGATTCAATTGCGCTCTCACTGATTGCAAAAGCGTGTGGCTTTATCAGGGGCAGCAACAGTTCACTGGTCTCCAGATGGGTGGAAAACGTGGAGAGGTCTCGGTTGTTCACGCCAATCAAGGGGGCACCAATCGACAAGGCAACCTCCGTTTCAGCACGGGAATGTACCTCGACCAACACGTCCATTCCAAGATCATGGGACAACGCATGAAGGTCGCTCAGCTGCGAAAGTTCCAGCGCCGCCACAATCAGCAAAACTGCGTCCGCCCCCCATGCCCTGGCTTCCCAAATTTGGTATGGGTCATCAATAAAGTCTTTTCTCAGGCAAGGCAGTCCGCTGGATTCCCGGGCCCCTTTAAGATTTTCTGCGGAGCCCTGAAAGTAGCGCTCATCGGTAAGCACACTCAGGCAATGGGCACCCGCCTCGGCGTACACGCGGCCAATCTCGGCGGGGTCAAAGTCGGAGCGAATGAGGCCCTGAGAAGGGCTGGCCTTCTTCACCTCGGCAATCAAAGAAACCGGTACGGATGCACCCTTTAAAGCAGCCAAAAAGCCGCGTGGTGCATCCGCATCTTTGGCGACCGACATTAAGTTTGCTAGTGGAGTATGCGAGCGTGCCGCTACCACTTCTTGGCGCTTATGGCGAAAAATTTCCGCGAGTTTGCTCACGCTTGGTACTCCGCCTCGATAATTTCTTTAAGTTTCCGAGCGGCGGCCCCCGACGCAATGGTTTGTCGGGCCCGAGCCGCCGCGCTGGCAAAGTCGGGTTCCAGTCCGCCGAGCCATATTGCGGCCCCTGCGCTGGGAATCACCACACTCGCACGGGGCGAGGAAGCGTCGCTCACTGCTTCCATCAAAATCTTTGCGTTGTCGGCAATCGTGGTCCCGGGAGCCAAAGCATCCGCGGAAATCTCACTCTGCCCAAAGTCGCTTGGATGCAAACGACCCGAAGTCACCCGACCCTCGTCCACTTTCACGTACTCAGATGTGGTCACCGGCGATATTTCGTCGAGTCCGTCATCGCCGTGAACAATCAGAGCGCGCTCGGTTCCCAACTCTTTAAGGGCTTCTCCCATGCTTCTCATGAGTCCGGCATCGTAAACCCCAATCAGTTGGCGACTCGCCCCGGCCGGATTCGCCAGAGGCCCTAGCTGATTAAAAATCGTCCGAACGCCCAGTTCCTTACGTGCCTTCCCAAAGTTTGCCATCACCGGGTGATGCCGGGGGGCGTACAAGAAAATGATTCCATACGTCTCCAATTGGTGCATGAGTCGCTCCGGATCTCCGCTCACCGGGATGCCCAAAGCTTCCAGAACGTCGGCGCTTCCGCAAGCGCTGGTCACCGCACGATTTCCGTGTTTGGCAATTCGCACTCCGGCGGCGGCAGCAACAATGGCCGCCGCAGTAGATATATTGAATGAAGGAATGCCCCCGCCCGTTCCGCAGGTGTCTACCAAGTTGGTATAGGGGTGCGATAACGTTGCCGCCCGCTCACGCAACACCGAAGCAAACCCGGCAAGTTCCTGCGTTGTGCACCCTTTGACCCTCAATCCAAGTAGCACCCCACCAATCTGAGCCTCGGTTGCGTGCCCATCGGTAAGATGTCGCATCAAGTCCCGCGCCTGCTCAAAACTGAGGTCTCGCCGACGTATAAGAGGGTCAATCAGGTCCGCAAAACTCATCCACCCATTGTAGCCCTGCCGCAGACGAGAGCTCAAAAAGCCCTTCTCCCCCCGTTTTTCCGAAAACTGGGGGAGAAGAGTTGGGATGAGGGAGATTTTCCGAGACCATTTAGTCCCTTCCAAATCCCCGCCTACAGATACAGACCAGTCGGCGGACGCACCCTCATCCCAGCCTTCTCCCTCAGATTTTGAGAAAAATCAGAAGGAGAAGGGGCCGGACCTGCGGCCGATTTTAGCCCGTGCTCTGCATGGCGGCGGCAATGCCGGCGATGCTTTGTAGCATGGCTTCGCGCCAAACGCCGCTTTGTTCTTCCTCCGTGAGCCCCCCCCACGCGTTCATCAACGCCACCTGGATCACGCTGAGGGGCATTACGGCGGGGTTGCGGAACTCAACGGTGCGCCGCACGACCCGCGCGTGCTCCATGAGGGCCTGCTGACCCGTGACCTTAAGCACCATCTCCACCGAGCGACGATACTCATCTTCAATCACTCCCTCCAGTCGAACCCCTAACTCCCTCGGCTGAACCCGCTCCGCGTACATCGCGGCCGTGGGCAAATGAGCCCGGGCAAGCTCCAATTGGGCATTGTGAATCACCGTTCTAAAGAATGGCCAGTCTCGGTACATGGCCTGCAGGGTCAAAAGATTTTCGGGGGAGGCCTCCGCAAAATTCGCCAACGCCGTTCCTAGACCGTACCAGCCGACCAAGGTCGTCCGGTTCTGAACCCAGGCAAAGTTCCAAGGAATCGCCCGTAATCCTTCAATGCTACCGAGCGCGTTCCCCGGTCGATAAACCGGCCGCGAAGCAATCGGCAGAAGGCTAATGTGCTCAATCGGAGTTGCCTGAGTGTAAAACGTCCAGAAGTCAGGATCGTCATAAACCAGCTTTCGGTAGGCATTCCGAGAGGTGCCTTCCAGTTCTCCCATCACGTCCGCGTAGAGTGCTTCGGCCCCCGGAGTACCAAACCCACTTGTTGCTAAAAGCGCCGCACTCACAATTTGCTCCAAGTGGCGATGGGCAATCGGCGGAAGCGAGTATCGGAACGAGACCACTTCGCCCTGCTCCGTAAACCTAATCCGACCGCTGAATGAGCCCGCCGGTTGACTGAGAATCGCCCGGTTTGCCCGTCCACCGCCCCGTCCCACTGTGCCCCCCCGACCGTGGAACAGTCGCATGGGAACGCCCGTCTCTTGGCTCACCTTAGCCAGCCCGGCGAGGGTAGCTTGCAGCGCCCAGTTGGCCGCGAGATACCCGCCATCCTTGCTGGAGTCGCTGTATCCCAACATGATTTCTTGAAATCCGCCTCTACCCGCCATCTGGCCGCGATACGCCCCGTTGGAAAACAACTCTCGGCACAAATCCGGACACCCGTGAAGGTCTTCAATGGTTTCGAACAACGGAACCACGTCCAGTTCGGTTTCCACCGTACCATCGGGAGCAATGCGAAATAATCCCGCTTCTTTGGCCAGGAGCAGAACCTCAAGGAGGTCGCTTACCCCGTGGGTCATCGAGATGACGTAGGCCACCACCGATTGATCGGATAACTCCCGTCTGGCTCGGCGAATCACCTTGAATGTGTTCACCACATCGTGAGTTTTTTCTGATCCGACGAACGCGGTAGGAATCAACGGGCGCGGGTTGTGAAGCTCTTTGGTGAGGAACTCCACTTTCTCCGCTTCCGTCAGGTCAAGGTACTGCTGACCGTCGGGCAACACGCGCGCCGCCGCGAGAATTTCGTTGATTGCTTTGGCGTGTTCTTCACTGTGCTGGCGGACGTCTAATGTGGCCAAATGGAATCCAAACGCCTCTACTTGCCGGATCAGATGGGGCAACCGTCCCGAGTGCGCGATGTCCATCGCCCGGTTCTCCTGAAGACTGGTCTGCACCAGTTTAAGGTCGGCCAAGAACTCGTCCGGTGTCCGGTAGGCAATATCAAAACCACCCCGGCGTCCGGTAGCCAGCATAGATTGAGCCAACTCCAGCGCCTCATTCAGGCGCATTTCCATGGCCAACAACTTGAGCACGTACGGCTCTTGAAAATAACGTTGAAGTCGCTCCGACCGAAACGGGAGGCGTGCCTTATCACCTTCTAGAGACGCCAAGAGGGATTCCGAAATCAAGACCAATTTAGCGCTAAATGTGAACTCTTTTCGCAAGACTTCGATGCGCACCAAGTAGGTTTCCAGGGCCTGCACACGATGCTGAAGTAGCGTCCGCCACGTCACATCCGCCGTAACCATCGGGTTTCCATCTCGGTCTCCACCAACCCACGATCGATACCGGAGGATCGTGGGGACTCTAAACTCGTGGCCGGGGTAACAAACCGCCAGCGCCGATTCAAGGTCCAGGTGAAGCCAAGGCACCACCTCCATAATCGTCTTGTCAAAGAAATAGAGCGCGTTTCTAACTTCTTCGTCAACGGTCAGGCGGTTCGACCGCATTTCGTCGGTTTGCCAAAGCTCCGTAAGCACTCGCTCCACTTCTTGAAGCGCTCCCCCGTGTACATCCAGCGGCCCGGTAAGACTGGCCGATCCTTGCGCCTCGGCCAGACCCAACGCCACCATCTGAAGCTTATCCAGCACAGTTTTGCGCTTAGCCTCGGTGGGGTGAGCGGTAAGTGTAGGGGTGATCTCAACCTTGTCCAGAAGGTCTTGAACCTGCTGTGCCGTACAACCTTTTTCTTTGAGTTGCCGAACCGCTTCTGAAATCGATTCCCGCCGCACCCCCGTTCTCTCGCGGTTTACTCGCACGATTTCTTTCTGCTCCGCAACGTTCAGCAACTGAAAAAGGATCGTGAAGGCACGCGCAATCTCGCGGAGATTAGTCGGGTCTTTGAGTTCCGGATACTCTTCCATCAAGTTCTTAGGAGCCTGACGAACGAGTTTGCGTGCGAGATCAATCAGATGCGGCCCGCTCTGAGTGCTCAGAACTTGTCCAAGCAATTTATCGAGGGTCTCGATATCCGTAGATAGCCCTTCAGAAAGGCCATAGTCGCGCGGTTGCAGATCAAGAAATGAAGTTGAGGTCATGAACATCCAACTGACCCACCGCGCTGTGGTCCGGGCTAGATTGTACGTGGTTTTCTACAATCAACGTCATTCAAAGCCCGCAAATTTGAAAACTCGGTGATCCCGTTTTTCAAGCTCGACTGCGCAAATTTCCGGGAGGCGGGGAGGCACCCTATACGTTTAGTTAAGCCTCGACATGGTGAATTTCCTTGGCGGCCTGCGCCTTTTTCACGTTTGATCGATACACCTAAAGCTGATGAAATGGGCCTATAGATGCCTAACCAAATGTATTTGGGGTGCCATGCCAGGATCGATCCGCAGTAGGTTTGTTCCCCGGCGGGGCACTCGAATCTCGCAATGGACTTGTCGAGAAGAAAATGTGTGACATCGACTATCCCTCCCTCGGACTTTCCCCGAGTAGCCTGGCATAAGCTCTTGCGCCATGCCAGGATTGTTCATCAATATGTTTGTTCCCCGGCGGGAGCACGGGAATCTGTCAACCAACTTGTCGGGAAGTAAGTACTTGACAAGGAATAGCCCTCCCTTGTCCCGGCAGGGACAAGGGAAGGTCATATACGTTTAGTTAGGCCTCGCTAGGTCGAATTGCATTGGCGATCTGCGCCTCCTTGACATTTGATCGACACACCAAGGACCGATGAAATGGGCCTGAAGGAGCCTGTCTAAATGTCTATGGCGGGGACACATTAACCTACAGCCCAAACACCTACTTTGGCGAGCGTGGAACCAGCGAATCTGCGCACGCCAGATTAAAAGAAACGATGGCGTGATTGGTACCCGACTGCACCAAATACTCCGGGATCGCCATCTCAAACCGGTCGAACTGAGTGTGGTGGACGTAGTTATAATCCGCCCGACCCGTTTCTTTGGTGTAAAAGCCCGGAACTCCGGCTTGGTTGAACGGCGCGTGGTCGCTTCCTCCTCCCAGCGGCATCTTATCAATCACACTTATACTTTGGGGAAACTCCGGGAACGCTTTGAGTGAAGGCGCTACTGCGGCATCCAGGATTGGCTTCATCAGCGCGGTGCACTCATAACCGCCCTGATAGTTGGTACCCCCGTCATCTACCAAAACCGCACTGATCTTGTCTAGCTCTGCCTTGTGCTGTTTTACGTAATCGATGGATCCAAAGAGGCCCTGCTCCTCCCCAGACCAGAGGATAAAACGAATCGTGCGCTTTGGCTTGGCCCCGGCCGCCATGAGAATGCGCGCCGCCTCCATTGCGGTGGCGCTTCCGGTACCGTTATCCAGCGCGCCTTGAGAACCCGGTCCGTTCCAAGAATCAAAATGGCCGCTCACAATCACCACTTCATCCGGTCGCTCCGTCCCCGGAATCTCCGCGACCACGTTGTACTGCTTTATCGGACCCGCAAACCATCGGTTTTCCGCTCCAATCTCCAGCACCACTTTTCTCCCAAAATCAAAGTTGCGCTGAATTCGATCATAGTCAGATTTCCGAACGTAAACCTGAGGACTACCCGGATGCATCTTTATCGTCTTTTTGTTCCACGATCCAAAGGTGATGTTCAACTCGGTTCGGCTTGGGTAAACCCGCCCGGCGATGGCTAACTTTTCTAAGGCATCCAGCACCTCAGGGGGCGGTTGAACTACTGGCTTAGCCCCGCTTCGCGGGGGAAAGACAACCCACTTCCCCGCAAGTTGAGATTCAACTTTTTTCAGGTCATCTAAGGTCACCGGGCACTTCACCGCTTCCCCTTTGATTAACCCTCGGGTGCCATTTGTCCAAGCGGGCGTCGTGAATTCCATCGGCACATCAAAAGGCTCCACCATCCGGGCCGTTTGGAGCGGACCTCGGTCAAAACCCACCGGTACTTCACCCCATTGCTCAAGGTGAACATTATTTAGCCCCCACTTCTTAAACTGCCCAATCGCCCATTGTTGACCACGAGCCAGTGCGGGTGACCCGGTGAGGCGAGCGCCGATATCTACGGAGATTGTGCGCAAGATAGACATCACTTGGCTGTGGTGTTTGCCTTCCTCCGTAATTCGATCCAGCGTAGACACGTCGCCTTGGCTGAGAGCCAATCGGGCGAGAAAAAAGGCACATGTAACGGCGGCAAGTCTTTTCATTGGGTTTCCTACCAGAGGTTAACAAATTATTAACATCCAACGCAACCAAATTCAACCCAACCTGCTAACGTTTAGTGAAATGCGGAAAACACTTTTCTTCCTCCCGTTCCTAATCGCGGTGCTTGCCGGATGCAACTCCGATCCCTCACAACAGTTGGTGGGAGCCTGGAAAGTTGACTTGGCAAAAACCACTCTGCCCAAGATCACAATGCCGGGGATTGAGGCAAAAATAAAGACTGGCCTCGCCGCGCTCACTCTCAAGCTGAACAACGATAAAACTTACACGGGGTCAGACGGAAATGGACAAGATGTGGGAACGTGGGCCCTCAAGGACAACATAGTCAACCTGCAACCGAACCCACAAGGTTCCAAGATGGCACAGGCAAGATCGCTTGACCTGAGCCCCAACAAACAAGATCTCACCTTAGTCCAAAATTCGCCCATTGGCGAGGCGAAGGTTGTTTTCACCAAGACCGGCTAGAGCATCCGGGTAAAAGCATAGAGACCAAAAATTTCCAGACATCCCAGGGCCAGCGCGATGACATTGGCAACGATCGCCGCCTTAGCCCCCGAATTCCCAAGCACTTGGGCCTTATTAGCAAACACGATCCCGGCGATGGAGAATGGAGGAAAGCAAAAGAAGGCAATCACGCACATCACCCAAGCCGTGGACAGTTCCTGCGAACCCGGCATTCGTTGTCCGTAAACCGGGATTGAACTCGAGCCTCGCTGGTAGTAGTTAGCGGGGGGCGGAGGATTAATATATGCCGTCTCGCTCGAAAGACCGCCAGCAAGCCCAAATTGCAATCCGAAAACGGCACTGGCCATGTGGCGTTGGCCCGTGCCTTCTTCTTCTACCCACTGATTGGGCTGAACGCGTCCCTCCGCAATCCACTGATTGAGAACTGCAATATCAGCGGGCCCGTAACGCTGACCATCTTGGGTGAGAACAAAATATCGCAACCGGTGGAGACCTCCTACTTGGTTCCCACTGCCGAATTAGGCATGGGATCCGGACGTTCCTACCGATACTTTAAGGTCGCTAAGGTTGCCGCCGAAAACCCAGAACAGACTGGCCATTCGAACAAAGATTCCGTTCTCGATCTGGGCGGTAATCGCAGATCGGTCGCCATCGGCGGCCACATCATCCACTTCCACCCCGCGATTTAGCGGCCCTGGGTGCATCACCAAGCAGTCCGGATCGGCATATTTCAGACTGTCTTTGTTCACCTGATACATGGCCGCGTACTCACTGATTGAGCTGAGTAATCCTTCGCTCATGCGCTCTTTCTGAAGTCGCAAGGCAATCACCACGTCGGCACCCTCAATCCCGGTGGCCAAATCGTAATGCACGGTGCCCGGAAGCAACATCGCGTGGGGCGGAATCAAGGTTCGGGGTCCCACAAATCTAACTTTGGCACCCATCTTGCTGAGGAGCCATGCATTAGAGCGAGCGACTCGAGAATGCTCGACATCGCCGACAATCGCGACGATTTTTCCTTCTAGCGAGCCCTTTCGCTCAATAATCGTGAGGGCATCACCCAGCGCTTGAGTTGGATGCTCGTGTTGACCATCGCCTGCATTCAGCACCGGACCGCCAAAATGTCTCGCCGCCAGAGCGGGTGCACCGGAGAGTCGATGTCTCATCACAAGGCCGTTGAGTCGCTCGTAACGAAGCGTAAGAATCGTGTCCTTGAGCGTTTCACCTTTGCTCATGGAGGAAGCGCCCGCGGCAAAGTTCGCCGTCTTCATGCCTAAGTAGTGAGCGGCCTGTTCAAAGCTCACCCGGGTTCGGGTGGAGTTCTCAAAGAACAGCATGCCTACCACTACATCGCTAACCTTTGCCACCGGTTCTTTGTTGATCACCGCCCGCTTAAAGTGGGCCGACAAATCCAAGAGTTCCTGAATATCGGCCGCATCTAAGTGCCGGATTCCCAGTAGATTTCGCGTCATTTAATTATTACCTCCGCGCTAGATTTTTCAAACTCGCCTTCTTTCAACAACATCACCGCGTCTTCGCCGTCGTATTCATTTACTTTGACCACCACATGATCTCCTTTTTCGGTAAAGACCTTTCGGCCGCAATAGTTGGGTTCAATGGGTAGCTCTCGGTGACCACGATCCACCAGCACTGCCAGCTGGACAAGTTCGGGTCGACCAAATTTCATGAGCGCATCCAGGGCCGCCCGAATGGTCCTTGCCGTGTAGATCACTTCGTCCACCAAGATGACTCGCTTCCCCGTCACTTCAAACGGGATCTCCGTTTCATCTTGCGCGGGCACTTTACGATCATCGCGAAAAGAACGCACGTCAAGCTTTCCGCAGGGCACCGTCGTTCCCTCAATTTGAGTCATCAAGAAGGCCAGGCGCTTGGCCACCGGCCAACCGCGCCGCAAAACGCCCACCACCACCAAACCTTCAGCCCCTTGGTTGGCCTCTAAGATCTCGTGCGCCATTCTCCCCAGGGTGCGGCGCATGTCGCCCGCATCCAGCAATAAAGCTCCCATGTGTCTTAAGTATGGCACCGCTAAACACCCGACAACCTACGACGGCGTTTTGCATTTCCCGGTTGCATAAAATATTTTGTTGACAAATCAGCTCGCCGTGTGATCGGGTGGACACGGCATCGCAACGTTAACCACTTTCCTAATTCCCGCGGACCCAACAGTGTATGCCGCCCTATTTGACCGCTAAGTAGGCATCCTCGCAAACTTTCCTACATTTCTTAGGGCTTGCTCCCGACAACTTTACTGGTACGCGAGAAGCGGAGAAAGAACTTAATGTACGAAGCCTATTGGGGACTGACCGAACCACCGTTCAGCTTAACCCCCGACCCGAGATTTCTTTATATGAGCCGAG
>JBBQUZ010000016.1:0-58924 GCA_038212035.1 Fimbriimonadales bacterium
CGCGAGCGGCTTGCGCTCGGCCGGATATCTCGCCGAAGACAAATGCGCGAACTAGCCTCAAATAGACCCATCGCACGCTTGCCTTTCGGTAACGAGCAAAAGCTACGTGGTGGCCACTCAGACTGGAGAAAAATATGAGAAACAAACCTCTACTTGCCATGATGGTCGCAGCCGCTTTTGGCCTGTCGTTCACAAGCTTTGCCCAACAGACCGTCAAGACCGAACCCTATATGGCGGAGCTCAAGACGGATATTAAGACCGTCCAAGCGAGCAACAAGCCTACGACGCTCGACATTGTAATCATGGATTCGGCTTCGATGATGCCGAGCGAAAAGCTCCGCATCGCGGCTGCACTGACCATGCCCGCAATGGCCGATATGAAGTTGGCGCCGCCGAAAGTTATCCCCGGGGACAAGCCCGGCCACTACAATGTTCAGCTCACCTTCCCCCAGTCCGGGAGATACCAATTGGATCTCACAGTGAAGCCCCCCTCAGGGAGCAGCGTCACCCTTACATTCAGGTTTACCCCCGGCCGCGCCGGCGAGACGATGAAGGAAATGGGTGGTAAGCAGGGGATGCCAGGGATGAAAGGCATGCCCATGAAGGCAACATTTGGGAACTGGCCGGAAAGCCGAGACGGCTCCGGGACTTCATGGCAGCCAGACTCTTCCCCGATGTTTATGAAGGAACTTTCGTCGATAGGCGGATTTGACTTGAGTGTCATGGGCACGCTGCAGGGCGGCTATGTAGATGACGGGGGCAAGCGTGGGGGCAAAGGACTCTTCAGCAACTCGATGATCATGTTCATGGGCCGTCGCGAAACGGGTGGCGGCACTATGGGACTCCACTTCATGAGTTCGCTCGATCCGATCATCAATGGCAGGAGGGGGGTTCCAAATCTCTTCCAAAATGGATTCACCGTCAATGGAGTTGATATTGCGGACCGCAAGGACCCGCACAACATATTTGCGGAAGTCGCGGCGAGTTACAGCCATGCACTTTCCAAAGATTGGGGCGGCTTCATTTACGGCGGCCCCGTGGGCGAACCCGCGCTGGGGAACATGATGTACTTCCACCGAACGAGCGGCGTCGAGATCCCTGAGGCACCCATCAGCCACGATTGGTTCGATGGCTCCCACATCAGCTTAGGAGTTGCTACGCTCGGGCTTGTCTATTAAGGCAAGTGGAAGCTTGAAGGTTCCGTTTTCAACGGCCACGAACCTTCTGCGCTCTATGGGATCGGCACGCTTGGCTTTAATTCGACATCGGGCAGGCTCAGCTACAATCCGTCCCCCGACTGGTCGCTTAGCACATCGTACGGATACCTGAACTCGGACGTCAACGAACATCGGCTCACCTTTAGCGCGGGCTACAGCCACAAGCTCCCAGGAGGTGACAATCTTTCCGCCACCGCCTACTTTGGCCAAAACATTGTCCACGGCCTGACAAATTCCAACGCCTAGCTTCTGGAGGCAACCTATTACCACGCCAAGGATGGATTCTTTGCACGCTTAGAGCGAGTCGATAAGGGCGAACTAGTTGATGTGCCATCCGGAAACTACACGATCAACAAGCTCCTACTAGGCGACGTGCACAACTTCTACAGCAAAGCGGGACTCGACTATGGCCTGGGAGCCTTTGCTGGCGTCTACAGCTTCCCGAGTTCGCTGAATGCTTTCTATGGGAAGAGCCCGTTCACCTTCGGAGTGTTCGTGCGAATCCGCCCGAGCAAGCAATAGCAAACCGATCGTGCACCGGTCCGCCGCAGCATTCCTCGCCAGCGTAATTCTCCTTCCGGGATAATCAGGGCCTTCACAAGGGCCCTGGAAACGTTGCCTCATCCTGCATTTTAGCGGCACATAACCCCTTTTCGAGTAGCCGCCTGAAACAGTCGCTTTCAGCTAGGCTGAAGTCAGAGAATCATGCGGTGCCGACCTCTCGCTGTATAATAGAGCTCACAGGCATTCTGTCCTCGCCTTGAGAAACCTAGCCTATTTCTTGCGACCCGTGCTTAAATGACCTGGACCTTCATTCACGGAGGCCATGGCAGTGGACGCGATCGAGTGGATTCCGATCTTGGAGAAAGCGTGCGTTCTCGTAACGCTCGCATTCCTTCTAACGCTAACCCGGCTGTTTCCCGATTTGCGCAAGGCTCGGCTTTCGACTCCTGAGCAAGCATTTGCGGCTATCGTGTTCCTCATCATGGGATTTGCCGAGGTTGCAATAACCGTCCAACAAAAGCACGCAGGCATCGCTCTCTCGCCGATGAATCTCCGGATCGTCGCAGTGGCAGCGGCGGGCATTCTGACCGGACCGTGGGTCGGTTTGTTTATCGGTATTGCCGTGACCCTCATGGCCACGACGACCCAAGGGGGCGCAGGCATGCCCGCTCCCATTGGAATATCCATGGTGATGGCCGGGCTCTTGGCGGGAAGTTTGCGTCAATTGAGGCCCAACCTTGCGATCAGACCCGAAATTGGATTCTTTGCCGGCTTTGCCGCTTCCGGCTTTCGGGACTCCCTTAACCTCATCTTAGACCCTCCGAAATTCCAGGGAGTGATTTTTTCATTTGAGGCAGCTGCACTGCAGGGACTCTCGGTGGCCCTGATCCTGCTTGTGATCAGGCAGGCCTGTGACCAGGAAGCGGAGAGCCGAGCGGCCGCTATGGCGGAGGTGAAGGCGCTTCAAGCCCGAATGGACCCACACTTCCTTTTCAATAGTCTCAATCTTCTCGCCGCGCTGTCGCAAATCGAACCAGCAGCCGTGCCAAAGGCGACGGCGCACCTTGGCAAGTTCCTCCGCGCCGCAATCGATTTGCACGACCAAGAGCACGTGGCCCTTCAGCAGGAACTCGACGTAGTCGATGCCTACCTTCAGATCGAACGGCTCCGTTTTGGAGACCGCCTGAAGCTGATAACAGATATCGATTCCCGCCTGCTAAGAGCCGACATACCGCCCTTCCTGCTACAACCGCTCATCGAAAATGCGGTGAACCATGGTATCCAGCCAAAGCCGGAGGGAGGCGCCCTGTCCATCACTGCACGCGCCGAGCATGGGCAGCTCCTGCTCACGGTTGCCGACGATGGTGTCGGCACCACGGAAGTATCATCTGAATCAATAGTTGGAGGCGGAAAGGGTGGCACCCATGCCCTGGGAATCATTCGGAGGAGACTTCGTGGCCTCTACACTTCGCACTTCCAGATGTCTTTCACCAGCACTCCAGGCGTTGGAACGCAAGTTTTTGTCGCGATTCCGCTTGCCTTCGAGGGAGCTATGGCGGCGCCGCCCGCTCTCGTGTCGTTAAACGAGAGCCGGAACGCCCTTCAGGAAGGCACGGCATGATTCGAGCCGTCATCGTAGAAGACGAGCCCTTGGCCGCAGCATATCTGGCAAGCCTGCTCGTAAAAACCGGGAGGGTGGACGTGGTTGGGATCGCTAGAGATGCCTCTTGGGCATTGACGCTATGCTCAGATCATAAGCCGGATGCCGTTTTCCTCGACGTGCGAATGCCCGGCCGCGACGGCTTGGAGTTGGCCAGCGAACTGCGCCAGCTTGCACAGCCGCCATTGGTCGTCTTTGCGACCGGCCATGCGAACCGGGCTTGCCAGGCGTTTCGGCTCGAAGCTGTCGACTACCTTCTCAAACCGTTGGAGGTGAGCCAGGTGTTGCAAGCGGTGTCTCGCCTGGAGGCTAGGCTCGCAGGAGCCCGAACGCCCGAGCCGTTTCCTGACCTGCTTGACAACCGGCTCTCGGTCAAGACGGGTGAAGACGATATCGTTCGGTTGATACCGCGCCTGGACATCTTAGCCGCTGTCCACCACGATCGACGCACCCGGATTCACACGGAGCATCATGAGTACTCGACGTACTACAGGCTGTCTACTTTGTGCGAATGGCTCGGAGATCCACCCTTCCTCCGAATATCGCGTGAGACTGTTGTCAACATCCAAGCTGTGGAGGAGGTCATCCATTATGGCGATCGACTCTACCAGGTTCGCCTGCGAGACCGGAACCGCACCTGCGTCAACGCATCCCGCTCGGGCTCTATGCGGCTTGCCGCGCTTATTAAACCACCCGTATGAGGGGCCAGACATTGCAGCCTTTGGCATCCCAACAGTCGCCGAGAGATCACTTGGAACCTCCGAGGGCCTCGATTACTCTCTTGACCGCGCGCCAAGGCGAATTCAACGCAGGACGATCATATTGGTCTGTGGCGCCCTTGTGAACGAGCGCCCTTTCGGCTGCCTTCCAATATCGAAGTGCGTCCTTGGGAGCGACGAAGCCCGGCTTGGATGAAGTTTGCAGCGAAGCCTCGGCGAGGGCCAAAATCGTGTTGACCGGCCGGCCGTTATCGTTGATCGCCCAGGGCTGCCCCCCGATAAGATCAACGATCTTTGGCAGGTGTGGTAGCGCCATGTCGGCATAGCGCTCCAAGATTGGCACCGCGGCCAGGCGGGTCTCCCGGTCCCCCTTATCGAAGGCTTCGATCACGCGCGGCGCGGCAGGTTCGGCGAGGGGTCCAAGGTCAGCAATTGCACCTATCGCTGCCAAGCGGACCTTTCGATCTTGCGATTCAAGGGCATTGATGAGAAGAGGGACCGCCGGAGCCGCCGCGTCCCCCATCGTGGCAAGCGTCGAAATTGCAAGAGCCTTGGCTTGGGCGCATTCATTTGGCTGGAAATCCGGGTAGAGGCCCTTTGGATCGCCAACGCACTGAATTAACGTGGGCACGGCCGTCGCTCCAGCTGACCCGAAGTCTCTCAATAATGAGATGGCCCAAAACATGAGGTGCTCATCTCGACAACTCTCAATGATATTGGGCAGGGCCGGCAAAGCTGCCTTGCCCATGGCGTACAACGTGTTGATCGCTTCCTTGCGAATTCCCGCTTCTGAATCTCGAAGCGCTTCGCCGAGCGCGACAACCGTAACCTTCGACCTATCAGAGCTCTGCCTGATCTGTTGGAGGGCCAGCAGTCGGACTCGGCTATCGCGATCCCTGCTTGCTTCGATGAGAAGGTCAACTGCTGGTGGGCCGAGCTTCACTAGGTTGTCCATGGCGGTCTTATATTCCCAACTTCCACTCCGATTCTCGGCGATTATTCTTAGCAGTGATGGCAGCAACCGAAGCCCTCCTTTCCCCATTTTGCTTACCACGATCAGCATGGTGAGGCGCCCTGGCTCGTTCGGATCTTCATAGAGGGCAAGGAGTTTGGGAACTGCCTCGGCAGCCCGTTCGCCGAAGGCATTGAGAGCGACCGCGGCCGCCGAGCGGACATTTGGCGACCTTTCGTTGAGTAGATTTGTAAGCGCTGGAACAGTCTCTTCCGGCATCGCAGCCAGCCGCTCAAGCGATAGGCACACCGCGAGCGTGAGGGGTTCCTCACCTCTGTTCAATGCATGAATGAGGGCCGGAATCACGAGGGCGGGTTTGGGGGCCGAACCTCCAACCGGCGGATAGACCCCCAGGGCCTGCGCTACGTAGAGCCGGATGTTGCTGTCACTATCATCGAGCATCTTGATAAGCGCCAAGGTCGGTTCGTCTCCCGGCCACAATGCGATTTGTTGGATGATAATGCTGATGGCTGCACTCCGCGTCTCGGGATCGGGGTCGTTCGCAGCTTCTAAAACGGCGGAGCGCGCCTCTTCCGCGCCCGACCCAGCAAGGAGTTTGACTGCTCTTCTCCTCACAGCAGGGTCACCGTCCTTTCGGAGTTGCATGAGAACCGGGATGCTCAACTTCAGTGCAACTTCGTCTCTTCCTGCGTTTCTCATTTGCCGCTGCCCACCACGGACCCACACCCGGGTCGCTTCGTCGATTTCTTCGCCTCTGGCCAAGCACACCCAAGCTGCCCATGCGTCATTGTTGATGAGGAGCTTTATCAGGACGGCTTTAACTGGAGCGCCCGCCTTCTCCAAGTCGCCAATGTTTGACAAGACCTGCTTGCGTAGATTTGGCTCACCCCAGAAGACCCAATCTTTATCGTGAATCTCATGGATAGTCCGCCTGGCTGGAGCAGCACCTTCCCAATCTTCTGGGTCAGAGACATGGCTGGCGTTCATGGTCATGCGGGCATAGCCCCATACAGCGTGATCGCAGTTGTTCCCATCTCCCCCGTTCAGTACACGCAGCGTCAGCGTGCTCGCGCCTGCGACTGAGACACGGAAAGGATGTTGTTGCCGAGGGCAAAGCACCCCAGATTCGGCCCTCGCGACATCGTCGACCAGCACTTGGAATTGGACGCTCCCGCCTCCGGAAGCATCGTCCAATCCGGCGTCGGCGCAAAAGTATTCAAACCCTTTCCCGGCGATGTCAAATACAACATCGGAGGGGCGGGCGTCGAGGAATGCGTGCACCCAAGTGCTCTTAAGGTAGCGCTTCCCACTGATCGCACAGAAGCCGCCGTAATAGTTTTGATCCTTATAAATCAGGTTGTCCTGGGTTGATGCCCATTTGATCGTCAAGTCAGACAGGAACGATCCTGGTGAGGGACCTGCAGGGTGAGGTTGATCGGCGCCCGGCCAAGAAGACGGCTCCTGCTTGGCTCCTTCGGCCGTTGCCAACCTGGCGTACCCCCAAAGGGCATGGTCGCAGTTGTTTCCGTCTCCACCGTTCAGTACCCGAAGCGTTAACGTGGTGCCACCTACAATGCTGACGAGAAAGGAGAGCTTCTTCCGTGGGGCCAAAACCTTAGACTCCGCCTTGAGGACCCCATCGACAAGCACCTGGAACTGAATGCTGCCTCCCCCGGAAGCATCGTCGAGACTGGCATCAGCGGCAAAATAGAAATAGCCCTTGCCCCCAATATCGAAGGTCAAGTCCGCAGGGCCACCATTGCCAAAGGCGTGGGTCCACAAGCTCTTCGGGTAGGCCTTCCCGCTGATTGATGCTTGATTGTGATAGTAATTCTCGTCTCGGTGCACAAGGTTGTCCTGAGTTGATACAGACTTGAACGGCATGTCAGAAAGGAAAACGCCTGGCGAGGCTTGCTGCAACTTTTCACTCGAGGCCGAAGGCTCAGCATTACGTGCCCTCGAAGGATTTCCGTTCGCTAGACAAAGCCCATGGCACGCGACGCCCATAAGAATGAGACATGCGGTTGCCATTTTCGAAGCCAGTCCTGAGGTTGCTCTACACTTCGAGAGTTGTGTTATCAGCGCCATGACGCGAAGGTAGTCGATTCATCTGACGGCGCCAGCCTACTTGTACGAATGGTCGCAATTGTCGTCTGAATTGACACAAGGTGATGGCTCTTGGAAGCCTGTTCATCAACGCTGAGCGGCCACGATCAGCTCGCACGACCATGCACGCATCCCACTCGAGCTCTAAACGGATTGCCGAACTTATCAAACCACCCGTATGAGGGGCCATTTAGACATCCACTGCAGCCTTTGGCGGTGGGGGCATAGCCGAAGAGGTCTAAGGCGACAAGCACTAAGTGACCCAGCCAGACACGCAATACGGCCGTCTGGCCACATATGAGCGATGGACGGCGATGGTTCTGCTATAGTTTCTGTAAGCAGAGACCACCGATGAACAACAAATCGACAAACCAAGGCGTCCTTCGAGGCCTCTTTTACCTAGCTCTTTCTTGCTTTGCCCTCCTTATGTCGGGATTCGCAAGCGCCCAGTCGCAGCCTGCGAAGCCTCCTGCACCCCTAAGAGTCCCCGACGGGCAGACCTTGCTCTTCACGGCTCGGGCTGAAGGCGTGCAGATCTATATCGCCAGAGCGAAGCCCGGCGACCCAGCAACTCTCGAATGGATTCTCAAGGGTCCAGAGGCCGACCTTTTTGACGCGTCGAGCGCCAAGATCGGCAAGCATTACGCTGGGCCAACCTGGGAAGCGATCGATGGTAGCACTGTGACCGGTGAACGAGTGGGCGCCGCGCCTGCCTCACATGTGACTGATGTGGCCTGGCTTCTCCTGAAGACCAAGTCAAGCGGTGGTCACGGCTTAATGAGTGACGTATCGTACGTGATGCGCGTTGATACTTGGGGCGGCGTTCCGGCAAGCTCGCCCTTACACGTTGGGGAAGAAACTCGTGTGCGATACAAATCGACTTACATCTTCCTACGCGCTGCTCTACAACCCTCGCGGTCGGACGACCTAGAGTCAACCATATCGCGTCAAAACGGTTAGAAACTGATTTTTGCCAAGGAGATAATCATGAATGCCAAGTCCGTTCTGGCAATCATTTGCGTCGCCGTTTGCGCAGTGGCGCACGCACAGAGAAAGACGGTGCTCGACTCTTATGGGCTTGCCCGGATGGCACCCCACCCTCCAACTCGGCCAGATCGACTACCTTCAAACCTGCTGGAACGATCAACAAGTTTATGTCGGTTGATTTCTGAGATGAATTCACTGACCAAAAACGATCAAGATTGGGGAGTTCCAGGTTCAGCTTTCCTAGCCGGCCTTTAGTTGATCACCACAAGGTCAGCGGTCACGCAGGCGACCCATAATCATTTCGACCGCGATATCGGGTTGCGTTATTGCGGTGTCCACGGTTAAGGTCTCAGGCGGCCAGGGCTCGAAACTTCTCGTCAAGACTTCGTCCCAAGAAGGCAGGTTGGGTTCCGTTCGGCCCGCTCTCCGGTCCTCCACTCTCCGCCGATGTTCGGTGGTGTTTGAACACCACACAAAAACTTCGAGCACCGCCGCCTGCGCTTCCTCAGCCGCCGAACGCCACCACCCTCGGGTTAGTTCCAAGCTGTTCACCGAATCAGATACCACCATGTTGCCAATGGCGAGGTTCTCCGTAGCGAGGCGACAGGCGGCCAGATATCCCAGCCCTTTTATATCAAGCTTATCTATGCCCCCCAACATCAATCCACGCTCAATGGCATCGATCCGAAGGTAGACCGCCGAAGTCTTTAGTGCAAGCAGGCGAGCAATGGTTGTCTTTCCCACCCCAGGCAACCCAGAAAACACAATCAGCGTTGGCGGCACAAGAATGAGGACGTATTTGCAGCCTTTGGCGACTCAGCCCATTTCAGTGTCCGCTGATTTCATCGGCGGACAATTTTCGAAGACCCAAAGATTGAATCCCGGCGGGCCCAGCTGCTCCTTGGCATCAAAAGTCCTTCTGCTCCGCACGGCACTATTTGCGCACGGGTGGGATCGGGCACGTCGCAGGGGGAACACTCGCCCTTGATAAACTTTGCTCAGGGAGGCGAATCGCTCCGAACTCCACCGTTTGCGCTCAAGGGACATTTCGCAAACGGTGTTGGACCGGCGACGTGGCAATTCAACCGCCCGCGATAGCTAGGAGGGCTAGTCCCCAGTAAGGATATTTGGCAACTCTTTATAAAAAACCCGCCAAGGTCCACTTATGAAGTTTAATTTTCTGTTCAATGCAATCATCGCGGGATTACTGCTGTGAGTTAACAGACGGCGATATCCGTGCGCGCGACAGTATGCGATGGTTCTGAGTTTGAGCGCGAGTGCAATTCCTCGGCAGCGGTACAACGGCAAAACGCCGGTTAGGCACTGTTGGATGATGCCCGGCTCGTCAACATTCACGTCTGGCTCACGGGGGCCCAAGTGGCTAAGGCCGACTAGACGGTCGCCGTGTCGGGCGACGAAATAGGCATCGCGCATCAAATCGCTTTCCCGATGCTTTCGTTTGAACTCCGCCTTTTCGTCCGGACTGGGTGAAGGGCGATCGTGGATCTCATTTGCCAACTCAAATAGGAGTTCGGTAACGGTAGGGCAGAGTTCGCTAAGGTCCTCCAGGGCATGAATGACGATTCCCTCAGACGCAAGGCGCACCTCGGAATCTGCAAAGGCAGAAAGGTCGGCTTCTTGGGGATATAGGGATACTGGACCGTCTTCTTGGATGCGTCGAAACCCATTGGCGAGCAACCACTGGATCCCGCTTTCGTTCTCTTCGCGAACCCAAGGTTGAAGGGCATCAATTCCAGCCTTGCTTGCTTCCGCCTCAAGTTCGGTCAGTAGCCGATTGCCAACCCCCCTCCGTTGTATCGCGGGTGCGATAAGGGTTGTGAACCCGCCTCCAGACTGGCTGTGACAGTTTGCGTACCCGACGACCTGATCGTCAACGACGGCCACCCATTGCATTCTGGGGGTTTCTTCTAAGCTGGGCGGTTCAATACCTGCTGGCCTCAACCCCTTATAAATGCTGAGAACCGAAGGGAGGTCGTCGGGAGTAAATGCGCGAATGGAAAGTGACATGGCTTGCAGATATCTCAGAAGTTTGATCGGGACGGCATAGTCGGTATACAGTGGAGGAGTCTGCATTGCATTTGAAAGTTGCTAAAATCGGAGCGGTGAAGTTCGGTTCGCACGTTCAGGTTCCTCCCTGGCTCCGCTGACTTTCCAGATCATATAGTATGTAAAGAACGTCTTGTAAATTAGTACGCCGTGCCGGATGGCACACGAGCTTTTAACGGTTCAGTCCCCTCGCGAATGAAGGGGTTAGGCACGGCGACTACTTGAAATTCGAAGGGACTCGTTGAGGAGAATATTAGAAATGGAGTTTGTTAGAAGTGCGCTCAAATCGCAGTATCACGGAGCGCTGGTGATGCTCCGCTCGGCACTCGAAACATGCCCTGATGCGCGATGGGAGTCTGGAATCCCGCCGCGACAATTTTGGCGATTGGCTTACCATACGTTATTCTACGCCCACCTCTATTTGGAGTTAAACGAGCAGGATTTTCAACCTTGGTCAGAGCATCGCGATGAGGTGGAGAGCGATCAACAGCGCGAGAAAATTGACGCCGTGCCCTACTCTAAGATTGAACTGCTTGAGTATTGGGAACTGGTGGACCAGCGTGTGGATTCTCAAATTGACCGAATGGATCTCACCTCGCCAGACTGCGGAATTCCGTGGTACAAGATGCCCAAGCTAGATCATCAAATCATGAACATTCGGCACATCCAAGAACACGCCGGGCAGTTACGGGATCGCTTGTTGGAAGCAGGCGTAGATCAGAGCTGGGTTGGCGCTGGTCCGAGTACGGTGTAGCCAACCCCATTTGCTCCGCAAGGCGCTTTGTCCCGGCGATAGTCAAGCAGTTCATGTAATGCTTCAAGCACCAACTGCTTAGCTTCTTCCGGCGTTTCGCCTTGCGAGTTCGCGCCGGGGACCTCGGCAACGTATGCCGAGTATCCGCCTTCTTTGGCTGGTTCGAAAACGAGAGTCACACAGTCCATTCTTTCGTATCACTCGCTTCAGGTTGCCATCAGGTTAGATCGAAAAATCTATCGACCTCAAAAGTCTGGTGATCCCAAGTCGCCTTAGCCACGGGGTAGGTCACCATTGTTATGCTCGCGCGATAGACGCGAGGGTCGCCTCAGTTTTCTTGAGCTTGATTTACGTAGGTTGATTCAAGAGGTTAGACAGCTCGCCTACGCGACCGGGAATTTCCAGGAGCTCGGCATATTCAGTGAATGTCTGTAAAACAAAATCTCGATCGAAAATAGGATTGATAGCAACCAACTCGCGGATGTCCTCGATATCTTTGGGGCGCCAGGCGACCGCTTTCATGACAAGCAGGTGTTCAACCGATGCGACTGCAACCCTAGTGCCATCAGTTAGTGAAATTTGGTTACTCTGAGCCACGAGGGCCTCGTCGAATGGGAGGAGTCCCATCATGAGGTCGATCCCGACTCCGCCGGGATCGTGCAGCGTCAAGACGCGAGTTCGACGGCTAAACGCAACCTGGTCGCGTGCTCTGGTCTCGTAGCCTGCTTCCACCAATTTCTCGATGAGCCATTCCAGTCGATCATCGACATTCAAAATAATGGCGTCCACATCGGCCGTAAATCGTGGTCGGGCAACAAGAGCGACTGCAACTCCCCCCACCAATGCATACTTGATCTCGAGCGCTCGCAACGTTTCAGCAAGTTGGCGAACGGATTTACTGAGAAGTGGATTGGTCTCGTTCATAGATCGCTTTCCGGAGCCTGGCCCACGGGTCGGACGCCAACCGTTCTAAGTCGTCTGCCGGACGAGGAACACCTAACTCGGCACCAACCGCCCATATTGCATCGAGTTGGCGCATGCGATCAGCTGGAGTCGCATTCCTGCGCTCCTGTAGCTCAAAGGCGTGCAACTCCAAAAAGCCACGCTCAATATCAAGCAACTGCTCCCTCGTCATCGTTCAAAAGTTGTCCACCTAGGAACCTTCTTCACTCGACACTACCATACGCGGCATCGAGAAGCATCTTGCAAAGTGCCAATTTCTGCTAAATCGAAACCTGCGAGTACCCGACCCGATCCGTCTTTAATATGTGGACGGTTTCGGTTTTGGGAGCGATCATGAGTCGTTTTTGCCGGCAATTTTCAAGAGGGTCAACCGGAACTTCGGGCCCTAGGCGGTTTCCCAAACGAGCCCTAGCTTTACGCCAAAGTAATGGTGGATCAGTTTGTCCCGCATTCCTGCAATCTGACGCCAAGGTTGGTCCGGGGCTTTGGCCTTTGTTTCTGCAGAAAGTTGCTGTGCCGCTTCGCCGATAATCTCGAGGTTTCGAATCACCCCGTCCTGGATGAGTTCATCATCCATGAAGGCTGCTTCGCCGGTATCGATGTACCGTGCAATCTTATCGCACGCCTTGATCATATCGGCCAAGAACAGTGCGTCTTAACCTAAAAATGGCGCGCCTCATTCAGCACTCGAGCTTCGAGCATAGGATGAATGCCACCCTCCACCACCACATCAACCTTACACCCAAGCAGATCGGCGATGTCTTGTTCAAACCCAATGAGGTCAAGGAGGGTTCGATGAGGCTCGAGGGCGGCAAGCAAGTCAACATCGCTGGTTGCACCGGCAGATCCCCTTGCCACCGAACCAAAAACACGGAGTTTAGACACGCCGTACTTAGTCCCAATCGCACTCATCTGCCGTCTCAGCGCGGAAAGCTTGCTGATGTCCGGTACCATGCGCGTATTTTACTCTGTGATGGTCGGGGTCACCCGACTGATCGCGGTATTGCCTTGGTGACTTGGTTCTTCCTAAACGCTTTTGGGCTGTGTACGGTGCATTGGCACCGATCCGTGAGTACCACACCCGGGCAGAATTGTCAGCGCTTGCAGTGACGATCCGGCTCCTTCGGGGGAAAACTGCGCCGATCACACTACACTAAGATGGCCCTTGAATTCGGCGAGGGCACTGGAGGATTTGCGATTTTTCGGCGGTCAGTTTGAGATTGATATTAACTCGAAAAGCGGCTTAGGTATCGGGCTAATCCTCAACGGGGTGGGAGATTAGCGACTCGAGCGCTTTAGCATCCCATAGGAGGACGCCCCGTGGTCGAGCCAACGCTTTCGCCTCGGACGTGAATCCGCTTGGGGCGGCCACGATCAGAGTTGCACTTTGGTCCACTGATGCGGCCGCCCCAATGAGTTCGCGAACGACGCTTACCGCAACCGGATTCGTTAGATTCTTGCATTGTATAAAGCATCTGCTCTCGATTCCAAGAAGGTCCATCCTAGACGCAATCAGATCAATCCCACCGTCATGGCTTCTTGGCGTAGATTCGACCTTGTAACCTTGCTCTCGCAATCTTTCGGCCAACCAACATTCGAATTCAGTCCCGGACATCGTTCCGAAAACGGGATGCGTTGAAGCAAACGGTGTGCCGACCGGCGGTTGCAGGCCAAACAGCCCAAAGATGTCCGAACGCGATAGGACACGGCCCATGTCCAGAGTCACGTCATCAATCACATCCCGAAACAGCTCGCGCTTTGTCTCCAAGATGTTCTCTATGCGCTCCTCAATCGTTTTCGCGCACGTGTAGCGGTAGACGGTGACCGGAAATTTCTGCCCCATTCGGTGCGACCGGGCCTCTGCCTGGTCCTCGGTGGCCGGATTCCACCAGCGGTCCAAGTGGAAGACGTAGGAGGCCGACTGTAGGTTAAGGCCCATACCCCCCGCCTTCAAGGACAGCATCAATACTTTATGAAGGCTGTTGTTAGTGAACTGTTCTTCAACCAAGACGCGTTGCCCCGCCGACATTGAGCCCGTATAGGTCAGCGGCATAAAGGCTCTGAGCCTGTTCGCGGCAAAGGCCACACCGAAGTGCTCATCGGTGAACTGAGAGAAGAGAAGTGCGCGGTGCCCTTCTTCGATCAATGACGCCAGCCGTCGCACAATATCCTCAATCTTGGAACTCTGCCCAGATGCAGGGTCCACATTACAGAGCTGTTTCAGCCTCATAATGAGTTCAAGGATGTGAGTTATCGTTACCTTGGCTCCCCTTGCACGAAGCTGAACAATCCCCTGCGCCTCGGCGAGATCATACGCCTCTCGCTGTGCGGGTAGTAAGTCGAGAAAGATGTTCTCAACCGTCTTCGGGGGGAGCTCCTTGAGCACATCGACCTTGCGTCTGCGAAGCTGGTGTTCACGCAAAAACTCGCGCAGGAGTTCCACCGAAGGGAACAGTGGCCGAACGGGAGCGGATTCGTTAAGTATGAATTCGAGGATTGAGTACACATCGTCAATCCTGTTTTCCAGAGGCGTGCCGGTAAGTGCCCATCGCCGCCGACGAGGCAGAAGTTTGACCGCTTTGGCGACTTGACTGTCTCGATTCTTAATCTTTGATGCCTCGTCCAGCACGACTACATCCCAGGGCTTCCTGGTTGCGGGGGAGGGATGGTTTGGAGACACATCCTTGCGGATCGTTTCGTATCCCACAATATATACGTGTGCGGGCGATCGCCAGAGGGCGGCCCGTTCCGTAGCGGGGGCGGCAATGACGAGAGTGCGAAGCTCCGGCGCCCACTTTGTTGCTTCTTTGCGCCATTGTCGAAGCAAAGAGGCCGGGGCAACGATAAGGACGCGCCGCACATCTCCCCTTTGAAATAAGATGCGCAGTGCGGCCAGCACTTGGATGGTCTTACCGAGGCCCATGTCGTCAGCGAGAAGCAACTGCGGGCGATCCACCAGTGCTTGAACGCCCTCGCGCTGGTACGGAAGTAGTTCGTGAGGCCACTCCAGAATTCCATCCTGTTTTGTAAGGTCCGCGATGGGAGGCTGAAGAATCGATGTTAGTATCGCTCGAAGTGGATCTTCTCGGGGCATTTGGTGCTCCGCCAGTCGCATGCCGCGGGGCCCGTCTGAGCCCGTCGAGATTTCGCGTTCTGGTCCCTCGTGTACCCGATTGAGCAACGTGCTACTCGGGGTACTCACGGAGATGCTCGCAATCTCGGCAAAGTCGACCGAGGTGAGCGTCAAGCGGCCTGGGATGAGGCTACGCACGCTTCCAGCAGACAGCTCCTCGATCGCCACGCGCGCAGGCGGTTTCGGCTGAATCTCACGACCTGGAATCAGGCCGAGTAGCCGGAACCTTGGCTGCAAGAGCCGGGCCGGCCCTTGGTCATGAGTTATCATTCTTGCCCAAGCCCGTATGCGGGTACACCTCAGCGAGGGCGGCTACAACACGATCGAACGGTTCGGCGGTGAGGTTCCGGCGCTTCAGTTCCTCAAAGAGGACGGAGGCGGCGGAACTACCCGAGGGCGCTTGGCCAATCCAAGTAACGTCCAGGGTTGGGGACTCGCCGACCAACGCAAAGGGGATCGAGGGTGCAAGTTGCTCGCGGCAGAACTTGGCTGATCCGATGGACTCGGATGCAATGAGAACCGCCGGTGTTTTTTGGCAGGCGTCGAAAAGAGAGTGAGCAAGGCGACAATGCGCAATTTCTCTCGCTTCATCTTCGGGCCATAGCACGCCCGATGGTGTCGCCGCACTGGTGTGGACAAACTCTACGGGCTGGCCCAGCGCATCCGAGATCAAGAGACCGCCGTAAAATAACCTGCCATTTGCAACCACGTGCAGATAGGCGGCGTGGGTGCTGGCAGCCGGTCGCGGAACTGGGCGGTAAGGAATGGGCATAAACCCTTACTCATCGTCAATGCTTGGGAGGTCGCTATCACTGATCTCTTGGGTATCGTGGACGACTTCAGATTCGGTTATCCGTGGTCGGTAGGTAGGGTCATGGCGCTGGAGGTCCCACATCGTGATCCACCGGCGGATCTCAGAACGAACCGATGTCCAGTTCTTTCTGGGCGGGAGCTTCTCGGGCACGATCCCGTAGGCTTTGAAGTACAAATCTCCAACGCCGTGTTGCAGGTTTTCCAGCTGCTCGGCGGTCGCTCTCTCCAGAAGATCGGTATTCCTTAAGAGGGAAATCCCGTCCTTGGCGAGAGCATCGCTCGGACTGTCGCCAAACGAGCCGATCCTGGCCTCGTCCCCCTTGTCTCTCAAGCACTGCTCAATTGACCCGGCGGTCTGGGCAAAAACGGAATAGAGGGCCGAACCGGGCTGCTCACATACCGACCGCCACCACCCCATTTGCTCGTAAGCGGCCAATCTTGCCCCGAACGAAAACTTCTCAATGCGCTCGACTTCGTCAAAAAAGACAATCAGCCCACCTGCCCCGTGTGCTCGGAAAAATTGGGCAAGCACTCTGAGGCGGTCATGGGCCAATAGGGCATTTTTTGGCGCTTTGAGGTCGTAGTGCGACCCCGCGCCGAGAGCTTTTAATGCCGATACAATACGAGTCTTGGTGATGGGCCTGCCTTCCAGATCACCCAGAATGTCTATCTTCAGCTCTTCGTCACTGCGATTGTCCTCATAGATTTGCAGTAGTGCTTTAAATCGGTCAGAAATGTTTTCATCTCTAGCCCACTTCCTTAGTTCTCCTATCGCATCCTTTGGCACGTCATTGGCATAAGCCAGCTCCATCATCGCCTTGCCGATCTTTCCTGGCGCGGTGGCACTCTCTGCGATGGCTTTAAGGACGACGTGAGCGTTCCCCAGCGGCATTTCTGGGCTCACCGTGACGATGCTCGTTGCGTAACCCAGCTTCTCCGCCTCAGCTCGCAAATACTTTAGCAAATGCGACTTGCCATCTCCGAAGGTGGCTGATATCACCAACGGAGTGACCCCTTGTGCCGAGGAGACTGAATCAACCGCGTCACGGAACTTCTGGGCAATCGCGTTTTGAGTCGTTCCTAGCGTTCTGACTGCTGCATCTCCTGGAACACCAGAGCGCAACGATTCCAGTGCCCTAGCTGACTCTAAGTCCGGCGTCACTTGGCTCCCCCGACGTAGACCAGAGTTGCCGAAGGGTTCTGTCGTTGGGAGTCGTGGACTTCTAACCCAATTCGAGTTTGTAACGCATCATAGTCTGTGAAGCGTCGTTGCGACGAAGGACCATCGCGACGGCCGTCAAAGAATTTTGGCGAACCTAGGACGATAAGAAGGAAGCTCTCCATCCCTTCGATTTCGTCGATGAAATGGCGAAGTTGCTCAAGCGCTTGAATGTATGCCATGTTGCCGTAGGAAACCCCCGCTCTTCCCGTCGGCTCATCAGAGAACATCGCATTGAGTTCGTCCGCCGACGCCCCCCTGCCTTCAAGTGCCATTTGGTGCAGATGTGCTTCACGCAGAGATGTGATCTCTCTCTTCGTCCTCTGGACCGTCTCATACGGTCGGAAGTCGAATATCAATACCAGGCCATTCTTGCCCGTTTTTGGTAACCAATGCGTAAGGGATTGAAGCATGAACTTTGCGTTAGCGCGATTAATACGTTCAAAAATTCGGATCCGCTTGAGAGTCGCCGCACTGCCCGGCTCTGCCTTACCTCGAAGCCAGCCCAGGAGCACTTCCTCACTGGTTGGACTCAACTCTTCGGGAATCAGCTGAGCGCGACCAAGCGCGGTAAGCGCAACTCGTAGCTGCAGGGCCATCCCGTGGTCGCGAAGAATGAGATCGGTCACCAGACGCTGATACCTGTTCTTAACCTCGCTCCTATCCAGCCCGCTGGCCTCTGCAACCGCATCAATATCGGTAGTGACCTGGTCGTTCGGCATCCGCAAGCCACGGTCTGGTAGCTCGGTCAAGAGTAGGCGTTGGGCATCTTTGGCCCACGCTATTGTCTTAGCAATGCAAAAAAACAGCTTGTCAATCTGGTGAAGGTCAGGCTTTTTGCCGTCCTCACGAAGGTCCGATGGGTCTGCCAAGACAAAGTGATATCCCTGTGCTTCAGATTCTGCGCGAATCCTCGCGGTTACCAGGTCAAGATCGTCATCCTCACCGGCGACGAAGCGGACTGCTGACCCACCCGCTTTAATTAGCCCGTCAAGCAACTCCTTCTCAGTCGTCTTTAGCCATTCAGACGGTGAAAGTGGTTTGAGCCTTAGCTGCGATAAAGGTCGTTCAGTCATAGGCTATATAAAGTGGATCATGTAATAGCTGATGGTCTTCCCATCGTCGGCGACCACAGAAAATAGGTCACTTGGCTTGGGGTGGCCAGAAGGGAACTCGAACTGGTATTTACGTTGCGACTTTGTCAGCCTCACCTCGGAGCCGTGCAAGGCGTAGAGAGCTTGTGCAAAGGCAAGATCGGAATTTTCCTTTTTCCATGCCGCATTCAGCGCAAGCACGTCGTAGATGTCCCTCAACTTAGCCGTTACGACTCCGGCATTATTGTCGTCGCCGCACTTAGTCTGGGGGCTGATTGCAACACCGTATAGAGTCTCCAAGAAGGCCTGGCTGTTGGAGCCCGAGCTGGCATTTGCGATCTTTTTCAACTCAGCCACGACCGAGGATGGCCTCAGCTTCTTCCACGTCTTCTTACCAATCTTCAATGCGCTTCTGTTCGCATCGGCGCGGACTGCAACCGGAGGACAAATAAGTTCGGCTTGTCCCGGAAAGGCGCGCAGGCCGCCAACTTCAGCTACCTTCGCTTCAAGTTCAGCCAGCCAATCGGATGAGTTGAGATACCCTTTGGCATCAAAGGTCCAGGAATCTGCGGCTTTCGCGGCAGGGTCTGTCATCCGTGCCGTTAGATCAACCACTAGATCCGCGAGCTTTCGGATGTCGGCGAGATTGCCGTCAGCGGTCGCCTGCTCCCACCCCTTTAGCGCACGTCCAAGCTCGCGTCCCAGCTTCACCACTTCCGTGAGTGCCGACGCGTGTTCATTTAAAGCAACATCTAGGGATTGCAAAGTTGGCGCAGTTTACCACTGCTCAGTTTTGTTTATGATCCCACATGCGACCCGCTTGCATGCCCTGACCGGTCACCCTAGGCACATTTCGAACTGGCTAAAGAACTAGTTTCCAATAGTTTTCAGCATGAAAACCATCTTTTACTATCTTTAGACAGAGGCAACACAATAGCCTCGAATATTTGGAAGACGGAGCCGGGTCACACTTCCTCTTGCGTCAGCGACCTCCTAGCCCCGTGGAAAACCCGGATGATGAAGACAGTTTCGGATGTTTCATCAATTCGAAATATCATGCGATGCGCATAATGGCTAATCGAACGGTAGGGAAACCCCAACTCTTCTGCTTCTGGAATTACGGAGAACCGAGAGGGCATTTCCTTCAAGGAAAAGATGACCGTCCAAAGCTCCGCGTTCCACTTAGAATCTGCCGACTGGGAGTCGTCAGCTATATATTGGGTCGCCTCATCGATGTCTTGCTCTGCGGGTGCGGTAATGACGACCTTAAAAACCATATTTGGCCTTCATTTCAGTGAAGACCTCCTCGGCGGGGCGGCACTTGCCTTCCTGGATGGCCTTCTCACCTTCTCGAATAGCCGCGATGAATCGCTGGTGCTCTTGGATCTTGGAGAGAGCCTCGAAACTTTCGGAGTCCATGAGGACAAGTTTTACTTTTCCATTGACCGTAAGCGCGACCGGCTCCTTTTGTTGATCAATCTGGTCGGTGAACGCTTTCGAGTTACGAAGGAAATCTGTCAACGGGTGTACTTGATGGGTGTGAATCATAGTCGCAAGATCTCGCAGAGTAAAAACATATAATTTGATGCTTCTTTGTTGTGGGACGCTTTACAAGTGGCAATCGTTCCAGGCTTATTACATCAGCCATGCTAGATGCAACGTGTCTGGTGCAAAATTTACGCTTCACAAATCATGAGGCTATAAGCGGACAAGTGCAACCGACGCCAAGCCCTCGTTATAACGCGAGGTACACCCCCAGTGGAAGACTGTCGAGTTTTTAATAATTCTGAAACCCGACAAGGTTCACAATTCAGCACACCTATTAGCACCAGGGATCCCCTTAGGCGAGCTGGATCGAATCGAACAGGCAAATCATCTAAGCCAACAGAGTCCATCCGCTAACAAGTGCGGAAAGGGTAGCGCTAGATGCTGCCTGAACGTTTGGAGTTCCGGCCACTTAATCGCTCCTGCACTTCTTTGTAAGGCATTTTATGGTCCCGAGACTCGGGTTTGCTTCTTGAAATCTGGATTTGCCCATGACCCTGGATAAATGCCCGTAAAAGCATCATTCGCTGGGCGGGCGTACGGTTGCGCTTTTCCGCAAGAACAAGCTCGTTGTCAGCATCCACTGCCGCCTTCCAAGCGCGAATTTGTTCTCGAACGACTTGGTCCATGGGCACAAAATGAGCGACAGAAACTTGGTACTCCGGAAGGGATTCGAACCCTCGACCTTTGCCGTGAGAGGGCAATGTCCTAACCGCTAGACGACCGGAGCACTCGGTAGCAGATTATACCGCCCTGCATGGGCCGGCGTCTTTAGGGAAGAAGACGTCGGCCACCGGTGAGCGACTTTCGGCTGATCACCATATACAGCACATACGCAACGCCGCCAATGATCGCGATTGGAATCAAAAGCGAAAGCAGATGGAAGACCAGCGCAGTAACGATTTTGAAGACAAAGTAGGCGGCAAATACCGACGCCAACAAGATAACCGCTAATCTAATACTTCCTGACATGTTGTTCTTGCTTCCTCACCAGATAAAACTGGGCCAGTTCTTTCTGGCGGTTGCTTACGACAGAACAATTCTATCGTGCTTCTAATCTACATCATGCGACGATCCAGCGGACCCTTTTAGAGCGCAAGGGGGACTTTGGACTTACGCAACCGCCGCAATTTCTCCCTAAAAGGCGATTTACTAA
Organism: Fimbriimonadales bacterium; assembly: GCA_038212035.1. GTDB lineage: Bacteria > Armatimonadota > Fimbriimonadia > Fimbriimonadales > Fimbriimonadaceae > Fimbriimonas. The sequence continues at coordinate 20,911 of JBBQUZ010000016.1, forward strand.
AGGTGGTCCGCCAGGCGGATTTCGAATTTCAGTCGGTTCGTCGGAGGAGATAATGGGCCTCCACTCCCACGGGTTGGGGGAAAGCAACAAAACTTGGCCAGGTCCGATTAGATAGCCGTCCCCGGTTGAAACACTGTGCAAACAGAGAGCAATAAATTTGTAAAGGTCCCTCCAATATTATCACTCAACCTTAGTCAAGTTGCCCCATCTATCATAAGTCGTCGCACCAACAAGCCTTAACCCGAGTAGTCTATAGACATGGAATTGTCCGTTCTGAGAGCGCCTCGCGTGGATGCTCACGACCCCGAATTTCTGCGGATCAATGCGTCACTCGTTGCGGATTGGCTCGTTAAGTTTTTGCGGGATGAGTGTTTACGCCGTCGCGGAATTAGTCGAGTAGTTCTTGGCCTTTCGGGTGGCGTAGATTCAGCGGTGGTGGCCTATCTTTGCGCAAGGGCGTTTGGTCCCGAGAATGTTTACGCGTTTAAGATGCCGTACAAGATATCTTCGCAAGAGAGCTTAGATCACGCCAAACTTGTGGAAGATGACCTGGGCATCAAAACTCGCATCATTGAGATCACGCCCATGGTCGATGGTTATGTAGGGAACCATGAGCCAGAGATTTCCGCCCCGCGACTGGGCAATGTTTGCGCGCGCACGCGAATGATTGTGCTGTTTGACCAAAGTGCCAAAGTGGGCGGCCTACCCGTAGGAACCGGAAACAAAAGCGAAAGGCTGTTTGGGTACTACACATGGCATGCCGATGACTCACCGCCCATCAACCCGATAGGTGACCTCTTTAAGACCCAGGTTTGGCAACTTGCGGCAGAACTTGGGGTCCCGAAAGAGATTGTCCACAAACCGGCTTCGGCCGATCTGATAAAAGGGCAGACCGACGAATCCGACTTTGGCATTACCTACGCCCGAGCGGACCAGATTTTGCATTTCATGACGCAGGGATACTCCAAAGAGAAGTTAGTGGAGATTGGCTTTCCGCAGGCAGAAGTAGACCTCGTTTGGAAAAGAGTGGATGGCACCCACTGGAAGCGCCGGTTGCCTACGGTGGCCATGCTCAGCTCCACCGCAATTGGCGAGTACTACTTACGCCCCGTAGACTTCTAAAAAAACCCTTTGCGCCACGCGGGCGCAAAGGGATCTAGATGAAATCTCCAGAACTACTTTTGGAGTTCTAGCGGAATCCGAGCCAAGTCGCTGAAGCAACCCGTTCCCAGGTCCTTCTTCTTACCGTTGAACCCACCCATCAGCAATTCTCGCAGGGTAAGGCCACCACTGCTCGATGGCGGAGTGTACTTGTTGTCAAGAATCTTCACAATGTCGTTACGGCTTTCGGCGAGATGACGCTTGGTGGCGGCGTCTCTAACCTTTGGCAAAGCAACGTCAATGGTCTTGGCCAGAAGGTGAAGTTTCTCTTTGAGAAGAGGGCGCAGTTCGGTTTGGTTAGCCGAACTCCCGTTGATTCGGCTGTCAACTGACCTCAAGAACGTACGTTGGAGAGTTCGTCGATAGATGTCAATCACCGGGGCCGGCTTCGTGAGTTCAGACCAAGCTCCGATGAACAAAGAATCCACCAGAGAGGTTACGGGGTACGCCTTACCGGGTTCCATCGCCTCGGCATCGTAGAGACGCTGAATTCGAGATTCACTGAGCAAGCCGCGGAAGATGAAGTTGGGCAATGTGGTTGCCTCCTCAATCAAGCCGTCGGGCTGAATCTTGTTCATGACCTGAGGCACAAAAATGCCCTTTGGCGTTTCTAGCGCGGTAGTGGTGAGAAACTTTACCGCTCTGGCTTGCTTCTCCAAGTCAACCGGCTTAAACACATCGCCACCGCGACCGGCGTGGTAGTCCGTCTCTACAACTCCGCCAACGTTGGCCAAAACGTGGTATGTCTCCAGGAGTCGCTGGGACATCAGACTGTTCAGCCCGGTAGCCAGTTTAGAGTAATCGTCACCCAACTTATACGTTGTGGCGGGCAGCAGATACTTCTCGCCGATGGCGTCTAGGTTCTTAAAACCAAGGGTCGACGCTTCAACGGCATCACTGCCGATATCCTCCGACTGGGTAGTTGGGTCTTGGAAATATTTATAGTTTCCAAACCGAAGCCTCGGATCGGTGACTTGGCGAGCGAGAATTTGGTCCAAAACTGGCTTTTCTGCCAAGGGTGAGGACGTGCCGGGAATCTCCTTGTAACCGTACTCAATGGCAAAGATGTCGTAAGGTCCCAAGGCGCCAATGGTCCGTGTCACTCCATCCGTGGACTGAGCCACGTAGTTAAACCGGGAGTAATCCATGATGGAACAACTTAACCCGTTCTCGGTTGTGAACTTAGGATCTCGGAGCTGCGCGGTGGTGTAGAACGAACTTGCCTTGAAGTTGTGCTCAAGGCCCAGAGTGTGCCCAATCTCGTGCTTAACCACATATTCAATCAATTCATTAACTAGCGAATCCGGCAAGGGAAGCTTCTGCGCACGCTTGTCTATGTTGGCGCATTGAGCGAAGTACCACTGGTTGAGAATTTGGGAAATATTGTGCCAAATAATCACGTGGGCAGAAATGGTCTCGCCACTTCGAGGATCCTGAATTGAAGGACCCATTGCGTTGGCAACTTGGGAAGGGGCCCACCTAATCACCGAGTAGCGGGCATCCTCGGGATCCCAATCTGGGTCTTCCGCCTTTGTCGGCGCATCTCGGCAAACGATCGCGTCTCGAATTCCGACTTTCTCAAACGCAACCTGCCATGCCTCCACCCCACGCTTTAGAGCGGAGTGCCACTTCTCGGGGACTTCCCGGCTGATGTAGAACGTAATGGGCTTTACGGGCTGGGAAAGGTCAGACTTTGGATCTTTCTTCTCCAGCTTAAATCGATTTATAAACTGGCGGGACTCGGCTAGGTTACTGTCTCCGCCGTACTCCGTGAATGAGGTACTGAAGAATCCGATTCGGGAGTCCTTAAGGCGTCCCATCATTGGCTTCTCCGGCAATAGCAAAAGGCTGTAGTGAACCAAAGCCGAAGTTGCGCTACCGCCAGAGCCTCCCCCCTGAGAAAATGGGTTGAACGATCCACCTCCCCCGACAAAGGTGAGGACAGACCGAGTCTCAATGTTCATTGGAAAATCTTTCACTTTGTCTATGTAAGAGCGGCTGGGGTCTACGCCACCTCCTCCAACCACTCCTTTGACCGAGAAATCGGCGGGGTCACTGATGAACAACTGGGTGACATCAATGACCGCCGACTTGCCTTCGCCCTCCGCCTCTACGTTATAACTGGCGATAATGGGCTCAAAAGAATTGGCGGCCACGCCGGTGGCCAGGGAACCGTCACTGGCTGATCTCAAACTAAAATCTACCGTCCGAAGAAATATTTTGTTCTTTCGGCGGGTGAACTTAACCATTTGGGTCCCCGCATTGGTTCCGGGATAAGAAGATCCGGGGGCTAACTCAGCCACCTCGGTTTCCCATAAGAAGATGCGTCCCAACAAGTTGGCGGGTATTTCCCAAAGAACTTTATCTTCGATGCGATGGACTTTGAAAAGCCCAGACTGGGTTACCGCCTCTTTGGTCACTACATCTTTATAGGGCTTGGGCTCACCCTGCTTGCCATCCATTCCGCCGGGAAACATTCCGGATGGAAATCCGGGCGGAAACCCTCCGGGAGAGCCGGGGTTAGGACCGCCCGGACCGGGCACCGGACCCGGCCCTGGGACAGGGGCAGGCGGGGGTGGAGTTTGCCCATAGGCAGTGGCCCCAAAAGCTAGGGCAAGGGTGAGTGGCAAAGCGGCCACAAAAGAGCGACATTTTGAGGTGATGGTCATTAACAGTCCTACTGTATCTAATACGGTGTCGGCAAGATGGGTCGTTACCACGAGACACGCCAAGAGCAGGACGGTTCTAAAAGAAAAATTCGTTCCCTAATCGCTTATTTGGGCACCCATTTTTCAGTTTCAGGGGTTAGTGCGCACGTCTCGAACCCATTTTACGTGGCAATCAAGAAACAGGCGATTTCTTCCGCCGACATGAACGGCCTTACCCTTGAGGGCGGGAGAAACCTTCTTAATTGTTTTGGGGAAGTACGGATCAACCGCCAGTTCTATGTCGCTGATGCCCTGAGGGTAACCCACCTGCGGATTACCGGCTTGCTGAAGGTCGGCAAGGCTTTGGTCAAATGATTTTCCCCAAAGATTGTCCAACGGAACCGGATCGGTAACCTGGTCAAACCGCCACAGCCAATACCGCGATGTCGGCCCGTCAACTTTGGTGTCAAGGGACTGCTTCACTTGAATTACGTCACCCATTGAAGATCCCTTCACGCTAGGGCATGACCAGACATCGTTTGACTTGATATAAGGATCCATGATCAATGCCGCCCAACCGCCCCGTGGATCAGAAGCGGGCCAACTTGTCCATGGTCTCCATCCGCCGGGCAAAGAAGTCTTGAGGTCTCTACGGTCCGGTAGGCGGTCGTCATTGTCGTTCAAGTACAAAGTGATTCCCATGCCAATCTGCTTTAGGTTGCTAAGGCAAGATGTCTTTTTAGCCGCTTCTTTGGCTTGGGCAAAGACAGGGAAGAGAATTGCCGCTAAGATCGCGATGATGGCAATAACAACCAAAAGTTCAATGAGGGTAAAAGCGCGGCGGTTTTTCATGGTTTCAAGGGTATGACGGTGAATATCATTATAACGTTATGCACTTTTCGTGCCAAATCTGAATCCCCGAATCCGGCAAGGTTAGGGTAAACGGGTTGACATGCCTTCGATTAGGGTCGTTGTGTTGGGGAGAGTCCAAGGCGTGGGTTTTAGATATTGGGTGAGAACCCAGGCCCGGCAACTCGGAGTCACCGGCTCGGTTTGCAACCGCCGTGATGGTTCGGTTGAAATTGTTGCGGAGCATAAAGACTCCGCCGTACTAGATCAATTGATTCAGAATCTTGGTAACGGACCGGGTCAGGTAGAAAGAGTCTCCACCCAACCGTGGTTAGCCGCTGATGCTTCCCAATTTGAAATCGGGCCCACTGAATGAACTTAACCAGCGTATCGCGTTTTACCGACCACAGCCGGGGACTTTTGGTGCTCTTACATGGCCTAGGAAGCAACGAGCAGGACCTGTTTGATTTGGGCCAATACATTCCCGAAGATTGGGATATCGTGTCTTTCCGGGCCCCATTTAGTTACGGGCCAGGATATGCGTGGTTTGACATTGAGTGGACGGCATCCGGAATTGAAATTGACGTGGAACAGCGTGAAAAAAGCTTGCGAGCATTGTCAGCAGAAATCAACCGCCTTCCGCGTGGTGGAAAGAAGATGGTCGTTGGCGGATTTAGTCAGGGTTCCATCATGACCATGTCCCTCCTTTGCGAAGAACCCACGCTGATGGACGCAGCAATGGTTTGGAGCGGCCGATGGCCCCAATACACCGAGCCTGCCACCACTTTGAACGCATTGCCCTGCCTTGTTCAACACGGAACGCTGGACGACGTGCTTCCCGTTACCGGGGGGAGGGAAATCAAAGAAAAATTGGTCGGCTGGGGTGCCGCGGTGGAATACCACGAATACCAAATGGGGCACACCATCTCAGCGGAGAGTCTGGCCGATTCTCTGAATTGGCTAAGCCGACTTCTCGGCTAGTCTTTCCAGGCGACAAGCTACACATTGCCGATGCATTTAGAGAACTGGCAGATTGTTTGCGGAGGTTTAGCGGCCTTTGTGGTCGGTTTCTCTAAGACGGGACTACCGGGATCGGGAATATTGATGGTTCCTTTAATGGCCGCCGCCTTTGGTGGACGCCTCAGTGTTGGGGCAACCTTACCGATGCTGGTGTTTGCCGATTGCTTTGCGGTTGCCTTTTATCGACAACACGCGGAATGGAATCGACTGAAGGTACTTGCTCCCTGGGTTGTGGTCGGCTTATTCATCGGAACTGGATTTCTGAAATATTTGGGCGATCACCACGCAAACAACGATCTGCTGAACCCGATTATTGGAGGAATTGTGTTAGCAATGCTGGTGCTTCACCTTTTGAGAGGGAAGTTAGGAGACAAACTGGTCCCCACCTCACCCATCGGTACCAGGTTCACGGGCGTCGTTGCCGGATTCACAACCTTGGTCTCCAACGCGGCGGGACCGCTCATGTCTATCTACATGACAGCAACGGGTATGGCCAAAGACCAGCTGATGGGAACCACGGCCTGGTATTTCTTTATTTTTAATCTCAGCAAAGTGCCGCTGCTCTTGTGGCTCAATGCAGACAACCAAGCGGCGCCTATATTCACCTTGGACACGTTAACTTTCGATCTTTGGGCGGCGCCGGTGATCCTGGTGGGCGCACTTGTGGGTAGGCAGACGTTTAGGATGATTCCGCAGAAGGCGTTTGTAAATTCAATCTTGATCCTGTCCGCCATCGCGGCGGTCAAAATAATACTGACAAAGTAGGCCAATGGGGAACGCTTGGATGGCCAAAATAGGTTGCACCGCGTATGGCGAGGGGAAGGGGGAGTTGGCTTTGGATGGTTCCGGTTTGCTTACTATGCTTGATCTTAGTTAGTGCGGCAGGCTATTGGAGTCGTGGAAAACCATCAGACCGGAACGGAGAAATATTCCAAGGCATCCGATTTCAGAGGAGATCGGCAACGAGTCCTCGGCCCGTGAGCTTGAATATTCTCTACGTTGACCTCACGACGCCAGGCATCTCGTTTGAATTTACCAAAGGTTACGAGGGGCGATTTGCATTTAAGGCCCAGAAAACGTCTACGTTCTTAAAGAGAACCTCATGCCAAGTTGCGATCAATGCAAGCTATTTTTGGCCGTTCTGGTCGCGACACCCGCTGGATTTCTACCCGCGCGACGGGGATCGAGTCACGGCGGTGGGGAGCTACGTTTCTCAGGGTCATGAGTTTGGTAAGGTGAGCCCGCGCTACCCGAGCCTCTATTTTGATGATTCCGGTAAGCCTACTTTTCGAGCGCTCAATCGTCCCTTGGCCGACATTTCCGGAGATTTTATGGTGCTCCAGGAGGGCAAAGTTCCCGCAACAAGTCACTTTGGGGAAAAACAGCTCGATATCCAGCCGAGAACGGCAATCGGCCTCAGCAAAGACGAAAAGCATATGATCCTTTTAGTGGTTGACGGCCGACAACCGGGCCGAAGCGAGGGCCTGTCGCTGGCGGAACTTGGCCAAGTGATGAAGAGTTTGGGAGCCGAGGATGCCCTGAATTTGAATGGCGAAGGGTCTGAAACGATGGTGGCCCAGGGAGCGGATGGCAAGCCGACTTTTCTCAACGAGCCCGTTGATATGTATTTACCGGGTCGAGAGCGAGTGGTGGCCACGCACCTGGGAATCCATGCCCGACCGCTTAACCCTTAAAGAGAGCTTTGGCAATGAAGAGAGCGTTGGCGGGCCGTTCGGCCAAGCGACGCGTGAAGTAGGGATACCAGGCGTCTCCAAAGGGAACGTAGATTCGAACGTTGTATCCCTGATTGACCAGGATCTCTTGGAGATCTCGCCTAATGCCGTACAACATCTGAAACTCAAACCGGTCTGGCGAGATGCATTGTGCCTTTGCAAAGGCCGTCATTTCGTTGATAATCCGTTCGTCTTGAGTGGCAAGGGCGGGATATCTTCCGGCCAAGACGAGTCGCTTGGCTTGTCGGACGTAAGCCTCGTCTACCTTTGTCTTTTCGGGATAGGCAACGGTGCTGGGTTCTAAGTAGGCACCTTTGACCAGTCGAATGCGGATCTGCTTTTCGATCATCCGTTCCACATCTTCGTCCGTTCGGTAAAGGTAGCTCTGAAGTACGGTTCCCGTGTTGGGGAGATCAGCCTGTACGCGCTGAATCATATCCAGGGTTCTTTGGGTGTAAGGAGACGCTTCCATGTCAACCCTAACAAAGTTCTCATATCTCGCAGCCACCGAGACAACGTGCCTGAGGTTTTTTTCGGCAAACGCTTCTTCTTGGTCTAGGCCGCACTGAGTAAGTTTGATTGAGATGTTCAGCGGTTCAGTGGCAGAGCTTTTACGCGCTGATTCCGGGAGCTTGGCAATCGCTTCCAGCATGGAGACGTAGGTGGCTACCGCCGTATTTGCTTCTTCTTTTGAATGTGTATTCTCGCCTAAATAATCTAGAGAAACGCTTAGAGATTTAGAAATCAAAGCACGGCTCACAACGAGCGCGTCATCTAGTCCGTCACCGGCAATGAATCGCCCCACCATAGGGCGAAAAATCCGGCTGGACTTAACAAAGGCTTCCATTCGGGGCAAGGACGAGATTTTTAGAATGAAAGACCGGCCAAACATGCTGTCCCATAATTCTACTTGGGTGGAACTTGGTAATCTTGGCTATGCCACGAGTGACTGTCTGCATGACCGTTTACAACGGCGCTAAGACTGTTTCCGAATCGTTAGAATCCGTTCACGCACAAACTTACCGAGACTTCGACATCCTCGTGCTGGATGACGGGAGCACAGACGACAGTGGAATCATTGCGATGGGGCTTGGTGCGCGTGTTATTCGAGTGGCTAATGCCGGCACTGGAGCCGCAAGAAATCGACTCGTTGCCGAAGCCAAAGGCGAATTGATTGCGTTTATTGACAGCGACGACACTTGGTTGCCGAATAAATTGGAAAGGCAACTGTCTGCGTTGGACCAATCCGACGCAGCTCTTATCCATACTGACGGCTGGTACGTGTACCCGGGAAACGAAGTAGTCGCACGAGACCTTTCCCTTCTGGGTGCACATTCCTCATTCGATCACATTCTGCCCAATAATCGAATCATTAATAGTTCCGTTGTTTTTCGACGCGAAGCGATGCTAAGGGTTGGGAATTTTGCTTCCGAAGCCGTGCGTTGCTCGGATTGGTACGGTTGGATGATGCTCGCTTCGAAATATGAATTTTGCCATCTGCCGGAAAAGCTGGTTCGGTACAACGTGTTGTCCACCAGCCTCGCCAATTCGGGCTTCCGTTTTCATGAGGCTCAGTACAAGCTAATTACGGACCTGTTTCTGCCCAAGCGGGCAGAGCTGTTTTCCGAACTTACGGCCGCCTGTCGCGACCGTTACGTCCGCATGCTGTACCGAGACGCGGGGATCGCGCTGAGCGCGATGGCCCGGCATAAGAAGCGAGATGGGGACCCATCTGGCGCGCGCCAGTTGGCGATTCGAGCGCTAAGAACCTCACCCGAGGTATTTAGGGTGTGGACCCGCGCCCTTAGCGTATGCGCACCAAGCTACGGATCCCTATCCGGCCCGGTTTAGTCAGGCGATTCTGCCTTTCCCGACCTATTGCTCCTAATTGCCGCATCAATGATCTTGCTCGCATCTGCGCTAATCCGAGGATCTAGCATTCCCGCGGGCGTCTCACCGGTTCGTAGCGCGTGGATAAAACCTTCGGCACAATTGACGTGAGCCAGAGGAGCTGAGTCAATCAGGTCGCTACCTTGAGAGGAGTACTTCCTCACCCTGCCCCCTTCTTCGGTGAGCGTGCCCGTGTCTCCAAACACGGATACGGTTGGATAGGCGCCAAAGTTGACCGTCGCCCACGTCGCCTCCAGCACCGCAGTTGCGTGGGGGTACTTCAGCAGGATCATTGCGTGATCATCGGGCACGTAATAGGATTTGGTTTGATTGCCCTTCACGCAGTACACCGTCTCTGGCATGCCCATCATCCAGCGTGACAACACTGCACCGTAACTCCCGAAATCGGCAATCGCTCCGCCACCATTCAAAGATTCGTTGTGCAACCAATCCACAAAGTAGGATTCGCAACCGATTTCCTTAGGACCAGAATGACCACTTCGGAACTTAAAGTGGAAGACTTTACCTACTTCACCCGCGTTTGCGCGATGCACCATGTCGTGAAGCCAAGCTTCCCAGGCAAACGGCCAATTGATCATCAAGGTTTTCCCCGACTTTGTCATGGCTTCCAGCATTCGCTGCGCGTCTGCCCCGGTAGCGGCCATCGGCTTTTCAACAAATACCGAGATTCCTGCGTTAAGTGCGTCAACGGCAATCTGCGAGGACTCTCGGTTGTTGCTGGTAACGATGAGGCCGTCTAAAGATTCCTTCGCCAGCATCTCTTTGTAATTTGAATACTGCCGGGGGAAGTTTTCTTTGAGATGGGGAGCAATGTCCAGCGGCTCGGCTAACGCCACAAGTTGTACTGAGCTTTCCTTTAGGAACGATGGGATGATGCCACCCGCATGTCCATGAGTAAGACCTGCAACGCCAATTCTGAGGAGTTCTGCCATGATGGTTGCGAACATTACCCGGAGTCTAAACCCAGTTGCTGAGATTTCCGGTCGGCAGGCGTTGGTACACTCTCACTCCATGAGTTCCTTCTGCGTTCTTAACCGCTGATGATTGACAATGCGGCAAAGCTTCGGTGGCGCGAATTCCTAGGAGCCCGTTCGACGCCGTTCCAAGATCCAGATTGGATTGCTTACCAAGCTCAAGCGGACACCGCGTGGATCCTGGATTTGGACTGTGGTTTTGCTCCCCTCTACTTAGTGAACCGGAACTCAACCCGAACTCTACGTTTGTTTGGCGGGGACTATGAGGACTTGGTTGCTAAACCAGATCAGGAAAACGAGGTATTGCAACGTTTCCTGAGCGTTCTGAAGATGCGCCGCGCAGAGTTTGATATCTGCGATTTTAGGTGCCTACTGCCCGATAGTGTGGTGCTTTCCTTGTTTTCTGATGGTCAAGGGAATCTCAACATTCCTGCCTCGTTCAGCCAACCGCTTCGTGGATTTACCGTTCGATTAGTGCCTCACCATTCCTACTATGTGGTAAACGTTCCTGAGAACTGGGAGCAAATGGAGGCGCACCTGGGCAAGAAGTTGGCGTACAAAATTCGAGCAGAAGAGGGTCGCCGTCGGAAATACTTCACTACTCATTCCCTGAGACAGGCCACCCTAGACACCTTGGATGAGGATTTTGCTACGGTTGTCTCTGCTCACACTATTCGATGGCAGGCGCGGGGTCAGCGCGGCCAACTCTGGGACCCTGCGGTATGCGATCGACTAAAAACCGTGTGTCGGTCCTTTTTAAGCCGTGGTCAGCTCAGAATTTACGCCCTTCAACTGGATGGGCAACCTGCTTCCGGGCTTCTCTGCTTGTCCGATGCCAAACGAGTCTATTTTTTGATGGGCGGATTCGATCCAAAATTTGCCAAGCACCACCCGGGAAAGGTCCTCATCGCTCAAGCAATCAAGGACTGCGTAAACGATGGACCGCCAATTTTTGACTTCATTAAGGGCGAAGAAGCATACAAGGACGATTGGGCCAATGGTCGCCAACAACTCTATCGACTGGTGATCGCTAAAAATACGCTACGCGGGCTGAGCGCGTTGTGGGTGTTGCAATTTCAGGGATGGTACAAAGACAGGCGTCGCGCCCGAACCCTGCGGAAGCGATCAACCCCGACCAAAAAGAGCGAGGATTAAAGTCGAAATGACCACTCCAAAGCGGATTGTGTTCACGGTGGCGGTCGGCAAGCCCAAGTTTGCCGAATGCGCCCTTGGACTCGGTCGATCTCTGAGACTCATTGGAGATCGCACCCGGCGTGTCGTGGTGACGGACCTCCCGGATTACCCTTGGACCCGCTACTTTGATGATGTGTTGCCTCCGGATGAACGCTCAGATTCGGTTTACCTTTCTAAGCTCACGGCCCTGAATCGGACCGACGCCGACCAAGTCCTGTTTCTAGATGCAGATTGCTTGGCTTTTAAGCGATTAGATCCGATTTTTACCGCGTGTGAAGGTCTCGGCTTTGCGGTTCAGGGGCGCTATGTTTCCGCAGGCAACTGGTACGGCTCAGTCCCTCAACACCTGACTAACCACTCAATCGCCGCGATGCCCCAATTTAATGGGGGCCTTATTTACTATGAGCGGTCCGCGGAGACTTCGGAATTTATCAAAGTGGTTCAGGCGTACGGCCGACAATGGGACCAGCTCGGATTTGTTTGGGATGGCATGAACGTGGCGGACGAGCCGTGCATTTCCCTTGCCATGGCCAAGTCGGGCTTTGGCACGCTGCTCCCGGATGAGTCAGATTTTACTAACTCAGCAACCGGTTTGGTTGGGAAGCTTCGCATGGACGTTCGGACTGGAACTTGCAAATTCCTCTGCCGCCGGTACGAATTGCGGCTTGCCGAACCCTATGTCTTCCATGCCTCGCGATACATTAATTTCTTGGTCTATTGGCGGCAACTGGACCGACTCAAAGCGCTGGAAGCGTATGAAGATAAGCACGGACCGGGCTATATGCCACCTCTCCACAAATTAGGCCGGTCGATTCAGCGTCGAATCATCAAATTGACCCGCGGCCGGTTCATGTGAGCTTTGCTCCAAGCCGATGAATAGGAGGCCTGCCGATGCCACAAGCGCTACGTTCAGCACGTCGAAGTATCGGTCTTGGTAGTGCGGGAAAATCAAAATCCGAACTAGCGAAGACGCTAAGATCGCCATGAACGGAATCGTCGCCGGTCTAAATTGGGGATTTACAAATCCCACGATGAGGATCGCAAGTCCGGCGAGATGTGATTGGACCAGCGCGCAACCGAAGTGAGCCAAGCTTCGATTGAGGGCAGGGATGTACTGAACAGCGGAGAATACGATTTTGGTGTCCTCAGGATAGGGAATGCGATGCACAATGCTGAGATAGTTGAGGGTTTGGACCGGGTAGGCACCGGTAAGTCGCTGAATAGTAACTGCATAAAGCAAACCCACCGCGGGAAAGATCCAAAGCGCGCGACGAGTAATCGCATCCGATGGCCTCAACACGAACCACGAAGACAGGGCAAGGGCCGCGGTGACCACAAACGAATCTGGCCGAATCACCACCGCAATCAGGCTAAGACCTAACCCTGGGATGAGCGTCTTTTCACGAGTTACGAGAAGGCACGCTCCTAGCGTGAACGGGATACAGTAAGCGTCCGGATATGTGACGGCAAAGATGTGGGCTACCGGCGTCAATAAGACCCATAGTAAGATGATTCCCAGGCTCGAAATCGGTTTCATTTTCCAAATCAGCCAAACCGTAATTAACCATAGGGTTGCGGCGGAAGGCACTGACGAGAGGGCCTTTAAGGCGCTCACCCAGCTCAATCCGATCGCATGAAGAGCCCGTGCCGAAAAGAGGTACCCGATTCGCCCAGAATAGAATGGAAATTGCTGAGTAAATGCTCGATAGTCCTTGGCGCAAATGTATCGATATTCGTTGTCGCCAAAAGGGGTTTCGTGCGCATCGTGTTGGGTCAGCCAATCTGGGTTGGCAATTAGTTTTTGATATTCGTCATCTGGGGTGGCTCTACGCACTTCTGCATAAGCAAATTGGTGCGCTTGCACGTCCGTCATGTGGTCTTGCTTACCGATGATCCCCAAATATGGGAGGGCATCCCAACCGATATGGCTCTCGTGCGAGAACATCGAAAACGTTCCCACTACCGCGCAAATTACAACGAGAAATCGAATGATGCCAAGCACGGTGAGTTGGGGATGAGTGTGCGGGTGGGTCATCGAACAAAAGCTTCTTGAGATTGCCGAGAACGATAGGACTGAATCGCTTCGGCGTAAACTTCAGTGAGCGCCTCGGCGTGTTTCTTGATGCCAAACCGCTTGTAAGACGAATGGTATCCCGCCTCTCTAATTCGTCCGGTAAGGTCTGAGTCTATGCGAAGCTGGTTAATTTGTTTAGCTAAATGCTTGTGATCACCCACCTCATACAGAAGCCCCGTGACTCCATCATTGATGATCTCAACCGTACCTCCGCTCTTCGCGCCGACCGTAGGGAGCCCCAAGCTCATTGACTCCACGGTGACCATCCCAAACGGTTCGTTGCGAGAGCACATTAAAGCGACATCAGCTTCTCTAAATTGCGCTTGGGGATCATTAGAGAATCCGGCCCATCTTATGTGCTGAGCAACTCCGAGTTCTGCAGAGAGTGACTTTAGGCTCTGAATGTATTTCTCGTTACCATCCCCCACAAAAGTTAGATTGCAAGCGACGCCGCACTGAGTAAGTTCCGCCACCGCGCGTACCGCATCGATCTGCCCTTTTCTTTCTTGAATTGATCCCACCAGAATTAATCGCAATGCCTGATTGGCGAGCATGGGCGGACGTGAGGGCACAACCCCGGCGTAGTCTGATTCATCCACAACTCCACAGTAGACCAGGCGCTACTTAGTTGCATCAATAAAGTGGTGAGTGGCCCCGGCGGTGTACTGAGAGTTTACAATCACCAGTTCCGTTGAGCGATCTATGAAATGGCGCGCGTGGGGAAGTCCTAGCAAGAATTTGAGGGGAGGAACCGTCTGAAAGCCTTCGTGAATATGCCAAACATGTGGGATCCCTAGGCGTTTGGAGATCATGGCTCCCACCGGAGAATGGATCGTCTGAGTGTGACAAAGGTCAAAGTTTTCGCCGACAAAATCAGCCGCAGCGTTTTGCGCAATTCTGTGGGAGCCAATCCACCTTCGCAGGCCCTTGATCTTGCCGCCCTGGCCCTGAATCCAATTTCGATAGTCAGTCGGGATTCCCCGAATTCCTTCTTGCTCCAGTAAAGCCCATAGCGGACCATCTGCTAAAGCAAAGACGGATTCATAGCCCATAGCCCTCAAACCCTTGGCTCCAAGCACCGGGGCTCGACATCCACCATAAAGAGAACCGGCTGGTAAAAACACCAGCACTTTGAGCCCATCTTGGGCCTGATCGCCATCGGGTTGGATCATAGCGCAGTTTGTTCAGCAATCACTTCTCGGTACCGATCCGCAATGGCAGCGACCGAGTACTGAGTCTGGGCAAGGATACCTTTCTGATTGATTTTCCGTCGAAGATCCTCATTCGTCACGAGCTCACGAAGGCCTTCGAGAAAATCCGCCAGACTGTCGCGGATTAAACACGCCCCGCCGCCGAGCGCGGCGTCTGCAGACCGGTAGCTTTCATAGTCACAAAGCACAGAGGGAATTCCATGGGCGGCAAAGTTCACCAGTTTTATGTTGCTTCGCGTGAGGTCGCGCTGGGTATCGCGCCTAGTCCACGCGACGCCGATATCCATCTCTTGATACGCGGCCAGCTTTGCGGTCGGTGCATTCAGAAATTTCATACCCAGGGCCTCTACTGCAGAACGAATAATATCCGTATCATGAAGGTGAACCGGATCACCGACGTAACCGACCACCTTTGGCTTTTCGAGGCGGTCTTCCGCTAGCTGGAAATTGGAGAAGTTGCAATGGTGGTGCGGAATAACCCAACTCTTCCATCCGTCGTGGGGGGCATCACCCAAAAAGTGAACCGTGGATTCCGTATTTAGGATTAGGTGCCGAAAGGCTCGGCACTGCTTGTAGAATGTCTCTCGATTCTCGACGGCCGGATTGATAACATCAAAGAATTGAGGGGCCAAGTCGTGCCACGCGCAAACGCGGTCAAGGTCGGCCTCAACAATCCAGAATATAGCCGGGGCCGCCGCAAGAGCACCGCGCCCGGCAAAGCGGTGACGCAAGCACACCCCACTAAGGGCGGCCGCCATTTGATCGCCTCGCACGATTACCGAAGGCAATCTTCTTCGGTTACTCGTAAAAATGGGCTTGTTACGGGCAAAGTGCCCCTTCCACCACTCGGATGTTCGGGAGGGGAAGGGGTAGTTCAATTCGCTACTCAGCGAGTTCGGCTTCGGCTTCGATGTCTATGATGGATTCGGGTTCGATCTCGATTGGAATTTCGGCGACCTTTGCTCGGCTGGGGCGTTTCTTGGCGCCAGAGAGACCCATTTCCACGCCTACTGCACCTTCCGTAAAGCTGGCTTTAACTTTGATCCGTCGGCTTGAATCATGGCTGGTGATCGTGCTCCAATTAGCTCGATCCAGCGCCCACTGCCATCCGATATCCGAACTCGCGTAGACAAACTCCACGCCGTCTTGAAGAATGTCACTGAGAAGGGTCTGCAGGTCTTTACGATCTTTAAGCAGGTTCTCACCGGCCGAATAGTTGGGCATGAGGCCAACCGAAACCATAATGGGCTCTTCTTCGGGAGCCGATTTGGCCACTCTCTTGGGAGCATTGGCCTCAATGGCTTCATTAATCAGCATTAACTGGGGAACCATGGCTGACGTGAGCTTTTCGTAATCTTCCGGCCAGCGATATTGCTCGCCTTCGTAGAGTGCAATGGCATGGCGGCCGGTGAGGGTGAGAGCAGATGCAACGAGCGCGGCATCAGCAGGAACGAGCTTGGTGTAGCTCTTCTTCATATGGTCTAAGGCGGTTTCCAGCTTTGTAAGTTGACAAGTGATCAAATCGTGGACTCCATGGGGGAAGTCTGAGCGTAGGCAATGCCTACGTCGGACATAATGCGTCCAGTTTACCTGCGTACGGAGAAATACTGAATGAAGACCGAGATTTGGCTAGGATTGATATTGATAGGCGCTTTATCGGTGGGATGCAGTCCCTCAGAACGAGTTGAGTCGGTTAAAGCTGGCACCGCAAAGGCGCTCAAGGTGGGCATTGTGTTTGACAGCGGGGGCCGAGGCGACAAATCTTTCAACGATTCGGCTTGGGCAGGGGTTCAACGGGCCCAGAAGGAACTTGGGATTGAAGCACCCAAAGCCGTAGATAGCAAGTTTGAGAAAGATTACGAGACTAACCTCACCGCACTCGCCGATCAGGGGTGTGACCTTGTGGTGGCGGTTGGATTAAGCCAAAGCAACGCGCTAAACTCAGTTGCCCCCAAGTATCCCGCGATCAAATTTGCGATTGTGGATAGTGAAGTAAAACTCCCCAACGTGCGCTCTCTCCTCTTTACAGAAGAGCAGGGAAGTTTTCTTGCCGGATACGTGGCGGCAATGGTTTCGAAGACAGGCAAGCTGGGATTCGTGGGCGGAAAGTCAATGCCGCTCATTGAGAAGTTTGAGGCCGGCTACGTAGCCGGGGCCAGAGCCGCCAACCCCACCGTTCAGATCCTACCCTCCAAGTATACGGAAAGTTGGGACGACGTGACCCTGGGCAAGCAAGCTGCGAATGTTCTGTTTACTGGAGGCGCAGATATTGTCTATCACGCCGCCGGTCGGTGCGGACTCGGCGTGATTGCGGCGGCCAAGGAGCAAGGCAAATACGCCATTGGAGTGGACAGCGACCAGGACGGCGTGGAGCCGGGAACTGTCCTCACCTCCATGATCAAGCACGTTGACGAAGCCGTCTTCCAAACTATTCAGGATGTAAAGGAGGGCAAGTTTCAGGCCGGCACCAAGTTATATGACCTCAAGGCAAACGGCGTCGGATTGTCTCCGTTCACCTACACAAGAAACAAGGTGAGCGCAGACGTGATCGCCAAAGTGAAGGCAATCTCCGCCCGAATCGCAAGCGGAGAGATAAAGGTTCCCACCACCCGAAAAGAAGCGGATGTGTTTACGCTAAAGTAACCTTTTACGCCCGTCTCCGTTGTGATGAAGACGGGCTAAGATTAGAACATATTCAGGCTTGCCGTAATTACGGCCTATCTCGTTAGATCAAGGCTCACTGAGCACTAATTCAACCAGATCCCTGACTTTTACCGAACCGTTCCATCAACAAAGCCACGGAAATTTATTTCCAGGTCACCCGCTTGTGTGGCGTTAGGTTTTCCGTCGCTGGGAAATACACGTAAATCCCCGGCTTCACCTTGATAGCGTCGCGCACTGTTTGGGCTTTGGATATCTCGGTACCGAGCGATAGCGTGCCGCCAAAGGCTAAACCAATCTCCCCGTACTTTTCAAACGCCCGGGAGTATTTGTCCGTCCCCGACTTGACCGGGTGGCTCCATGATTCTGGCACGTGACCCAAGGAGACTTTCTTTAACGTTAAGAAGCTGATCGCATCGCTGCCCAAATTGGGCACCGCCGCCAGGCCTTCGAAGTAGGCGTTACTTACCCCACGCAAGATAGATGACGTGACCGCCCAGGGCAAGATTTTGGCCTGGTACTCGTTTTCTATTGAGGCAAAGCGATTGATGTACCGGAGCGACTTTGGATCAAAGTATCGACCTTGACCCAACAGGGCCAAGCCACTAGAAGTGCCGTTGCCCTTGCTCTCCTCATCTGTGTAAGCGCCAGTTTGACCAAACGGCCCCACCGGATCAGTAACCGGAAGCGTGTGATTCGCCGCGTTTGTATCAACGTCAGCCAGAATCATCCCCTGGCTGTCGTATGTGACGATGTCCGCCGGATTAACATCCGTCGTGTTCCCTTGACGTTGACCACCCGAAAAAAAGCGGATGTGTTTACGCTAAAGTAATCTCTTACGCCCGTCTCTGTTGTGATGGAGACGGGCTACGCTCTTCGCTGCTTGCAGTGGGACTGGGTAGTCTTTCGGAACGGATGCCACATAGGCTTTCAAGGTTACGCTAGGACAATGGAAAGGTCCCTTTTCTTTGATTGGGTTGAGCGCTCCATGACCTGGCAGATGAATATTCCAAAATTGTAGGCGGTGGATATCCGTGCCGCGCTAAGGGCACGACGTCCCGCCGCGGCACGGATATCCGCGGGCTGCACGCTTGGCGTCGTGACTTTGTTTCTGATTACGACCTCCCACCGCGGCACGGATATCCGCGGGATACACGCTTCGCGTACACCCCCAAATGGTTTGAAACCAAGATTTTCAGCGGAATCTTACAAGGACTCTACACCGTCCTCCAAGCTACCAAGAATAAATCCTGACGAGATAGAAACCCAGATCGCCTCATTGCAATGAACTATCTCCTACACGGCAAGTTATAACCGTTTCCATCATGAATAGCGAGGAACCGACGGGCTAAGATGAGATGAATTCAGGGTTGCAACAATTACGGCCTATCTCGTTAGATCAAGGCTCACTAAGCACTAAATTAACCCGAAACTAAAACGTTACCGAACCGTTCCGTCAACAAAGCCTCTGACGTTTTGCCCAAAGTAGCGACCCGGAACGGGCAGGGTTGCACTGGTGGAGACGGCGTTGCGAGTCAGGATCGTCGAGTCGAAAATGGCAAGAGTGTTGTGAGGGTCGGAAATATTAATAATGCTATGCCTGGCAATCGCAGAATTGAATGCGTACCCGTATTGGTAACTCTTAAGGGCAGGGCTGTGGAAGTAGCGCTCCGATCTGAGATAGGGCTTAAGATCGTCCATCCAAGTTGGGCCTTTAGGAAGCTGATCATTATTGTCTTGAGAGAACATTTGTAAAGCCAAAACCATTGCCTTAACGCGGAACATATCGCCCTGGTAACCCTCATGTTTAGGATTATCTTGCACCCAGCCATCGGCAGTTGCAATTGTATTCTTCCCACTGTATCGTCCCGGTTGCGGTTCAGACGACGGCAGGGCTACGGCGTTAAAAGCAACGTTTGTTGAGTCGAATATCAGATGCGTCTTTTCCGGATCGGCGACCGAATGGAGATTCTTCCCAACTAAGTCAGAGCTAAATGCGTAACCATAGCCCGGAGCTGGCACCGCGGGCGAATGGTAAGCGGTGGCATCTCTCACGTAAGGGGCGGTGGCTGCCATCCAGTCAGCCAAGGGGTAGATGTCATCGTCATCACTTGCGTAGGCGGCCATTCCTTGAGCCAGCGCCTTTACATGGTCCACCGACTGCATGTAGGGGGTGGGCTGAAAGAACCCACGGGACGCAGTTGCACCCGAATCTGGGGAAACCGCTCCGCCGCAACCCGCAAGGAAGACGCCAAGTACCAGAGAACTATAGTTGGAGGGAAGCAAGCGGGATGCACGCATGTAATTAGTATAGTCACTACGGTCAAAAATAAGTGGGGACCAGCGACCAAAAATGTTCTCGGCCACCGGCAAAACTATTTGTCTGGATTGACCGAAGGGGTAGAGGGCTTGGATTCTGCCTTGGGTGCGGCGGGTGTGGGGTTAGAGTCGGGGGTAGTGCTCGTAGCAGATTCGGGTGCCTTAGTGGCGGGTGCATCGGCCTTCGGAGATTCCGCATCGCCTGCCGTCGCGTCGCTCTTTGCCGGGTCAGAGGGTTGCGACGAGGGTCGCGCGGAATCGTTGATGTAGAAGCCCTGACCTTTGAACATGATGGCCGTCGGTTGGATCAGACGACGAATGGTGCCAAGTTCATGGCATGACTGGCATTCGTTGAGCGGATCAGCCGTGATCCGTTGGTCAACTTCAAACACGGCAGAGCAGTCTCGACATTCGTAGACGTAGGTGGGCATGGGTTAATTTTCAGAGAGAAATTGAAGGGCCAAGGATCGCTCCCGGGCCCGCGAATGGCAAATTATGCGTTGACTTGAACCATTTCAAAGGCTTCAACAATATCGCCTTCTTTAAAGTCAAGCCAGTTGTCAAAGGTGGCACCAAACTCCATTCCCATGGTTACTTCGCGAACATCATCCTTCAGGTGCTTAAGGCTGGCAATTTTGCCATCGTAAACCAAGTTACGGCTTCGGCGAACGCGGCAGAGTGCGTTTCTAATGACCTTGCCTTCAGTAACGTAAGATCCGGCAATGATGCCTTTCTTAGAGAAGTCAAAGCGAATTCGAATTTCAAATTCACCCAGATGTTGCTCTTCAAACTTCGGTTCCAGCATGCCCTTAACGGCGGCTTCGATGTCCTCGATGAGTTCGTAGATAATGGTGTAGGTGCGAATTTCAACCTTTCGACGTTCTGCTTCTTTGCGGGCACCCCCCTCGGGCTTCACGCCAAATCCAACCACAATTGCGTTGGAGGCGCTGGCCAGCAGAATATCGCTCTCCGTAATTGAACCGACGCCGGAGTAAATGATTTTGGCTTCTACTTCGTCGTTTCTAACCTTCTCCAGCATTCCTTTTACGGCTTCTACGGAACCCTGCACGTCTGCCTTAACAATGAGGTTGAGTTCTTTAAGGTCCTCTTCCTGCATTTTCTGGCGAAACTGGGAAAGCGTAAGGCCACGGCTTTTAACCACAAAGCTGGCTTCTCGGTCTTGAGAAACCCTACCGGTTGCCACTTCTCGGGCGGCTTTTTCGTCTTGCGCCAATTCAATTCGGTCACCCGCTCCGGGAACGTCACTCAGGCCGAGAATTTCGACCGGAGTAGAGGGCCCGGCTTCCAACAGCTTCTCCCCTCGGTAGTCGTTCATCGCCTTGATTCGACCGTAGGTGTTTCCCACAATAATGGAATCGCCAATGCGCAAGGTGCCTTCTTGAACGAGAATCGTAGCCACGGGGCCGCGTCCTTTTTCTAGCTTGGCTTCAATAACAGAACCTTCAAGTTTGGCTTTGGGGTCTGCAGTGAGCTGCATCACCTCCGCTTCCAAGAGGATTCGCTCTAGGAGCTCCGGAACCCCTTCACCGGTCATCGCAGACACCGGGCAAATACCAGTTTGTCCACCGTAGGTCTCCGGATAAACTTCATACTGAGGAAGTTGTTGGAGAACCCTGTCGGGGTTTGAGCCAATCTTATCAATCTTATTTACCGCAACAATCATCGGCACGCCCGAGTTTTTCACGTGTCCAATGGCTTCGATGGTCTGAGGCATTATGCCGTCATCCGCGGCGACCACTAAGATAACGATATCCGTTATCTGGGCCCCACGTGCTCTCATGTTGGTAAACGCGGCGTGTCCCGGGGTGTCCAGAAAAGTGATCACTCCTGCGTCGGTTTGAACTTGATAAGCTCCAATATGCTGAGTGATACCGCCGTGTTCTTTAGCGGCGACGTTTGCCTTCCTTATGTAGTCCAGCAGACTGGTCTTGCCGTGGTCAACGTGACCCATGATGGTTACCACCGGGGGACGAAGTTTGACGGCCAGTTTGGCTTGGGCGGCGACTGCTTTGGGAGTGGGTTTCGGCTTTACTGCGTCGGCAAATCGGTACGTGCATCCAAAAGACTCAACGACCTTGGCGACGACGTCATCCTTTAACGGAGTGGTAAGGGTAGCCATAACCTTGAACTTTGTCACCAGCAATTTTTGAATGCTGGGTTGCGGCTCATCCAAAGCAACTGCCAGATCGCGAGGAGTGGAGTTTGGTTTGAGGACGAGTTCGCTAGAACCGGCGTGCTCCAGAAGACTCTCTCTCACGAGTTCGTCAATTTCGGATTCCGCATCAAACGAGCTGCCGTCGTGTTCGATGCCCAAATCATTCAGGACGCCATACACGACACCCGGTCTCAGCTCAAACTTCTTTGCCAGCTCCGAAATGTTGTGGGTCATTCCCGTTTTTTTTACCTCAGTTTGCATAGTAACTCTTTTCGCAAGGCATCCTGTGAGGGACCGTCAACCGTTTGCTTCAATGCTCTTGAAACTCGCCCCTTGGTCAGGGCAGATTCCACACATTCTAAAGTGCGGCAAATGTAGGCTCCTCTTCCTGGACCTGGACCTATCGCCAAGCCACCCTCTGATTCTTCTCGTATACGCCACAATTCGGACTGCGGTTGCCTGACTCTGCAGGCAATGCACATCCGTTCCGGTCGTTCCCGCTCCGTTACAGTTTGACCCGCCAGTTATCGCTTCTCCGTTGCAGCCTGACTCTCACTTCGAATATCAATTTTCCATTCGGTTAGCCGCGCCGCTAACCTTACGTTCTGCCCACCCTTACCAATCGCCAGCGAAAGTTGATTGTCTGGAACAACCACATACGCGCTTCTCTCATCCTCGTTCAGCTTGATGGAGTTCACCTTAGCCGGTGAGAGGGAATCCGTAATGTAGGATTTAGCATCGTCCTTGTACGGAACCACGTCAATTTTCTCGTCGTAAAGTTCATCCACAATGGCCTGCACTCGCGCTCCGCGAGGACCGATGCACGCGCCGATGGGGTCCACTCGTTCGTCGGTTGAATAGACCGCGATCTTACTCCTCTGGCCGGGCTCTCGGGCAACGCTTTTGATTACGACTACGCCCTGAGCGATCTCCGGAACTTCCAACTCAAATAGCTTTCTAAGAAGGTTTGGGTGAGTACGGCTAACAATGACCCGGAGCCTTCGTTGCGTATCATCAACCTTATATACGTAAACCCGCATTCGGTCATTCGGCCGGTAGGGCTCCGTAGGAACTTGCTCTCGCCGAGGAAGCTCTGCCTCCACTTTGTTTACCTGAATGTAAACGCTCTGACCCTCTTTTCGACTGACGAGCCCGGTAACCACGTCACCCATCTTCTCGTGAAAAACGTCGTGGATGCGCCGAGTTTCCGCTTCTCTAAGCTTCTGGCTGAGCACCTGCTTGGTGGATTGAGCAGCGATTCGCCCAAATTGGTTGGGGTCAACCGGGGAAAAAACAATGTCCCCAATCTCAATTTCGGCGTTTTTCTTCCTTGCCTCCACCAAACTGACCTGACGGCGCAAATCAGTAGGTTCTGCCACGACCTCTTTCCCTACTGATGCGCTCAGAGGATTGAGAGTGATCTTAACCGTGACGTCGGTTTCCCGAGCCCCGATAAACTGCTTATAGGCGACCGCTAACGCCTCTTCGAGGT
Source organism: Fimbriimonadales bacterium (assembly GCA_038212035.1). Lineage (GTDB taxonomy): Bacteria > Armatimonadota > Fimbriimonadia > Fimbriimonadales > Fimbriimonadaceae > Fimbriimonas. The sequence continues at coordinate 44,334 of JBBQUZ010000016.1, forward strand.
CTTTCTGCAATTCTTCAACGGGAAGATCCCGCTCTTGCGCGATTTGGTTGAGCTGTTGTAATATGTCCATCGCTCTCCACCCCGCACGCCCAAACAAAAAAGGCGGCTTAAGCCACCCTTTGCCGGTCGCTCCTGGTTGTCTACTGAGTATAGCACGCCGGTGCACGCAAAGAGATCGGGTGTAATGACGCATGCTCACCGTGTTTGTACGTGGCTTGGAATTCTATGCATACCACGGAGTTCCCGCTGAGGAGCGAGCAATTGGGCACCGCTATCGCATGGATATCGAACTTCGCGTTGCTACAACCACGACAACATCTGATCAAATTTCAGAAACCGTGGACTACGGAGCGGTAGCTACGTTTGTCCTCAAGCACGCTCAATCCGTGCAATTCTTCACCTTAGAAAGGCTAGCGCATGCCTTGGTGGAAGAGTTATTGGGCCGTTTTCCCAGTGTGAATTGGATTAGGCTCAAAGTAGAAAAACCGTTTCCTCCCGCGCCAATCATTGCAGAAGCGGTTGGCGTTGAAATCCAGCGAGATCGGTTCGACCCAGAATAGCAAGGATGCCAAAAGGGGCGTGTGCAGGTATGTCAAGCGGTAATATCTAGAATGTGCAAAGGATCATACTTGCTGCGCCGAGAGGATTTTGCGCCGGCGTTGCCTTTGCCATTGAGGTGGTGAGCCTTGCCCTAAAAATTCACGGACCCCCCTTATATGTGCGCCACGCCATCGTGCACAACGAATGGGTGGTTAAAAGCTTTGAAGATCAGGGCGTAGTCTTTGTCGAGTCCATCCACGACATCCCTCCGGGGATGCCCGTGGTGTTTTCCGCGCACGGGGTTTCTCCGGAGGTTCGCAAACAATCCGCAGAGAGATCGCTTATCGTGGTAGATGCCACCTGTCCGCTGGTCACCAAGGTGCATACCGAGGCGAAACGATACGCAGACAAGGGTTATTTCATGATATACATCGGTCATGCGGGGCACGTAGAAGCAGAAGGGACCATGGGCGAAGCTCCGGGTCGAATGGTGTTGGTGGAAACCCCCGAGGACGCCCGAAATCTGCAGATTCCGCACTACGACAAGTTAGCGGTGCTCACCCAGACCACATTAAGCGTGGATGAAGTGAAAGCCACCTTTGATGTCCTTCGAGCGCGTTTTCCCCATATTTCTAGTCCCGCAAAGGAAGATATTTGCTACGCGACCACCAATCGGCAGGGTGCGATCAGAGAATTGGCGGCGGCGTGCGACCTTGTGCTCATCGTTGGATCCACTACATCATCAAACTCTAACCGTCTTCGCGAGGTTAGTGAATCCCTAGGAACTGAGTCCCACCTGTTAATGATGCCAGAGGAAGTCCTCCCGGAATGGAAGACCAATTACCGAACGATTGGGATTTCTAGCGGCGCCTCCACGCCTGAGTCTTTGGTGGAAGCCGTCATCGGCGAATTGCTAAAAGACCACCCCAATGTGCCCGTCTCGGTGCTAGAAACGATAAAGGAAGACGTCAACTTCCGCCCTCCGAGAGACCTAATTCAGCTTGCGATGTCTAAGTGATAGAAAGTCAGAGGTGAACACCTTCGTAGGTGTCAAAGGGGTCTGGCATTTCCACGTAAGTGTGGCGGTCCATGGCTACTCCGTTCCAATCAAACATGTAGAACTTAGCGCTTTTACGCTTTAAGATCTTCTCGACCAGGGCCGAACGGCCTTTGGCGCGGGTGTTCTGGGGTGGATCGGTCATGGCATCTACAATGTCGAGATCGGAGAGGAATCTTTGAGTACGGCCCATGGATTGCCAGGCGTGAAAGAGACTACTTTCTGGATTGATATTGTGATACTCAAGGTCAACCGAATGAAGCGCGTCATCGCCCCAAGGTAGCCCCTCTTCCTTCATATACTCCTCAACAATTAAGCGCTTAGCTACCCAATCCACTCGATCCCCTAGGGCCAAAGGGTCCTTCTCCAGGCCGTCTAAGATCGCGATCCAATTGTCGAGTATCCAGTTGGTCTGTTCAGATTCACCTCGGTACGCCTCGGCCAACTTCTGATACTGCCTTTGTAGATCCACGGCGGGAATCGTGGTGTAATCATTCATGGTCACGACCCATCGGTAGGTTGGGTCACGGCTTACGTCTCTCAACGCGAGAAGAGGCTGGGCAAGGATCATGGATTCTGGCACCAAGCCGTCTTCGAGCATTCGCAACACTAACAAGGTGGTGCCCACCTTGAGTGCGTAGGCAAATTCATTTTGGTTAGATTCGCCAAAAAGCAAGTGAAGCCGCGTCATCCCCTCGTGCGAATAAAAATGCTCCCATTTGGGGTTAATCAGCGCTCGGTTAAAGCGCACTCGGGACGCGATAGTTTTGAGAATATGATCCGCCCGTTGGCTGAGCTGGAAATTCACCGAGTCATCTGGAATCACGGCATACACATTAGAAACCCAAATATAGTCAACGGGATTGTCCATCACTTCTTGGTAGGAGGGGCGTAACCCGCCAGAAGTGAGAACATGGCCACCTACCCGGCCGACTCCACTAAAAATCTGTCGCGTGACCAAAAACGGATAGAGCATATGTACGGAATGATTCAGAAACTCGTCGTCTCCTCTCACCAAGTAGTTTTCGTGGCAACCAAAGGTGTGCCCGCCAAAGTGATCCACGGAGTTGTTGTAAATGCTAATCACGTCGTCAAGACCCAGATCACGAAGCGCTCTCACAATTTGGCGCTGACCTGCCCGATCGTTGGCAACGAGGTCTTTGAGATCACGGCACTCGGCCGTCGCATATTCCAGGTGAGAACCCACCGCATCAACGTATAGTCGCGCGCCGTTCATAAGAAACCCACCCGATTGAGCAGGTTCAAACACATCATCCCGAGCGTGGATGTCTATGGCCCCTAGTTTCAGCTCATAAAAGAGATAATCCTTGATCGTTTCCACTGCGGCTTCCGGAGTTCCGAGCCTTTCATCGGAAACTAAACAGCCAAACTCAGTTTCCACGCCAAAAATGCGCTCATGCGGTAAACGGGCCATATCCCTTTATACTGTGGTCGGGCACCGTCCGTCACAAATGATTTTTATGGCTGCGTAAGTCGCGCGGTTGGGGTGCGCTTCAGGTAAACTGCCAGGTTAGTCATATGCTCCCAAGCCCAGATATCCTTAATGAATTCCCTGAAGGCAAGTTTGTACTCTCAAACCTTGCGGCGAAGCGAGCGAAGCAGCTCCGTGAAGGTGCCCCTGCCTTGGTTCAAGTGGATTCAAACCATCCATTAACCATCGCGTTGGCCGAGATTGCCGCGGGCAAGATCAGGCCGATTATGCCGAGTCTCACTGAGCCGGTAGTGATATTCTCTGACCTGCCAATCTTAATTGACGAGACGGTACCCGCCGAACTTGGAATGCTGTTGCCGGCGCTGGACGAGGCGGAAGTTGCGCTGATCACCACGGCAGCGGTGATGGGTGACGACGATTCTGACGATGGACACGATTCAGATGAGCCGATGAGCCTTGCCGACTTGGCCGAGGACGACGAGGACGTTGCCCCGGTAGCCGCAGAGGATGACACGCTTTCCCTCAGCGACATCGCGGAGCAAGAGTCGCTAGAAGAAGAAGAGACGGAAGAAGCCTAAATAATGGCCAGTCGGGATCCCTACGAGGTCCTGGGCGTGGGCCGAAACGCGTCCCCGGAAGAGATCAAGTCGGCCTATCGCCGACTTGCTCGCCGGTTTCACCCCGACGTTAACCCTAACGACGCCGAGGCGGAAGAAAAATTTAAGGAGATTGGCAACGCCTACTCCATCCTATCTGATGCCGAAAAGAAGGCCCGTTTTGACCAATACGGTTCGGTAGATGATGTTCCCAGCGACCCATTCTTTGCGGGAGGGGGGGGTATATCTGACCTCTTTGAAGCATTTTTTGGAGGCGCTCAGGGGGGTAGTCGGTCTCGGCGCGGTCGGGATGGCGAAGACGTTCGTGCCGATGCGGAACTTACCTATCAAGAAGTAATTTCGGGAGCTGATCGCGAAATTCAGGTTGATCGGATGGCTGAGTGCGATTCTTGCCACGGAACCGGCGTGGAGGGCGGCAAGGCCCCGGAAACGTGCGCCACATGCCGCGGTCAGGGCGTGGTCGGAACGGTGCGGAATACGTTTATTGGTCAAGTAAGAACCCAATCGGCTTGTCCCACCTGTAACGGTCAGGGCACCATCATTAAAGATCCCTGCAAAAAGTGCAAGGGCCGGGCCCTCGTGACGGAAACCGCCACGGTTCGTGTTTCGGTTCCCCCTGGGGTGGAGAGTGGGGCCACGATGCACCTGCCAGGACAGGGAAGCGATGGGGTGGGTGGCGGACGTCCCGGCGATCTCTATCTGGTCTTAGAAGTAAAAGAAGACAAACGGTTTGAGCGAAGAGGGCAAACCCTCTACTCGCTATTAGAACTCACCTTTGTTCAGGTCACCCTGGGCGATAAAGTTCAAATTTTAGGAGTGGATAGCTCCTACGAACTCGATATTCCCGCCGGAACCCAACCCGGTTCGCAGTTTCCAATTCGTTCCGCAGGATTGCCACCCCTTCACGGCGGTCGTCGCGGAGACTTCGTGGTTCAAGTCACAGTGAGAGTACCAAAGAATTTGAATGAAGCCCAAGTAAAGCTCCTTCGGGAATTTGCCGAAGTGAGTGGCGACGAACCCACCCGAGGCGATGATTGGGGGGGAATTCTGGGCGGCCTCTTTGGAAAGAAAAAATGAGTTGGATAGAAGTTAGGAGCACCTTCTCTCCCATGCCCGCCGACACCTCGATATTTGTTGATCTCTACCGAGACTTTGGCATTGAAAATACCATTGAACAAGCGGATCAGTTAGCCGGATGCTTTGTTGACGTGAAGTCCACCGATGTCGCAGTGGAGGGACTGGTGAAGGTACTTACGGACGCGGGAGTTTCCCTGGTTGAAGTAAGCGAACTCCCCGAAACGGACTGGACCGAGGTTTGGAAGCTCCACTTCAAACCCGTGCGGATTGGCAACCGATTGGTGATATGTCCGTCTTGGGAAACCTTTGAGGCAGATCCTGGTGATGTAGTAATCACCCTCGACCCCGGTCAAGCGTTTGGCACTGGAGATCATGCCACAACCCGGCAGTGTTTAGCCCTCGTGGAAGCGCATTTGGTTCAAGGAATGACGGTGCTGGATTTAGGTTGCGGAAGCGGAATATTGGCGATAGCGGCCAAATTGTTAGGAGCAGGATTGGTTTTTGGCATTGACGTAGAACCTTTGGCCGTGGACGTGGCGATTGAAAATGCAGCGCGAAATCAGGTTGAAGCCACTTTTCTCGCGGGAAATGGAATTGATGCAATTCCAGGATCGGAAGGGAAGTTTGACTTTGTAGTAAGCAACATTATCAGTGCCGTGCTAATTCGACTTGCCCCCGAAGTAGCGGGCATCATTAAGCCCAACAGCCCCTGGATTGTGAGCGGGATCATTCCTGCCAATTGGCCCGATGTTCGCGGGGCGGCGGAGCGCGAGGGTTTTACTTTAAAGTCTCAAGATGAGCAAGACGGTTGGGTGGCTGCCGTATTCGTGTCGGCGTGAACCTGAGGTCTCTTCCACGGACGTTTGTTGAAGGGGCATCACCCGACGGCCCCATTGAGCTTCCGCCCGAAGAGCTCAACAAGATCAAAAAAGTCCTCCGTTTGTCAACGGGAGCTGAGCTCGCGATTCTCCCCAATGACGGCACCTTGATCTACGGTCGGTTGAATGGAGACGTAGTTGACCCGATTGCGGTTCATCGCCCCGAGACAGAGTCACCGCTAGAACTCACCCTTGCCCAAGCCCTTCCCAAGGGCGATAAGTTAGAAGAAATCGTGAGGGCGGGAACCGAACTTGGGGTGGCCCGATTTATAGTTTTTCCTAGCGATCGCTCCGTAGTTCGTTGGGACGCTAAGAAAATTGATGATCGGCTGGCAAGGTTGCGGATCATTGCACGCGAATCCGCTGAAGTGTCATTTAGAGTAAAGATGCCAGAAATCTTCTTTGCCAATGACCTTTCCACCGTTCTCGTTGAATGGCCACAGGCCGCCGTGCTTTCCGAAGTTGAGGGATTGTCCCTGCCTCTTCGACGCGTGGGTGAAAATATGGCCATTGTTATTGGGCCAGAAGGTGGATGGTCTCCCCGCGAGCTTCAGCTTGTGGGAGACCGGGGAGTCACGTTGGGGCCGCGTGTGCTCCGGGTTGATCACGCCGGTCCTGCGGCGGCCGCGCTCCTCCTCTTAGGACCTTAGGACACTTACTTGCTCATTCTGAGGCCAAGTTCTGCCCATTGCTGAGCATCAATGGTGCTGGGTGCGCCCATTAAAGGATCTTGTCCATCGGCAATTTTCGGGAAGGCCATCACTTCACGAATATTCTCCGTATCTGTGAGCAGCATGATCAGGCGCTCGATGCCAAAAGCAATGCCACCATGGGGTGGAGCACCAAAGCTAAATGCCTCCAGCAAGTGACCAAATCGATCTTGTTGAGTGGCTTCGTCTATGCCGAGAACGTGGAACATTTCTGCCTGAATCTCGGAGTCATGAATTCTGATCGAGCCGCCTGCAACTTCATATCCGTTGCAAACAAGATCGTAAGCCTGCGCGTGAATCTTCCCTGGGTCGGTCTTGGCGAGGTGGAGGTCTTCCTCATTCGGCATCGTGAAGGGGTGATGCATGCTAGACCACCGACCGCCGTTGGCATCCCACTCCACCAGCGGGAAATCTGTCACCCACAAAAAGCTCAGGCGGTTGGAGCTCAGTAAGCCTAATCGGCGGCCAATCTCCAACCTTAGGCGATAGAGGATAGTGCAGGACGCCAGGTACTCGTCGGCGACCATGCACAGCAAGTCTCCCGCCATGGCACCCGTTTTAAGCAGGATCGCCTCTAGGTCTTCCGCCGAAAAGAATTTGGCGATACTGGCCTTAACGGCAAGACCAGACTTGCTGACAAAGGTGCCTTCGGAAGCATCGGCTGCATTGACAACCGCGAGTGATGCCAGGCCCTTGGCCCCAAATTCTTTGGCGTACTCTTCTAGTTTGGCTACTTCTGCCCGGCTCAAGCTTGCTCCGCCTGGGTACCTAATTCCGCGAACAACCGCACCCGATTCCGCGGCATTTCGGAATACCGAGAACGATGAATCCTTCACCACTTCGGTTAAATCAAACAGTTTCAGGTCAAACCGCAGGTCTGGCTTATCACAGCCGTAATCTCGCATCGCATCGTCGTAAGTAATCCGCGAAAATTCCGTGACCGCCTGCTTATCGAGGCCAAACTCCTGCGTGGTCGCGTTTATCACTTCCATCGTCAGACTCTCAATCAGGGAGAGCACCTCGTCAACCGTGATGAAAGACATCTCGATATCAAGTTGGGTGAACTCCGGTTGGCGGTCGGCCCGGCTCGCCTCATCGCGAAAGCAGCGGGCCACTTGATAGTAGCGCTCAATTCCGCCCACCATCAACATCTGTTTATACTGTTGAGGACTCTGGGGAAGGGCGTACCACAAGCCAGAGTTTTGCCGATAGGGAATTAGATAGTCACGCGCACCTTCGGGGGTTGATTTGGTGATGATAGGAGTTTCAACTTCCAGAAACTCCTGACCATCCAAGAACACGCGCATCCGGCGGATCACGCTGGCTCGTACGGCGAGTTTGCGGTACATGCTGGGTCGACGCAAGTCGAGATAACGATATTTGACCCGAAGCTCCTCGTTAACCGAGTTCATCTGCTCCTCGTCACTCACCGGGAAGGGCAGTGGTTTGCTGGCACCCAAAATTGAGTAGGACGTTACGACGACCTCAATGTCTCCCGTGGGCATCTTAGGATTTTTCGTTCCTTCGGCTCGATTTTTGACGGTTCCCGTGGCGGCCATGCAGCACTCGCTCCGAATGGCTTCGGAATCCGGAAAGAGGTTCGGGTCAAAAGTAAGTTGAACTATGCCCGTTCTATCTCTCAGGTCAACAAAAAGCACACCGCCCAAGTCCCGCACTTTATGCGCCCAACCGGTTAAAGAAACCACTTCTCCTGCGTGAGAAGCTCTTACTTCGCCACATGTGCGAGTCCGCCGTTGAAATCCCATATAAGCTAACAGGTTACCAGCCGAGGGCTAATTTGGACCCAGTGGTCCTCCGGAGCTACCGAAATCTGTGCGTTATCGCAGGGAAAAAAAGGCATAGCCTGCAATGTCTGCGGGCTATGCTGGCTCTGCTTACGCGTAAGCGAGTTCGACGATCTTCTTGGCGGCTTCTTGAACGGTCTCGGCAGGAATAATGCGTGATCCTTGGAGAATCTTCCGTCCCTCTTCCACTGCCGTACCTTCAATTCGAGCCACTACGGGAATCTTTACGTCCAGTTGCTCGAATGCCGCTAAAACACCCTTGGCAACTTCATCCACCCGGGTAATTCCCCCAAAGATGTTGATGAGGAGTCCCTTAACATTGGGATCCATTAGGATCACTTCCACGCAGGCTTTGACCCGATCCGCCTGCGCACCACCGCCAACATCAAGAAAGTTGGCGGGGCGTCCGCCGGCCGCGTTGATCTCGTCAAGAGACTGCATCACTAACCCGGCGCCGTTGCCCATAATGCCAATTTCGCCGCCAAGCCGAACGTACGCAATGCCGCGCTTGTTGGCTTCTGCCTCAATCGGATCTTCCGCACTATCGGCGGCCGTTGCTTGATAATCGGCATGGCGAAACAGCGAATTGTCGTCAATAGACACCTTGGCGTCCGCCGCAATCAGCTTGTTATCCGGGGTTAGGGCGCAGGGGTTGATTTCTACCATCTCGGCATCGGCGGCGGTGTACGCCTGAACCAGCTTCTTGATCATGGAGACCATCTGATTCTGAGCCGCTTTGGGAATCTTTGCGTCTTGAATGCCTTTTCGTAGTTCAAAGTCAGACAGTCCCCATTTAGGATCAATCGGGATTTTGACGATGGCGCCGGGATTGTGTTCGGCAACTTCTTCGATTTCCATGCCGCCTTCCGCACTGATCATGACGATACTCTGCTGGATGTTTCGATCAAGCAAGACCGCCACATAAAATTCTTGGGCGATATCAATCGTTTCGGCAACTAAAACTCTTTCGACAACCATTCCGGTGGGGTTCTGGTTGCTGACCAATCGTTTTCCGATCAGGTCTTTGACGAAAGCAGAAGCGTCTGATGCATTGGTGAACAGTTTAACGCCACCCGCCTTCCCTCGACCTCCCATGAGGACCTGAGCCTTCACCACCACGTTCCCTCCCAGGGATTCGGCGATCTTGTGGGCTTCTTCGGGGCTGGAGGTTACGTCACCCTTTGGCACGGGAACGCCAAACCGAGCGAGAAGTTCTTTAGATTGATACTCGTGAAGCTTCATGAACTCTTTGAGCGTACCCGGGTGCGGAGTGGTACGTAGAGAACTGACCGGGATGCCGAGCCGCGATATTCCAAAAAGAGACTTTTCAAAACTGCCGATGCGGCAAGAAATCCGAAGACTTCTTGCCGCATCGGCAGGTGTTAAACGCGGAACTTAGCGTCTAAGCGAATTTGATCTACCTGCCAATTGGTAGCGGAGTTGGAGATGCTTATGCTCGTTGGATTTAACTGGCGAACAATCATCTCAACTACGTTCGATCCACTCACGTACTTGGAAGCAATCCTTCCCAAGTCGATAGAAGTTGCCGTAGATGAATTAGGAACGGCCTTCATCAGAACGTACTTAAGAGACAGCGAAGACCAGTCTCTCATGAACACCTGAAGAGATGCTCGGGGAAGCGCGCTTCCCGTGATCACCGCCGTCACATCTTTCAGCCTGTCGTAACTGTGGTCCAAAGTAAACGTCACCTTTGCGGCCGCAACATATCCGAGACCGGCAAAGAAGGTTGGTCGAATGTCTGCGGTAACACCGTCGGAATACTTCACATTGTCCATCACCCCGCCCACGAGAGTTCCGGTGAACACCACGTTGGAGTCTGCGAGTTGAGTGAACAAGACTCCCGGTCCAATCATGTTCAACGCTCTGTATACGTTGAGACGACCACCGTCTAACCAGGTACCCACAAAGTCCGATGTGGAGGTGAGCGCGGAGACGATTTGAGTATTCGTGGTGCCGGCTGGGGCGTAAGACCATAGAAGTCCTGCCGCTCCCGCCACGCAAGGTGTGGACATGGAAGTTCCGCTCTCAATTCCGTATTTGCCTTGTGATGTGGGCAATGTACTGAGGATATTCAGTCCGGGTGCGGCAATCTTCACCGGGCTGCCGTAGTTTGTGAAAACGGTTTCTGCGTCAGAACTATCAGTAGCTCCAACACAAAGCACGCCGGGCACCATGGCCGGGACCGATAGGTACTGGTCTAGGCTCACGGCTTCATTTCCCGCCGCTGCCACCACAACGCAACCTCTTGCCAGGGCATAGTTGACCGCGTCAATCAGGTCTTGTGGAATCCCAAATGCTTTGGGATATGTTGCGCCCAAACTCATAGATATTACGTTTGCGCCCTGATCGGCCGCAAACATGATTCCCTTATCCACGTTGGCGAAAGACCCAGATCCGTTGGCCCCTAACACTTTTACGGGAAGGATTCGGCAACTGTATCCAATCCCCGCAATTCCGATTCCGTTGTTAGTTGACGCCGCCGCAATTCCTGAACAGTGCGTGCCGTGTCCCTCATCATCCTGAGGGTTGGAGTCATTGTTAGCGTAATCGTAACCCGGTAAAACTTTTCCGCCTTGGAATTCTTCGTGCAGAAGATCAAGGCCCGTGTCTACAATCGCAATCACCACTCCAGAAGATCCAATCGTGAGATCCCAACCGCTGGGTGCAGAAACTTTCTGAGGCGCGTATTGCTGAGAGTACTTGGGGTCGTTCGGGACTATGCTTGCGTAAGCCGTATAATTGGGATTGACCTGACTCACTCCACTGAGACTACGATAGTAGGTTAGCGCAGTGGAAACCGAAGTTGCGGCGGGAATTTTTACGACCGACCAACCGGTCTGCGCCAGATTTGAGACCTCTTCTGCACCAATGCCCAAGTGTGCGAGAGTGTGCGAAATTCCGGGCTTAAACTTAACCATTAATTGATGGTTAAAAACGTCCGGGTTCTGCGGCGTAGCGGCGGCAATTGCGGTGAGTGCAATTCCCAAAACGATTGATACTAATGAGCGATAATTTCTCATGATTACTTGCCTTCGAAACTCAGTTGTGCTACCGGCCGCAACCGTCTGAATGAGGTTAGCAGATTTATCCCGCCGGTTCAACGGCGGGACAAATTTAGCCACCTTGAGGATAGACGTAAAAAACCCGGTAAAAAGTTGTCGCTAAAGTTTGGGTGCCGGCACGAAATCACCGCCACGGCAACTCTTTAGGTAATTAAGGGCGGCGACTTGGCCTGTCCACTCCAGGTCATCCCTATAAACGGGATCGTGATACCCTTCGATGTCAATGGTTCCGATATACCCGGCCAGGCGGAGAATGGTGATGATATCTGACCAATTGGTGTCGCCAAAACCGGGACTTCGATGCCAAACCACGGGTTCGCCGCCCCTCAGTCCTTGGTCTTCAATGACGTCCCAGTTTACGGTCGCGTCTTTTCCGTGCACGTGGTGGACCTTGGAGACCCACTTTCTGAGTTGTCGGATCGGGTCGATGAGCGAATTCAGCTGATGGCAAGGCTCCCACTCCAACCCCAGGGCGGAGCTGGGAACCGCGTTGAACATCATTTCCCAGGCTTTGGGGGAGTGAGCAATGTTGAAAAGCGGTCTTTCCCAGGTTCCACCCATATCGCAGTTCTCAAACGCAATTTTTACGCCCTTGTCTTCGGCTAACTTGGCTAACGGCGTCCAAATTTCGGCAAATCGCGCCATGCTTTGGTCCACCGGGCGATCCTCCAAAGCCCCCGCAAATCCGCAGACCGCCTTCGCGCCAAACAAGTGAGCGTTTTCGATAAGGGTGGCCCAGTCTTTTGCAGTTTGCTCGTCTTGCAACGGATTCCCGTAGACGCCAACCGCGCTAATAAATGCCTGGTCTCCCATGACGTCTTTTAGTTCACTGGCCAGCTCTAGAAGGTTAACTTCGCCGAGATACATCCAAGCGTTGAGCTCAAAACACTCAAACCCGTAAGGAAGGATCTGGCGGACGAGGTTGGCGCCTTGGGAAAAGCCCACCATGGTGCCAATGCGAATATCTGCGTGGTCAATTTTTGACATTTCTGCCCTACAGGCTACCTTCCGCGCGAATCGTAGAGTCACGGCGAGATTGCATTGCCGGCTGAGGAAATGCCCAGCGCATTCCGAAAATTCCCCCGTATGGGCGCCGCAATTACCACGGATAATCTACAGGTTCGGTACCGAACCAAACAAGGCCACTGGCAAAAAGCCGTAGAGAATATTTCATTTGTGGTTGAGCCCGGAGAAGTGGTGGGTTTCTTGGGGCCAAATGGAGCGGGCAAGTCTTCGACCATTAAGGCCCTGATGGGTTTTGTTGAGCCCGCATCTGGGTCATGTAAGATTTTTGGCGAACGGGCCGGCTCTTTGGCGGCCAAGAGGTTAGTGGGGTACCTCCCAGAAGTGGCGCTTTACTACCCATTCTTGACCCCCGAGGAGACACTTACCCTTTACGGCGAACTTCAAGGGCTCTGCGGCAGAAAACTCCGAGATGAAGTGATGCACCTGCTCATTGCGGTGGGCCTGGAGGGAGCAACCAAGAAGCAGAATAGAACCCTGAGCAAGGGCATGACTCAACGAGTGGGGATCGCTCAATCTCTACTAGGAAATCCCAAACTCTTGATTCTTGATGAAGTGACGAGCGGTCTTGATCCGGTGGGTCGTCGAGAATTGCGTCAACTGATGAAAGACCGTCAGCGCGCAGGAGCCACGCTCTTCTTTTCTAGTCATGAACTTAGTGAAGTGGACATGCTGTGCGATCGAATCATTCTCATCGATAAAGGGCGCATCGTAGAGGAACGCGCCATGAGCGACCTAAAGTCTGAACTCAAGCACTTTGCAATCACTTACTCAGGAGAGACGTCGTTGGTCGGTTTGACCGAAGCTTGGCACGCCGGAGAGAACGGTGAGTTTTCCGCCACGTTTGAAAACAAAGATCAACTCCTTCAAGCGCTAGACAGAATTAGAAAAGCAAAGGGCAGCATCGTTGATGTGGTAGCCCAAGAAGGGTCGCTGGAAGAATATTTTGTCAAGACCATTGCGAGGGCAGCATGAAAATACGAGCTTATAAAGCCTTGGCGCGGGGCGTTGTGTTAGATTCCTTGCGGCGAAAAGACCTTTGGGTGATTGCCATTTTGGGTTTTCTGATTCTTGCTTCGGCGGGAGCCCTGGGCTTCTTTGGAATATCCGGCCTTCAGTTCTTTGTGAAAGATTTGGCGGTCACGGTCCTTGGAGCGTTCTCGGCCATCGTGGCGGTACTAACGGGGTCTCGATTGATGCCCGACGAGATTAAGAACCGAACCCTTTATCCTTTGCTCGCTCGGCCCATCACCCGTGCGGATCTGATCTTTGGCAAGTTTGTGGGCGGCGTACTGGTGAGCTGGGTTGCATTTTGCTTCTTGGCCGCGCTTACCGCTTTGGCGTTGGCCAGTTTCCATGTTCCTTTTGAAGGGATCATGGTCCAATATTTGATCGCCAAAATGATGGGTCTGGCCGTGATCTGCGCGCTTAGCTTGGCGCTTAGCGTCCTCATGACCCCCGCTGCCGCCGCAACTTTAAGTTTCATTCTCGTATTTGGCTCCTCCATGATGGTGCGCGCCCTTGTCATGGCTTCGGCGGGAGCCGACGGGATCGCCGTGGTGTTTTACCGAATTCTTAATGCGATTCTGCCTCAGGTTCACCTGTTTGACTTAGGCGGAAGAGCGGTCTACATTGGGTGGTCCCCCGTTCCACTTTGGGTAATGGCGGGCCTCTTTGCCTACATGGTTGCGTATTCGGGAGCGATGCTGTCTGTGGCTTGGTTCAAGTTTAGAAGGATGGCAATTTAGTGCGGGGAATTCTCATAGCCGTAGGATTCTTAAGCCTGGGCGTTTCTTCTGGACTGCTGATTTCACCCATAAAAGCCCAGACCAACCCTCCGGTTAGGACCGCAGGATTAGAAGCTCAAGATACGAATGCGTCGGCTTCGTTGCTGGGACAATTCAGGACCACCGTGTCTTCTTGGATGTACTTTCACGCCGATCTCTATTTACACAACGGTGTGGAGATGAGACCGCTCACCGAAGGTGAAGTAAAGACGGGACAGCGTGGAGTTGGCGGTGCGGATGACGGTCACGAAAAACTGGTTAACGACGACGCGATTGTCACCGTTGTCCCAAGTAGAGATGCGGATTTTCGAGGACTATTTGGAGATATCGAACGCGCAACTTCCGCCTTCAAAGATATGAAGGGTCATAAGCACAACGAACCCGGTGCTACAATGCCGATTTTCCGGCTCATGACCTGGATCGATCCCCAATTCGTACCCGGCTGGATTCTGGGCGGGATGGTGATCGCTCGCGATACCTCCGATGCGGGGACCAAGAAGTCGATCGACTTCATGGAGGAAGGGCTTAAAGAGAACCCGACGAGCATTGACCTGCTGAAGG
>JBBQUZ010000017.1:0-58734 GCA_038212035.1 Fimbriimonadales bacterium
GGACCTTAAAAAGAAGGGTGGCTCACTGAGTGTTATTGGGGGGAGGGATGAGCTGGCAAAGCGAAATGTAAATATGCTGAAGCAGATTCAGTGGAGTCCTGCTCTGGCCAACCTAGGCAACAACACGGTAAGGATGGCGATTCTGGATACTGGATTATCTAAGCTTCAACCGGAGTTATGGGCGCACGTGGATGCCTATCAAGATGAGATCACGGCTGGTGGTGACGCGAACGATATTCCGATGGGTATTGATTCCAATCATAACGGCCTGTTAGATGAGGGAGTGGGTCACGGAACCATGGTCGCCGGTATCGCAAACCTAGTGGCTCCCAAAGTGCGGCTGGTAATTGCTAAGGTTGCCGATAGCGATGGCAATGCCACGGCATGGTCACTCATTAAGGGGCTGGCCTTTGCGCACCATTCGGGAGCCGTAGTTGCCAACGTGAGTTTGGGGAGCGCCAACGAAATTCCTGCGCTATCAGATGTGGCCGATTGGTGCGACGAGGTAGGTCTTTACTGGGTAGCTCCGGCCGGTAACGGTGATCAATCTTATGCTATGTATCCGGCCAAAATTTCTAGTGTGGTATGCGTGACCGGCCTAAATTCAAATAGCACCAAAGCAGATTTTAGCAACTGGGATTCCTCCGCCGTGTCGTCTGCTCCTGCGGTCGGCGTCACTACTCAGTGGTGGGACGGAACAATGGGGCAGGGCTCGGGTACTTCATTTTCCGCACCGTTTGTTACCGCGTCCATTGCCGAGTTTCTTCGCCATGGTGGAGTGGTTCAAGAATCAATCAAAAAGACCGTTATTGAAGCGGGCTTCTCTGTTGATAAGATAAACCCCAAATATAAGGGAAAGCTCGGAACGAAATTGAGCTTCATCAGGATGATTACAAATGGCTTTCGCTTCGGCTACGGCAATCCCTGAACTAAACTCATACGCCGGCACTTGAAATTGTCTCAGGGGTCTAAGCAAATGACCGGTAAAAGAAATAGGCTGCCATTCCGAGGCCATAGACGACAATGACCGACCGCAACCGATCCGGGTCAAGTCGCTGAGACCACTTGGCCGCCCCGAAGCCGCCCACGATTGCCCCAAGCACGAGAAAGATCGCGGGAATCGGAAGGACCATTCCCTTGACAATAAAGATGGTTGAGCACACTAGGTTAATTGCCGTACCTAGCCAGTTCTTTACGGCATTGAGTTCGTGGATTGTGCCCTCCATGCAATAAGCAAAAAAGGCGAGCATCATAATGCCCATACCCGCCCCAAAGTAACCCCCGTACATGGCCACGAAAAACTGAAGCACTAGGGCAACCGGCAGGGGCAGCATTCGGTGTTCACCGGAGAACAGCTTATTTACCAAAGGTTGCAAGGCTAGCGTACACGAAGCAAGGAGGATCAGAAACGGAATGACGCAGGCAAACGTTCGGTCTGAGGAAACGAGCAACAACCATGCCCCAAGCCCAGATCCAACCAGGGTTGGGATCAAAAAAGTTCGAAAATGTTTTCCGGTGCTACCAAGGTTGTTGCGAGACCCAAATCCGCTGGCTAAGGATCCAGGCCACAGTCCCACTGAATTGGTGGCGTTGGCAATTCGGTCTGATATGCCAAGGCCTAACGTGAGCGTGGGGTACGAAATGAGTGAGCCTCCGCCCGCGATGGCGTTAATGGACGAGGCGGCGGCTCCAACCACAAAGAGGGTTATCGCCTCGACTGGAGTCAGAGTTGCTCCAGAACACTTGCCATTTCTATGGCTGCGCCGGCGGCTTCACGGCCCTTGTTGCCCAGTTTAAGCCCGCTCCGCTCCAACGCTTGCTCTTGGGTCTCAGGCGTAAGAATGCCCCACGAAATCGGCATGGAGAATTTCCGTTGCAAAGTCATCAGTGCGTTGCCCACGTCGGCCCCAAGCAATTGAGCGTGGGTGGTATGGCCTTGCATAATGCATCCTAAGGCAATGACAGCATTTGGCTTGGTATCTGCTGGACGATTGCATAGGCCAGCCGCCACCACCGGG
The DNA here is from genome assembly GCA_038212035.1 of Fimbriimonadales bacterium. GTDB lineage: Bacteria > Armatimonadota > Fimbriimonadia > Fimbriimonadales > Fimbriimonadaceae > Fimbriimonas. The sequence goes on from JBBQUZ010000017.1 coordinate 2,019, forward strand.
ATCTCCCAGGTGCCAGGAACGTGAATCACCTCAATTTCCGCAGCGCCAAAGCGGTTAAGCTCGGCCAAAGCTCCGGACAGAAGCTCTTTGGTGACCAACTCGTTCCAACGACTTACAACAATCGCAAACCGCTTACCAGTCGCATCCATCCTTCCGTGAATCTGGTTCATTTAGCTTAGTATGAATCAGACGTTGGCCGCGTATTGATTTTCATGCCGCTAGTCGCTGGCACCGGGCGACTTAGTGGCGGCAAGTACACTTTTTTCAAAGGCTGCCGTTTCATCTTCATCAATTCCCATCCACAAATGAGTGACTTTGCCCAATCTATCAACCAATACAAACATCGGGGTAGACGGCGGGGCCAACAACTTTATCGCTTCATTAGAAGAGTAGTAAAACCCAAGAGTGCCATCGGAAGGTTTTGACTCGTAAAGTCGGAGAACATTTAGGCCACTTGCCCCCATTCGATCTAGCGACCGAAGAGAAATTTCGGTCAATCTTGGGTCGGCCCCTAAAACCGCAATCAGCGAGACCTTGCCGGAGATTTGCTTGGATAGATCAACATTGATTTTACGTGTCAAATCTATCGCGACTCCCAATTTTAGCTTGGTGCCCACCGCCACCGGATCGGGCGAAGTAGGAAGGGCGTACGGAACGTAGCCCAGAGGAATCGGGGTGGAAAAATGCGCCAATGTTGGATGGAGAGTCGGTTTGAAGTCGGTAAAGTTCCAAGTCACCAAACTCTTTCCCGTTTCGCCGGTAATTTTTCGCACGTACCGTCTTAGGCGTCCTTGTGAATCGATGGTCAGTTCAAGATGAACGTTCGTACCGGCCCCCGGGATGTCGACCGATACTCGATCTAGGATCTGACCGTCTATGGTGTCAGAAGCAATGACCTTATAACTATGCGCAGGCGCAGCAGACCGTAGGTCTTTAGCGAGCAGAAATGAAGGATAGGCTAGATTAGGCAGGCTAGAGACTCTTGCCCTTGGCGGGTAGAGACTAGTAATTCCCTCAAAGCTATCGTAGGTTTGCGTGCCCGTATCGATTTCGGTCATCTCACCATCTGCCTGAGAATACACGTAGGAGTTCCCACTCCAATCCACCTGAAATTTCTGGCGGGAAGGGCGTTCGAAGCTACAACTGCAAACTGCATCTGGAATGCCTTTAACCGAAGTATGAAAAAGCAAGCTGAAGCTTGGCGTCTTCGCCATCAGGTCGGCGTATCGGCCCAGCACGGTATCCGCCGGATCAGTTTTGAGCAACAGGGCAAGAATAGCTAAATACATGGTGTTCTCTAAATTGGATTATGTGTTTATACGAGGTTTCCGCTAGGGTCTATTACCCCTTAACCGTAATCTTGCGCAAATTTGAGTTTTCCTTCTGATTAAACCGATCGAATGCCGGACGCCGTAAGTTGGTCAAGGACGCGATTGAGGCTTAGTTCAAGCACTTTTTCCGGCGATTGAATTGCATCGACAATTGTAAAACGTTTCGGCTCTCGGTTGGCTTCACTTAAAAACCCGTTCCTAATCCGACGGTGAAATTCAATGGGTTCCCGATCCAGCCGATCGGGGTGGGAGAGCCGCTGAAGGCCGATAGTTGGATCCAAATCAAGCAAGATCGTGAGATCGGGTTGGAGGCCGTCTGCGGACCAACTGCACCAATTCCGAAGTTGGTCTAGGGGCAAACCCCTCCCGTATCCCTGATACACAATGGTGGAATCAGAGTAGCGATCGCACAGCACAACGTCGCCGCGCTCCAGGGCTGGGCGCACCATCGACTCGACGTGCTGGGCTCGATCGGCTAAGAACAGTAACAGTTCCGCCCTCGAGGACAGAGCATCGCCTTCCAGCAAAATCGACCGGATGGCCGAACCCACGGGCCCCGCCCCGGGTTCTCGGGTTGAAAAGACGGTGAACCCGCGATTGCCTAGTGCCTGATCTAAACTACGAATCAGGGTGCTCTTGCCCGCGCCTTCCGGACCTTCCAGCGTTATAAGCAAGTTGTCCCTTGATTCATGTCGTTTGAAAGCTCTTGAGTAGGGCAAGGTCCCGCTCGTGACCGTCATTCTCGGTTGGAGTCTCCAGAATGATGGGAATTTGATTAAACCGCGCGTCGTTTACCAGCCACTTAAAGGCGTCTGGCCCGATCTCGCCAACCCCAATGTTGTCGTGACGATCCACTTTACTGCCAAGGCCCTTTTTGCTGTCGTTTGCATGAACAACCTTTAGGCGTTCTAGCCCGACAATTCTCGCAAAATCGTCGATCACTCCGCTAAAGAGTTCATCGGTTCTAATATCGTAGCCAGCAACAAAGATGTGGCAGGTGTCTAGGCAAATTCCGATGCGCGGATGACCTTTGGCGAGTTCCAAGATGGTGGCGAGATGCTCAAACTGGTACAAGAGCGCGGTCCCCTGACCGGCGGTAGTTTCCATGCACACGGTGACGGATTCCTCCGTTTCCGCCAACACCTGTTGAAGAGATTCGGCAATTGCCTTAAGTCCCGCCTCCTCGCCTTCTCCCACGTGGGAACCCATGTGGGAAACCACTTTGGGGATTCCGTACCGAGCGCATCTGCCGATCTCACTTTTCATTCCCACAATGCTCTGAGCACGCTTCATGGGGTCGGGAGAGCAGAGGTTGATAAGGTAGCTGTCGTGGCTAATCAGTTCGTTGATGCCGGTTTCGGCCACGGCGGCCAAAAAATCTTCGGCCATTTCATCGGTGATGGGTTTGGATTTCCATTGTTGTGGGCTGGAGGTAAAAACCTGCACCGCGGTGCACCCAATTTCGTGGCCCTTTCTAATCGCATTACCCAGTCCACCGGCCACGGGCATGTGCGCGCCTAGCAGTTGTGCGGACATGCTAGGAATGCTACCTGCTGATAAATTGTCTGGCTCGGGTAGAACGATTTCGATGGGACAGTATCTTGCCGCCTTCAAAGCCTACGACGTTCGGGGCAAAGTGCCTTCAGAACTCAACGCCGACATCGCCTACAACATCGGGCGCGCCTATGCCGACGAAGTGGGACCCAAAACGGTCTGCGTAGGCTACGACATTCGGCTGAGTGGTCCGGAACTTTATGACGCGCTCGCCCGGGGCTTAAATGACGCCGGCGTTAATGTGATTCACCTGGGAATGGTGGGCACCGAGATGGTGTACTTTGCCACGGGATTCTACGGATACGATGGCGGCGCCATGATCACCGCTAGCCACAACCCCGCCGATTACAACGGAATCAAATTTGTGAGGGAAGGCAGCCGACCGATTAGCGGAGACACCGGCCTCAATGCCATTGAGAAGCGAGCATTTGATCAGAAATGGGAGCGATCTGGCGCCGGAACCCGCGTTGACAAAGACGTTTATCCCGACTTTCTGGACCATCTGAGCCGCCTTGTGCCGGGTTCTGCTCTCAAACCGCTGAGAGTGCTTGCGGACGCCGGTAACGGCGCCTCAGGCGTCGCCTTGGCCCCATTGCTTAAGCGCTTACCTCTTCGGGTGGACAAGCGACATTTTGAACCTGACGGTAAGTTCCCAAATGGGGTTCCGAACCCGATTCTGGAAGAAGCCCGGGTGGGCACCGTGGAAGCAATGAAAAAAGCGGCCGCCGAAGGGAATCCATACGACTTTGGGGCCGCATGGGATGGCGACTATGATCGTTGCTTCTTTTACGATGAGCACGGTAATTTCATTGAGGGCTACTACATTGTGGGATTGTTGGCCCAGGCCATTCTTCATGATTCCCCCGGTGAGACGATTATTTACGATCCCCGACTCACTTGGAACACGCTTGATATCGTCGACAAACTGGGTGGCCGGGCCGTGATGTGCAAGAGTGGTCACGCTTTTATAAAAGAAAAAATGCGAGCAGAAAATGCCGTTTATGGCGGCGAAATGAGTGCCCATCACTATTTTCGGGAGCACTGGTACTGCGATAGCGGAATGATTCCGTTCCTGCTGGTTGCCAAGCTCGTAAGTTCAACCGGTCGAACTTTGGGCGATCTGGTTTCCGAGATGATCGCGAATTTCCCGTGCAGCGGAGAAATTAATTCCACCGTGGCCGATGTGCCCACGGTGTTGAAGGCAGTCGAAGCCAAGTACTCGGACGGGTCTATTGAAAAGATTGATGGTCTGAGTGTTGAATTTGCCAACTGGCGCTTTAACCTCCGTGGCTCTAACACCGAGCCCGTGATTCGGCTCAACGTAGAAACCCGCGGCGATGCGGGGCTGTTAAAGCAAAAAACCGACGAACTTTTGGGCCTGATTCGGGGCTAAAAGGATTCAGAAATGCTGCGGGGTCTTCACGCCAACGTGAGAACGCGTTCGGCCAGGATATAGGCAACGAAGTCGTCTACGGGCTGGGGGGGAACTTGAAGGCTCGCGGGTATGAGTCTCCGCCAGCCGCGGCGGGGATTGAATTCCCAATATCGCTCGCGGGCTTGGATGCTCGTATTGGTTTCGTCCACCACCAGAATCCCCATACTGGGCAGGTGCTCGCGGATAGCGGCGACTACCTCCCGGGAGTGCGTGGCACCCCCCACGATGATGAGGTGAAATTCCGCGTTTGAATACGCTTCGTGGAGTTTCGGGACCACGGCTTCTGTGGGCACCACCGCACGCCATAACAGGTGAAGTTTCCCCTGAATATCTCGGCGCACCAGGGCCATTCCGCACTTTGAAGTGCCCGGATCGACAGCTAAGACCGTTTTTTCATTCATTGCAATTATTTAACTCTGAACTTAAGTCTTAGGGGGTCTGCCGCCTGGGTAGCCGTATCTACATAGGCTTGGACACGAACGATTCGGTCAGCCGCCCGAATTTTTACCACTAATCCGAGTAAATCTGCTGGCGGCACGACTCCAAAGGACGGATCCGTACCCAGTTTGGGCAACAGGTGATCCCTCTGAGCGCGATCTTTCACCTTACCAAGGATGAGCTTGGTCACATCTTCAAAGATTATTTCCTCGTTTCTACGTCCATTAATTTGCGCTTCGGCCAGAACATCACCCGCGCGGTACACCATCGGATTGGAGAAGGTGCTCATTTCCAGTGAAACGGGCTCTCCCTTAAACGCATTAATGCTGGAAGTCGTTACCAAAACCTGGGGCTGGGATTTACCACTGATCGACTGAATGACTTTTTGAATCACCGCGTCCATCGGAATGGCCTGCTTGGTGGCGGGGTCAATTCGCTCAAAAATACCCGCTGCTGGTCGGTCGCCTCGATCTTTGGCTCCTTTGTCCAACGCGAGGGTTCTGGACTGGCGCACTAGGGTGTTCACGGCGGTTTGGGCCTGAACAACCGTGAGGTCGGCGGGCACGCTTAGCCGGGCAACTTCTTCTCCCACCGCAAAAATTAAGGGCTGGTACCGGCTGGAACCCAGGCTCGCGTTCAACATTTGGTTCAGTTGTTGAAGCTGAAGTTCCGCCTGATTCAGGTCATATTGCTTTGCCGCCAAGTCCGCAACTACGCCGTCCAACCGGTCGCCAATGGTCTTGAGGTTTGCGCGGGCATCGGAAACGGATTGCTCGAGCAAAGATTTGTCGGCCACCAATCGATCAGTTGATTTTTGGAGTTCAGCGGTCCGACGCTCAAAGTCTTGGTTTGACTGATCTAACTTAATATTTTGGGCACTGAGTTCGCGGTAGTCCCTATTAAGCGTGTTGAAATCTACCTGCACTCGTTTTCGCTTGACCTCGGTCGCGGCAACCAGGGCCTGTTTTGATCGGAGTTCGGTTCGGGTTGTTTCTAGTCCCGTACGCAATTTCTCCACCCGGGTTCTAAACTGGCTAATCTGATCGCGAAGTACGGTTGCCTTAGCTTCCAACGCTTTGATTGCAGCGGCGCGAACTTTAGATTCGGCGACTTTACGTTGATTGTCGTTTTCTAAACTAAGATTCTGGGACTGGAGGACGTGGTTGGCACCTTTGAGTTTGATTTGCGCGGCTTCCGTTTGGTCTAACGATGCCTGAACGGTCTTCAGCTTTGCAATCGCGGCCCGCCCTTCGATGATCCAGGCTCGCACGTCCGCGCTGAGGGTAAACAGCACCCCGATGGTGACCATAGACACCAGGACTCCAACGACAAATGTGAACACCTTGGCCGTGTGCTTGGGCCGCAGTTTGCCAATGGTTCGTCGACTTTTGCCAATCTTGCGTCCCAGCTCATCCGCCAGCACGGCAATGCCGCCGCTCGCGAGAACGATGATGAATAAGAAGCCAAGTGATACGAAGTCCAAAGTGGTTGGGGGATGAGTTGGCGATTGCGGGGGCGAGTTGGGTTGCCACCCACTCCATAAATATTGTGACGGTTTCCGCAATCCTTTTATCTCGATTGGATTGGAGTGTGATCCTTTGGCGTCGTAAATTTTAGTTTGTCTGGTGGGATGCGGCCCTCCAAAAGCCCTTCTCCCCCAGTTTTTCCGAAAGCTGGGGAAGAAGGGTTTGGATGAGGGGGTCGTCGGCTGACCGGTTTTAATTGCGCCGAGAACCCAAAAGGTGACTTTGCCCCCCGGGATTAACAAGGGCATCGACTCGGTTGTTTGCGGAAGGGACAGTTAGGAACCGGAGTTCACCCTCACCCTGCCCCAATGCGGTTTAGTTAAGCATGGAAAAGGTGAATTAAATTGGCGGACTGCGCCTTTTTAACATTAGATCGCCACACCCAAAACCGATGAAATGGGCCCAAAAGGAGCCTAACTAAACAGTATTGCATCCTGCCCTCTCCCGCAATGGACGAGCCACCATCGCAGGCGAGGGTTCTGAGCGCCCTGATATCGATCTATCAGAAGCTACAGTCACCTGGACAGCCCGAAACACCCACGGGGCAACTTTTACGAATTCCTACGCCACAGAATGATCCCGGCGGCGGCCAGGCCAATCGCTACGGGTGAGAAGCTTCCAAGCCACGGTGGCAAGAGGCCGCGCATGGACCAAACGTTCATAAAATTGGCCAGCGTGACGTAGCCAAAAATGATCGCAATCGCCAGGCCAAAGCCGGTGGCGGTACCCGTACGGTGGTTTCGAATACCTAACACCGCACCCAGGATTCCGAACACTAGCGCGGCCAGAGGGACGGATATTTTGTTGTAGAACTTGTACTCCAGGTCAGCGATTTGGGCGGTCGTGCGGTCCTTTAGGAGGCGAGACCGTTTAATCTGGGCCGCCAACTCAACCATGGAAAGCGCGTCGCCTTCCTGGGGTTTGGCCGTGACGAGTTCCTGGAAGGTGGTAGAAAGTTTGGGCACCGCATCTGGCCAGGCATCCCCGGTTAACGAAGTCACCGTAGCGCCGTCGGCAGAGATCATCTGCGCGCCGCCCCTAATTCGCCAGTCATCCGCCCCTGAATAATAGAGTTCGTGGGCATCTAAGGTAAAGGTTCGCTGGCCTTGCTTGTCGTACGCCACAATGGTGACTCCCCGAAGCGTCTTGGCGCTCACGTCAAAGTCCTTCGCCATGATAAACGACCGGATCTTTCCATCCTGAATTTGAGGGAACGACGTAGGTTTTCCGGCGTTGCCCTGCACGTTTTTGGCCAGTTCGGAAATCAGTTCAGTGGAATGCTTGGTCGCTACAGGCACTACGCCTTCGTTGAACGCAAAGGTCACCCCTGCGATCATCAAGGCAAACCAAATGGCCCCCGCCACAATGCGAGGCAACCCCGCTCCGCAGGCCCGAAGCGCGACAATCTCACTGTCGGAACTCAAGCGGCCAAAGGCAAGCAGGGAAGATAGCAATACCGACATTGCGAACGTTTTAACTAAAACCGCCGGCATTAACAGGAGAAAGAGTTCGGCAATCAGTTGGCCAGGAACTCCTTGGGCAATGTAATCCGTGATCTGACCTAAAAAGCTGATGGCAATAAGGAGGGCTGAAAACAAGCCAACGCCAAAAAGCCATGGCCCCGCCAGTTCCTTTAGAACCAACCGGTCGATGGATTTCATAACATAGCCGACCCATGAGGAAGTGAGAATAGAGGATTCACTCGTCTTCCCCATCAATTTCGGGCTCGACACTGTCCCCACCAAAAGTGTCTGTTCCAAATTGTTGTCCCAGATAATATTTTCGCACGTGGGGATCCGCCGCAATCTCGGGACCGGTGCCTTGGGCACGGATTTTGCCTTCAAACAGAATGTAATTGTGGTTAGTGATGCGGAGGGTGGCCGCGACGTTGTGGTCGGTGATCAGAATCCCAATCCCCTGATCGCGCAACCGAAAGATAATGTCCTGAATCTCTTCGATGGTCACGGGGTCAATGCCGGTAAACGGTTCGTCTAGGAGAATGAACTTAGGCTCGGTGGCCAGGGCGCGAGCAATTTCTACGCGCCGTCTTTCGCCGCCGGAAAGCACGTTGCCGGTGCTTTTAAGAATCTTGGTGATGTGGAGTTCCGACGCCAATTGCTCAATTTTATCCGCGATTTCTTTCTTAGATCGCTTAGCAAGCTCTAGCACTAATCGTAAATTGTCTTCTACGCTCAGCTTTCTAAAGACGCTGGGTTCTTGGGGAAGGTATCCCACCCCGGCTTTGGCTCTCTTGTGCATGGGCCAACCGGTGACGTCTACGTCATCAAAGTAGACCCGCCCTTGGTTGGGTTTCACTAAGCCGGTCGTCATGTAAAACGTGGTGGTCTTACCGGCACCATTGGGACCCAAGAGCCCAACAATTTCTCCCTGCTCAATCTCGAACGACACATCATTCACAACCTTCCGACCGCGATACGCCTTAACGAGATGCTCAGCCCTTATTTTCAACGAATGCCCGCCTTTTTGGCGGGGTGAAAATGGGTGTCAATCGGGCCGGTGTCGCCGCTAGTGAGCTCAATATCCGTCATTTCGCCCTTGTCGTTCAACAAGATCACCGCCTTGGTCGCGCCTTCTACATCTCCGTGCCCACTTTCCGTGCTTCCGAACCCGGTCACGTGACCCACCAGGGTGAGCGTGTTGGGCAATACGGTGTAATCTGCAATCAATTCGTCGCGTTTAGCGGTGTAGCTGGTGTCGGCGGTTTCTGCTTTCGTCTTCTGCTGCACCACCACAATTTGCACATGCCCGTGCAGATGAGCGTGTTGCAGGGCGTTTTTCTTTCCGGTAGCGTTGGTATCAAGAACGGCAGCACCGCTGTCGCCGGTCGCGGTAAGGGTGCGTTTGAGCGCGATATCTCGGTTGACAATCTGCACCGGACCGCTGAGCGTAATTGTGCCTTCTGCCGGCCCATTCACAAAGTGCAATTCTTCGCCGGTGACCTCGGTAATTTGATATTGGGTAAGGCTAAGAATCTTTCGGGTCAGCACCACGCCGCCTTTAGCTAAGACGTCCTGAATGTCGTTTTGACCTTTCTTGAGGGCGTTGGGCACCGTGATCACGCGGGCCGACTTTTTGGCCGAGAGGGAAATGCCCTGAGATTTGGAGGTCGCTAGCACCCCCCCTTGAGGTCCAGCAATCACGTCAATCGTTGCTTTACCATTGCTGGACTGGGAGTAGCGCCCACCCGCACCGCTGACCATAACGTTTCTTTTTTTGTCCTGATACTTAAACACCGTCGCCTGGTAAGCGTATGCGGATGCGACCAAGGCAAGGCCAAAGCACGGGGCAGATATTGATCTCATGGCTTCTTAAAGAGTTCAGGGGAGGAGATTTCTTTGAGGTCTGGAGTGGCCCAAAGTTCCGGTAACGGACCTAGAATTCCGTTAGCTCCATCATACGTGACCGCGCCTTTGGCTTTCAGTATTTTAGCTTGACCATCATATTCCAGGCGATCACAGGTTAGGGTGCCTTTGGGATCCGCCCCGATGACCTTCACGTGCCCGTCTAGCTCCAACGTCTGATTAGTCTGGCTCCCGTGACCGGTGTCGCCGGCAAACGTGCTAATCCGATGTCCATCGCGGTAAATTTCGCCCGTCACCGTTTCCATTTTGCCGCTCTGCTGACTTTCCGAACCCATCGTGAGATCGGCATGTTCCCATCGGACGGTCCAGAGTTTTGTCCGTTTCGGAGCCGGTGATAAGTGGTCGGTGGAGCCCATCCCGGTATGAACCATTACGGAGGGCGGCTTTTCTTCCGCCGGCGCATTTTGTTTAGGAGCCGAGCCGCAACCGAACGCCATCACGGAAACTAAGAAAGTTGTGGTAGTGCGGGTAATTGTTCCCTCCGATTGGCGCGGGCTTTACGGCCCTCATGCTGTCCGGCCAACTGCCCACACGCGGCGCCAATGTCGTGACCTCGTTCCATTCGCTCGGTCGCATTAACCCCTCGATTGGCGAGAATCTGCCAAAATTCTCGAACTCGAGCCTTGTCTGGGCGGGCAAATCCCTGCTCGGTATCCACGTAGTTAAACGGAATCAGGTTGACCAAGCAAGGCAGGCCCCGTACCAATCGAGCCAGCTCAACCGCCTGTTCTGAGGTGTCGGTCACGTCTTTGATCAGCAGATATTCCAAGGTGACTTTACGTCCGGTGGAGCGTTGGTAGTCTCGCATGGCCTGCATCACTTCGGCCACCGGATACTTGTGGTTCACGGGCATCAACTTATCCCGAACCGAGTCGATGGGAGAGTGCAAGGAGAGGGCCAGGTGAATAGGCATCAATTCTTTAGCAAGGTCGTAAATCTGAGGAACAAGGCCCACCGTGCTCACCGTGAGGTGCCGGTAAGAAAGGCCAATCTCCTCGTGCATCAACCGCAGAGATTGGATGACGGCGGGCAGGTTAAGGAGCGGTTCCCCCATGCCCATGAAAACTACATTAGAAATCCTTCGCTCCGACATCCGTTGGAGAAGTAGGTATTGGCCCACAATTTCTCCCACCGTGAGGTTCCGGTCAAAGCCGCCGAGGCCGGTCGCGCAGAATTTGCATCCCATTGGGCAACCCACTTGGCTAGAAATGCAGCAACTCACCCGGTCTGGGTACGGCAAGAGGACGCACTCGTAAACTTGGTTGTCGCCGTTATGGACGAGTAACTTGTCTACATCGTCTAACGAGTGACGTTGGCTGGCTACGGTGAGCGGTTGGGCCTGAAATTTATCGGCAAGTTCAACTCTTAGCGCCTCCGGGAGGTCGCTCATCGATAAAATATCGTCTTCGGCCTTCTGATATAGGCGCAAAGCGAGTTGCTTAGATCGCAGTTTGGCGTCCTTACGGTCACCCATCGCGATCTGAATCTCTTCGCGCGTCATGCCGACAAGGCTAGGTTTCGGCTCCAACACCATTTGAGTTTACCTTTTACGCGGAAATCACAAAAAATGAAACCCTTGTAGAACCCACGGGGGTGCTTGTTGTTAGTTCGGCGTAATCCAGTCTTTCAGGTCTTCGGTGCCGATGGGATAGTAGGCGGGTTGCTTAGCTTCCAGAATTTGATTGTCGAGGATGGGCAGTAAGTCTTCGACCCGCTCCAGCGTATCGGTAGTTTCTAAAAGCTTCTGCTTGTCTAAGTTTTCCATCGGAAGCAAGTTGGCGATGGTGAAAGAAAGCACAACCGGATCGGTGGGAAAAACCACCTGAACCGAAATCTCTTGCCGCGAAAAAAGCCGTTGAATCAGAGTCTCAAACGCCTCACGAGCCCGGACCATCAGTTCATCGGCCCGCTCAGAACCTTCCATGGGATGTTCTACCACCGGCTCAACTTTTCCCACCAGGTACGTGCCCGATTCGTCTAATTCTCGAATCCGGAATCGACGCTCGCCCTGCACCTGAATATCCATGGCACCATCGTCAAACGTTTGCACGCTTACAATCCTTACCGCCGTCCCCACCAGATAAGGATCCGCCAGTTCCCCTATTTCTGAGCCTGACCGAATGAGAACGACTCCAAACGGGCGGTCAAACGCCATGCAATTTTGGATCATGGAGCGATATCGCTCTTCGAAGACGTGCAAATGCAACGACGCATACGGAAAGAGAACCGTATTGAGCGGGAAAAGCGGCATTTCCTCTAGGGCCTTTGCCATGCTAAGTCTAGTATAACGCTTGAACGCCGATTCTGACCGAACGCTTCATAAGAATCTGTCGTCTGTGGTGTTTGTAAGTGAAATTCTGCGCATAGAATTGAATTTGGAGAAATCTTGATGTCCGGCTCGGAGGTACATTCTTGATCGGGGCAGTGACGGAACCAAGCATGAGTGAACAGCCAGATGATCAGCTGAATCAGAAATTTGCGGATCTTAACCAGCAGATCGAGACGTTGGCTAGTCAGCTTAACGATTCTCGTCAACGGGTCCGTGACCTAGAGACTGAGCGCAACCTCCCCCCCTCGGCCGGCAGGCTTGCCAGCGAGCAGACGTTTGAAGCGCCGATCAACGAAGCAGACGTCACCCTTCGCCGCTTGGTACAGAGAATTGCGATGATTCTTCAGGCTGAGAAGATCGTCATCATGTTTTACGACCGTGAGAGTGGTGAGCTGATTGGTATTCCGCCCAGCTACGGCATTGAAGAGGGCCGCTTATCCCTCTTCAGAATTCGGGCCTCTCAAGGCCTTTCTGGCACCGTGTTTCGTGAATCCGACTCCGTTATTTTCCACGACGTGACCAACGATCCTCGCACTCAGAAGGATCCTTTTTCGCTTCTTCATGTGCAAAACGGAATAACGGTTCCGTTGGTGATAGAGCGGCGTGATGAGGAAAATAGAGTGGTGGAGCGCAGCACAATTGGCGTTCTCCACGCTTTTAACAAGCGCCACGGAGAAGATTTTAACGACGAAGACGTTAGGCTCTTAGAGCGAATGGCGAAGAACGTCGGAAGTATCATTGCCAATCTTCAGCTTTACCGAGAAGTAGTGGAAGAGCGCGAAGAGCTCTTGCAGACCTTTGAATCGCTCAGCGCAGGGCTGATTTTGGTTTCACCAGAAGGTCGTCTTAGCCAAATTAACGCCACCGCGCGCGCCATTTTCTCGCTCGATTCAGGGGCAATCGGAAAGTCTTCTGTCGAGCTGATCACCAGCGAAGACTTCCACGAAGTGATCGAAGCCGCCAAGAAGGGCGACGAAGGGGCGAAGAAAGAGATTAACGTTCAGATTGCAGGGGCTGATCGTGTTTACGAAGTTCAAGCGGCTAACGTCAGAAGCGAAGACGGCAAAGATGTGGGCGTGGTTTCTATTCTTAACGACATCACGGAAATCAAGAACATTGACCGAATGAAGTCCAGCTTTGTGGCCATGGCTTCTCACGAGCTACGAACGCCGCTCACCGCGATTAAAGGATTTGTGAGTACGTTGCTCATGGACGATGGATTTACCGCCGAAGAACGGCGGGAGTTCCACATGATCATGGATCATGAATGCGACCGGCTCAAACGGCTAATTGATGACCTGCTGAACACCGCGAGAATAGAAGCCGGAGAATCGTTGAAGCCCAATTATTCTTCCGTAGATCTCACCCACCTCCTTGAGAAGGTGGTGATGATTCAGAATCAGGCCACTACCAAGCACAATATCGTGCTTGAAATTCATTCGGCGATGCCCGCGCGGATTGTTGCCGATGAAGACAAGCTAGATCAGATATTTACTAACCTGCTAAACAACGCGATAAAGTATTCGCCCAACGGCGGGCAGATCACGGTTCACGCCACCAACGAAGGCGAAACTTTGCTGTTTGCTATTCAGGATCAGGGTCTGGGCATTCCCAAAGACCACCTTACCAAGGTGTTTGAGAAGTTTCACCGCGTGAATAACGAGGACAATCGGCGGATCTACGGCACCGGTCTGGGTCTCTACCTGGTTCATCACCTGGTGGAAAATGTTCATATGGGCAAGATTTGGGTGGAATCAGAAGTGGGCGTTGGTTCCACCTTCCTATTCCGCATTCCCGCTAAAATGGATATTGATCAAGCGAAGGCGATCAACCACTAAGAGCCCCGCATGATTGACAGCATTAGCCCAGTTCGGGAAGATGTTCCTTATTCTCCTACGACAAAACCACCCGTCATCCAGTAGGATAAGTTACAACCCACTTGTAATTGTTGAAATTTCAATAATTTTTGAAATCTCAATCAATTCGTGGAGTAGGAATGGTATACATCGTTAAGGATCATGAAACAGAGAAGGGTAGGGAGACGGAAGTTTGAAGAAATCATCCCGCGTTCCATTAAGATCTCAGGGCGGAATTTGGTTTCGCTCTCATCGTTCATCATCCATAATTGTAAAAACCGCTACTTCGCTTCTCTTAAACCAGTAGGTGATGACTCGATGATGAGCCTCCGCCACCGAATCTCGAATGATCGAGTTCCTGGGAGGCAATACCCATGACTGCATCTGTATTTAATATTCTCACCCACGGTCGAGTTCAGCCCGACCTACTTGAACAAGTCAACGTTGAGGTCGCCCTTGTAGAGGAGGAGTTGCGTCACCAAATTGATTCTGCGGTGGACTTGGTTCACAAAGTAGGCAAGCACACCCTAGACGCGGGCGGCAAGCGATTGCGTCCGGCGTTTGTGGGCTTGGCGGCAAAGGCCACCGGTTTGCCCTATGACCCAATCCGCGCTCGAAAACTGGGGACCGCACTAGAAATGGTGCATATGGCCACGCTGATTCACGATGATGTGATTGACAACAGCGCAACTCGCCGAGGAAGGCCCACCGCCGCTCAGGAATTTGGGAATACCGCTTCCATTCTTTGCGGCGACGTGCTCTTGGCCAAATCCATGATGCTGATGGCTCGCGATGGCGACGTTTCCCTCATCCGGACCGTTTCTGAAGCGGTGGTGGATATGGCAGAAGGCGAAGTAAGAGAACTGGAGCTAAGAGGTGACTTTGACCTGGACGAAGCGATCCACCTGGGCGTCTTACGTCTAAAGACGGCAAGCTTTATCGAGTGCTGTTGCGAAGTGGGCGGCATTATTGCCAAAGCCGAACCCGCAGTATGCCAAGCGCTTAGAGACTACGGATACCACGTAGGCATGGCGTTTCAAATTGTGGATGACATATTGGACTACCGAGGCGATAAGGCAAAGACCGGAAAGCCGATCGCGACCGATTTTAAAGAGGGTCAGGCTACGTTGCCGCTGATTTATCTACGTCCTCTTCTTTCAGAGGCGGAAATGACGATTGCACGACGTCGATTTGGGAACGGGGTGAGCGACGACGAAGTTCGGATGATCGTGGACTGGATGGACACCCGGGGCGCGTTTGCTAAGGCAGAGGCAGAAGCCCGAAAGCACATTGCGCTTGCCCTTACCGCCGTTCAAGAAATCTCCCCGTCTCCCTCTCGAGACCTTCTCTCCACGGTCGCGGAGTACGTGGTGTTGCGCCAGGCTTAACTAACGAAGCTTTACGCGGACCGGAGCGGGGTAGCTCGCTACGAGATCAAACGTGTCCTGGGTATTGACATTACGAACTCGTCCACCGTCGTCCACTCGGTCTCGGCCCACACTGTAGACCTTAAAACCGGAGAGCGTGCGTTTATAAACCAGCGGTTCTTTGCCAAAGGGATCAATGGGAACCGTGCCTAGGCTCGCCAGCTTTTCTGGGTATGCGCCCGTCTTGATATTTGCTTCCAGCACCGCAATTTGGGCTAACCTCACCCGCCGAAGGGCCAACGATTGGCCGAAGCCATCAGCCGCTTGGGAGTACACCGGCGCCATGAGTTTGGTAAGGAATGCATTCCAGCGCTTGTCTGCATCTAACTTCTTCTCTTCTTTCCTCATCGCATAGGTCGCCCCGTCATAGTCGGTGTCATCCCGAGGTAATTGGCGGTTGATTTCGCGCGAGTACTCAATGAGATTCGCCTTGAGCGCATCCCGAATGGGACCAAAGGAGGCAAGCGCTTCCATTAATGCAAGCGCGGGATCGTGGTCGTCCTTAGAACCCGAGTTTCCAAATGAGGCAAAAACGCCCTTGGGATCAATTGCCACAGAATCCATGGTCGCTAACACCATCGGTAATGCCGTTCCCAGAACATGCCGCATCGAAATGGGAGGGCCAAAGTCAGCCACCGCTTCTTTGGCGATCGCCAGCACCTTGAGGTCAGTGGGATGCGCATCAATCATGCGCTCTAAGGACCGATCAATGGTGGCTTCAATCGCCGCTTGAACGAGGCCAGCAATGAGAATTCTCTCTTCACCAGTGTGTCGGGCGAGGTGGCACGCAATGGCAATCGATTTCTCCGCTCTAGCCGTCTGACCGTTGGAGGTCTCCAGTACGGCCCGAGCCGCGAACAACTTTGCCACATCTTTCATGTATGCAAATTCCGGAAACAAGACATTGCACCCAAGATTCCAGTCGCGCTGAAACACGCAGTGGGGTAATTCAGAAGCCCGTTCGATGTTCTTAAGAATGGGCTCAAGTTCAATGAGACCTCGCCGCAGTGTTTTAAAGTCGGTCGGCTTTGACTTGCCCGAAACAATTGCATCTCGGGCCGCGAAGACGGATTTCTGGTCCTTCCCTAACCGCCGCTTCACCTTGGGCAATTCAACCGTGTAGATCGGACCGGCATTTTCTGCGGCGGGAATATCTTTCGCGGTGGGTATTTCCTGCCACGTAGTCCAAAGCCCTTCTTGGCGCGCACCTTTAAGTTGAAACGCCAAATCTCCCGAGGAGTGGCCTGCCGGACTCGTCGCGTAAATCACCGCGCCGCCTGCGATAATAATCGCCCCCGCCACTCCAATTCCCGTCCAAATCTTTGAAACCCCAGTCATCTTAATAACCAGACCGTTTTGCACCGCTTTTTCGTTCGATAGTGGCAATAGGTAGGCCAAAGTGCCCACCCTTCACCACCCAGACTTGTACACATTTAGTGAAGCCTCTTTATCCAAATTGATCGGTCCTTGATGTATTGATCAAATGCAAAGATGGAGCAGACCGGTAATGCAATTCACTCTGTTGAGACAATTAAGCGTATCCGATCCTCCCTTGTCCCGGCAGGGACTATCCCTGATTAGCCTGGCATAAGCTCTTGCGCCATGCCAGGATGGGTGAGCAAATGAACTTGTTCCCCGGCAGGGGCACCAGAATCTACCAAATGCCTTAAACTCATAAGATTTTGAGCTAATGCATCTCATTCACAGCAAAAACCCAAATTCCAAACGGTTCGGCGAAGCCGGTAGGCTCGGGATATTCGTACCCGAGTCTGGGTGACTGTCGATGATCCCGGGGCAACCGGACGTCGGCAAGGTCATCCGACGACTACCGGCTACGCCGTCGAATCCCAATGGCGGGCGACATATTCCGCTTTGCAGACCGGCAATGCAATTCAACGTGTCGACGCCTAACTAAGCGTGGATGACCCCCCAGAATATTCCCATAGTCAGTCCTCTTTCGGCAGCACCAGTGGTTGATCGGCGCGGCCGGTTACGATGACGGAGGCGGAGAGGTGCTGGCCTCGGACCCATGCCGAAACTTCGGCTTTTCCGGGCTTAAATCCGTGAAGGGTGCCGCCCTGATCTATCCAACCGGCACCCTTTGCCGCCCAAATGATTTCTCGATTGGGAATCACCTTTCCCGCCTTACCTTTGACCGACAAGTGACCCACGCCCGGGGAGTTCACGGAGCGTGGAGAGTTCAGCGAGAGCACTTCTTCGGTGAACTTGGGCTGGTCTACGTAGAACAGAATTCCGTTGGCCACCGCTCTTTCCGTGCCGTCGCTGGGACGGTTGACCACTTCTCCCATCACGGTCATATCGGTGCTACCGCCTCCATCCAAATTGATCGCGTCTGTGCACCCCAAGCGCAGGAAGATTTGGGCGAACTCATCCAACGTGCAGCCCAAACTCATAGATTGCCGACCGTCTACGGCCACAAACCAAATATCACCGTCTGCCGTACGTCCGACGCCCGATCGGGGGTGGCGGTTGGTGCTAAACCCGGCCTTAAACCCTTCTTCTTCGGCATCATTTGCGAGCTTGCCGGCCTTGACTAGAGTGGGACCACCCCCGACTGCGTTTTCAATTTTTTCCCAATCAAATCCGCTGACTGCCAAATGAATCGTGAGTTTCTGCGCCGGTTTGAGTGCGGCGAGTTTGACGACCGCCGTCCCTCGCGCCACGATTATCGCCCGATCCGCGGAGATCGGGGTCGAACTGGCGTCGGGCAACGCGTAGTCAAAAATGGCGGAAATCTCGGTGCTGGGAGCCCACACGGGGTGTTGGACCTTGAGCACGGCGCAGAGATTGGGTTTGTCGCCCATCGCAAGCCCGGCCGTGGTGGTGTCAAGCGTAATGGCGTTGTCCCCGCAGGATTCGTTGATGCCATTGATGATAATCGGGGGGCCGCCTTCCGGGAGAATCTCACCCTGAAACTTGGCAAACCCGTTGGCCGCAACCGAAGGACCCCAAGCGAACACCGCCCGCCCGGTCCACGGAGTGCTGACCAGTTCGCCTGATCGCACCATGAGGCCCAGCGGGTCTCCCGTGAAGGGGAAGAAGTCACCATTGATTCCGGCCACGGCGTTGCCCGCCGCGACCATTTGACTCACCGAACCGCGTCCTTTAGTCGCGTCTTTTGCGTAAACTACTTTGCCCGCTAGCTCAGGGACGGCCCGTGCACTGGGCGCTTGAAGGCTCAGCCTTAATGCGTGGATCAGCAGCGGCTTTCGTTCATCCACTTCCATCCGGTAGGTCAACCCCATACCCAGAGGCTTTTCCCAAACCTTAACCGTGGGACTCGGAGTGTTTCCGCATAAGGGGAAAATGAGGGCGGCTAAGGTCAGGAGCATAATGCCTCGGAGTAAGTAAGGGTGCCCGCGTCTGAATCGAGGCGAGCTTTAATTCCCATGGGGAGAGTAAGCATATTTTTAGCGTGTCCTAAGGGGTAATCCATGATCATCGGTATGCCAAGGGTGCCAAGACGCTCTCGCACGATGGTTCGCCACGGCTTTCCACCGATTCCGGCGTCTACGTGCTCGTCGCTTCGGGTCATCTCGCCGACCACAATTCCCACGGCCTTTTGAATGATCCCAGAATTCCGGAGGTGGGTGAGCATCGCATCGACCCGGTGCGGAGTCTCGTCGACGTCTTCAATCACGACAATTCGGCCTTCAACGTCTAGGGAATGCGGCGTTCCAATACTGTCTCCCACCAGGCAAAGACATCCGCCGGTGACCACGCCTTCGGCTTGGCCCGGCACCACCGTTTCACCCCTAGGGGCTTCGGAAGGAACTTCTAGGTTGCCATTAAGCACTCGGCGGAGGGATTCGTAGACCCAAGGTTCTCTCGGGGTGCAAAGCGTGAGCGGCATGGGGCCATGAACGGTGGGCAAGCCATACGGATGCAGGGCGAGGTGGAGAGCGGTAATATCACTGAATCCGATCAGCATTTTTCGCTTGCTGGTAATAAGTTTAAGGTCCAGGAGATCCAGAATCCGGGAGCATCCGTACCCACCCCGGGTGTACATGACAGCGGCAATCGAATCATCTTCAAACGCCGCCATAAAATCGGCCGCCCGATCCGCATCAGTTCCCGCCATGTAATCATCGGAGTCTAGCGCATGAGGAAAGACTCGAACCGCATAACCCCAGCCGTTGAGGAGTTCGGTCATGAATTCAAGTTTCGCCGCGGTAACGGGTGAGCCGGGAGTGACAAAGGCGATAGTATCGCCAGATCGGATAGGTCGAAGCGTCATAGACGCCTACTAGTATATGCAAAGAGCCGAATACTGTTTCGGACTTCCAGTCCCTTAGTTTTCCACGATTGGAGAAGTGGCCAGGAGTGGTCGGGAATTATTCGGTTAAGAGATTGTCCCTGCCGGATTAAAATGGGGTCTTTTCTTTACCACTTCATCGGCGACCGCCCCACCCTCATCCCAACCCTTCTCCCGCCCGGGGCGGGAGAAGGGCTTTCGGAGGTCAATCCGCAGGAGCGATGACTACGCGGCGGTTGGGCTCTTCGCCTTCGCTGTACGTGGTGATCCCGGTGATGACGCCCAGTGCCTTGTGGACGATCCTTCGCTCAAAGGCGGGTAGTGCATCAAGCACCGCTTCTTCGCCTCGTTCCTTCACCTGTTCGGCGATGGAAGTGGCTAGCTGCGTCAGGGCCTCTTCGCGGCGCTTTCGGTAGTCGTTGCCATCTAACGTGGCGCGCACTCCGTTGTTGTATTTGCGACCAGCAATGATATTGACTAGGTATTGCAGGGCGTTGAGAACCTCGCCGTGCTTGCCCACCAAGAATGCGGCATCTTTTCCGTCAAGAATAATGTTGGCGTAGCGTCCGGCAACCTCACCCAATTCTACGGAGACTTCCAAATCAGCGGATAGGAGTAGCTCTTTGGTGAGGTTGGTGAGCTGAACTCCGTCCTCTTGGGTGGCCTGAACATCGGCGTGCTCGTGGTTTCTGTGACCTCTCGGTTGATCTTCCCCGGCATCGCTCGTGGCGTCTGCAGGTGCTTCTGCGGTCGCTTCGGTCTCTGCCTTGGGCTTGCGACCCGCAAAACGGCGGTTCACCGGTTTAGCGGCAGGTTCGGCAACGGCTACTACCACGGGTTCTGGCTCCGTGGCGACGGGTGCTTCATCCGGGGCAACGGGTTCCGGTGCGGTTTTTTTACTTCCGCGAGGTGCCTTGGGTGCGGGTGCCTCAACCACCGGCTTTGCGACAATTGCGGCCACGAGGACCACATCGGCGCGAATCCGAACGGTTGTTTTGCCAAAGAGTCCCTTTGACTCTTCGAGAACGGTTACTTCAAGGGCATCTACCGCCACTCCGAGCTTTTCAGCGGCGGACTTCTTGGCTTCTAGTAGCGATTTTGCCGTGACTTCGACTGTCTGCATTGATGAATACACTTTACTCGTTCTGAGTCCAACGTTGTAGAGAGTTGCCCTCATACTAGTATGTGATGCGCATGATCTTGACCGTTATTGGGACGATACTGCTCGTAAAGAGTGCTTCCGCGCGTTCGGTGGAACTGCTAGTTGGTGCGGCTTCGTCTCTTAAGGAATCCGTAAGCGAAGTCTGTAAGAGCTTTGAAGCAAGCCATCCGCAGGTTAAAATCTTGGTCACTTTTGCGGCATCGGGGATCCTCATGGCCCAAGTGAAGCAGGGGGCACCGATCGACGTGATTGCCTGTGCCTCAACGGAGGAGGTTGAACGACTCGCAACGATTCACCTTGTGAACAAATCTCAGATCAGCGACTTTGTTGGCAACCGACTCGTGTTAATCGCCGGTCAAAGTTCGCCGGTGACTTCGCTTAATAACTTGATGCTTGCCCGTCACATTGCGATTTCCAACCCGCGAACGGTGCCATCGGGTCGATATGCAGTGAATACTTTACGCCATCAGAAGCTTTTGCCCGCCCTGGAAGGTCGGTTGGTGTACGGAGAAAATGTGCGTCAAGCGCTCACCACCGTGGAATCAGGTGACGCCGAGGCGGGGTTTGTATACGCTACCGATGCCTTGTCATCCCAGAAGGTACGAGTCATTTGGACGGCCCAGCCCGGGATAGATCACGAGCCAATCGTTTACCGCGCCGCGGTGGTTTCCGCCTCGTCACATGCCGCGCTGTCCGCCGAGTTCTTGCGTTATCTGAACTCACCCCTAGCCCAGCGAATTTTTAAGAAATTTGGGTTCACGCAAATTTGGGCTCAAAAACGCGCCTCATGAACTTTGATCTCGTCGCACTATCCGTTCGTATCACGTGCATTGCGGTCCTCATGATGCTTCCCATTGGGACTGCGCTCGCTTATTGGATGGCGCGGGGTAAGCCATTTCCAGGAAAAACTGCGATTGAGACCCTTCTGATGTTGCCGATGGTTTTGCCGCCAACGGTGGTGGGTTTTGGCCTCTTACTGCTGCTGGGAAAGGGAACCACGTTTGGCTTTTGGTTAAACGAAACGATGAAAATCTCGCTGTTGTTCACATGGCAAGGGGCGGCAATTGCGGGCTCGGTTATGGCGCTTCCTCTGTACGTGAAGAGTGCCGCCACTGCATTTTCTGCAGTAGACCGAGACTTCCTAGACACCGGAAGGTTGATGGGCGCGAGTGAATGGCGATTGTTCAGAACCGTGACGATTCCTTTATCCCGTTCCGGAATCGCGGCAGGGTTAAGCCTTGCCTTTGCCCGTGCCCTTGGCGAGTTTGGTGCCACCCTCATGGTTGCCGGTTCCATCCCGGGGCGAACCCAAACCATGCCGCTCGCCTTGTACGAGGCAGTTCAATCTGGCCAAGATTCTGAGGCAAACTTGATTGCCATTGCGCTTGTTTTTACCGCGTTCGGGTTGTTGTCGCTCGTCTCTCGATGGGAGAGGATGTCTTAAGGAATAGGATTTTTTGCGAGTTTCCGCTTGCGCTTCTGTCGATACATGTCCCGATCTGATGCGGCGGCAATCGTCTCTCGGAAATCGTCGCTGTGAGCCCATCCAACCGAAACTCCAATGGGCAGGGGATCAGTGTCGGTTTGAATTGTGAAGGAGAGTCGAGATTCAATTCGATCCACGACTTCTCGGGCAACTTCTTTATTTGTTGACGGAATGAGCACCGCAAATTCATCGCCTCCGAGACGGGCCACGAGATCCGAATCTCGTACCGAGCCCTTCAGTCTGCGAGCCAACTCAATCAGCGTAGCGTCACCCATCGCGTGACCGTACTGATCGTTCACTTCTTTAAACAAGTCAAGATCGGCGGAGACAACGGCAAAGGGATCTGGGCTAGCCTGGGCTAAGCGTAGGCTTTCTTCAAATTCAATTCGGTTGGCAACCCCGGTGAGTGCATCGGTCTTGGCCAGCTTTGACATCTTCTGCACTTCCGCAACCAACTTGGTGCGGAGGGCATGTTCTGCCGTAATGTCCGTGATAATGTCCACGTGGCCTAGAGGTCTTCCCCGCGGACTCACCAGTTGGGATCGAACGACGATGGCTCGGCGTCGGATACCGCTTATCGTGAGAAACTCAGATTCAAATCGCGCGGGTCCCTCGGTTTCTTCGTGGAGGATGTAACGGGCCGCCGGTTGTCCAATGAGCTCGATGGGGGTGGCTTCTAGCCAGTGCGCAAGGTATTCATTGGCCGATTCTATTTCGCCCTTGGAGTTGAGTTGCCAGAACCCCTGCCGCATGTTCTGGATGATGAAATCGTACTCGGGAGTCGCCATCCGGTCTCGCCGAAGCCTTGAGAACGGCTCGGTGGGTTCTTCAATCCCTACCGCTAATCCCGGCTCGCCGGACGGAAGGCCAATAAAGAAGCCTTTCACGCGGCATCTCTGCGAATCTGCGGAGTTGATGAGGGTTTCAAAGGCCTGGCCCTTGAGGGCCTCCAACAAGGTTTCTTTGATGCTTTTTAGGGATGGTTCGTGCAGGATATTGCCCGTCACCAATGGCTTGCCACACGTGCTCACAATGTTCCCCGTTGTATCGCACAACACCACGGTGGCAAAGAAATGCTCAAGCAGGTGCAGGGGGTCCATGAGAGAATCGTGCGGTGATCTTTTTCGATCGGTTACCTGACCAGACCTCAGCTCCAACTGACCGTACAGCGGCGCTTTCGTTATCGCACCTGAGTGCCTTCTGGGGCTTCTTGGTCGGGCTGAAGCAAGATTGCTCCTCCCTCGGCATCCGTGGCCGCGAGAAGCATTCCTTGACTCTCCACGCCCCTCAGCTTTACCGCCTTTAAATTAGTAAGCACGATAACTTGTCTTCCGATGAGGTCTATGGGCTGGTAATTGTTCCGGATTCCCGCAACAATCTGGCGTTTTTCCGGGCCAATCATCACCTGAAGCCGCAAAAGTTTGTCGGATCCCTCAATGGCTTCCGCCTCCAGAACCCGACCCACTTTGAGTTGAACCTTGGCAAAGTCGTCAATACCTATTTCAGAATGAATTTCGGCGGAATGGGTTGATTGGGCAGGTTTAAGGGTTTCGGGGGTGGCCATAGATTTCTCAGACTTAGTCTCTTTGCGTTCCGCTTTTGAGACAACGGGTTTGTGCAGTTCAAGACGGGGGAAGATAGGGCGGGGTTCGCTGAGTTTCGTTCCTTCCGTAAGCGATCCTTCCTTGCCAATTTGCGACCAGAGGCTAATCGGTTCCAGACCAAGCTGCGTGGCAATCGCGGCCGAAGTATTGGGAAGGATGGGGTGGACCAGTCCCTCCGTGGCACGTAAGCAGGCCAACATAGATCGAATTACCGCGGGCAAACTCGGATCTTGGTTTTTGGCCAGCGCCCACGGGGCGCGGGTGTCGATGTATTTGTTGAGGAATCGCACCAGACTCCACGCTGCCTCGGCGGCGTGATCAATTCTAAACTCGGTCATGGCCTTTTCTGCCGCCGCGATCGCGGCAGAAATCGCGGTGGCCGCGTCGGGCTCTACTGCGCCGCCCGGAATTTTCCCTCCCGTGAACTTGTGAGACATCGCGAGGGAGCGATTGAGGGCATTCCCCAAATCATTGGCCAGATCCGAGTTGTAGCGCCGATCGAAATCATCGGGCGTAAACGTGGAATCGGTATCAAACGGAAGGGTTGCCGCCATGTAATAACGAACGGCATCAACCGCAATTTTGGGATCACAACCGGATCTTTCCGCGAGTTCGGCGGCTAAATCCAATGGAGCAACCACATTGCCCTTAGACTTTGAAATCTTCTCTCCGCCCATCAACATCCATGCGTGACCCACAAGAGAGGTAGGTAACGGCAGCCCCGCCCCCATGAGCATGGCGGGCCACAGGGTGGCGTGGAAGCGGGTGAGGATGTCTTTGCCCATCCACTGCACGTCGGCGGGCCACCGATCTTGCCAACCGGCGGCGGGCCATCCGGCAGCGGCCACGTAATTAATCAAGGCATCAAACCACACGTAAACCACTTGGGTTTCGTCGCCAGGCACGGGAATTCCCCAACCGGGGTTGTGCCGAGATACGCAGATGTCCCGAAGGCCTTGGTTGATGAAAGCCACCACCTCGTTCTTTCGGCTCTCCGGAATAATGAACTTGGGGTGCGCTTGAATGTGCCGAAGCAATGGCTCCGCAAAGCCGCTCATTCTAAAGAAGTAGTTCTCTTCTTGGACCCATCGAACCTCGTTTCCGTCCGGCGACTTTCCGTCTACCAGGTCCGCCTCTCGGTAAAAGGTTTCACTAGAAACGTCATACCAACCTTCATAAAGGCCCTTGTAGATGTGGCCCTTTTCTTGAAGGAGTTTGAAGAATTCTTGCACGGCATGAACGTGTCTCGGTTCGGTGGTACGGATGAAATCGTCGTACTGGATGTCCATTCCGTGCCAGATGTCGCTGAAGCGTCCGGCGATCGAGTCTACAAATTCCTGGGGCGGCTTTCCCGCTGCCAGCGCGGCTTCCTTCACCTTGGTTCCGTTTTCATCGGTCCCCGTAAGAAAGAAAACTTCCCGCCCCTGCATGCTCTGGTAGCGTGCGGTCACGTCGGCCGCCAGGGTGGTAAGCGCGGTGCCAATGTGGGGCAGCGCGTTCACGTAATAAATGGGCGTCGTAATGCAGTACCGGGCAGCCATGAGTCCTCAGTGTACCGGTGGGGCCAGCGGGGGCGAGTTCTGAGAAGGTGTTGCCCAACCACTGCTTGAAAAACTGGGGCTGGGCAGCATGTTGGTAGCAACACGTATATGATCCTCCTTTGTCCCGGCAGGGACTTTTCCCGCGTAGCCTGGCATAAGCTCACGCGCCATGCCAGGACTGGTGAGCTAAAAAGTCTGGTCCCCGGCAGGGGCACCAGAACCTTTCAGTCAAGATATCGAGGATCGTAATTAACACCCACTTCTCTGAGAAGGCCTTCTAGCTCCTCCAAATGAGATTTCTTGAGTTGCAAGGTATCTTCCGAATGTCGGGAATCGCCGATGCATTCACCGAGAAAGCGGAACATCCGGCTTGCCATTGGGATTCGACGGCGTAGCCGATAGTCGTCGGATGACCGTGCCGACGTCCGGGTGCCCCGGGATAACCGACAGTCACCCAGACTCGGGCACCGTCATCCCGAGGCTACCGGCTGCGCCGAACTGGTTGGAATTCAGTTCTTGGTTGAGAATACGATGTGATAGCTCAAGCTCGTATGAGTTGTAGGCATTTGGTAGATTTTAGTGCCCCTGCCGGGGAACTTAGCCAGGGCGCAACTGACCTGGCATGGCGCCCGAGCTTATGCCAGGCTACTCCGGGAAAGTCCCTGCCGGGACAAGGGAGGACTAGTCGCTGTCAAGCATTCGCTTCACAGCAATTCAGTTGGTAGATTCTAGTGCCCCTGCCGGGGAACGACGTTAGTTGCTGACCGAACCTGGCATGGCACCACATATATTTTCAGTTAGGCATCTTATGCCCATTTCAGCGGTCTTTTGTGCGCCGATCTAGCGTAAAGGAGGCGCAGACCGCAAATGCAATTCAACCTGTTGAGGCCACTAACAACCGTTGTCTGAGCATCTTACCGACCGACATCAGGTTCTATACTGGGGCTGTGCTGGAGGTAAATGGGTTAGGGAAGCGGTTTGATGATCGTTGGATCTTTCGGGGCCTTAGTTTTTCCCTTTCGGTGGGGGACAAACTGGTAGTGCGAGGAAGAAACGGAGCAGGGAAATCGACCCTACTTAAAGTGCTTGCTCACTTATTGATGCCCAGCGAGGGCAGTCTGGAAGGACCTCCGGGTGACCCACGACTAAACCTTTCCCTGAGTGCTTTGGACCAAGCATTGTATCCCCACCTCACCGTTCGAGAGCATCTCATTCTCGCCTCCGACCTTCGCGGTTGTCCGGCCCGCACGGAGGAGCTTTTGGTCCGAATTGGTCTCGTTGAGGCGGGGGATCGGTTCGCCGCCCTGCTGTCTACCGGAATGCGCTCTCGTTTGCGGCTTGCCCTCGCCATCCAACCGGAACCTGCGTTGCTCTTACTTGACGAACCCGGGGCGAGCTTGGATGAAGACGGCCGGACTTTGGTCGCATCCATTTGTGACGAACAGGGTCAACGCGGATGCTTAATCCTGGCGACCAACGACCCAGAAGAACGGAGGCTTGCCAATCTCGAACTCAACCTGGTCGACTGAAATCCGCGCCGTGTTTCAGAAAGAGGCGCAGTCCGAACTGCGCGCAAGGACCGGAATCATCACCGTAGGTTTGCTGAGCCTGTGCACCGTAGTGGCCTTAACCTTAGCGGTTTTTAATATGCAGATTAGCGGCAACTTGGCGGCTGGGCTGCTGTGGTCGGCAATTCTGTTTGCTTCGGTTCCCGCGCTCCCTCGGACTTTTTTGGCGGAGGAAGAACTCGGCACCGGTGATCTGTTGCGCCAATGGGCCAGACCTCACTCGGTTTACTGGGGCAAAGTGCTCTACAACGCGGTTCAGGGGGTGGTTACGGGTGTTGTGTTGAGTGCCTTATTCTTAGGTTTTATTGGGATGCATGTGGCAATTCCTTGGCTTTTTGCGCTCAGCCTGTTTGGAGGGTGCGTGGCGCTGGCGGGGACGGTAACCTTATGCGGCGCGCTGGTCGCTCGGGCTTCAAACCGGGCCGCATTAGCGGGAGCGGTTTCGGTACCGTTGTTGTTGCCGCTCATTGCGATTGGGGTGAGTTCCATGCGAGTCTCTTTGGGTTCGGGGTTTTATACGCAAGGTGTGATGGCAACCATCGGACTTTACGGATATGCAATCTTCACCCTGGCAATTGCGCCATGGGTCTTTGCGAGCGTATGGAAGAATTAGCGTGAAATTGATGTTGCGAATGGGCATGGCTCTTGCCATGGCACTGGTTACCGTCTGGAGTTTTCTGGTGCCCGACGCCTTGCATTTCCAACATCCGGAACTGGCGAGAATCTTTTTTTGGCACTTTCCGTGCCCTATGCTTGCTTCGACCCTCTTAGTTTTCGGCGGATGGTACAGCTACAAAGAGCTAAAGACCAGAGATCGCAAGTGGGATGTGTACGCGGAGAGTGCCAATGAACTAGGCTTCCTTTTCTGCCTGCTCACGATGGCCACCGGAATCATGTTTTCGCAGGTTCAGTGGGGAACGTGGTGGCAGAACGACCCGCGGCAAACTTCGTTCCTGTTGGTGCTTTTGATCTACGGTGCCTACTTTGCGATCCGGGCCGCCCATTCCGATGGTGATCGCAGAGCCAGCGTCGCGGCGGCTTATGCGTTGGCTGCCTTGGGACCGGCCCTCTTTCTCATCTTCATCTTTCCGCGTCTTCCCCAAATTGAAGCCGCCTCATTTCATCCCACGCAATCCATCATGAAAGGGCAAATCAAAGGGAACTATGCTGTCGTGGTTTCCCTTGTCTTGATCCTCGTTTCCGCCCTCAGCGCTTGGTTATTTACGCTACGCGTGAGGGCGGGATTGCTCGAATTGGAGAATCAAAAAAATGGACTGGAAACTCATCGCAGCGATCCCACCCCTTCTGGTGTGGTTCGCCCTATTTCTGTATCTTCTGAAAATTGAACGCAAAGTCAAAGACGCCGAGAACTCTAAGCGCTAATCGCCTCAAAAGGGCGGTCACTTGTGCATGAACCCATGACTCACCCGCCCCCCGTCCCCGGAGAAGACAGCCCTTACTCGTTTAGAGCGGTGGCCCCGTACTACGACGATTTAATGAAATCGGTGCCTTACCGCATGTGGGTGAGCTACTACTTGCTCCTGCTCGCGGCCCAAGACGTGCATCCCAAGACAATTCTTGATGTGTGTTGTGGGACCGGGACCATGTGCGAAATGCTCACCTTTGAGGGCTTCTCAATGGCGGGCGTGGATCTTAGCGAAGGCATGATTGACTACGCCAAGCGTAAAGCGGCCAAGAAAAAGCTGGAGATTGATTATCAGGTCCAGGATGCCTGCACCTTTGAGCTTGGGAAGACTTTTGATTCTGCCCTGAGTTTCTTTGACAGTCTCAACAACATCACCGACCCGGACCGATTGCAGCAGGCATTCATCCGGGTGGCCGACCACTTGGACCCCGGTGGGTCTTTCATCTTTGATCTGAATACCGCTTATGCGTTTGAAGCGAAATTGTTCGATCAGAAACAGTTGCGGGCCAATGCCAAACTCCGCTACGACTGGGTGGGAGATTGGGATCCTGAGACAAGGCTGATCACTGTGAACATGCAGTTTTGGCGGGGCGAGGAGTACTTCACGGAGGTCCACAAGCAGCGCGCCTACGATGAGGATGAGGTCCGCGAGATGCTGGCCAACGCCGGTTTCGGCTACGTTCGCGCCTACCACAGCTACACCCTGAACCCTCCCCGCTACGCGAGCGACCGACTACACTACGCAGTAATCAAGCTCTAAGGTAACTTTGGTGGCTCCGTTTATTCCGCGCGTATCAGATCAATCTTTGCTTGCAATCAGGCGAAAATGGCTCCCGCCCAGAATCGGCGAGACGCACGGGGCTATTTTGGTGAATACTTGCGCACGTTTCTCAGCCGATTCAGGGCGGCATCCAGCACCAAATCCTTCCCCGAGTCATCAAACTCGGCCGGGACCTTAATGTCGGGGTCTACTCCACGACCTTCTAGCCGTTCGCCATCCGTCTTAATGTCCACAATCGGAATCTCCAAGAACGCCCAATCGGTGAGACGCCAAGGCGTGGTGCCCAGCACATTTCCGGCGGTGGTGGAGCCAATGAGGGTGGCTCGGTGACTCTTTTTAATGACGTAGCTGAATATCTCTTTAGCGCTGCGCGAACCAGCATTGATGAGCACCACCAGCGGCCGCTGATAGCCAAACAGTTGGGGCATGGCCATTCCGCCGCCCATATCCCATGTGGTCGTGACCTCCGGACGGAAAAACGGATCCCCAAATCCCTCGGGGCGGCCACCAAAACCGTCTCTAAGGTCCAAAATCACCGCATCGGTTTCTCTGAATTTGCCGTAAACCGCACCCGCGAGCGCGTTTCTAAAGTCGTCGTTGGCCATAGTCCATAAATGAAAGTAGCCAATCTTTCGCCCGTGAGATTCAATGACCCTTGAACTCGCCCGGCTCGCATCTAAAAAGGCACCGAGTACCGGCTTGCTGGTGACCGTCACTTCTTTCTCCATGTCTGCCTCCCCGCGCCGGATCGATAGTTTGACTTTTTGGTTCACAAACGGGGCGAGCGATTGGATTGGAGTGAAGGTTTGATTGTTCACTTTTAAGATCAGGTCTCCCTTGCGCAGGTCGGCGGTTTCGGCTTCTGACCCATTGAGCACCATCTTCACGGTGTAACCGTCCGGCATTTTTTTGACCCAAGCGCCAAAGAAAGGGGCGGGTTTGGGGTCTTTGCTCATCAGCCCTTCAAACACGTAATAGCTCTGTTCTTGGTTGGTCAGCAACGCAAAGTGCGAGTCTTTAAAATCAGCAATCATCTGGTTGGTGATGTCGGCAAATTCTTCTTCTGACTTGGCCGCCTTTCCTAACGGTTCGTACTTCTTAAGCAGGGCATCCATCTCCTTGCCCCGCGTCTTTCTTGCATAGTATCGAGTCTGGATAGCCTTCGCCAAATCGTCCCAAGCCTTAACGTAATCTGTGGGCTGCGCCCATCTGACCGATGCAGGCGTTACGGTCAAAATCGCGCCAACCGGTCCCGTTAAAGGCCGCGCAGCCAAGGCGAGGGTCGGCAAAAGTGCAATCGAAATCATGAACCCTTCTTTTACTCGCAAAGTGCCCAATGACGTTTCACAAAGGCCCAAAGGTTTTCAGATGTCCTTGATGAAGCACGAGTTTTGAGTCTGCGGTATACTCTTCTGGCTCCGTGGGAGAACCTTTCACAGGTTCGCCTGCACCACCGGTGATCAAATTGCGACAAAACATTAGAAAGAACCCCCACTCGCCTCGCTTTGAGGCCATTGCCAAGACCATTACCAAAGACGAGATTCACGACGTTTCTCCGGCGCTTGACCTGGTTAAAAAGACCGCGACCGCGAAGTTTGTTGAGAGCATCGACATGGCGATTGTTCTCGGAATCGACCCTCGTAAGGGTGATCAGAACGTTCGCGGCATCACCAACCTTCCTCACGGAACCGGCAAAAATAAGAAAGTTGCCGTTCTCGCTCGAGGCGACCTGGCCGCTCAGGCCCTGGCGGCGGGAGCCGATGAAGTAGGCGGCGACGAGCTGATTACCAAGATTCAGGGCGGATTCCGAGACTTTGACGTGTTGTTGGCCACCGAAGAAATGGCTCCGTCCATCGGTAAGGTCGGTCGAATCCTCGGACCGAGAACGCCCAATAAGCGAAACGGTACCGTCACCAACCAGATTGCGACCGCGGTCAAAGAAATTAAGGGAGCCACCCGGGTGGAATACCGAGCCGACAAAGCGGGTGTGGTTCACATGCCCCTCGGAAAGGTGAACTTCACCGACGATCAACTTCTGGAGAACTTTAAGGCGGCTCTGGGTGCCGTGCTTAAGGCCAAGCCTTCTAGCGCCAAGGGCAAGTACATTAAGTCCATTACGGTCAGCGCCACCATGGGCCCCGGCATCGGCGTAGATACCGCGACCGCCTCCAAACTCTCGGCCTAATCGCGATCCCAAACTCACTGGGCCGGTGGAGCATTGCTCCACCGGCTTTTTAGTTATTTATGGGCGCAAAAAGGTCAACCACGTTGCCATCGGGGTCCTGAACTTGGGCATATCGCTGGCCCCAGAAGGCGTCCCACGGTTCGTTGTGGCCGGCAAACCCGCCTTCGGTCAGCGACTTGTACGTGGCATCCACCGCGCCGGGGCCATCGCACAAAAATGCGAGCCCAATTCGCTGTCCGACCGGGGCCACGTAATCCGGATCAATCTGCCGCACCATATCAATGTGGTTCCAAGAAAGCCGCACGCCTCCCTCCAACACCACTTCGTGGTAGGGCCCCCCGTCAGGTTCAGAAATTTTCAATCCCAACTCCCGGTAGAAGCGGATGGACCGATTGATGTCCTCCACCGTAATGCCAATCATGTCTAATCGTATGGCCATAGATCCCTAATATAATCGCTACCCGGATTTGTGGGTTGGGACGTTGCATTGTTTGTCCAAAACATATCAATCCATGACCTCATTTTGTTAGATCACCACGGAATCTGCGCCACTGGGCGATACTTTGCGATTAGACTATTCACTTGGCTTCACCGGAGAATCACATGATGAACGCAACCTACAGCCCACCCAAACTTAACGACCAACAGATTGCTCAGTATAAAAAAGACGGTTACACGCTGGTGAACCAGCCAGTACTAGACGGTGAAGCGTTCGCCCGGCTTAAAGCCCGCTTTGAGGAACTCTTGGTGCTCCACGGCCCCGACCATCTGGACGTTCCTCACTTTCAGCACCCCGAGTTGTTGGAATTCCTGTTAAGCAAACCCGTGCTAGATCTAATTGAACCCATTGTTGGCCCCAACATTGGCCTTTGGAGTAGCCATTTCATCTCCAAGGATCCGTTCAAAGGCAAAGCCACGCCTTGGCACGAAGACTCCAGTTACTGGAACGGCAGAGTAAGCACCATGGAGGGCATTTGCACTCTGTGGTTAGCCATCGATCGCGCAACCCCCGAGAACGGGAGCATGGCGGTGGTTCCGGGCACCCAGCAAAATGGCTTTAGTGACTACGAACCCGTAGATGGCACCACCAATATCTTCAATACTCAAATTAAAGACCTTGATGAATCTAAGGCGGTGTTTTTTACCCTGGATCCTAACGAATGCTCGCTCCATGAGGGTCGAATCATTCACGGTGCCCACGCCAACACCTCGCCCAACCGACGGGCAGGGTACACCATGCGATACTTCCCGACCACCAGCAAGGTCTATCCCGAGAAGAATCAGGGCCATAGAATCTGGCTGGCTCGGGGTGTGGATGTGGCGGGCAATCACTACGAGAACGCCTAAGTCTTCCGAACGAAGCCGCTTACGCGGCTTCGTCTAGTTCGGCCAATTTTCGGGCTTGTTCATCCTGCACCAACGCATCAATCATGGGTTGGATGTCTCCGTCCATAAACGTGATCATGTTGTGCATGTCCATGCCAATGCGGTGATCCGTAATGCGGCTCTGGGGGAAGTGGTAGGTGCGAATCTTTTCGCTCCGGTCTCCGGTGCCAATTTGGCCCTTACGCATTCCCGCTCGCTCAGAGGCGAGGCGGTCGCATTCCATCTGGTACAGCTTGGCCCGCAGAACGTCCATCGCCTTAATCTTATTCTGAGCTTGAGAACGCTCGTCTTGGCAGGTACTCACCAGACCGGTGGGCTTGTGAATGATTCGGATCGCGGTTTCGTTCTTCTGCATGTGCTGCCCGCCCGCCGAAGAGGAGCAGAAGGTGCTGATCTCCAATTCTTTGGGGTCAATCTGCAAGTCAACTTCGTCCGCCTCGGGCAGTACCGCAACCGTGGCAGTTGAGGTGTGGGTCCGGCCCTGACTTTCGGTGGCGGGCACGCGTTGTACGCGGTGTACTCCACTCTCGTGCTTCAGCTGAGAATAGGCGCCGCGCTGATCAATCTTAAAGACCACACGATCCAGTCCGCCAATTCCGCTTTCGTCGTGGTCCAGAATTTCGGTCTTCCATCGCTTGCGTTCGGCGTAGCGCAGATACATTCGGAAGAGTTCATTGGCAAACAGCGCCGCTTCGTCTCCTCCGGCGGCCGGGCGAATCTCCACGATGACCGGTTTGTCGTCGTTCGGATCTCGGGGGACCAACATGCTTTTGAGTTTAAGCTCCAGGTCTGCGATTTTCAATCGCAAAGGCTCTATCTCCGCCAAGGCCATTTCTTTCATTTCTGGATCGTTGAGAAGCTCTTGAGCTTCGTTCAACTCTGCCAAGGTCTTAAAATAAATTCGGCTGGTGAGCACAACCGGCTCTAACTCAGAGCGAAGTTTGCCTAGCCGCTGAATTTCTCGGGGGTCGGAAATAATTTCTGGGTTATTGAAATCGGCATCAATCGACTCGAATTTCCGCTCAATTTCATGCAGCTTGTCAAGCATTTTGAAATTAGTTTACCTGCCCTTAGTTTGACTGCCCACCGTGTGCGGCAACCGATCTGGTAACTCTACGGTAACGGGCTCCACGTCTCTGAATCTGTGCGTAAAATTCCCGCTATGGGGACCTCCAAAAACTCTCAAAGACCAAGGTGGCCGGTGTCAAGACCGGCCCGATGGGTTTGGAGGTTACGCTGCCCTTTCGGGTGCTTACCCTCTCAGGAGGGAAAGCACGGCTTGCGGGGCTGAGTTAGCCTGGGCGAGGACGGACATACCGGCCTGTTGCAGAATCTGCAGCTTGCTGTACTTGGTCATTTCCTCTGCGACGTCGGCATCTCGAATGCTGGACTCGCTGGCGGTGAGGTTTTCTTTGGCTACGCCAAGGCTCCTTACGTTAGACTCAAGGACGTTGCGCTGGAAGTTACCAATGCTGCCTCGGGCCGATGTGATGTCGTCGATTGCTTTGTCGATAACCGTGATGGCGTTGCTGGCTCCGGTCTGCGAGGTGAGGTCGAGGTTACTGAAATTCAACCCGTTGACGGCTCCGGAGCCCAGTTGGCTAGAGGCATAGTTGCCCAGGGCGAGCGTTGCACTTTGTCCGGCGAAGGCTCCGATCTGGAAGGACGCCGCACCTACCACCACCTGACCGATCGCGGCCGGAGTTGCCGAGGTGACATTCCCCAGCGTGGTTAAGCTAAAGGAGTTGTTTTCGCTATCGCTCAAAGTGAGACCATCTCTCCCGCTGAGGCTTCCCGTGAACAGAACGGACGAACCCGCAATGCTCACCGTGGCCACCGCATCGGTGCCCACCGCGCTAGAGCTTCCTGCGCCGCCGCTCCGCAGAACGCCGTTGGCATCGGTCAAAGTGATCTTAGAGTTCGTGCCGAACCCCGTGCTGGCCAGCGTAATGCCGGTGCCTGTAGTGTAAGACGCAGTCACTCCGGTTTGACCCGATGCAATGTTCATCGCGGTCACTAAGTCACTTGCCGTGGTAGACGTGGTTGCCGAGAACGTCACTCCGTTCAGGGTGAACGAACCCGCACTCCCCGCCGTGCTGGTGGCAAAGGTGAATGTGGCCGAACTGAGGCTAGCTCTCGTCGCCGCGGTCAAACTGGTGAGCGTAACCGTGGAGTTAGCTAGCAACGGACTGTTGTTAAAGTTTCCGCCAATATTTAGCGCGCCAATTGAGTTACCAGCGGTAACGGCAGAGGTCACACCCGACGATCCATCAAGTAGCTTCTTGGTTCCGTATTGCGTGGTTGAAGCAATCCGGGTGATAGATGCGGCAATGGACGTGAGCTGGTTCTGGTTGGCCTGAGATTGGGCCGTGGTGAGGGTTCCCGAGTTGGCCGAAGCAACTGCGAGGGTCCGAGCGTCGTTGAGCAATGTATTGACTTCGCTAAACGCGCCTTCAGCCGTCTTTGCGTAGTTAATTGCTTCGTTGCTGTTGTTGATGGCTTGTCCCAAACCACTAATCTGCGATCGGAACTTCTCTGAGATGATTAAGCCGGCAGGATCGTCGGCGGCTGAGTTGATGCGCAGACCCGTTGAGAGTCGCGTAATTGACTTGCTAAATTCGGCTCCGGTGTTGGCCACGTTTCTTAACGCGTTCATCGCCGTGACGTTGGTGTTTACCCTAAATGACATTGCGTACCTCCGATTGCGAGAGGCTGATCGCTCAGCTCCTGCGCTTCCACAATGTTCTTTCCAGGTCTTCTTACTGGGTTAACCTAGTAAATTTACTAGTTACCTAGTAAATCAGTCAGCTGGCAACAATATCAGGCAGTAAAACTGCCGGGTTTAGGTTCAAATCGCCCCAATTGAGCCAGGTAAAAAATTTTGAGAATTTTTTAAAAAGTGTGAATATTTCCTCACGGCGTAGCTGGTAGTCGTCGGATGGCCGTGCCGACGTCCGGTTGTCCCGAGATCGCCGACAGTCACCCGGACTCGGGCAAGATCATCCCGAGCCTACCG
The DNA here is from genome assembly GCA_038212035.1 of Fimbriimonadales bacterium. Classification (GTDB taxonomy): domain Bacteria; phylum Armatimonadota; class Fimbriimonadia; order Fimbriimonadales; family Fimbriimonadaceae; genus Fimbriimonas. Next base: position 37,729 of record JBBQUZ010000017.1, read on the forward strand.
GCTTCGCCGACCTATTTCGAATTCGACGGCGTAGCCGGTAGGCGTCGGATGACCGCGCCGACGTCCGGTTGCCCCACGATCACCGAGAATCACCCGGACTCGGGCAAGATCATCCCGAGGCTACCGGCTTAGCCAAACTGTTTGGGATTCGACGGCGGATGACCTTGCCGAAGTCCGGGTAAGACTCGACGCCCGACAGGCACCCGGACTCGGGCAAGGGAGCCGAGGAACGCGAAGTGTATGGGGCACGATCCGAGTTTTTACGTAATAGCCGCCCTCCTCCTTTAACAGGTTCATGAATCGGGATTCACAGGTGACAAGAGGGCGGGAAACTTTTCTAAGGAACTGGCCCATAATATGAGTGCCGGTTTGGTGTCGCGTTTGGCGTGACAAGCCCAAGGGGAATCTCACAAGGGTTCAGCATTGGGCGCACCAGACCGGTTTTGCGTTTTATAGGTTGTCTTTAGGGCCAACACCTTTTTGCCCGTCCGAACTTCCCAAACTGATATGTATCTAAAAGACAAGAGCGCCTGAACCATCACAAGTTGCAAGTTCTGTTTACTCACTCCGAGGATGCTTATCAGTTGTGGTTGGTGCAAAATTCGGGGAAGTTGCTCAAAGTTTTCTAGCTCAATCGGCTCAAGTCCTCGGCTCCGCTCGAATTGTGGATCCCCGTGAGAGGCCAACGTGTGACGGATGGCGGAACTGTCAACGACTGCGTTTTAATTGCTGATGTTAGGTCCGCCCTGGCTGATCAAATGAACACTTAGTAGAGGGGGAATGCCGCAAATTACATGGGATCCCACGTACCTGGAGTCTTCGTGAGTCCGGTGGACCAGGATGGCAATGAAGCTGGGCATCGGTCAGAGCTTCTTAATAATCGTGCCTATCAAATTGTATTAGGCAATAGAAACAAGCGGTAAAGGGGAGGAAGTTGGTGGGCCCGGAGGGATTCGAACCCTCGACAAACGGCTTAAAAGGCCGCTACTCTACCGCTGAGCTACAAGCCCACAAGACTTTCATTTTACCTGCGAAGCGCTACATTCCCGTTGGTTTCAGCCGCAGTCGCCGGGGTTCCGGCAAAATTGACCCAACTTGAATCGCATTTCGAGATTGAAACCCGCGTACCTACTGGCTCATCCGCGCAATCGCAGATACCTCAGAAGGTGCTCCACGTGATATACGTCGTGGGCCAGCATCATGTTGGCTTGATCGTAAAGGGTCATGGTTCCTTTTTCTGTGTGGACCACCGTGAACGCCCATTGCTCAGGCAGCAGACTGTTAAGAAACGCCAAACTCAGTCCTCGTCGCTCGGCAAACTGCTCAATCTGAAAACGTGGATTTGCATTCGCATAACCTCGCTCAACCGCTCTTTCCGATTCATCGATCCCCTGAATCGTGGCCCCCGGCGACTGCACTGCCATCTGCATTCTGGCTAAGTTGATGGGTTCCCAATCCGCTAAATGGGCCACCGCTTCTCGCAGGCTGAATCTTTCGGGGTCTTCTTTCACATCAAAAAGTGAGTCGGGCAGCACCTCAAGAAGCTCTTTGAGCATCACGGGGCCCATCGCCAAAGTGCGCATCAAGTAGGGATTGTTCATCGATGCATCGTACTCGGTCGCGTATATCGGGTACACCCGCCTTGCAAAGCGGAGCGGCATGGCAAGATTTGAACTTTCCCACGAATACCTAAAGAGGGTCTTGATTGACCTACTCAACACCCCTAGCCCCAGCGGCGATACCGACTACGCCATTGGCCTAGTGCAGGCGGAGCTAGAAAGCATGGGCATTTCCACCCGGATCACCACCAAAGGTGCCCTGATCGCGGAGATAGAAGGTCACCGGTCGGATCACCCGCGGGCACTTTCGTCTCACGTAGACACGTTGGGCGCCATTGTTAGGGCCATCAAGCCTAGCGGTCGTCTATCCCTATCTGCGCTGAACGGCGTGATGTGGCCCACCGTAGAGAGCGAAGGCGTTTCTATTGCAACGCGCTCGGGGCGGCAAGTACGGGGCTCCATTGTGCTGAAGAACGGGGCGCTACACGTGAACCGAGATGCCAGCACGGAGCCCAGAAACGAGGATTCGTTGGAAGTTCGCGTGGATGAAAGAACTTCATCGGCGGAAGAAACGAGGCTCCTGGGCATTGAGGTAGGAGACTTTGTGTACTTTGACCCTCGGGTAGAAGTGGGGGAAGCCGGTTTTATCCGCTCTCGATTCTTAGACGATAAGGCATGCGTGGCCTGCGTTCTGGCGGCGGTTCAGGCGCTTCAGATGAGCGAACTTAAGCCCGCACAAAGAACCACGTTGCTGTTCAGCAATTTTGAAGAAGTGGGTCACGGTGGTATTGACGGTTTACCCGCCGACTTGCAAGAATACGTTGTATTAGATATGGCGTGCATCGGTAATGGGCTCAACGGCACCGAATTTAATTGTTCGATTTGTGTAAAAGATCGCTCTGGACCCTACAGCAAGCATCTCACGGACCGGCTTCGAACCCTTGCCAATCATCGGGGAATTGAATTGAAGGCCGACGTTTATCCGTACTATTCGTCGGATGGCGGAGTGTATTGGCGAGCAGGCGGAGCGGCCCAAGTTGCCCTCATTGGTCCCGGCGTGGATACGTCGCACGGATACGAGCGCACCCACATGGATGCCCTTACGGACACCGCACAATTGATTGCGGAATATCTCTCCGAGGAATAATCGTGGGTCTAGGCAGAAATTTTCTGCGATTCTTTCATCGTACGGGCAGACGCCGAAGATAGAACTCTTTCGGCGGTCGCCCGGCGAAACACCACGGGCATTTCTTGCTCGGTTTCGGCAACCTGAAACACGGGACGTTTTGAGTCTCCGGCCGGAACCAAGGCTAGGTAAAGCTCCTCATCGCCTTCGTCCTCACAATCGGGCCGAAAGCCAATCGCAAGCATGGAGAGGAGGAACAGGCTGCAGAGAATGGCTTGTAAGGCGGCGGCCAGAGGGTCGCCGGCTATCGTACTTTGAGATATTCCGCCCAGTGCCATCAAGAGAACAATGGGAATCGCAAGGCTGAGCCGCCGATCCGTGGTCGAGTTTTGAATCATCCGTGATTTCACACTTTGCTTTCGGTTGATTCACCCGTATATTTAGGGGGCTTTTATGAATTCTTTGCCCTTCTCCTGAGTTCTTAAGATTTTCCGCCGAGGTATATTATTTGCAGAGGCGGGTAGATGCCCGAGTGGCCAATGGGAACAGACTGTAAATCTGTCAGCGAGAGCTTACGCAGGTTCGAATCCTGCTCTGCCCACCACCGCCTCAAGCCTTCGTAGCTCAGCGGCAGAGCACTTCTTTGGTAAAGAAGAGGTCACGGGTTCGATTCTCGTCGAAGGCTCCATATTTTTTAATTAATCTCAGCGAGCCGCATCCGCGGTTCAGCGACTTTCGACGGTAATCAGGAAATTCCATGGAGATACCCAAGGAACTCGAGTCGGTTTTGGTCAGTAATCCGGAAACACTTGGCGGAAATGTGAGGTTCAAAGGAACTCGCGTTCCGGTTAGTGCTTTGCTGGATACCCTGCAGCACGGCTATGGACTTGACTACTTTCTGGATGGCTGGCCCGACATATCTGCTCAGCAAGCGCAAGCGGTAATTGGGTGGTAGCAGAAACTGCCGATTTTAACCGTAAACTAATTACGTGGCCGCAGTTTCATTTCAATAAATATTGACCAGTGTTCATCTTCTCACCCCAAGAGAACGCCAAGAACTCTTCGTGGTCCTCAGTAATAAGATGGATGAAAGCAGTCGGGCGAGTGGTCAGGCTCTATTCGGATCAGTTCGGCCCGAATCTCCAGTTGACGCCCAGGAAAGAGTAAGAATGCTTCGGGCAGTGTGGGACTCATGAAGATTGAGCAGATCTTTGCGGGTTGATCCAGAGTTCTTCTCGATACCAGCCCTGTATTCTCTAGTTGACAAACTTTCTACTCAATGAGCGCGATAGCAAATACCACGGTGCCGGGCCCTGCGGCGGGGGTGATTCTGGTTTCTGGGTTGATCTCGGGTGGGTTCCGGCGGCGCTAGTTTCGGCGAAATTGAACTAGACCCGCTGTTTGCATGGGGTGCGATGTACTCATCGCACCCTGTGCATGTCGCCGTCAGAAAGCTCATCTCAAAAATTCGCTAGTAGAATGACGGGCATGAGTTTGGCTTTGATGATTGCTGCCCTCGCCCCGGTGACCCCTACCCCGGTGGCGTTTCTCCCCCTCTCGCAAGTCGCTGCCCTGTCTTGGGAATCGAAACTGGATGCCACCATTGGCGCGGCGAACCAGGATGTCTGGATGAAAAAGTTATCCGCACGCCCGCATCATGTGGGGTCGGAATACGGACGTCAAAACGCCGAATTTATTCGGAGCCTTTACGCCTCCTGGGGATATCAAGCCCGCATTGAGGAGTTTCAGGTTCTGTTCCCCAGCCCGCGAACTCGGGTCTTGGAGCTAGTGGGCAAGCCGGCCTTCTCAGCAAAGCTGCAAGAACCTGAACTTAAAGAAGATTCCACCTCTAAGCCAGACCCAGATGCCCTGCCGACCTATAACGCTTACTCAGTGGATGGAGACGTTACGGGGAAATTGGTGTATGTGGATTACGGCACTAAGGAATCTTACGAGACGTTGGAAAAGTACGGCGTGAGCGTGGAAGGGAAGATTGTGATCTCCCGGTACGGCGGTTGCTGGCGAGGGCTGAAGCCTAAACTTGCCGCCGAACACGGCGCGGTGGGTTGCATCATCTACTCAGACCCGCGAGACGATGGATATTTCCAAGGCGACTCCTACCCCGTGGGCGCCTACCGAAATCGGCAAGGCGCCCAGCGGGGATCGGTTATGGATATGCCCATCCAACCCGGAGACCCTCTAACACCGGGTTACGGAGCAACCAAAGACGCACCGCGCCTGGCCCGCCGAGATGTGAAGGTGTTTACCAAGATTCCCGTATTGCCCATCTCGTACGCGGACGCAATGCCGTTGCTAAAAGAATTAGAGGGTCCGGTAAGTCCAGAAGCTTGGCGGGGTGCGTTGCCGATCACCTATCACATGGGGCCGTCCAAGCGAGATGTGCACCTCAAATTGGAATTCGATTGGAAGATGGTCCCGTGCCGAGACGTCATTGCCGTACTGCCGGGAACCGAGGCTCCTGACGAATGGATCATGCGGGGAAACCATCACGATGGGTGGGTGCTGGGTGCCGCGGATCCGCTCAGCGGGCAGGTTGCGATGTTAGAAGAAGCCAGGGCGATTGCAGACTTGGTAAAGCAGGGATGGAAGCCTCGCCGAACGATCGTTTACTGCTCGTGGGATGGAGAAGAAGAGGGCCTCTTGGGTTCCACCGAGTTTGTGGAGACTCACGCCGAAGAACTCAGTAAGAAGGCGGCGGTCTACATCAATACGGATGAAAATGGTCGTGGATACCTGGGAGTCGCAGGATCTCATGCCTTGGAATCGCTGGTCCAGAGCGTGGCCAAAGAAGTGAAAGACCCAGAAACTGGGCTTACGCTGGCGGCCAGAGGGCGGGCATCAGCCCGGGTGGCTGGAGCGGCTTGGGCGGCGGGCGGAGAGAATGCTCCGATCGGCGCACTGGGTTCCGGGTCTGACTTCTCGTCTTTCCTCCAGCACATCGGGGTTTCCAGCCTCAACGTAGGGTTTGGGGGAGAAGGGGGTGACGGGTCTTACCACTCGCTTTACGATTCGTACGATTCTTTCGTGCGGTTTGGAGACGTGGGGTTCAAATACGGCGTTGCTCTAGCCCAGACGTGCGGTCACCTGGTGATGAAGCTTGCCAGCGATCCCGTTCTGCCTTTCAACTTCAACAACACCGCTTCCACCTTTGATGGCTACGTCAAGGAGTTAGTTATGCTCGTGGATCAAGAGCGAGCTGATACGGTCAAGCGAAATCAGCTGATCAAAGACGGGTCGCTCACCGCGGTTATTGATCCTGTGCATCCCACATTTGTAGAAGCGCCCAAAGACGCAGTTCCGTTTGTAAACTTGGCTCCCCTCCAGAATGCGGTGGCCCATCTCACGGCGGCGGCTAAAGCGTTTGCGCCAGAAAAGGCGAAAGATCTGGCGGCAATCAACCAGACCATTATTGGATCAGAGCGGGCCTTGCTGGGAGATGGACTACCGGGTCGGCCGTGGTACCGCCATGAGATCTACGCTCCGGGACTGTACACCGGTTATGGCGTCAAAACCATCCCGGGGGTGCGAGAAGCGATTGAGGAACGGAATTGGAAGCGGGTAGAAGAGCAGGTTCCGCTGGCCGCCGCCGCGATCGAGCGATTGGCCGTGTTGCTGGAATCCGCCGGAAAGCAGTAGTTCAGCCCGCCTTGGTCTTCAAGCCCATCCATTTGATAAAGCGGATGGGCTTCCGGCGGCTCGTCATGGGAACCAGTTGAATGCCGTTTGCGGTGCGCATCACCATCATGCGCTGAGTCCCAAAAACAAGGTTGTGCCGGTCATAGTAACCCGACTGCAAAACTCGCATTCGGTTGGGAAACCGTTGGCTCCACAGTGCACGGCCGTTGGGTTGAATGGTTAGCACAACCGTTCCGTCCTCCGACTTAAAACTATCCGCGACCCACGTTGGGGGAAGGTCGCGATATGATTTACCCACCGAAAAGATCGCTCGGCAGCCATTAATCGCCCAGATGTGGTTGGCGTCAAATCCCCATGTTTGACCCAATATGCAAGGGGCAATTCCTAATTTTTTGACCAGTCGAACCGTCCCGTCCGTGCGCATCGTTACCACTTTGCGTTGATTATTAAAGCTGGCTACCTGAACCAGTTGGCTGGGCCACGTCAAGGCGGGGAGGCAAAGCAGTCCGGTAACCAGAATGGGCACGTTTTTCAAATCTTAGAATCCTAAGTTCTTGCGGTGAAACGCAATCGCCTCTTGAACATGGTCATCCCAATACGCCCAGTTATGGTCGCCGGGGAACTCTTCGTATTCGTGAGGAAGATTTTCTGATTCTAACGATGCATGAAGGGATCGGTTCTCTTCAATTAAAAAGTCTTCCGTGCCGCAATCAAATCGGATTTTTGGAAACGGCTGGGCCGTTTTGGCTAATGCGGCGAGGTCGTTTAACCCTCCCTTTGGCGATGGGCCGAGAATGCGCGCAAACTCCGGCGGAATATCGCCCGCCCAATGGGTGCGCGCGCTGCTCCCAAACAAGACGGCCCCGGAGTGCGATACTGCGGAAACAAATTGATTGGGATAGGCGAGGGCGAGCCTCAATGCACCGTACCCGCCCATGGATAGCCCGGCAATGCACATGGATTTGCGGACAGGGAAGTAGTGCTGGATGATCGCCGGAAGTTCCTCGCCCAATGCCTTGCCGTAATCATAACCTTCGTAAGCGTCGGCGTAGAATCCCCGATCCCCGTTGGGCATCACCACCACCAGCGGAAGACCGTCAACGTAACGCTCAATGCTCGTTCTTCGGCACCAAATGGTGTGGTCGTCGGAGAGTCCGTGGAGCAGAAACATCACGTGATACGGCCCCGGAATATCCGGATTCGGCAGAATCACGTTGGCGGAAGTCTGTTTTCCCAGCACCGAGGAGAAGTAACGGAATTCGCAAAAGGCCATACCCTTACTATATCCGCCGGAACAAGGTAGGAAGGCAGGCTAGGTCGTCTTCCAACTCTGCCAGTAGTCCGGATCCTCGATGGCCTGGGATTGCTGAGTGAGCCGGAACGGGCGGAAAGTATCTACCATCACGGCCAGCTCTTCGGTTCGGGTAGCGCCCATGGATGCTTGGACGGCTCCCGGTTGAGGACCATGGGGAATTCCCAAGGGGTGCACGGTGATGCTGCCCTCGTGAATGCCTTTTCTCGACCCAAACTTATCATTCACGTAATACAGAACCTCGTCTGAATCTACGTTCGAGTGGTTGTAGGGCACCACTACCGCGTCGGGATGGTAGTCCAGCATGCGGGGACAGAACGAGCAGACCACAAAACCCTGTCCCGTGAACGTTTGGTGGATGGGCGGCGGCATGTGGAGTTTGCCCGTGATCGGGGAAAAATCGTGAATGCTGAAGGCGTACGGAAACACGTACCCATCCCAGCCCACTACATCAAGCGGGTGGTAGGGATAGTGGTAAAGCGTCAATCGGTTCCGTGCCCGGATTAGGATGCTGTGCGGCTCGCGCGAATCATGAACGGGCAATTGCACGGGCGGTCTGATGTCACGCTCAGAAAACGGCGCGTGTTCCAGTAATTGTCCAAACTCGTTACGGTAGCGCCGGGGAATCTCAATCGGGCCAAAGCTCACCAGCGCAATCATTCGCACCGGAAGATTTTTGAAGACCAATCGGTAAATCGTTCCTCTCGGGATCACCAAATAGTCACCGGGGCGAAAGATCACGGTGCCAAACAGGGATTCAAGCTCGCCTTCCCCGTCGTGGATGAAAAGGCATTCATCGCCATCGGCGTTCTTATAAAACGTGGGCATCTGCTCGGCAACGGTCACCTGGTGCCACTCCACATCTGGGTTTCCCATGAGCGGCACGCGACCAGAGATGGCGTCACCGTGCGGCTTCATTTGCGCGGTGAGTAAGTGGCGATGCCGCAACGGCTCATCTTCTAGGTAAGTCGGCGCAACGGATCCCCGGTCTTCCCATCCCACCACTTCGGTCGGTTGGTTAATGTGATAGAGGGTGGACATAGGGCCACTAAAGCCACGGGTTGAAAACAGCTGTTCGGTATACAGTCCACCGTCTGGCTTCCGATATTGAACGTGGTGCTTAGCGGGAAGGTGTCCTAAATGGTGATATCGCGGCATCATTGCCTCCATTCGCCATATTACTGGGAAATCAAGCTCAGCTATCAGTCTTCAGTCTTCAGTCTTCTGTCTTCAGTCCTCAGTTCTCAGTTCCGACCTAACCCGAACCAATCCGAACCCCCGAACTAATCCGAACTCCCGAACCAATCCGAACAAAAATCAAAGAATTTTTAAGACCACCCCTAAAGAAACCGATTACACTAACCATTAATACAAATGGGCCAGCAGCCCATGACAGAAAATGGCACGGCGGAGGTGACTCCGACCACGCAAAGCCTAAGGGTCTTGGTTAGCCAAGAAAGCCGGGTTGCCTGTCTGAACTGCGCAGGAGATATGATCATGCGAATTTCAGACGCCGAAGTAAATAGAGTTTTGAGTGGCCAAACCGCTATCGTAGAGTCAATCGTCGAACTAGAGCAAGACAGTCGACGCCGACACGAAGATAAAGGTCTCATCCAGGAAGTCACCACTAGCGTGGTGGAAATGGGTGATCGAGAAGACATGATCGCGGCTCTCAAAGCCAAGATCGAAGCCGGGGAATATAATCCCACCGGCGACGACATTGCCGATACGATGATTCGCCGCGCCGTCGCGGACCGGATCCGATAACCGCAAAGGAATCCCAAGGAGCCACCCACCTCTTTGGGATTCTCTATTTTTGAGCTCAAACCATACGCTCACCCACCCGTGTCCCAAACTGGAAATGGTCTGCCGAAACCGCGTTGAATTCCGAGTCTCCGAGAGCGAAAGATGATAATGACTGACCACCTCAGCCGGTGTATCGCTACGCTCCAGTCTGCCCTCACCTTATACGAACGGGCTGAGTACGACAGTCTAGACCAAGAGGTTTTCCGAAACGCGATTGTCAAGGGCTATGAGCTCACCCAAGAAACCGCTTTCAAACTCCTAAAACGAGTGCTAAAAGGCTATGGACACGGGGCCCAGAAACTTGACGCAACTTCCGTTAAAGAAATCCTGCGCCTTTCCGCTACCCACGGGTTGATGTCGATAGAGGAAGTTGAGCGGTGGTTTCGGTATCGAGAAAACCGTAACCGAACGGCGCACGATTACGGCGAGGAATTTGCTAAACAGACCCTTATCCTCATTCCCACGTTCATAGAAGATGCCACAAACTTAGAATCCAATTTGCGCGCAAAATTTGGCGAGGATTCTTAAACCGTCATGGAAAAGGCCCCGCAGGTTTCCCTATCCCTTCCGCAAAGATATCTTGTGATGCTCACGGAGATTCTGCACGAGCACATCCCCGAGGCCGAGGTGTGGGCTTACGGCAGTCGGGTAACTGGAGGCAGTCATGATGCCAGTGATATCGACCTCGTCGCTCGCTTTGAGGGAACGGACCATCATCGGATGGAAGATTTGCGAGAGGCTTTGGTCGAAAGCGATCTCCCGATTACGGTTGACATCCTAGATTGGGATCGAATTCCGGCGAGCTTTCATCAGGAGATCCAAGGCGCCTACGTGGTGGTTCAGTCTCCCCACGTTACTCCTGGCGATCGGTGCATTCCGGAAAAGAGTTCGTAGTCGAGTTCCTGATGTAAACGGCAGGTCTGCGCTAGGCGCGGATCTCGGAAAGGGCGAGGTCGGAGCTGACGAGGCCTACGTACCACTCGTTTCCTTCCCCGTCCGGCGACTCATGCCAATCGTAGAGGTAGCCCGAAACGAGATCACCTTTCGACAGACGGTCGGCGAGATTGTGGCGGGGAAGCCAAGTTTCCGTGAGGACCGGGTAGTAATCGGAGGGCATGGGAGACTGGAGGTAGCGGTAGTCGTCCGTAACATCCACCACAATCACGCGACAGAGGTTGTATTCCCAGAGATTGCCATTAAGTTGTGCCATCGGTAAGTTGCCGTCCAATACTTAAAGACGGAGCAACCCCCCAAAGAGGCGCAAAGCACGGTTTTAGTGCGGCTTGTGCGAACCAGACTGGCCGATTACGGTGGGCGAAGAAACCGGTGCAATGTCTACCGCCTGCTGAAATTCGCTGTTGATCTGGGCCTTGAGCTGTTCTTTGGGCCGCATGCTTTCGCCGGGATTCCCTTCAAACGGCAACAGAATAGTCACCCGACGGTTTCGAAAATCAAACGGATTGTTAGGAACGAGCAGTTTGGTATCGGCAAAGCCACGGATACCCGCAAACTGAGATTCATTCACCCCGTCTTGCGCGAGTTCTCTCTGCAGCGCCCGTGCCCGATCCGTGCTGAGGTCCCAGTTGGTGTAGTGCGCCCCCGAGAATGGTCGGGCATCGGTATGGCCCTCCACCACTACTTTCCGTTTAGTCGGTCCCAGAATGGAGGCGATATGCTTGAGGATAATCTTGGCGCCGGGGCGAATGATTGCTTGGCCATTTTCAAAAAACACCGCACCCCGCGTCTCCAACAAATCAATTTGGAGGCCCTCATTGGTGATTGTGACGGAGACATCTTTGAGGAGTTCGCCCAAATTGCCCACTGAGTGAAGGTCGGTGGTGATCTTTTGCTTTAGGTGCTCCACCTGCTTCTCTTCGCTATCGGAGATTGAATCGCCGGGTGCTTTGGTCTTGCCGGGCTTGGCCTGTGGCATACCCTTGACCGCAAAGATGGTCTTAGATTTTGACTCGTTCTTTTTAAATCCAAGAGGGTCGTTAAAGTAACCCTGAACTTGAGATTTTGACGCATCAGATAGGCCCATGATCCACATAACCATAAAAAACGCCATCATGGCCGTGACAAAATCGGCATACGCAACTTTCCAAGAGCCGCCGTGGTGGGCGTGGCCTCCGTGACCTTTCTTCTTTCGAATGATAATGGGTGCTTCAGACATGGCAGAAGAAGTTTCCTAGGCAGACTTGGTTCGCGGCAATTGGTGCGGAAATCAGTGAACCTAGGCGGCCTTGTCTTTGACCGATTTTTCCATCTCCGCAAATCCTGGGCGAACCGAGGGCTCAATATTTCTTCGGGCAAACTCTACGCAAGTGATAGGAGATTCACCCCGCGCGAAGCTGAAGAGGGCAAAGCGAATGCAGTTCATGTAAGACCCTTCCGATTTGAGTCGTAAGGTCATGGCTCTAGAAATGGGGGCAAACACGCCGTAAGCCAACAAAATTCCTAAAAAGGTTCCGACGAGCGCGGCGGCAACCGATTCACCGATGGCGGCCGCTTCACCGCCAATCTTGCCCATCGTGATGATAACGCCGAGAACGGCAGCCACAATCCCAAATCCGGGCATCGCGTCGCCCACCGCGGTGATTGCTTCCGCCGGAAGCTCGGCTTCTTTGTGCGCCACCTCCAGATCAATTTCCATCATCTCGGAAAGGTCATGGGGGCCAACCGCGCCGGTGAGAACCACCTTCATCGTGTCGCAGAAAAAGGCCGTAGCATGGTGATTAGAAAGAAATGAGGGGAAGTTTTTAATGATGTCGCTCTTATCGGGATCTTCAATGTGTTTTTCAAGACCCAGTAGCCCTTCCTTTCGGGCCACATTAAACAGTTGGTACATCATCTTGAGGAGTTCAAGATAGGCCACCTTGGTGTAAGGGTCTGGCTTGAGTAACCCCATGACCCCGGAGATGGCGCCCTTGAGATTGTTCATGCCATTGGCGGCCAGAAAGGAGCCAAAGCCCGCCCCGCCCAGAATGATGAACTCATTGATCTGGATGAGCACGGCAAAGTTTCCGCCGTGCATGCCGTAGCCCGCAATCACCGCGACCAGGACTATAACAACTCCAATTATCGTGAACATTCGTGGCCGTTAACTCCCAAGCATCTTCTTCCACATCTGCCCGCGAATTTCCCAGGTTTATCCTGAGAATCAGAGTTGTGAGAGCGTTACTCTTAGAGTCGGGATGAATGCCCCGTCTACTCAGTGCGAGAAGGAGCAGAAGGTCGCATTCTTTGGCAAGAAACCAGTCTTTCTCGATGGTCGTTAAAAACGCAGATGGTGCGGAGCCCACGAACCTTGGCTACGTTAAATGCCGCTTCCCAAGCCTGCGGGTTCACCTTTCCGTCTCGGCAAACTTGGTGGTCAGCGTCAAATCTCGCGCAGTCACGGCAGTACAATTGCGGGTACCTCATCAAGGACGGGAAAGTTTGAAGAGCTCGGTTTCCCGGAACACAGATTCATCATATGACGATTTTCGCGCTTTGCTTAGGATTGGTTCTGAACCCCGTTAATGTAGACAAATCTACATTAGAATTCTACCAGGACACATTTGTGATTCGTCAGCGAGGCACCGTGCTTACCGCCCCGCTAAAAATTGCCGCTCCCCGGCCCGTGCTTAGCGTGAATTACCGAAGAAACAATACTTATGCAGTTTGGGATGATCGCGGTCTTTCCATCCGGCAGGGCAAGCACATCAAAAGCTATTTGCTGGGCGAAATTTCGGTTTCACCCCGAGCGTTTACGCGATTGGAGATAATTAAGACCCTGGAGCTAGTGAAGAAAGGGGTGCGAAGGAAGGAAGCCAACGCGCTCAGCGGATCGCGTCGAGTGGGCAGTATGGTTTATCTTTTAGTTCGCTGGGACGAGTCTTCTGGTCACCCGTGGGCCGAAGCCCTGGTTAGCGTGGACCTGGCCGATCCCAAGCCGATGTGGCGGTTGCGCGGAAAGTTTGATGGCTTCTCCACCGCGATGAAGCCGATCGAGGACCGCCTGACCGTGGTCAATGGACAGCTTGGCGTTGTGGTTCGGCGCGCTAGCGACTGGGGATTTGCCACCTTTGAACCGTCAACCAACCAATTCGATTTTCGTATTTTGGGTGATCGCTTACTCGGCTTGCGGGCAAATCGGTGGTTCTCCGAGAAGACAAGCTACGGAACCACGCTGGTGGGAACGTTGAATTTGGCCGACGCAACCCGAACGGTGTTGGCAGAGGCCCGAGGTTCGTTGAAGTTTTTGGACAACGGCGAGGAACCACCGTTGTTGGTAGGGTCTGACCCGACCGGCTCCAACCTCATCAATGCGGCCACCGGCGGAAAGCTGGCGATTCCTACTCCGGCCGGTATTCGCCGAATTGGGAAAGAATTGGTGATTTGGACTCCTCTAGAACAGCCGAAATTGGCCAACCTCTATGACGCAGACTCCCTTGAATTGCTGGCCCAATGGAAAAAGCCAGTGACACCCGATGGGTTGTCACCGGCCACTCCATAAGGGTGCCCTTAAGCGGCGGCTTCAACGAGGTCGAGAGTTGACTTAGGTTTGGCGGCCGCGAGGATCTCTTTGATGGTTTTGCCGTCAGCTGGTGCGCTGGCATGGCCTAGTTCGATGGTCACAGAACCGTTGGGGCCCAGCCTTCCGGTTGCCCAGCTGGCCGCTTTGGCCAACAGTCGCTGTTTGACGATCCCCACGTTATAGCCGTTCATCGGCAAGATGATTCCGAATCCAGTTTCGCCCACTCGGGCCACCGTGTCTAAGCGCCGAACGCTTTCTTGGAAGAACGTGGCCGCATCGGCAAGAAAGTCGGTAACGCTCTGCTCTCCGTAGAACCGCCGCATTCCGTCTAGTCCGGTGAATTTGATCATAAGAACCGCCAAGCTGGCCTCCTCGCTGATCGCTCGGTGGAGCTCTTCTTTGAGACGATTTCTAAAGTAGCCCTCGGTATAGACGCCGGTCATCGAATCGATCACATCGTAATCCAGCTCGGCGGCTTGCCGTCGCAGCAGTTGATCCTTCTCTTCTTCCGCACTCAGAATTTTTCTGAGCTTGGCCAGCGACTGGCGCAGTATGTGAGAAACGTAGTTGCATGAGATTCCGAGTTTGTTGGCGATTTCTGTTTGATTCAGAGAGTTGAAATGGAACAGCACCAACACCTGGCGCTCCAGATCTCGAAGCTGCTTCATGGCATGTTCTAAGACCACCCGATCTTCTACACTCAGCTGGTCGGGGCAGAATTCCGAGGCGTCTAGGCGATCGACTTCCGAATTGCCATCATCATCGTTGGGACCGGTGGCATCGAGAGACCCCACCCGGAGCATTTCTTGGGTTTGAAAAACTTCCGATACTGAGGATTCACTCACGCCAATTTGATCCGCAATCTCCCGCTCGGTCGGGTTTCGTCCGAGGGATTGTTGGAGCAGATTTCCCGCTCGGCCTACTTTATGGCGCAGCTCTTGAAGCCAAGCGGGGTGCCGAATGGTTTGCGACCGGTCTCGTAAGTAATGCTTGATCTCGCCGGCTACCAAGTAGGTGGCATAGGTGTTGAAACGCACGCCGGCGGCGGGATCAAACTTGGTGAGGGCGTTAAGTAGACCAATAAAGCCGACCTGACAGAGATCCTCGTAAGCTTCGATTCCGCTAAACTTGCGGGCGATTCTCTCCACCATTACCGCGTACTGGACCATGATGAGATCCTTAAGGTCGGGGCGAGGATCCTGCAGATACCTTGCGACCAACCCTTCTGGATCCTGATTCAAACCCAAGAATTCCGACATAATTGCACTCCGTTGACTATTAAATTTTGGCTTTTGGCCGAAGAGTTCTCCCAATCCTTGGGAGTGTAATGACGATGGGCAAGGGAAACCAACCCACTTCAAGAGTGGGCTCTGCTTGCTTAAAATGTTAACTCACGCTGTTCACCAGGCTAAAGATTGGCGTCATGATGGAAATCGCGATAAAACCCACCACACCGCCTAAAAAGATGATGAGCATCGGCTCAATCATTGAAGTAAGGCCCTTAACCGTGGTTTCCACTTCTACATCGTAGAAGTCGCCCACTTTAACCAACATTTCAGAGAGTCGTCCTGACTCTTCGCCGATGTCGATCATGGTGGTGACCATGGTAGGGAAGAGTCCCGATTGCGTGAGGGGCAAAGAGAGCTTGTTTCCTTCGCGAATGCTGATCCGGGTGGCATCAATGGCCTGAATGAGTACCACGTTCCCTAAAGTCTCTCCCACAATCTCCAAGCTTCGCATCATCGGAACTCCAGAACTGATGAGGGTGCCAAAGGTTCGGCAAAAACGGGCGACACTCATCTTAAGCGTAAGCTCTCCCACAATCGGGATTCTCAACTTAATAAAGTCGAGTTGGAACCGTCCCCGAGTGGTGCGGCCCCATGCCTTCACCCCAAAGAACGCACCAATCCCTCCTAAAATTACTAACCACCAATAGGCGGCCATAAAGTCTCCCATTGCAAACAGCTTGGCGGTGATAAAGGGCATCTTCACATTCATGCCGGTAAATATCTCTTTGAACTTGGGCAACACAAAAGTGAACAGGGCAAACAACATGATCTGAGAGAAAATCAAGACCAACACCGGGTACATCATCGAACTCTTGATTTTCGCTTTGATTTCCGTTTCGTATTCAAGAAAGCCAGAGAGACGATCCAAAATCTGGTCCAAGATGCCGCCTAGCTCTGCGGCCTTAATCATGTTTACGTAAAGTTTATTAAAGATTTTTGGGTGCTTAGCCATCGCGTCTGCCATGGTCAACCCGCCCTTTACGTCTGCAGTGACCGCTTCTAAGGCAATCTTGAGGGCCGGATCTTTCATCTGACCGGTTAAAATGTCCAGGCAGCGAAGGATGGGAATGCCCGCGTCAATCATGGTGGCAAACTGCCGTGAAAAGACCACAAGACTTTTTTGCTTAAGCTTAGGCGCACCTAAGCTGATTCTCTTTCGGGTACTCGCAACTTTGATTTCGGTGCAGTGCATGGCTTGATCCCTCAATTTTGAGAGAACCAGAGCTTCTGTGTCTGCCTCCATGTTTGAGCGGACCGTTCTGCCCGTGCTATCAATTGCGGTGTATGCGTATACCGGCATCCATTTCCTCCACTAAGCCTTCGAAAAGCGGTGCGAGCTTTCGAGCTCGACCACTCTGACCCACCACTGGCGAGTTAGGGTAACCGAACACTATCTATTGTCGGGACGCCAAACAAGAAATCCAACCAGGATTCGACTCGTTATCATGCGAGGTTTAGAAATTTTCAAACCCTGATGATCTCGTTGAACTGCTGACGTTAAGAAGCTGAAGAATCGGTTTAGAGATTATTTTGTGATGAAGAAATTTTTTTAGCAGGATCACTTGCACCATGCTTCGGCAAAGGTCAAATCAAAAAAAACGGGTTCAATTTTCCCTAGGCACGGCCTTGCCTCTCACTCGCATCTCCAATGAACCGAGGCTACCGGCTTGCACGGCGTAGCCGGTAGTCGTCGGATGACCGTGCCGACGTCCGGTTGCCCCGTGACCACCAACAGGCACCAGGACTCGGGCACGGTCATCACGCAATTAATTGCTGAATTTCGTTGGCTTTACCCAGGTTAACTATGTCCACCGACAGAGAAACTGCAAAAATTCTATGTCGGCACCGGCTTAATTGGAGCCTTGGATAAGGTGCGGAACACTATTAGAATATAGGACATTTGAACGACTGTCGGCCGATCTGTGTACATGCAACCAACCCAATATAGACTCTGTATTCGCAAAATTACCAGGTTTTTGGTCCCATTGAGGAATAGTATGAAAAAGCCGGTGGGAAACCTTACACGTTCCGTGCCAAACGTTGTATATTGAATCACTGGGATCAGTGTTGACTCGCCAGTCAGTGGGTTTCCACAAATCTCGGAGGGATTTTAAAATGTTTAAAGCTTTAAATTTGAAAGCGGCAGTTCGGAGAGCGGTTGTAGTTGGCGCGGTGCTCAGTGCAGCCGTTGCTTCTCAAGCAGCCGTCATTTCTTACACTTCACAACTCTTGTCGGGCGTGGGTACGGGTTCACAGCTCGACAACACCAGTCTCCTGAAGTTCAACCCCATTCTCGGCACCCTAACTGGCGTCACGGTTACTTATGGTACGTTTGAATTCAGCGAGTCTTCCATCACTAACCTGACGGCCAAGCCTCGACTGGCTAGCCAAACTAGCTTTGCAACCGACAGTCTTAATGTGAGCACGGGCGTCACCATTAATGTTGGCGGTTCAGATACCGCGAGCACGACCTCAGGCGGTTTCTTCACCCTTGGTGGTGGCGCAACTAGCGACCTCGTTGCCTTCAGCAACGGTGCTGGTGGCGCAAGCTACTTCGCTGCGGGTGATTTGGCTGAGTTCACGGGTCCTGGAACCCTAGTTGTCACCAATAATACGACCACCGGTGGTTCTGCAGTTGGCCAGGGAACGTACTTTGCGTTCACCAATAACTTCGCTGAAGGTCAGGCAACTGTCACTTACACCTACACCTCAACTGTCCCATCGCCAGCCGCCGCTGCTACCATGCTGATTGGTGTGGTCGGTGGAATCGCCCGACGACGACGCTCTGCCTAAGTTTTCAAAAATCCCTCCACCGAGGATGAAATATCTTCGGTGGGCTTCATTCCGTTCTGCGGGGCGAAAGCAAATGGGGACATCGTACATTGTCTTGTTTCAGTAAGTGCCAGGTTGGCGTTTGGTAGAAACTAGACCGATTTTGAAGGAGAAATTCAATATGTCACGTTCTTATATCAGAACTCTTGCTACTATCTCATTTGCTGTGGTGGCCGTTGCATCACAAGCAGCCGTATACAGTCAGGCAATTCCGGCGTTTTACGACAATACTGGTGGTGCAGATCAGACCACCCTGTTGCAGCAATTTAATCCGTCTTGGGGCACTCTCCTCAACGTAACCATCAGCTACTGGAACGGCGCAGCGGCTACGAACACTGTAACCAACATTGACATCGAGGCCGGAACTTACAACAACTCCGCGTTCAGTCAATCTGACTTCCAGGTTTTCCCAACGGCGAGCCCATTTTACGGTTACTACAACACACAAGTTGCTTCAGATTCACACTCTGGTGTCGTTCTGAATCCAGGCGATTCAGATACCGTCTCCTCGTTGGTAATTGACACCAACACCGTGTCAGACAGTACTCCGTCCCTTCTCGCCGCATGGACGGGTTTGGGTACGATTACGGCCTATCAGGCTAGCTTCGGTATCGCTGGTGGCGATGGCGATCACCAAGTTCAGAATGCTGGTTTCGAAGAAGCAGCTTCGTTCGGAACTCTCACCTACGAGTACCGCTCCGTAGTTCCGGCTCCGGCCGCTGCTGGTACGATGCTGATCGGAATGATCGGTGGATTCGTTCGCCGACGCCGATCTGCCTAAACATCAGATCCCTCTGGCCCTGTGTCATCCAACGTTGGTTGATGCAGGGCTTTTTTCGTTTTGGAGCACATATTGTTCTCATCCGAACTGTCATACGGCTTGCTCAGCGGGCCAGGTAAAAATACTAGATGACTCCCTTGTCCCCACTTTGTTGCCTCGATTAGGCTAAATTAGGGAAAGCTAATCCGCTAGGGCCGAGTTTGGAGGAGAATCACGATATGCCACGTTTGTTATTCCGATCGATTTCTGCGCTGTCGTTCATTACCGTTGCGGTTGCCGCCCAAGCTTCTGTAATCGTTCAAGTTATTCCATTCTTTTATGACAATACAGGGGGGGCGGATCAGACCACGATCCTGAACAAGTTCGACCCGACGCTGGGAAAGTTGACCAAGATCACAATTGATTGGGCGAACTACGCAACGGCTAGCAATCAGGTGACGAATATTGACGCCGCATCGGGCACGTTTAGTAACAGCGCTTTCAGTGAGTCTGATTTCTTGGTCGCGGAAGATACGTTCAGCTACGGTCTGTTCGACCAGAACATTGTGTCGGATAACCATAATGGCGTCTCACTTGCCCCAGGGGAATCCGATCTCGTAAGTGTCGCGTCCTTATACACTGCATCAGCCTATACTTCGAATCCAGGTGCCCTTGCCGCATTCTCCGGTGTCGGAACCGTTATTGCGTACCAGGCCAGCTTTGGCATTGCCGGCGGAGCGGGAGATGTCCAGGTCGCCAATCAGGGGATGGAAGAGGCGGCGTCCGTTGGCACACTCACTTACCACTACACCACGTTGCCCGCTCCAGCGGCGGCGGGAACCATGCTCATTGGCCTACTGGGTGGGTTTGTTCGACGCCGAAAGTCAGCTTAACCGCCAGGCTCTTCGGAATTCTGCCTTCGCGCTGATTCTCGCGAGGGCAGAATTGTTTTGATTCGGGTTTCGGCAAATATGCCTGATTCGCCTGCCTGCCCCCCCTAATGGCACCGACCTTGCATATCCCTCCGTGTACTTAGCTCTGGATCACTCAACCGAGTGGCCCGATGCCTCGGAGGGATTTTAGAATGCTTAAAGAATCAACATTGAAAACAGCAATGCGAAGCGCAGTAGTTGCCAGCGTGGTACTTGGTGCCACGGTAGCCGCTCAAGCTACCGTTATCACCTACACTTCATCCATTTTGTCGGGCGTTGGCACCGGCACCCAGATGGATACGCTCCCCAAGTTCAATCCGATGCTTGGAACATTGACCAGCGTAACGGTTAGCTACGCCGACTTCGCGTTCAGCGAATCTTCCATCACCAACCTCACGACCAAGACTCGCTTGGCTCACCAATCTAGCCATGCTTCCGATACGATCAACGTAAGCACGGGCGTCACCATCAATGCGGGCGGCACGCTCATGGCCAGCACCCTAAATCCTTTGGTGGGCACGTTCTTCAACCTGGGCGCCGGTTCCACCAGCGACATTGTTGACGCTCAATTCGGTGGAGGATCGTCCAATTATTCTTTAGCCGCTGACCTGGCTGAGTTCACGGGCCCCGGCACCTTGTCGGTGACCAACCAGACCAACACGGGTGGTTCGGCCATCGGTCAAGGCTCCTACTATGCGTTCACAAATAACTTTGCCGAGGGCCAAGCCAGTGTGAGCTACAACTACAACGCGGTACCTTCACCGGCCGCCGCCGCGACCATGTTCATCGGAATTGTGGGTGGTCTTCGCCGCCGCCGCAACGCCTAAACAGATCAAACCACCCCATCGGAAAATATGCAACGGGCATTTCAATCCGGCAACGCCTCAATACTCAGTGTATCTCGCTTGCCCTTGAAATGCATTTATTCAGGAGAACCTAACATCATGTCACGAACTCATATTAAGGCAATTGCCACCCTTTCATTCGCCGTCGTCGCCGCCGCTTCTCAAGCCGCCGTCATTGCCCAGCACGTACCGTCTTTCTACGATAATACGGGTGGAGACTCTCGGTCCACTACCCTCAGTCAGTTCAACCCTTCACTGGGTACGTTGACTGCGGTGGGAATGATTTACATCATCGGCGCTGACGGTTCTAACACGGTAACCAACATCGACTCTACAGCGGGCACTTATGACAACATGGTCACTAGTGAG
>JBBQUZ010000018.1:0-58051 GCA_038212035.1 Fimbriimonadales bacterium
GGGGATAAACGTCGTCGCTGTCCGCTAAATACAAGTGGAATGCAGTAGCGAGTTGCTTCACTTGAGACAGATCAACTGTCTTCTGAGCCGCGGCTTTCGCCTGGGCAAAGACCGGGACAAGAATGGCGGCGAGGATCGAAATAATCGCGATCACCAACAACAATTCAATGAGTGTAAATGCCTGAGGCGTACGTTCCATCACCAAACAATGTAGCCCTAGCAAACATCAGTTTTGCACTAGTAATGTTGCCTTTAAAAAGAAACGATCGCCCGGTTAAGCCTGAAATCGCTCATCAAGGTTTCGTAGACAACCGTCCGGCACCTTCATCATTTTCCTTTGCCGCTCGGCGACTCCCTTTGAGGTCAGATGCTTTTCGACCATTCGCGGCAATCGGATTGTTTCCGACCGGGGAGTCAGAGGCACAACCCATGAGAGCTATGAAAAAGGCTATAACCAGAGCCAGAGGCAACGGTAAATTATTCATGCTGTATCACATCAATGGCACGGTTGCGCCGGCACACGCCTCTCGGATAGATGAGACCGTTAGGCCCGCTTCTTCACGGAGGATGGGTACGGTTCCGTGTTCGATGAAGGCATCGGGCATCGCAAGAATTTTTACTTGAACGTGGCCAAATCGTTCTTCATTCAGCACATCCCGCACCGCTTGCCCAAAGCCTCCGGTTTGGATGTTCTCTTCCACCGTCACAATGACTTTCACTCTGCCGGCCAGTTGAATAATCATATCCCGATCAACCGGTTTCAGGAACCGAGCGTTCACCACAATTGGAGCGCGGCCTTCGGCCGCGAGTGCTTGGTAGGCTTCCCACGCGAGACTCACCATCGAACCCGCGGCAATAATGGCCACCGTCGCTTCCGGAGGATCCACCAATACTTCGGCTTTGCCCAACGTAATCGGAGTCCTCGATTCGGGTAGCCGATCATCGCCCGCACCTCGGGGGTAGCGCACGGCCGAGGGATGTCGGTTAAAGTCCAACATCCACCGGGTCATTTCTCGCAGTTCTGTGGTGTCCCGAGGGGCAAGCAACACCATGTTAGGAATCAACGAAAGAAACGAGGTATCAAACGCTCCGTGATGAGTCGGACCATCGTCGCCCACCAGCCCTGCACGATCCATGAAGAAGCGCACGGGAAGATTTTGGAGGCAGACGTCGTGGAGTACCTGATCAAAGCCACGCTGTAAAAAAGTGGAGTAGATCACGCAAAACGGCTTGAGTCCGCCCGCCGCCATCCCGGCGGCCAGCGTCACCGCATGTTGTTCGGCAATGCCCGCGTCAAAGAATCGGCCGGGATATTGCTTAGCAAATTGGGTGAGGCCAGTACCGTCTGGCATTGCCGCGGTAATCGCAACCATGCGTTGGTCTGCCGTGGCACATTCATTAATCGCGGTGCTAAACGCCTGGGTGTACGTGATAGGCCCGGCTGCCTTCACCATGTCTTGAGCTTCAAGGTCAAACGGAATCACGCCGTGCCATTTACGGGCATCTACCTCGGCCACGTCATAGCCTTTCCCTTTTACCGTCATTGCATGCACAAAGGTTGGTCCCTTGAGTTCACGTACATTTCTAAAGACTTCCAACAGGGTTGGCAAGTCGTGACCATCTACCGGGCCAATGTATTCCCAGCCAATCTCCTCAAAGATGGTTCCGGTTTCTTCTGGGGCTAAATAGTGCGTGATGCCATGCCGAATGCCCGCCGCCATCCGGTTAATGGGATCCGGCATTTTTTCCACCACATTCTTTGCCATCTGAGCCAGATTCTGCAACTGGGGACGTGACCTTAATTTGGCCAAGTAATTAGTGAGTGCACCCACGTTTGGAGCAATGGACATTCTGTTGTCGTTAAGCACCACCGTGATATCCGTATTCAGTTCTCCCGCGTGGTTCAGAGCTTCCCAACTCATACCGCTGGCAATTGCGGCATCGCCGGTTACGGCAATAATCCTCTCCGAAGTCCCCAATTGATCTCGCGCGACGGCAAAGCCAAGGGCGGCAGAAATCGCGGTTCCCGCATGGCCCGCTCCAAATGAATCCAAAGGGCTCTCTTCGCGTCTCAAGAATCCGCTGAGTCCCTTGTGCTTTCTAAGGGTCCCAAATCGTTCCAACCGACCGGTGAGCATCTTGTGAGCGTAGGCTTGGTGACCCGTATCCCACACTACGCGGTCAGGCGGAATTTCGTACGCGGCGTACATCGCCACCGTAAGTTCAACCGTACCGAGATTTGAACTCAGATGGCCGCCGGTTTTGCTAACCTCGTTCAAAATTGCCCTACGAACTTCCGCAGCCACTTCAAGCAATTCCTTAGTAGAAAGCTTGCGAAGGTCAGCGGGTTGAACGATGCGAGACAGGTAAGGGTAAAGGGTCTCCATAATCCAAGCTGGATAGCTTTGAATAAGGATACGCTGGTTATGGGGCCAGGGTTCGGTTATTTATTATTCCCTGGCTTTTTGGCAAAACATTGGCATCGGCGATGAAGAGCATAATAGTGATGTAATTTATGACGGCAAAACTGAAAAAACGAACATGACTTCAATGCCCGTCGTGTTAAGTTGAGAGGATTCTATGGATTTACGACCCCGTTCAATATTGCTCATTGAAGACAATTCTGATGACGAACAGCTCACGATGAGGGCAATGCGCATGAACGAGTTTCCAACCATCGTTAGAGTTGCGCACGACGGAGCAGAAGCACTTGAGATTCTTTTTGAGTTGGCCCCCGGAGTTGGTTTACCGGATCTGATCCTGCTTGACATAAAACTTCCCAAGATAAGCGGCATCGAAGTCCTGCAACGGATTCGCGATCACGAGAGCACTCGGTATCTGCCCGTTGTAGTTCTAACTTCCAGCGATGAGGACAAAGACATTGTGGACTGCTATCGATTTGGCTGTAATTCGTATATTAGAAAGCCAGTAGACTTTGAAGAGTTCGCAGAATGCGTTGGCCAACTTGGTCTGTACTGGTTGGGAATCAACCGCACGACGGCTTAAATTTGTTTCAACCGAGGTAATCCCGAACCCATGCGGCAAGGGCTTCTGAGGCCGAAGAGCGAGTTGGCGGAAGGAGTTCCAGGACGGGTATGCCTTCCCAAAGGCCGCGATCAAGGCCCCCCATCTGAATCTCAAACGGTTCGCCGGCGGAACCGACCCCTTGTCCGGGTTTCAACCGGTTGCCAACTAAAACCGTTTGCGCTAAAACCAAAAGGAACCGTTCCGCAAGGGCACGATCTGCCGGAAACAGACCCGTGATTTCCAATTCGGGTTGCGCAAATTTCTGAAGCCCAAGCGTGTAGGCTCGATCACCGGTAGGATCCGCACGAAACTTGATGGCAACGTGGTCTCGTGCATCAATTCTAGGATCGATGCGAGGAGAGACGGTTAAGTGCGAGGGCAATAGGTATCGCTGACTCATGGGGTCCGCAATCACGCCTTCGCTCAACTCGCCGACGCGTTTCACTACATCTTGGAGGAAATCCAACGCGGGGTAGACCATGGCATCGTGGGATTCAAAAGTAAACTGAGCGAGGGTCCACGTTCCCCTAAGCCGAGCCAAGAGGTCGGAATCCAATCCGACCGCCATGGCGCTCTGGGCGATCACTTCTGGCTCAAATCCGGCTTCTTCTCTAGGTAAGACCATCATTTTGAGAACAGTTTTCCGGTTTAGAGTGGCCAGAGCATAGGCCCCTCTGGCCATGGGTACGGACAGCAGCGACTTGTCTGATACTTGGCTCACCGGTACGCCAAACCCCGAAAGCGCTCCACCTTCCCCTCGAGGGTTGACGATCATGGCGATAGACGGTAACACGGAGCGCGAGCAAAGGACGGATAAGTAAAAAGATCGGCTGATTCCGAATCCCGGATTCTTCGGCTTACTAAACTGCCAAGGTTGCATGCTACCTAGATTACCGTTGGGATCGCCTCAGCGACTTGCTTTCGTCTTTCGTCGGTGACTTTCGCTCGTACCTTGATTGGTGCTGGTTGTCGGCGTCTCGGCAACCGTTCGAACGTCGCATTCCACCAGTGACTTTGGAGTGCCAAGACCCAGGATGGCGAGAATTGGGGATCGCCACCAGAGACCCCGCGTTACCAAAAGCGGCTTTCCATCGCCGGATTCCAAATCACCGGCGACCCCTGCTTCAATGGAGACCAGCCGAAAAGGATCTGCTGCGGGTAGCATCCGTTCGAACTCTGGGCGCAACTTGAATCCATTAGGAATTCTGACGATCAACCTATGAGCTTTGAAATGCGCGCCGATCCTGCGCGCAAAAGCCGAAATCTCATCGCCATCGTAAAAGCAAACGTAGGTAGAGATCATCAAGAAGCTAAACAGCGGAATGTTCATGCTGTAGTCGATGTACTGGTGCATGATCACTCCCGCGATAAGGATGGGTGTTCGTAATGGGCGAAAAAACACCAAGGTCGCCAACGAAAACTCAACTGCAAGCGTGCCGTACGTGGTCATCTGCACGATCGGAAATTGGTTGAAAAATCCCGGAACGGGGAAGCGAAAGAACTCGGCAAGCCTAGCCGTGTACCACGTAGATGTCCCGTCCTTCCAATGCACTCCGTAGTACTTGATCCAGACGGTGGTGAAATAGACTAGGGCAATCTGATACGTCACCAATCGTTGGGGCCACACGGAGATCGGCGCGGGTTCAGCCGGTTCCGTGCCGCGCCATCGACCCACTAATCGGTCCACCGAGCAAGCCCGACCGCAGGGGGATACGGCAAGATAAATGAGGGTCACCCGTAACAACGTATCTCCTCCGTGGAGGATGGCAATGTCGCGGTGATGAAGAGTCACAACGCCGATCGCAAGCACGGGAACCGCCCAGCGCGTTCCCCATCCTACGCAGCCTAACAACGAGCAGACAACAAGCGCCGTAAAGAATGGAATGGTGATTCGAGGATCGGTCACCCCGTTCAGAACGTTGAGGCGAGGAATCTCAAAGTTTGACCCCTGAAACGGGCGCAAATTACCGCCCAACCACAACTGCCCCAGCCAAGCGGGAATGTATCCCTTTTCAGAAAACCAGGCCTCCCAATCGGGAGCCAAGTAGGCCAAGTTGATAAAGCACAGGCCGCACATTAGGATGCGAAAGAGCCCCAACGTGACCGGTGAACCCGCACCAAACCAATATCGATCCACAACCGCCCAACGGTCGGCCAGGCTCGCTCCTTGGCTGGGTCGGCGAGTCGGTTCACTCATTGGGGTCTCGGGCCATCCTTTTGCAGCATCGCTTGATCCACCACGTATTCAAAAAACACGTAGTGGTGGTACTCAGTTTCCTGCTTTTGTCCGGGAGGGGCCACGGGTAGCCAGTTGCGACGGATCCGCACGGACGTGGGTGGATTCTTGGGGTCATGGTAGTTGACGAGCGCCACCCGCTGGCCAAAGCTTGGCCACAGCCGGCTTGATTTATCTTCTCGCACCCGTTCAAAGAATTTACGGTACCGTTCTTTAGGACCCTTAAGGGCAATCGGGAGATCGGCCATCCTGGGATAGGCGTAAGTTTTTACCGTGCCATCTCGGTAGACCACATCGGCGTCTCCGTAGAAATCAATTTGGGCGGGGTCTGGGGCAAACATGTCCCAATATTGCCAAAGCCCAGTGCCGAGAACGTAAGTTTGAACAATCCCATTGGTCTTGAGATGCTCATCGTTGAAAAGAAGTATCCAATCAGATCCTACCGGTTGCACGCCTTTACTCTTTAGCGCTGCGGGCGGCTGAGGAAGCGCCCAGATGGTAATGCACACCAGATTGAAAAAGAAGAAAATCTTAAAGTAGGGCGAAACCCGGTGGGGTAAGGACGGAGTTTTTCCGCCTTCCCCCACCGGGCTTTCGTTGCGTTCCCTAGGCGTCGATATCTCGGAGGAGTTCCTCAATTTCAGGGTTGGGTCCCACCGCTTCTCTAATCTGCTTGGCTAAGGCGCGTGCCTCATCTTCTTGTCCGGCCCGCTTAGCCGCTAAGGCAAGATTAATATGGATGGGCAAAGAGCTAGGATTGTTATTAGCGGCAAACTTCATAAAGTTGTACGCCTCTTCTAGCCGCCCTTGACCGCTGAGCGCGGCGGAAAATTCGCCGTAAGCCGGCTCGCACCCCGGAAACAGTTCAATCAGGCGCTTGGCCGATTCTTCGGCATCGGTGAACTGGTCCGTTCGGTTATAGGCCGAACTCAGGAGTGCCCACAGCTTCCAGTAATCGGCCAGCCAGTTCCGAAGTGGCTTCAGGTCTTTGATCGCTCCGGCAAAGTCACCGGATTCCATCTTGGCCCGCGCGTTATCCACGCTTTCCGCTCGTTTGGGTTGCTCCAGCTCTATCAATCGGGCGAGTGCTTGAGCTCTGATATTAACGTCGGGATTGCTGGCCAAGACATTCTTGAGCACGGCCGGCACTTCAAAGGATCGATCCGCCGCTTCTAAGGTTTGCGCATATTCAAGTAGGAGTGGGATATCGTTAGGAGCTTCGTCGAGACAATCTTCGTAGAAGTCCATCGCTCGATCCAAATCTTCGTTCTGAACCAGCAACGGAGCGTAGACTCGCTTGACCACGGTGTTTTCCGTCACCGCCATGAGTCCCGCTTCAAATGCGGCAATCCCTTCTGGCTTCTTGCCGGCCTGCACCAAAGACATGGCATATTTGGCGTGGAGCACGGCGTTCTCCTGCTGATTATCCAAGAGTCCCTTCCATAACGGGGGCACTTCGTGAGCTCGTCCGGTTTGCACGAGGACGTTGGCCAAGAAATCGGCGGAAGGTTTTTCTTCGCCTTCCATGTCCACCGCTTTTCTAAAGTTCCGCTCCGCGTTGACCGGCATTCCCGATTGCAATTGCGCCACGCCCAGTCGGGTGTAGAGCGCGGGATCATTGGGCTCTAATGACAGGGCCTTTTCGTAGGCTTCAGCGGCCTTACCCGGTGCGTTTATGGATTGATACACTTCGCCGAGGGCAAAGTAAGCGAGAAATTCTTCCGGAAGCAAACGAGCAAGATCGGTGAGCGCTTTTTCCAGCATCTCAAAGGTGCCAATTCGGTAGTTCGCGCAGGCTCTAGTGAGCTGAATCAGAACCTGATACGGCCCCTCAAAGTCTAGATCAGCTTGGGTAGCTTCTAGCAGCACGTCAATGGCGGGTTGGGGAGAAAACTCTTTGGCCACCATGCCGTTGGCCTGCTGAATGTAGTTAACCGCATCGTAACCCTCCAGAAAGCCAAGAAAGGCCTCCGCATTGTCGGTACCAAACTCCATGGTCTCCCCCGCGAGAAACTCAGGGAGGCCCACTTCGGCGTGGTCCGCCAACCGCTTTACCATTCGGTGCAGGGTCACAAAGAGGTCGGCACGATTAAAACTGAAGACTTCGATTGCTTTGGGATCACCGCCCCCCGGCACGTGGAACCGCTGGGTGATTTCAAATCCCCCCCCAATTTCCTTGAGAAAACCATCGCTGATAAGTTCAACTTGGGTTTGTTGGAACAGTTCCGCGAGTTGCTCCGCGGGAGTCATCCCATCAGAAATGTTGACGAATGCCACCCGAGTTCCATCCTCACCTTCAATCTGGGTGAGGTAGCTAATCGTGTTGATATCGGCACCGGCTTGAGTGCGTAGCTGTTCGGCGGCAAAAGCGGCAAATTGCCTGCCAAGGGCGGGTTTCGTACCCTCGGCCGCGTTGAACGGCAAGACGGCGACTTTCATAGGCCTCAGTTTACCGGTCGGCGGGAGGGGTTGATGCGATTAGGCATTAACTTGGCGCGATGTCTACTAAAAGGTGAACACAACTTTTCCTGCTTCACCCATTTGCATGAGATCCATGGCCACGGAAAAATCCGTATACGGCATGGAATGGGTAATCACCGGAGCCAAATTGAGCCGATTTTGGATCAGGAGTTCCTGCATCAAGTCCCAGGTTTGCCAAAGCCTACGCCCCACAATGCCCTGAATATCAATGCCGCCAAAGATCACCGCATTGATATCAATGGGTTGAATCGCATCGCCGTACACTCCGAGGAGGCGAATCTGACCGCCTGGTCGCACTGCAGTGAGGCATCTTTGGAGCTGAGAAGGGTGCCCCGACATCTCCAAGACCACGTCAAAGGCGCGATCCGCTACCTCTTCCGGATCAAGGATATCATCGACCCCCACCGCCTCCGCTAACCGACATCTGTACGGGCTCACCTCGGAGACCACGACCCTTGCCGCTCCCCGCGCCCGGGCCACGCTTACGGCAAAGAGGCCAATTGGCCCCATGCCCGTGATCAAAACATCTTTCCCCGCTAAATCGGCGGAGGCCACGGTATGGACGGCATTCCCAAGCGCGTCCTGAAAGCATGCGATGTGAGGAGGGATGCGCAAATCTGTGGGGCGGGCATTG
This sequence comes from Fimbriimonadales bacterium, assembly GCA_038212035.1. GTDB lineage: Bacteria > Armatimonadota > Fimbriimonadia > Fimbriimonadales > Fimbriimonadaceae > Fimbriimonas. The sequence goes on from JBBQUZ010000018.1 coordinate 8,379, forward strand.
TTAACCGGAACCACCACAAACGGGGCAAACCCACCGTCTACATCCACGCCTAGAATTTTTGTATTTAGGCAAACGTGGGCCTGGCCCGCCAAACACGGCTTACAGTGCCCGCAAACAATGTGGGATTCGCTGGAGACGTAATCGCCTACGTTGCGTTCGGTTACGCCCGGTCCAACTTCACAAATGATGCCGCAGAATTCATGACCAATAACGCGAGGGGGTTGGATTCGAGACGCCGCCCAGTGATCCCAGCGATATATATGAAGGTCGGTTCCGCACACCGAGGCGGCAGATAGTTGAATTTTGACCTCGCCGGGGCCCGGAGAGGGTTCGGGAACTTCAATGATCTCAATCCCCGGGCCGGGATGCGTCTTGGCAATGGCCTGCACCTTAGGAATTGTACTCGCGACGGGCGGGAAGGGACACCCGCGAACGCTAAGCCGAAAATAATCCTCCCAGATCCCGGGCCTTGGTTAGCAGTTCCGGAAGTTGCTCCGGGCTCCGAATGGGCACCCCGCCCAAGGCAATCAGCATCTGAAGACCCGGTTGGCTGGGGTCGTCTCTCACAATCACCGGTCCCAGGTGTCTTTGAAGGGCGCTGACGGCACCCCACCAAGAACCGCCTTTCCGATTCCGCGCATCCACGATCACGGTAGCCTGGGCCAACGCGTAGGTCAGAGTGTTGCGCTCCATTGCGGCTTCTCGTGAGAAACCTTCCGTGGGTGCTCTAACCGAAAGTTGCCAAAGGCGGATCGGTATGTCGTTGCAACATCCATCGCCGTCCAAGCCCCGGGGCAAAAACTCCAGAACCGCCCCGCCTGATACGCCCAGCGCGGCACCCGCGGCGGCCTGATCAATCCCCACCGCACCCCCACTCACAATGCGGAACCCGTTATTAACCAAAGCCACCGCCGCATCGCGAGCGAAATTTAGACTGGCTTCCGGGACCTCCCGGCTCCCGACAATACCCACCCAAGGCCCCGCATGGGGCTGGCCGCGCTGCCAAAGCACGGGTGGCGCCCCTACGCCTAACCTCCGGAGACCCATCGGATAATCAGGACAAGACGCCGTAAGCAACCTTGACTCCGCACAAAAACTCCCCCGCACTTTTGCTCGCAAATTTGAGCCCAATCTAAGGCTAGACCCGCTAAAACTAACCTCCAATTCAGCCCAAAAATGGGCATCGTGCCTGTCCCAAATCATGGCCTCCGCAAAGAAACCATGGTTAGACAGCACTTCAGATACATCTTGCCACCGTCGAGCCGACTTCCGAATGCAATGATCCACCTGTGACCACAGCACCCGTCGCAAAAGGGAACGGTATGGATTGGGGCCGTAAAGCGCGCCTAGCACCCACCGGGATAGGTGCTCCGGATCGACCCGGGCGTCCTGAATTACCGGAGTAACCCCCAAAAATTGTTCATCATCAATCGATGGCAAAATTGGGAGGCGGTGAGATGAGACCATCAGCCCATCCCTGCCCACTCGATTCCGAACCCCACTGCCGATTTGGGTGCAACTGCCAACCGCGCGCCAATAATCATTTCGATCCCATCAATCGTAAACAGTACCCACATATAGAGGAATATAATCACCATTTAAGGATACCATTTTCTGTTCCTCTCTCCGACTTCTTACGACGTGACTTCAAGAATAGCAAGCACTTGGGCGTGGCGAGTAAACTGCGACCTCCTCTAACGAGAACCTCATGCTGAAGCACTCCGACCTCACCAGCCGCCGAATTGATCAATTTCTCGACACCATCCTCGCTCCCGATCTCATCGGTTCCCGATCACCTCTAAAGATCGAAATTAACGAGAACCCGGCGGTTGACCAACGAGAAGCCGAAGCTGGACCCTGGAAAACCGTCGAAAAAGGGCATCAATATGGCCCCGCCTATCAGGTGTTTTGGTTTAGAATTTCGGGTTCGTCGCCCTCGGTGCCGGAAGGGCATCAGTTAGGAATCCTTGCCGACATTGGGGGCGAGCGCACCGTTTGGCGGGACAACTCTCCGTGGTGCGGGATCGATCGAGAGCACACAATCATGGGTCTCGCCGAGGGCGAGCGGTCTTGGGCGTCCCTTCCCACCCCGGAAGGCGATAAGCTTCAAATCTACATTCAGGTTTACACCAACAACTCGGAGACCACCGTCCACGGCAAAGAGAAGCCCCGATCCCCGCTCACCGAAACCGTGCAAAAGGCGGAGGCCGTGGTGGTCAACCGACCTCTTCTTGATCTCTACTACGACGTGGACTTTGGCAAGAGTTTATTAAGCACATTAGATCAGGCGGGCGCGGGTTACGCTCGATTGCTGCGTGGTCTCAACACCATCACTAACGAATACCGGCCGGGCGATTCGGCGACAATCGCGATTTGCCGACGCATCTTTGCCGAAACCATTAGAGGGCTCAAGGGAGCCAGCGAGCACACCATTGTGCCCGTGGGTCATGCCCACCTCGATACCGCTTGGCTCTGGCCCATTAACATCACGATGAAGAAGATGGCGCATACCGCGTCCACCCAGCTTCAGCTCCTGGATCGGTATCCAGAATACGTGTTTGCCCACTCTCAAGCCTCCCAATACGAATGGCTGGAGACTCAGTATCCCGCTCTTTTTGAAAGGGTAAAAGCGGCAATCCGCCGAGGACAATGGGAGCCCGTGGGTTCCATGTGGGTGGAAGCAGACTGCAACCTCACCGGCGCAGAATCACTGGTGCGCCAGTTTCTTTACGGGCGCCGCTACTTCAAACAGAAGCTGGGCTACGAAACCCAAGACATGTGGTTGCCCGACGTATTTGGCTATTCGGCCGCTTTGCCCCAGATTCTTAAAAAGTTTAACATCCAATACTTCCTCACTCAGAAGATTTCTTGGAATCAGTTCAATAAATTTCCTCACCATACGTTCTGGTGGCAGGGAATTGATGGCACGCGGGTGTGGACTCACTTTCCGCCCGCCGACACCTACAACGCGAGTTGCGAGCCGAAAGAAGTTGCATTCTCGGTGAAGAATTACAAGGACCACGCACGATCTGACCAATCTCTGTACGTCTTTGGTCACGGCGATGGCGGCGGCGGGCCCACCGAGCGGCACCTTGAGTTTTTGCGCCGAGGTCGTCTTACCGCCAGCTACCCCGAGGTTGCGAGTGGCAAACGGGCGTTGGACTTCTTCCGCGATGCGAAGGCGCGCAGCCGTGACCTGATGACCTGGGTAGGAGAACTCTATCTTGAACTCCACCGAGGTACGTACACCTCACAAGCCGCGAATAAACTTGGCAACCGAACCAGTGAATTTCTGTTGCGCGATGCAGAGTGGCTCAGTTGCTTCCGTCCCGATTATCCCACCGGCTACCCCGCCACGGAACTAGAAGCCGCGTGGAAGCTGGTGCTTCTTAACCAGTTCCACGATATCATCCCGGGTTCCTCGGTTCGCGAAGTTTACGAAGACAGTGACAAAGACTACGCGCAAATCAAGGTGGTGGGAGATCAGGTGATTGCCCATGCCCTCACCAAGATTGGCGAAGCATTTGACACGTCTGCCTTTAACCGCCCAGTTGCCCTGTTTGCAAACGCAGACATGGTGAGCCAGGCCGAAATTCCTTGGCCGGAAGAGGCGGTGCCGGTCAGCATTATTGCCGGCGATGAACATCTTCCGGTTCAGCTGGTGGAAGAGTTTGGCGAGCGAAAAATTATTTTCCCCACCCCGGTTAGCGCCCTCGGTGCCGTTTCCGTTGCCGATCTTATCGACACCGTTCCCACGTCCAAATTCCGGCTGAAGGGAAGCGGACGCCGAATTGAAAATAGCGAACTCGCAGTAAAGTTTGATCTTCATGGCAACCTCACCTCGATTCAGAGCCTGGAGGATGGCGCGGAGTTTATTGAGCCCGGCAAATTGGGAAATATGTTCCAGTTGCTAGAAGACAAACCGTTGTTCTGGAGCGCATGGGATGTAGATATCTTTGCCTTTGAAACCGCTCAAGATCTCCTCAAGAGTGAGAGTTTTGAGATCGTGGAAAAGGGCCCCGTTCGCGTAGCGGCCGAAGTCGTCAAGAAGTTTGGCAACTCAACCATCAAGCAACGCATCTCGCTAGGCCCCACCCCGGGCGTGCGGTTTGACACTGAAATCGACTGGCACGAGGAGGACAAAATGCTCAAGGTGGCATTTCCCCTCAATGTGAACGCGGCGCGGGCCACCTACGAGATTCAGTTTGGTAACGTTGAGCGACCCACCCACGTCAACACCAGTTGGGACATGGCCCGCTTTGAGGTCTGTGCGCAAAAGTGGGTAGACGTGAGTGAGGGAGACATGGGCGCCGCGCTTCTCAACAACGGTAAATATGGTCACGATGTGCGCAACAACGTGTTGCGACTTTCGCTTTTGAGAAGCGCCAAAGCCCCCGATCCCTTGTGCGATATGGGACGCCATCGGTTCAGCTACTCACTGGTGCCCCACTACTCAAATTACAACTACGCGGGCATCGTTCAGGCGGCTTACGCGTTTAACTCTCCCACCCGCCATGCCTTCTTAGATCACCACGCCGGAGAGCAAGGAATGTTGCCGCCCCTGGTAAATTGCGAAGATCGAAACATCGTCGTAGAGGCCGTGAAGCGCGCCGAAGACTCTTCAGATCTCGTCGTCCGGCTCTACGAGTGCCATAACACTCGTGGTCATGCCGAGCTCTCGGTGGCCCGACAGATCTTAGGCGCGGCCCTGTGCGATCTGGAAGAAAACGAGCTGTCCGAGCTTGAGGTAACCGACGGCTTAATCTCGTTTGATTACAAACCGTTTGAGATCATCACAATTCGGGTCCGGGTTTAGGCCCGGATCAACGCTAGGGAACCAAGACCCGTAGAGCCAGCGGTGCCACTCCCATCGAAACCGGGGTGAAGCACACTGACTCTCCATCTATGGTGATGGGAAGAGACGGAGAAGTTGTGATTTGAATAGTGCGGCAGCTTTCGGCGTGCACGTCTTCTAACGCACCCTGAGTGCCCATGGGCAATCGAAGCGCCATCTTCAAGAACGCGGACTTAGTTCGACTTTTCAAAACGTAAACGTCTAGCCGTCCGTCGTAAATGCTGGCATTGGGAGACAGAAGAAACGGGCCGCCGTGGTACCGACCATTGCCCACCACCACCTGAAGTGCAGTGGTTTCCAACGTGCCATTTTCCGTCTTAAGGGTCATTTCAAACGGGTGCATCTTCGGCATCGCTTTGACAATGCTCGCTAAATAGACTAGCCGTCCCCATTTTCGCTTTTGCTCGCGGGTCAACTCTCGGGCGATACGAGTGGTAAGGCCGATCGTGGCCACGTTCAAAAAGAAATCCTCGTTAAGAGTCCCTACGTCCACGGAGCAACTCTCCCCCTTAATCACGATCGCACAGGCCTCGGGAAGCCGCGGGGGAATGCCCAGGTCTCGGGCAAAGGCATTTCCGGTGCCGAGGGGAAGAACGCCCAAGGTGACGTCCTTATTCACTAAATGGGATATCACGGCGCTAAACGTGCCGTCTCCGCCTCCCAGTACGATCAGATCAAACCCGTCTTGCACTGCCCGCTGGACGGCTCGATTCAAATCATGGAAGTCGTGGAACAGCTCGCTCCGTTTGATCGGCAACCCAGACGCTATAAGTAGTTCTCGGGCCCGGTCAAATCCTTCGTGTCCCCGCCGAGACCCGGAGTTCACAAACAAAGCTCCCTCTCTAAACGACATGCCTCCAGTCTACTGAGATTGGGCTACCCGGTGAACTTGTAGCCCACGCCTCTTAGCGTAACTAGGCGCTTGGGTTGGGTCGGATCTTCCTCAATGTGGGTTCTTAGCCAGCGAATATGAACATCCACAGTTCTACCGGAAACATACGAGTCCCGACCCCAAACTCGATCCAAGAGGGTGTCCCGGGAGAAAACTTGACCGAGGTTGCGCGTGAGAAAGTAGAGCAAGGAGAATTCTTTGGGAGACAGGTTAAGCGGTCGCTCTTCAAGCCAGGCTTCGTGGCTCCGGGGATCCATTTTGAGGTTTCCGCGCTCAATCAATTCTTTGGTGGGCTCGCCGGTGGAACGGCGAAGGATTGCCTTAACCCGCGCCACCAACTCCGAAAGGTTGAAGGGCTTAACCACGTAGTCATCGGCGCCAAGTTCTAATCCGCGTACCCGGTCTGACTCGTCGGCTCGGGCCGACAGAAAGATGATGGGTGTGGTGCTTTCTCGGCGGATGGCTTTACAGAAATCTAGGCCAGATCGCTGAGGCAGCATGATGTCCAGCACAATAAGATCGGGTTTGATGCGCCGAAAGAGGCGCATTGCCTCTTCCGCAGAATCCGCCGTAAAGATGCTGAACCCTTCCTTTCGGAATTTGGCTTCCACGGTTTCCACAATTGTCGGCTCATCGTCAACAATTAGCAATTTTACGGGGTTCACTCCCATTTCTCGGTTTAAACGATCAATCAATGCCATTGTGTCCACCTTGGCGCAAATTTTTCACATCCACCCCATTACATCCTCGGTATGACGGAAGAATGTTAAGAGAATGTAAAGAATCGCCCGGTGAAGGGGTCGGGCGGCTAACTCATGGCAATAATTTCGACGTTGGCTCGGGGAACCGTCACGTCTCGTCCGTCGTCCAGTTTGGCTCTTAGGACTCGAACTTCCGTTCCGGACTCTAGGGTTACCAGCATCGAAGGGAGCTCCGTGACCGATCCCAAGAGGCCAAAGTACGGTTCTCGAATCACCCGGATATGGGTTCCCGCTTTCAATTCAAAGGCATCGTCGGCTACGGGTGCGGCCGCTTGCGGTTTGTCCTGCGGCACAATCACTTCCGGCCGAATAACCCCTGCGCGAATCTGAGTTGCCCCGTTCATACTCGCGTATTGGCCCTGCAGTGAGCTCAGGAGGGTGAAGGTTCGGCCCGCCATCGCCAAGTAACCAAAGCCTTCTGTCACCATCAGAGTAAGGCCAATTGCTTCTTGGCCCGTGATGGCCACTCCAATGTCGTAACCCAAAAGTTCGGCCAAATCTCCGTCTCGAACGCCACCGGCAATGATGCCTTTAACTCCCAGGGTCTGCGCTTTTTTGATGGCCTCCAGAGTCATCCCCTTGCCCCCCACTAGAATTTTCCCGGCATCGGTTGATTCAATATCTTTTGCTTCCAGCAGGTCGCTTTGGCTGGTTACCGCCACTCGGATGATGCCCGTGGTTTCTCCACCCACGCCAAAGATGCCCTGGACCATGGCCCCCCGAGTTTCAATGATCGCGCCTTCTCCTGGCATGACCTCCGCCACCCTGCCTTTCACGTAGGCGCGAATGTCCACCGGAATGGATGCTTCGCGGATGAGGCCATTCCCGGTGACTTCGGAAAGTGACTCTAAGATGCCGGTGTGGTCGGATAAAACGGCCGTCTTGAATTTGCCGAAAATGCCTTTGGTCTCGGCAACCATCTGCCCCGATTCAATCTGATCTCCCACCTTGACTCTGAGGAAAGACGTCACATCTTGGGGCTCTGCGCCAAGTTTTTCCGCCAGCTTTATCGTCTGCAAAGGGCCGGGCAAAAGAGCCCTCGCCAACACCGTTTCCGGCTCAACGGGATCTCCCACGTTTACCAGAACTTGACCCTTGATGGGAAGTCGGCGAGTGCGGCGAATAACAATGTCGCCGCTGACGGTAAGTCCGGGAGTGTATGCGCTAGCCAAAGTGTTTTAGATTCCTGACCGCCCACGGCAACGGGTGCCAATGGAGGCAAAGCAAGTTTACACGGCAAAGGCGGCAAATACGCCGCCTTCCCGAGTTCGAAATGATTTCCCTAGAGTGGTACGCAGTTACACTGCAATCGCGGGTGCCACCGAGATTTCCATATCTGAACTGTGACCGGGGAACAACTTGGCCGCGGGGTCAATGTAGGTCTTGGCGATACATACCGCAGTGGCCGCTTCCCCGACTCCGGTGGCGATCAATTTTAGCTTGCTGGGAAAGCTGCAAACGTCACCAATCGCAAATACGCCGGGACGGCTGGTCTCGTACTTATCGTTGACTACCACCTGATTCTTTTGAATGTCCAAGCCCCAGTCCTTGATCGGTCCCAAAGATGATTTGAACCCAATGTTCACAATCACGGCATCAATGTCTATGTGCTCCGTTTCTTTGGTCTGGGTGTTCTCCACCGTGATTCCGGTTAACACCACGTCGCCATGAAGCTCTTTTATCGCATACCAAATCTTCATATTCACGCGGCTGGCCTTCACCTTTTCAATGCTGTCCTCGTGCGCCTTGAACACGTCACGCCGATGGATCAACATCATGTCGCCCGCTACTTCGTCAAGGTTAAGGCACCAGTCAAACGCACTGTCTCCCCCGCCCACAATGGCTAGCTTCTTTCCGGCAAAAACTGACTTATCTTTAACGCCGTAATGAAGACCATTTCCGTGGAATTCTTCTTCTCGCGCTACGCCAATCTTGGTGGGGGAAAATGCTCCGGCGCCCGCTCCGATGATCACCGTCTTGGTGGGCAACGAGAGACCTTTTGCGGTCCGGATCACGTATCCACCCTCTACTGAATCCAGGTGCTCTGCGGTGTCGTCTAAGACCAGTTCGGGGTTGAACTGAGTGCCTTGCTCAATGAGTGCCTTGGCGAGATCTTTAGCCAACACTTTGGGAAAGCCGGGCATATCGTAAACATATTTTTCCGGATAGAGGGCGGTGAGCTGACCTCCAAGTTCCGGTAAAGAATCAATAATGCGCACGGACATGCCGCGCAATCCTGCGTAGAACGAAGCAAATAGGCCGCAAGGGCCCCCGCCGATAATCGTAATGTCAACCTGATTCATGCTCATATCCCTACGCTCCACGCCGAGCACACACTAGTATCTATTTTAGCCGACCGCCTCGATGCGGAACTTCAATCTGCTTCATCCAGTAAAGAATCCCCGAACGATCGAATGTGAAGGGCCGTTGTGCGGGGGCAAATGCGGGTGGTTTACCGGGTCTCAGCAATGAATATTTGCCGCCGGTCTAGGTAAAAACCGACACCGGGCAAGGCGAAGGGAAGTGACTGTTATCGTAAAAAGCCACGCCCATCGCTTGTGCGTAAGCGGATCCGGCGGCCAGGATGGGGCCCGCCGCATAGTTTAGCGGCTGACCCGTCCCGAGGAGTCGGGTATCTTGCTGCACTACCATGGGCGGCTCCACTTTGTTCTTCCAGTGCAAAACCAAATGGTAGGTGACCGACCCGCTCACCATCCGTCCATTTGGCTCGGATATCAGCACCAGAGCGTCAATATTGTTAATCGAGCCGTGAAATGCGCGAGGTAGAAGCCCGGGTCCTTGCCGTCGGCGGTAATGCCGCTCTTTAAGGTCAAATGAGATACTTTGCAAAGAGCGCGCGGCTAAAGTGGCGGCACCCACCAGCATGGCCCCGGTGAAAAACCACCATTCAGGATAAAGCGCGGCTTCTTGTCCCAGCAGTCGCATGATGGGTCCGTAGAGCATGCAGGCCACGCCTGCACCCCCCACGCCGCGGATGAGTAGATGGTAAGGAGTAGGAGCGGAAAACACCAACCGCCGATTCTCCCCGTGAAATCGACCGTAAAGCGGAGTTTCTAACACAAGCTAAGTGTAACCCGTCCACCCAATTCTTCCCAGAAGATCAAATCAAAGTGCGTGGGTGAGATACGATTCACCGGGACGTAAGAATGAGCGAAAAGATTGCTGTCATATTAGACACGGATATCGGATCAGATATCGACGACGCGGTGGCGCTGGCTTACCTTTTGAGGCAACCGCGTTGCGAACTCGTGGGGATCACCACGGTTTCAGGAGACGTACAACAACGGGCTGCGCTCGCGGAGATCGTCTGCCAAACGGGAGGGCAACCCAACGTACCCATTCATTGCGGTCGGCGCGAGCCGCTGTTTGACGGGCCAGGGCAACCGATGGTCCCTCAATACGAAGTTGCGCGCCACCTCCCTCACCGATTAGATCGGCCGGAGAACACGGCCGTGGAATTCATTCGCCAAACCGTCAGGGACCGGCCGGGGGAAATTACTTTGCTCAGCGTTGGGCCCTATGCAAACCTTGCGCTCCTGTTTGCGCTCGACCCGGAAATACCGTTTCTGCTGAAAGGTCTCGTTTCGATGGGCGGGGTCTTCTTAAGCCCGGGTGACCGGGAATGGAATTCCCTCTGTGATCCCACGGCCGCCGCCATGGTCTATCACGCAAAACGTCGTCACCACGTGTCAGTGGGATTAGATGTGACGCTTAAATGCCGCATGACCCAACGTGAGGTGCGAAGCAGATTTGTAATGGAACCCTTGCGGACCGTCGCCAGCCTTGCCACAAAGTGGTTTGAACACGTTGATGAAATTACTTTTCACGATCCCTTAGCCGCGGCATCCCTCTTCCGACCCGACCTTCTTGCGTACCGGCAGGGCACCGTATCGGCGAATCCCTTAACCGGGGAGACTCATCTGGTTGAAGGAAGCGGGTCAGATTGGGTGGCAACGGCCGTGGACGTGCCGCGCTTCTTTGACGAGTTCTTCTCGGTGTTTACGCCCTAAACCTGCTCAAAAAAATTCCCCACTGAAACCCGGTGGGGAATTTTAGGACTACTTCCCTGGCGCGGGGGCAGGTCCCGGTGCCGCACCCATAGAGGGGGGGGCCGGAGGTCGTTTCTTATTAGGATTGGGTGCGTCGGGCTTTGCGTCTGGACTAGGAGGCGGGGCCGCCGTGTCCAATGCTTTTTCCGACGCACTTTCTCCGCTGCAACCGGCAAGGCCGGCGAGTACAGTCAAGCCAAGCATTCCGCTGACAACTAATCGCGTGAACGTCATGCTTACTGGAGGTCCCAAAGGTACTTTGACCTGTCGTTGATAATGGCCGAACCGGTGGATTGGGTGATATTCCAATCGGTTCCCACTGCGAGGGCGCCAGTTTTCATCAACTTTGCGTGACCGTCAAGGAACGAAACCACGCCGCCATTGGCTCTTGGTCGGAAGAATCCGGCCCGATTCTTATCCGTGTTGCCCACTAAGGAGTACCAGAGATCGCCTCCGCCCCAGTCACCATAAGTGCAAACGTCATTTGCTTGCCATCCGCCGGGCCCGTAAACCACGCTGGTCCCCACGTTGTCTTCACTTCCGTCTTGTCCAACTTCGGTCAGGTATACGGTCTCCGCAGGGGAGGCGGCAGAGGTAGAACTGATTGGAGGACCAAATAGGTTGCCGGCAATTTGAATGTCGGAACAATCGGGGGCTGCCCTGTTCATGTAGCTAGCGTTCATTCCGTACTGCATAAAATACTGCCAATTGGCCTCCCAATTGTATTTCGGATCGCTGAATATGCTCATCCAACTGGAGATGGCCTTGGGGCCGCCCATTGGGCTGTACATCATGTCCCAGTTCTTACGGTAGGGAGCGGTGGTCCAAGTCCACTCGTGCCAGCCGCCGTCGGTCTCAATGTACACGTACATCGGCACCTTGTCATCCGTATCGCCTGCGTACATGATGTTGGCCAAAGAAATTTGCTTTAAGTTAGACAAGCTGGCAGTTTTCTTTGCTGCAACCTTTGCCTGGGCAAATACTGGGAACAAAATAGCGGCTTATATCGCAATAATTGCGATTACAGCAAGTAGTTCAATAAGTGTGAATGCTTTTCGAGTATTCAAAGTAAACCTCCAAGGGTAATAACATCAAGCGTGTCTTCGTCTCTAGTCTTATTGACAAGAGAGTTAATCATTCCGCTTAGGGTGTCCAGTATAACCGGTAATCTCGCGAGCGCCAAGTGAGTTGGCGTCGAAATCAGAAATTCCCGACCTTCTTCTGGATGCGAGTCTGTTTTGTTGTGCAGATAATTAACCTGCAAATCTCGTGCCGATTCCAACCATCAATAAATAGAAACGCAACAATTTGCGGTAGGACAGCTTTTTTCTAGCCTAAGCAGCAAGCCCAAGAACTCCACCCTCGGTTGTATCGGGCCGAGATTTGCGCATACGCACAAAGGCTTCGGCCAAGCCGGGATCGAACTGAGAACCGGCACCTTTGGCAATTTCCCCGAGCGCGATTTCTACCGCAAGCCCCTTTCGATAAGGGCGATCGCTGGTCATCGCGTCGTAGGTGTCCGCCACCGCCAGAATTCGGGCGACCAACGGAATCGCTTCGCCGGCCAGCTGGTCGGGATAACCCTTGCCGTCAAACCGTTCGTGGTGATGACGAACTCCGGGGAGCAACGGCTGCAATTGAGGCGCCTTCAGCGCGATCAGTTCACCTAACACGGGATGGGTCTCCATGATCGCTTGCTCTTCTGGGTCTAATCGTCCGGGCTTCTTGAGAATCGCATCGGGAACCCCAATCTTGCCCACGTCGTGAAGCGTGCCAGACCGAAACACGAGGTCAACAAATTCCGGCTTTTGGCCGATGAATCGGGCCAAATCTCGCGCGTATTCGGCAACTCGACGACTGTGACCCTCAGTGTAGGGATCCTTTGCATCAACCGCCGCGGCCAAGGCTTCAATCGTAGCAAACGACCCCTCTTGCGCAAATCGACGCAGTTCGGCGGGGTTCGCGGCGGATGTCTCAGAGTCAAACACCGCAACTCGGTTTCTGCCCGTGTTCTTGGCTCGAGACAACGCAAGTTCAGCCGCCAGCGTTAGACCCTCTGGGTCGCCGGTATCCGGTCGGAATTCGGCGCAACCGGCACTAACGGTGAAGTTCGCTTCTTGAGCCTGTTCTCGCAACCGGTTGGCCAGGATTTCTGCCTGGAGTTTTTCTGATCGAGGGATGAGAACCGCAAATTCTTCCCCCCCGTATCTCGCAATGATCGCCCCTTGAGGTGCAAAGCGGCGGAGCAGAGATGCGAATTCAATGAGAACTTGGTCTCCGCGTTCGTGCCCGTACTGGGTGTTGAATTCCCGAAAGTTATCAATGTCAAAAAGAATCAGCGACATCGTTTCCCCCAAAGCCCGGCATAGCTGAGCTTGGCGTTCCAACTTGTCTTGCAGGCTTCGATGGTTATCTAACTCAGTAAGAGGATCTTTGTGAATGAGGCTTAACAGCTTTTCTTGACTCGATTTGAGCGAATCCGTCATGTCGTTAAATACCGATCGCAAAAATCCAATTTCATCGTCTCGGCCCGGGTCCAACCGTTCGGGCCACGCTCCGGTTTGGAGAACTCTGGCCGCCAAAACAATCCCATCCAGGGACTGGGTGATATTTCGAGTAAATCTTTGCCCAAGGTAAACCCCCGCGCTGAGCACTAAAAACAGAATCGCCACAAACGACTTTGTCGTGCCTTGGTAGGGACCGGTAACTTCATCAGTTCTTCTTAAGACCGCAAATTCAAGGCCGGGCACCGTAAGATCTTGGGGTAACCGGGGCGAGAACGCCATGTATTCAATGTCTCGGACCGTCACGGCCCGGGGTGAAATTCCCAAGGCAGGGAGCTTCGCGAGCTGGCTCATCGAACTCGCTAACATGTGGGCATTCATCTGAATGCCGATTTGGGTGCCGGTCGCCCGAGCCAGGGTTCTCGCCATTGTTACGCCTATTTCGTAGGCTACGGTCACGGATCCCACGCAATACCCTCCGTTAACCAGGGGGATCGTCACGGCTAAGTAAATTGATCGGGAACTTGAATCAGTTGAAGACACCACTCCAGACCATGCGTGTTGCGTGAGTGCGGTGCGCACGCCCTGCGATAGCGAATCTGAGGTGCCCAAAGAAAATCCGAGTTGGCCGAGAATGTGACCGTCTCGGTCTGAGATGGCGACCGCATCCACGTGCGAATCTTGCCGTAATGCGGGCAGCGCCTGTTGGCTTGTTTCTGAATCTCCTAAGGCTAAATAGCGCACCCGGGGTGAGTTGGCCATAAACTGCCCCAGCGTGGTCAACTGCAGCTTTTTGTCCCTCAGAAGTTGCTCAAGCAGGGTTTGAACGGCTTTGGAGTCAACCTTTAGGCGACGGTCCACCTGCTTGGCGGATAAATAGGCAAAGCTACTCAGCACCACAACTCCCATGGCAAGAATAAGAAGCCCAAACAGCCAGCTGAGCTTTGAAGCCAAGGATCTTTGCATAGGGGTGTTAGCGCTTGGTCTTTAATTCAACCGAACTGCCCGCCGTGTAGGTAATGGATTTTTCTGCCTTCTCACCACTCTCATGCCAGACAAATGCCTTGTAGCTTCCGGCGGGTAAGTCCGGAATATTGAACTGGCCCTTGCTGTCCGTAACCGCATAGTACGGAGTGTCTACAACCATCACGTACGCGCTCATGTTGGGGTGAATGCTACACATGATCACCGCAAGGCCGGTGCGATCAAAGGTGTGCTTTTTACTCGTGCCTTTAGGATACATTCCAAAGTCAAACCGCGCGGAATGAAACTCGGCAAACACGTTATGGAACACCGTATCGTTGTTGGGGAAGGTAACCGTGGTGCCCACGGTAACCACGCTCACGTGCGGGCTAAAGCTTAGTCTGGCCTGGTTAACCGTGGCTTTAGCTAACGGCTTAGCCAGACTATTACCTTCAAAGTACACCACCGCTTGATTAGCGGCTTGACCGTTGGCGAGCATCACACTCCCCGTGGTTTCTCGGGTGAGATGCGATACTAAGAATGATGCGACCATCGTAGAAACCAGCATATTTAAAACCTAATTTGAACCAGCGGCGCGAATATCCATCCGCCTTCTCCGTGACCAGAAACGTAACTGCTGCCATCAAGGTGATCTCCCCACACGTAGTTAAGGGTTAACGTTAAATAAGGACACACCACGTGTCGGATACCCAAGGTGTTGACGACCGTCCGCGTGTCGTAATGGGAAACCATAAATGTCTCCCGCCTCATGGCCAATTGAGTCCGCGGGAAGCCCGGTAAGCGATAGAAGCAGTCTACGTAATATCCATCTCCACCGTTTGGATTATCCTCCCCACGTATCAGCTCTCCCCGAATTTGTAGATGCGGTGCGGTCCACCGGGCATCGATACCGTAGACTTTGTCGGTCTTTGCCGCGCCGGACATCAGATTGAGACCCACAATGGTGGAACCCTCGGTAATCTGGGCTCGGGCCATGATATGGTCGTGCTTCTCCCCAATCAATTGAAGGTCGCTAAGCTTTGTATCTAGCACCGCGAGTTGAAGTTGAAAATTTTGGTGGCTGAGGGTGATTTCTGGTCCGGACGCTTGGTTGCTCACGCCAATTGAACCGGAAAGTGCCACCGCTCGCACAATGGGCCGCAAAGCAATTGGGTTATATACCAGCTCGCTCCAATCGGCAAAGCCAAACGTTGGCCTAATTCTGCCCGCCCGAATGCTTACAGGTCCGTTTTGGTACCGAAGGTAGCCTTCGTCCGTCTGGGAGTTAATCCCGGGAATTTGAAGATCAGAGAAAACCGAGTCAAAGTGATCATCAAATCGTAACCGATATTCGTTCCACTGAACTTGGCGCGCGATCCCCTTCTGGCCGCGATAGGCGTAATTTAGAGATTCGAATATCCCGTGAATTTCCGCCTGGCTAAGGTTTCCCTGGGCGACTGCCTGCACCGGCAGTTGGGCGAAGATCACCGCCAGTAATATGCATATTTTTCCCTTCACCCTCCGTATATCGGCGGGTGATTTGGGACCCGTTAGGTCTTCTCAGTTCGGCGGGCTCGATCCGGGACGCTCTAACGCGAGCTTTAGCACCTGGTCTGCGTGTTTCACAAAGTGGGTTTTTAGCGTTTCTCGGATCGCGAGGGGTACGTCTTCTAAGTAATCTTTCTGATTCTGATCAGGCAAGATCAAGGTCATCACACCCGCCCGTTGCGCAGCGAGCACTTTCTCCTTGATTCCGCCCACCGGCAATACTTGGCCGCTGAGTGTAATTTCCCCGGTCATGGCCAAACGTTTTTTGACCTTTCGATTGGTAAGCAGGGAAGTTAGGGCGGTGAGCATGGTCACCCCCGCACTCGGTCCGTCTTTGGGAACTGCACCCGCGGGTACGTGAACGTGAATTTCCGTCTTTTCGTAGAAATCTGGGTTAATGTGCAACTCGGCGGCATGACTTCGTACGTAGCTGAGGGCCGCCGTCACGGACTCCTTCATCACGTCGCCCAACTGACCCGTGACGATAAGCCCCTTATGACCGACCATTTTAGTGGTTTCGATAAAGAGTACGTCGCCTCCCACGGGCGTCCATGCTAAACCCACCGCGGTCCCCGCGCACAAATCGCGTTCGGTGACTTCATCGTGCAGGTACCGGGGCGCCCCCAGGGCGTTTTCTAGAGTTTTGGCGGTAATTGTCACCTTGCCCTTGCTCCCTTCGGCTACTCTTCGCGTGACTTTTCTGGCAACGGATCCAATTTCTCGCTCCAGATTTCTAACCCCTGCTTCCCGAGTGTAATGGCGAACCAACTTAACAATTGCTTCTCGCTTGAACGCAATTTGGGTTTCCTTGAGACCGTGCTCCTCCACCTGTTTGGGTATCAGGTGCCGAATCGCAATTTCAATTTTCTCTTCTTCGGTGTATCCGCCCAGCTCAATCACCTCCATTCGGTCTCGAAGGGGAGCCGGAATCGTATCCAAGCGGTTGGCCGTAGTGATAAAAAATACGCGGCTGAGATCAAACGGAACATCTAGATAGTGGTCCCTAAATGTGCTGTTCTGTTCAGGATCTAAAACCTCTAACAGGGCCGAAGACGGATCGCCCCGAAAGTCGTTCCCCAGCTTATCAATCTCGTCCAGCACAATCACGGGATTGTTGGTTTCCACACGGCGCAAAGCCTGCACCACCTGTCCCGGCATCGACCCAATGTAGGTGCGCCGATGACCACGAATCTCGGCCTCATCCCGCATGCCACCCAGGGAAATCCGAGCATAATTGCGCCCCATTGCGTGGGCAATGCTTTTCCCTAGGGAAGTCTTTCCCACGCCCGGAGGACCGGCAAAGCAGAGAATGGGTTGTCGGATCTTTCCATCGGTTTTAACTTTGCGAACGGAGAGGAATTCCAATATCCGATCTTTTATTTTCTCAAGCCCGTAGTGGTCCAGATCCAACACTTCTTTCACGTGGACCAGGTCTAGATTGTCTATCGTGGCTTGGTGCCACGGCATCGCCAACATAGATTCCACGTAAGTTCGCGCCACCGTGTATTCCGGGGCACCGGGATTCATTCTTCGCAGTCGATCATATTCCCGGGTGACCTCTCTAAGGGCTTCCGCAGGAAGGTTTGCCTCATCAATCTTGGTCTTTATTTCCTCAAGGTCTTCACCACGATCGTCGGGCTCTCCTAATTCTCGTTGGATGGCCTTGAGCTGTTCCCTAAGGTAGTAATCCCTTTGAGATTTGCTCAGCTCGGTATTAACTTCACTTTGGACCTTGCTGGTGAGTTCTAAGACGCGAACTTCTTTGCTTAACAGTTCTAACAGGGTTCGAAGACGCTGCGTAACGTCCAGCGTTTCCAGAATGGTCTGCTTATCCGCCACGCTTAAAGTCATGTGTGCGGCCACTAAGTCCGCCATCACATTGGTCTCCTGAACGGCTTGGGTTAGGGTGCGTAGCTCATCGGGTAACTGCGGAGAGAGTCTGACGCCCTGCTCAAAAAGGGCCGCGACCGACCGACGGAGCGCCTCGCACTCCTCTGCCTTGCCCTCGGGAATCGCATCGTCATCTATGACCTCAATTCGAGCCCGCAAGTAAGGTTCTTCGCTCAATTTCTCAACAATTCTGAACCTTGCGACCCCCTGAACGATCAGGCGAACGGCGTCTGGCATTTTTACGAGGGTGCGAATAATGACGGCGCATCCGTATTCGTAAACATCATCAAATCCGGGGTTTTCATCCTGAGGACGTCTTTGGGCAATCACGCCGATCACGCGATTATTTCCCACGATACTCTCCTCAATCAGCTGAACGCTAGATTCCCGCGCCACACTCAGCGGGGCAATGAGCATGGGGTAGATCACGCTATCGCGTAGCGGGAGAATGCTAATTTCGGTGGGAACAAACGGGCGGGTTTCTTCTTCTTCTGCGTGGATGATTGTCGGCTCAGTGAGCTCCTCGGGAGTAAGTTCTGCTTCTTGAACGGGTAATTCTATTTCTGATTTCAACTGTTTCGCACCGAGATCCTTTTGGTGGCGATTACGCGCTCCTGCTTTGGAATCATCACGATCAAAAAGCCATTCTTGTATTGAGCGCGCATACCGCCGGCGTCTACCGCGGATTCTGGAAGGGGGACTTCCCGCTGGAACTCACCGTAAAAAATTTCTAGTTGATGAACGGCGGTCTTTCCTTTTTCGGCCATCTCTTCTTCTATTCGTTGACCGCGAAGTAAAATGCAGTGTCTCTCTGGAATGTACAGCACCTGAATGTCGTCGCCTCTCACACCCGCAATTTCTGCCTTTAGCAAAAATCGATGATCTTCTTCCACCAAGTCAATACGTGGCTCCCAAAACCGGGCACTTGCTACTGCAGGACGGGACCGGTGAAGCTCTTCAGTAAGTCTCTGAAGCTCCGTTCCCACTCTCCAGAACCAATCCTCTGCATCGTTCCGAGCCATAACTTATGTTAGTCTACCGTTGGTCGTGCGGCTACGTCTCTCACATACGGCGCATAATGAAACTTTATTTAAAAAATGAGAGCCTGATTGTCATTATGCAGGCGGCCCGTGATCTAATTGTCTTACGTGCCAAACTAACGCTAGGTTCAATTACGGGGGCTTCAGCATGGCAATAGTTTCGGTTAGAATTCCGCAGATTGGTGAAGGGCTTCAGGAGGCGAGGTTGGTGGGAGTGCTAAAGCAACCCGGCGAATTTGTTAAGCGAGACGAGCCGATCTACCAAATGGAGACAGACAAGGCGGTCATGGATGTGGAATCCCCCTACGAGGGCATCCTCACCGAATGGCTAGCCGAACCCGATACGATTTTGCCCATCGGAGCTGAAGTCGCTCGAATGGAGGTTGCTGGCGTTACCGACATGACCCAAGTAGCCCCCCCCGCGGAACTGAATACGCTTGCCGGAGCCACCACCTCGGCCGCCCGAAATTCGGATATTCCTCCCCGCACCCGAGCCTATGCCCACACGAAAGGCATCTCCGACGAGGCGCTAGGCAGCATTCCCAGGGTGTCCGCCAAGTTGATGCCCGAGGATATTGATCGCTATCTAACCGCCGCTCCTTCGGATCTTCCGCTCACCCAAAGCGATGCTTTTGACCAAGCGCCCCTGCCTCCCGCTCAGCGACGATTGGCCAGCCGGTTGACTCGGGGCACCCAATCTGTGGTGCAAGGAACAATTGCTGCGGCTGTCAATTGGGAACCCATCGAGCGCGAACGCGAAAGAGTGCAGTCTTCCGGCGATTCTTTTAAGCCGAGTGCTTTTACAATGTTTGCCTTCGCCGTGACCCAAGCTCTTAAGAATCACCCGCTTTTACGATCGTCAATGGTGGGTAACGAAACGCTTCGAACCTATCGAAACGTAGATCTGGGAATTGCGGTCAGCCTCCCCGGAGACGAATTAGTGCTGGCCGTGGTCGATAAGGCGGATACCATGTCTTGGCGCCGCTTTGCCGAGACCATGCGAGAGCAGATTGGCATCGCGAGGACCGGAATAGACCAAGCCACAGAAGCGGTAACGATTTCTCTAACCAACATGCAGAGCTTTGGGCTTCGAGATGCGATTCCCGTGGTGGTTGCTCCCTGCGTAGCCACCCTGTTCATCGGAGAAATCTATAATGGCCTGGCTCAAGATACCGACGAGCTGAGGCTTCAGCGATCGGTAAACTTAGCCCTCAGCTTTGACCACCGCGTAATCAACGGCGTAGGCGCTTCAGAGTTTCTCAAAGCGGTTAAGCAAAATGTGGAGACCATCTCCTCCATTCTTGTCTAGCCATTCGTATTTAATTCAAATCTATGAAACCCATCATCGGAATCACCCTTGAGTGCAAAGAAGATCCAGAAGACTTACGATCCGGGGGGAACCTTGCCCTGAATTGGAACTACGCCCAAGCGGTTTCTGATGCGGGAGGCGTGCCCATCCTGCTTCCTCCAACGGCGGACATGACCGTGGTGGCAAAGTTGATTCACGGCCTGCTAATTCCGGGTGGGCTGGATATTGATGCTTCGCAATTTGGCGAAGTTAACCACCCAAAAGTTGAACTTCAAGACCCGTGGCGCTTTGCCGGTGAATCGGCTCTCATGGCGGTAATTGACCCGGAAATGCCGGTATTTGGGATATGTTATGGCTGTCAGTTCATAAACGTATACCGAGGAGGCACCTTAATTCAACATCTACCGGATGAAGTTGGACATAACCTTCACTCCGGAGGAACGCTCCAATCTTACGAAATTGAGGCAGAATCTCAGCTAAAAGAAGTGGTGGGCACTCATATAATGGAAGGCAAAAGCTACCACCACCAAGCCGTAGCCAAGGTTGGCGACCATCTACGGGTGGTGGCCAAAGGAGAAGACGGAGTTATTGAAGCGCTCGAAGCCACGGATCGTTCGTGGATGATTGGGGTTCAATGGCACCCCGAGCGAACTCCGGGTGATCCGGCGTCTCAACGGTTATTTACCGATTTTATTATGGCGGCCCAAATGTTTGCTGAAAATAAGTCTAAGGTTCTGTCGGTTTAATTGTCCGCATCTAAAATTAGGCTCATAAAAGGAAACGATTCGTAAACTGATGAAACGAATGGTGAACGGCAACGAGGTTGAGCTCACCAACTGCGATTGTAAAGTCTACGACCACGGCGACCGATACTTAGTAGTTAGTGATGCAGGGTTTGGGTCGGCGGCAGTGGTCCGAGACAGAAACGATATTCTGGTTTCGTACCGAGGGAAACAATACAGAATTCAGCCTCCCGCAACGCGCATTGCTCAACGTGTGCAAAGTTCGGGAAAACTTCTTGCCCCCATGCCCGGTCAAATTGTCGATATTCGAGTAGCCGTAGGAGATAAGGTGGTCGCTGCTCAAACCCTCTTGATCCTAGAAGCCATGAAGACCCACCAACCCATACTTGCCCCCCACAACGGAGTTGTGAAAGAATTGAAGGCCAAAATCGGGATTCAAGTGTCAGAAGGTGATTCGTTAGTCTGGGTGCAGGAGGCTACGGTTGAGTAAACGTTGCACGCCGGAAGAGTTGGATGAATTGCGCAAAAAGTGGTTGCAAGTTTATGCGCCTATTTCTATGCGGTCTCAAGAAGCATGGCGAACCGATTGGGAGGAGGGCTTATCGGCGTTGCCGTACCTCACCTACATCCGCGGTGCGGTCGGCGGCCCCTACAAGGCACTGATTACCATTCGCGCGCAACTCAATTTTGATGGAGGAAAGTTAGAGATCATCCAAACTGACTTAGAGCGACTTTGGAGCCTTGACCTCTCCACCGGCCTCAGCGGGGTGCATTGCTATAAGGAGACTGGAGACGGTTTTCAGATGCAGTTTGGTGCGCTTTCCCGTGACAGCCAATACATCACCGGTCTGTGCAATGTCATGCGGAAAATTCGGTGAGCCAAGTCAGAATTATCGAAGTTGGGCCAAGGGATGGGCTCCAGAATGAAGCAACGCCGATTCCGACTGAACTTAAACTTAGATTTATTGACGCGTTACGTCAATCTGGATTGCCGGAGATTGAGGCAACCAGTTTTGTCTCGCCAAAGTGGGTCCCTCAATTAGCCGACGCCGCCGAATTATGGCCGCAGTTGCCACCCGGACCTCTATATTCTGCCCTGGTGCCCAACCAAAAGGGACTTGAATCTGCCCTAAAGGTTGGAACTCCCCGCATTGCCCTGTTCACCGCGGCTAGCCAAGCATTCACCACGGCCAATATCAATCGCACGATTGGGGATTCGTTAGCGGATTTTCGCGAGATCATCCCGGCGTTTCGGCAATCTGTGACCAATGGTTGGATCCGGGGCTATGTCAGTACGGCATTTGAGTGCCCGTTTCAGGGCCTGATTCACCCAGATCAGGTTGTCTCCGTGGTGAGGGCCTTATTTGAGATGGGAGTGGATGAGGTCAGTTTGGGAGACACGGTGGGCCGGGCCGGCCCACTCGAGGTTTGCGCCTTGTCTGCGGGGCTTCTTGATGCATTTGGCACAGAGGTACAGGGTGAGATTGCCTGGCACTTCCACGATACTTACGGAACCGCCATCGCCAATGTTCAAGCGGCCCTTAACCTTGGATACCGGGCCTTTGACGCGAGCGCGGGTGGCCTTGGTGGATGTCCTTACGCGCCCGGGGCAGGTGGGAATCTTGCTACGGAAGACTTGGTCTACCTTTTGGAGCGCCAAGGAATCAGAACGGGAATCGATTTAATGGCCCTTAGCCAGGCTTCGTTGGAGATTTTGGCTCACTTGGGGCGGGAGCCTTCTGCGAAGGCGCAGCGGGCAACCCTGGCGAAATTGTAGCGGGCCGGGTCCGCTTCTGAGGTCGAGTAGGGACAAAGTGCTCAATCATCGAGCGTTTCTGCATGGCCCCGTAGGTGAGTATCCCAATCCCGAGCGCCGCGATCAGCGCGGTAGAAAGCTTTTCGTCGCGCGTCATTTGAAATTCCTTTCGGTTGACAAAGAGCACGGCTAGCCCAATGGGAACCAGAGCCGGCAATGGAATTCCCAGAAAAAGCACGGCTACCATGTAAAGGAGCAGCGCGGGGATCACCACGTATAGCGTCTCCTTAGCTCGCATCCTAAAGCGGAAAATGGCGACGAAGAACATCGCCAAGAACACAAAGTCGGCGGGGCCAGCAAAGACACCCGGTTCAACATTGCCTCCGGCCGATTTCGTACTGATTCGCGGGACGCTGGCCGCTACTTGGGTAAACACTTGCGGTGCGTGTTCAACAATTTGTCGTGTGGGTCCCCATGGCGTGAGCACGAGGGATGCATCGTAGAGCGCCAGAAATATCGCAATGGGAATGAGAATGTTTTTCTCTTTGACCAAGGTTGCCAAAAGTGCTCCCAGCCCAACGCACCAAGTAGGAAGGCCCATCTGGGCGATGGCTAAGCAGACCCCGGCCCCTAAACCTTGTCCCCGAAACACCATAACGGATAGCACGGTGAAGCCCGCCTGTACCGCTAATCCTCCAACGGTAAATCCCGCCGCCAAGAGCGGCTTCCAAGGTGCGTTGGCGGCAAAAAACAGCGAAACAAACGGGGCACCCAAGAATAGGGCACCCACCAAGATGTTTAGCGTATAAACCATCGCCCCGGGAACCGCTGCGAATCCTAACCCCACTCTAATCACCGCCAAACCGGCAAGGGTCAGAAAGAAAATAGCAATCCCCCGATAACCCACCGATGGGTGAGCGGACGCTTCGGTATTAGAGCCAGGTGAATTTAACATCGTGTGGGTTGGCCATCTGTTGCTCGGTCTTGTGTTTGTCAATCGCGTTTCGATAAATGTCGGTTATCGCATCGCACATTTGGGGAATACCCCAGGCGCGCGTGGTTTGAATGGCTCCGGCGCTCAACCGACCATAGAGCACGTCGTCTTTCACCACGTTCAGTAGAGTATCGGCAAACATTTCTGGTTCATTTTTTACGGTGTAACCGTTCTCTCCATTCACGATGCTGGTGCCCGCACCTCCCCCAATCACCGCGATTGCGGGGAGCCCGGCCTGCATGGCCTCTTGTATGACGAGGCCTTGGGTTTCTGTGATGGAGGCAAACACAAACAAGTCAGACGCGCAATAGTACCGAGCCACTTCAGAACGATCAACAAAGCCAACAAATTTCACGCGATCACCAATCTCTAGAGTTCTTGCCAGTGCAACGCAATCATCGCGATGAGGACCATCGCCCACCAACCAAAACACCAAATTGGGATCACCTTTCATGGCGAGGGCTACGGAGGCAAAAAGGGTCTCCATATTCTTTTCCTTGGCTAATCGACCTACAAAGAGGAGGACTTTGGCTTGCGGAGGAATTCCCAAACTCAACCGAGTTTCGGATCGTTCAAACTGCGGTCCGAGTGGGGTAGCGGTCGGCACCACCGAAGCGGTGGTGGTCACGGAATGCCGTTGGAGCCACTTCAACGACGCATCCGTTGGCGTAATCACGTGATCTACAGAATTGTAATAAAAGTTGGTGTGCTTGGCGATTCTAAACCGAACGTAGCGGCGGGGAAGGATTCGGAAATAATGCGCGTATCGATCGTATAGGGTGTGATACGTAGACACGATTGGCAGTTCGTGTGACTGGGCCCACCGCAAACCCGCCATTCCGATCAGAAACGGAGTGTGCGAGTGAATGATGTCAAATGATTGCCGCCGGAACTTCCTCAGCACTCGATAATAAGGCGGAAAAGCGATGGGATAACCGGGGGCAAAGGGAGTTTCTATCGCGCGGAATCGGTAGGTATTAGGGTCCGGGTCTTTGAACCCCGGATGCATCGCGGTGAATATATGAACGGAGTGACCGCGCTCTCTAAGCTCCGTTACCAGAACATCAATGCTCACCGATACGCCGTTCAGAATTGGCAACGCACTGTCAGAAAACATCGCTATTCGGAGCTTGTCAGATTCAGCCACCCATTCTCTCCGGGGGCAAAGAACCGTTAATCTTCCGGAAATCTGCCGTGCGCTTCCACAAACTTAACCACTTGGGTCAGCCTAAACCGCCTTTGGCCGCCCGACGTCCGTTGGTGTTCTAACCACCCTCGGTTAGTGTAGCGCCGAACCGTTGCTGGGCACACACCCAATAGGCGGCTAGTCTCCTCTAATGAGAGCTCAGGATCTAAAAGGCGATGAATCAATTCTAGTCGGGATTCTTTGAACTCGCCCCGGTAATAATTGCTGGTAACGGAATCGTCAAAGAATCCGGACAAGAACTCTACGTTCTTTGGAAGCGAGAGCCAAACTGCCTGAAGATCATCGTCCACCTTAGTCTCCAACGTGGGGGCCGTGCGTGTACGGCGAGGCCGCGGGGCACTCATGACCGTCTTTTTAAATTTATTTCGTTTCGGTTCTTCAATCACCGCTTGTGCCGCGTTGACTGAGGCTAAATTTGTCTCAATATTTCTCACGTCAGACGTCGGTTTCCTTACGTCAAGAAACGCGTTTTCGATGTACTCCAGCGGATCGAATTCTTTCAAAGGCACTAAATATCTCCCCCGTAACTGAACTGGGATTGTACTCGGACCGGCTCGGAAATTAAGACATATTATTGCTAATCAATTGTATCGTCTTTAGATTATAAAATTAGCATCGAATCTCCAAAACTGAGGAAGCGATAGCCCTCAGAAACCGCTACGTCGTAGGCTGAAAGCACCCGGTTTCGGTCTGCAAAAGCCGAAATCATTGCCATCATTGTCGTGCGAGGGAGGTGAAAATTAGTAAAAATACCGTCAATAATTTTGAAGACAAAGCCTGGACGAATGAATAACTTTGACACCGTGGACCCTGAAGTTATCCGTCGGTGACCGGTCGCATGGGTTTCTAATGTTCGCACGGTTGTCGTGCCAACCGCAATGATTCGCCGCGTCGCGTCCTGAATGGCTTGGGCAGTTTCCGGAGGCACCGTGCAAATTTCTCCGTGCATTTGATGGAAATTAAGGTCTTCTACCGCTATTGGACGAAAAGTATCGATTCCCACATGCAGGGTAACCCAGGCAACTTGCACTCCTTTGGCCCGCAGGGCGTCCAGAAGCGGGGCCGAAAAATGGAGCCCCGCCGTGGGTGCGGCAGAACTTCCGGGGACCTGTCCGTAAACCGTTTGGTAACGCTCGGCGTCGGCCAAGGTTTCATGAATATAAGGGGGCAACGGGGTCTTTCCTACCGCCTCCAACTTTCTATCCAGGTCCGGATCGTTTACAAAGGAAACGATCGCCAATCCGTCTTCACTTTTGGATTCCACTGTCCCCACCAAACCCGCAAGAAAATGAATGGTAGATCCGACCGGTAATCGTTTAGCGGGCTTAAGCATCGCTCGAAAGAATTTTCGGTCTGATGAGGGTGAAGCGAGTTCCGTGAGTAACAGCACCTCCACTTGACCACCGGTTAGCTTGGTTCCAACGAGTCTAAGGGCAGACACTCGCGTATTGTTTAGAACCAACAGGTCACCGGCCTGAAGAATCTCTACAACATCGGCAAATTGCCGGTGAGTAGGACCCCCAGAAACTCGGGGCAGGTGAAGCAGGCGGGATGCCGTGCGGTCGGCCAAAGGCGTCTGCGCGATCAGGGCTTCGGGCAGGTGGTAATCGTAATCACTCAAGCGGTCCAGGCGATGGCCTCCAAAATTTGGGTTAGAGAACTGATTCTTCGGGGAAAGTCAGGCGGTTGGGA
Source organism: Fimbriimonadales bacterium (assembly GCA_038212035.1). Lineage (GTDB taxonomy): Bacteria > Armatimonadota > Fimbriimonadia > Fimbriimonadales > Fimbriimonadaceae > Fimbriimonas. The sequence continues at coordinate 34,603 of JBBQUZ010000018.1, forward strand.
TCGATCTATAAGCAACGCGCTCATTCCCGCCGCCCAAGCTCCCTGCAGATCATCAACGGGATTGTCTCCTACGTGCAAAACTTCGTCGGGACGTACGGCCATCGCGCCGAGCGCAATTCGAAACAATCCGGGATCTGGCTTTTCCACCCCTTCTTCTAATGAAGCCAATACCAGCTCGAATTTTTCCGCGAGGCCACAACATTGGAGAACTCGGTGCAGTGAAGTATCCCAGTTAGAAATCACGGCCACCCGAATGCCTTGCATTTTCAGTTGTTCAAGGCCGTCAATCACATCGGGAAAGATCCGGAAATAACTCGAATTAGGGCCAAAGCAAAGCTCATCCGCTTTGTCGCTCAGCGAATCCGCGATCTCAATGGATAATCCCAAAGACTGGAGCCAATCTTCCGTGAGTTGCCGCCAAAATTGTGCCGTCTTCTTCGGATCTCGCTTCTGATTAACTACGGCAAATTCGGTCCAGCGGACTCGTAACATCTGCTGGTAGGTATCTCCAGACTCAGAGGGAAGGTCAAGCCCAATCGCCAGGGCACTGTCCATAACCATGGTGGCCGGGCTCCAGTTCACCTGGACCAGAGTTTCCGCACAGTCAAACGTTACAACCTTTGGCGTCACTCGCACGTCATAGTATGGAACCCCGGAGATACACTTGCCGAGGCCCTTTTTCTATGATTTATTCATACCGGCGCCCCTCGCTTAGATTGATATCTTGGATTGGTTTGGCTCTGACATATTCTGTGGCTTGGACACAGAACTTGGATGTTCGTCCGAAATTCATTCCCGGATCCAGCTACCGGTACCGGTTGGCTGCGGAACTGGATGTAGCCGGTGCACTGTCAACTTACGATGCCCTCACGCTCTACCGAGTGACCAAGGTGGATGCGGATGGAGTGTATTCGCTGGAAATTTCGACGATACCGGGCGGAAAGGCTCGATTATCCGGTGCCGATCTCGACGCACCCGCTCCGGCTCCCGAAACTCAGACGAGAAGTTCTACCGGCGAATTGAGGGACATCACCGGACCCATGGTGCCCTTGGATACGTTTAGAGTTGCAAACCTCCTCACGTTATTCGTCCCGCCTCATCCGGTATTAGCCGGCGACTCCTGGAGCCATGATTTTCCGGTTTCCCCTAAGAACCTGGTACCAATCCACGCCGATTACAAGTTTGTCGGCAGCGTTAAAGTGGCGATGGAGCGAGCGGGAGACGTGGATGCTAACCTCGTCACGATTGAGGCAAAAGAAACTAGTGGGCAGGATGCCGCTTCGGTTTCGGTTCAAATTTGGCTGGATCCCAAAGACTCAACCGTGCTCAAAATTGAATCTCGGTGGCACAATGCGCCTTTCCCGGGCCGCTCTGGAAATGTAAGCGGCAAGGTCACGATGATGCGTCAGCCGATGGTGCCCGAAGATCAGCCGGGGATTCGCACAAAGAACCCGAGCGATGGCGTCCTCGTGCCACCGCCGGTTCCGCCCTCAGTTCTGCCCACGACGCCGAGTCCTACCAAGCCGGTAACACCTCCGGCAGCGGGCCTCATAATTTTCTGCAGCACCAATCAAGATGATGGGGTCGTCTTCATGGGCCGGCTTTCCGTTGACGGAGCGGTAGGTATGGCTGGCCGGCGCCCCGCATTTCATACAGATGGCCCGTAGCTTCACTACTTCGTCAGCGGCCGCCATCAGGGCCGCCATGGGTCCAAAAGGCATGCGCCTAAAGTCTTGATCCAAGCCTGCGAGAGTCACCTCACAACCCGCATCGGCCAGCGCAACCGAAAATTCCGTGATAGACGGATCAAAGAACTGCGCTTCTTCAATGAGCACCGATTGAACCTTGGGGTTCACCCGAGCAATGATCTCCGCAATTGACCCCACCGGAATCGCCTCGTGAGAAACGCCCATATGGGTGACCACCATGCTAGTGTGGAATCGGTCGTCAAATCGTGGCTTAAAAACTTGAACCACGCGCCCCGCGTACAGCGCCCGTCGCGCCCGACGAATCAATTCTTCGGTCTTTCCCGCAAACATCGATCCGGTGATCACGGTGAGTGAGCCCTGCCGCTGCCTATTACTGGTGATCAGTCCCTTCAACCCGTTGGGATTATGACTCTGAAGTACGCGAAGCGTGTAGACCGCGAATATCCGTGCCGCGCGGGGCGGTCGTACCCTGGCTCAGGCTGTACGGCTAGCTCAGTGACCTCACTTCGGGTTTCGGGGACCTCAATATTAGAGCGACACCCGGACCGGGGCACCGAGTTCCCCGGCCTACATTTTCGGAATGCTACTCATCTGCCAGGTCATCGAGCGCTCAACGCAATCTTGAGAGCCTGCGTGGCATCCATTCTAAAGATTAGCCGATGCCACTGCAAACCGCGCGAATTCCAAGATTCTTCAGAATCAAGAAGCGCGGCAATGACGTATTCGGTGATCACCTTGTCAATCTTGCAATTGCGTAAACTCATGTCATGGCAGAACGGCTGGAGGTGCTTCTTGGCGAAGATCAGATTCAAAACCGAGTTCGTGAAATGGCGGAGGAAATTGACCGGCAGTTTTCGTCCGATGAATCCATCCTCCTCATTGGGGTTCTAAAGGGATCCATCCACTTCCTATCCGACCTCGGTCGTGCCCTCAAAACCCCCACCACCCTCGATTTCATTCAGGTGAGTAGCTACGAATCTGGAAAGTCTTCTGCGGGAATTGTGCAAATTCGTAAAGACCTTGATATAAATATTGAAGGCAAACGCGTCATTATTGTAGAGGATATTGTGGATACGGGAGCAACCCTCAACCACTTGCGAGAGCTCCTCTCCACTCGCAGACCCCGATCGCTTCATGTCGCGGCGCTTTTGTCAAAACCCGAAGCAAGAAAGACCAAAGTTGAGGTGGAATTCACGGGATTCGACATCCCCAATGAATTCGTGGTAGGATATGGCTTGGATTATGCGGAGAGGTTCAGAAACCTTCCGTACATCGCCATACTCCGCGAAGAGTAAGCCCATCAAGTGGGTCTGCAGTCTGTATCAGCGAAGTTAGCCATTAGAACGGCAACAATCCTGGAAATACAAGAAAACTTGGCTTTGGCCCTATGGGGTTAAGCCTTATCCCAATTGAACGAATTCAATTCCAAACCCCCAGAAATATCTGAGGCATCCCGGACAGCATCGGAGCACTATGACCCATCAGTTTCGACCTCGTAAGTCACAAGAAGGCGGCAATACCAGTAACACCGGTACCATCAATAACAACAACAACAATGGCGGCGGAGGGGGCATGGGAATGCGTCGAAGGCGCGGCGGCGGCGGCCGAGACGGAATGCCCAAGAATGAGCCCCAAGTTGATGTAGAAAACCTGCCCGAAAAAGATTACAACTACTTTGACCAAATGCCTCCGGCCGCCTTGCTTAAAGAAGCTAAAGCGGCCAAGCTAGACGCCAAGGTTCTGTTGCGCCATGAACTGGTCGAGCGCTTGCTCCCGATGGTCAACGCAGAATTTGATGCGGTCTACGCCAAAGGAATCCTCGAAATTCTTCCCGACGGCTACGGATTCTTGCGTAAAGACAATTATCACCCGGCTCCTACCGATGTATACGTGAGCCAAACTCAGGTCAAACGGTATGCGTTGCGCGGCGGAGATACGGTATTCAGCCAGATTCGGATCCCGAAAGAGGGGGAGAAATACCACGGACTGCTTCGAGTTGAAAGCGTTAACGGCTTTGGCTCCATGGCTCCAGAAATGCAAAGACGAAAGGTGTTTGATGAGCTCACACCGCTCTACCCCACCGAAAAACTGGTCATGGAAACGATGTCCGACAACGTTCCCGCCCGAATTGTAGACCTCATTTCCCCCATCGGTAAAGGCCAACGAGCCCTCATTGTCTCCCCGCCCAAAGCGGGAAAGACCACCATGATGAAGGTGATTGCCAACGCAATTTCTGCCAACCATCCCGAAGCGTATCTTATGGTGTTACTGGTGGATGAGCGGCCAGAAGAGGTCACCGATATGCGCCGGTCCGTACGTGGTCAGGTTATCTCCTCAACCTTTGACGAGCCCGCGGAGAACCACATGCGGGTTGCCGACCTCTGTTTGGAGCAGGCCAAGCGCCTAGTGGAAACCGGCCGAGACGTGGTCATCGTGCTGGACTCATTAACGCGACTCTCCCGAGCAAGCAACCTCACCATTAATCCCTCCGGCCGAACCCTCACCGGAGGTTTAGACCCCTCCGCGCTCTACCGACCTCGCCGATTCTTTGGTGCGGCAAGGAACATAGAAGAAGGCGGTTCGCTCACCATTGTGGCTTCAGTATTAGTAGATACCGGCTCCAAAATGGATGAGTCAATCTTTGAAGAGCTCAAAGGAACCGGTAACAGCGAAATCGTCTTGGACCGAGAACTCTCCGAGCGCCGAATTTGGCCCGCTATTGACGTGCGCCGAAGCTCTACCCGCCACGAGGAACTTCTGTTCACCAAAGAAGAAATGGAGGGTGTGGTGCAATTGCGAAGGTTGATGGCCAAAGAGCAAAACTCAGTCGAAGCCACTGAGCAGTTCATCAAGCTAATTAAGCGCACCCCTACCAATGCGGTGTTCCTAGAAAGTGTAGTCGCCCGCACCAAGGCCACGGTCTAGCAAACGGCTACCTTCGGCGGGGACGTCGAAGGTAGCCGTTTGCCGATACGCTCCGCTGGAGAAGACAAAGGCTCCTTAGCAATTCGTTTGCGTGTTCGCTTCAGGGCAATTTCAATTTTGCTCCTCTCTAGGGCGGGGATATTTTCGCCCTGATGCGTCGATGTGAGAAACGGAACGACACATTAACTCGCTGAGCCGATTCAAAAACTCCTAACCGAACGCGAATCGCATGATATTCGCCGGTTAACTTAGAAACCTCCATCGAAAAGGGAAGCCGGATGCCGTCAATTAGGGAACTCAGGGCAACGTCTTTGGCGACCCTGACCCGCGCCAACTTGCACCCTACGCCTCCATCGCCAACCGGTTGCCGATTGTGTTCGTCCGTAATTTGACTGGTGCCCTGTTTCAATGCGTTCGGCCCGATGGTGGCTTAATATCAATTTCTCAGCAGCTTCAAGCCCTTATCCATGACGCGTTGCACCGGCTCTGAATAGGTCTAAATACCGGGTCGGCTGTCTCTCCTTGGTATATTCACGAAAATGTGAACGGTCGGGAGCAGATGGAAACTTCTGCTCGTATTGACTTCTTTACGAGGAATATTTACCTATGACACCCACGCTTGCCCTTCTCGCTTTGTTAGCTACCGGAGCCACCCAAAGTTCCGAACCACGGCTCATGCACTATCCCGCCATCTCGGGGAATCGAGTAGTTTTTTCTTACGCGGGCGATCTATGGCTGAGTTCAACCGAAGCGGGTTCGGTGGCGCGTCGCCTAACTACAAGCCCGGGCAGTGAGGTGATGGCCCATATTTCACCCGACGGAACGACCATTGCGTTCACCGCCACATACGACGGAAATCCCGACGTTTACACCATGCCGATTGAGGGTGGTGAACCCGTAAGGTTAACCTTTAGCACGGATCCATGCTCGGTGGTGGGTTGGACGCCCGATGGCAAAATCGCTTACACTTCGGCGGCCGGTAATTACACCGCTCGTAACCATCGTCTCTGGTTCATTAACGGCAAAGGAGGCCTTCCCGAGCGTACGCCTCTCGATCAGGTAGAGCAGGCTTCCTTTATGCCCGATGGTCATACCGTGGCTTACCAACGCGTAGGTTCAAACAGCTTTAACTGGCGACGCTACCGGGGAGGCACCCAGGGGCGCATCTCTTTGTACAACTTTGCAACGAACGCTTACTCAGAATTGCCCGCCCAGCGCGAACAAAGCTATTTTCCGATGGTGGTTGCTAACTCTATCTACTACATCAGCGATCGGCAATTTGGAACGCTCAATCTCTATCGCCACGACGTGAACGGTCATGCCGACACGCGCTTGACCAATTTTACTGATGCCGATATTAAGCGACCCACAACCGATGGCAAGTCGATTGTGTACGAGCGAGACGGATACTTGTTCCGCTACGATATCGCAAGTGCGAAAGTTGAGAAACTCGCACCGCGCATCCTCAGCGATAACCTGCGATCTCGCGCCGAGCTACGAAATCTGGCACCAAATATCACCGATTTCTCGCTCTCGCCCAGCGGACTCCGCGTCGCGGTAGAAGCAAGGGGAGAAATCTTCTCGGTTCCTGCCACTACGGGTGATACCCGTAATCTCACCAACACCGTAGGCAATCGAGAAAGACATCCCAGTTGGTCGCCCGACGGAAAGGTCATTGCGTATATTAGCGACGAGACGGCAGAGTACGAAGTCTACACGCGCCCCGCCAAGGGCGGTCCTGCCACTAAACTCACCACGGGCGCACCTAAGACAATCCTCGGTTTGATGTGGTCACCGGATTCTAAGACAATTGCCATCGGTAGCCGAAAGGGGACCGTGAGCTTTCTTGATGTGGCAACAAAGACCCTTCGGACGGTAGACACCCAGCGCCCGCAGTCCTTTGGCTTGAGCTTCGCTCCAGATTCAAAGAGTGTCGCTCTGCTCATGAAGGGCAAAAACGAAAATGATGCGGTCTGGATTTACGAACTGTCCACCGGCAAATTAAACCAAGTGACCAGCGGCCTTTACGATGACAATGACGTTGCGTTTGACCAAGGCGGAAAGTATCTGTACATTATCTCAAACCGAACTTTCAATCCAGAGAACAACGCCGATGGCGGTTTTAACCTGATGCCGACCAACACGGGTCGGGTGTATATCATTCCTCTTAGAAGAGATGCGCCAAACCCGCTCATTAAAGCGGGCGACGAAGAACCCGGAAGCGAGGAGAAGAAGCCAGACGAAAAGAAACCGGAAGCCAAGAAGCCAGATGCCGCCAAGCCAGATGCTGCCAAACCGGACGAGGCGGTTGTGATTGATTACGACGGCATAGGTGACCGCGCACTCCCCCTCCCTTGGCCAGCCGGTCGATATCTGGGACTTATTTCCGCCAGAAACGGGGTATTTGTGCTGAGCCCCGCAGGTTTGCAAAAGTTTGACCTCAATACCAAAACGAGCGTGAACATTCTGAGTGGACCACCGGTTCCCCTCACGATGAATGAAGCCCGAACCAAGCTTGCCTATCTTAACGGGGGCCGGTTGGGGATCGTGGATGTTACGCCCAATGCTTCCACGGCTGGAGGAACCGTCGATACTACTCACGTAGAAGCAATCGTGAATCCGCGCGCAGAATGGAAGCAAATTTTCTGGGACGCATGGCGCTGGGAGCGAGACAATTACTACGACGTTAACATGCGGGGCCTTAATTGGCCTGCCATTGGCAAAAGATACGAAAGCTACCTTGAGTACGCAAACCACCGAGGAGACCTCAACGAGATCATTGGCCTAATGATTGGTGAATTGGGCACTGGTCACACCTACGTGGGTGGCGGAGAAACCGGTCCCGCAGTAACTCCCGTTTCCGTGGCCTCACTGGGGGTTGACTATGATGTTGACCAGGGCAAGGTTAGGTTTAAGAAAATTTACCGAGGCTTCAACTTTGATGAGAGCCGCCGCGGACCTTTGGGAGAACCTGGAGTAAACGTTAAAGAGGGCGAGTATCTCTTAGCCATCGACGGAACGGCCGTTGATAGTAACGTGAATCCGGGATCGTTGTTGGTCAATAAAGTTGGCCAAACCGTGACGCTCACCGTAAATTCTAAGCCAACTACCGAGGGTTCTCGAACCGTTAGGGTGCGCACGATTGGCAGTGAAACGGAGCTTCGCTACCGAGACTGGGTCGCCACCCGTCGCCAGTTGGTGGATAAGCTATCCGGCGGACGGATTGCCTACATGCACGTGCCTGATACTTCAGAAGGCGGCGCTTCTGGCTTCACCGAGGGCTTCTACACGCAGCAGAATTCGGATGCATTAGTGGTAGATGAGCGCAATAACTCGGGCGGAAATTTGCCCTGGTTCTTTGTTGAAAAGCTCAGTCGGAAGAACGCGACAAGGGTCCAGCAACGATCTGGACGCGATGTGCCAGATTCGGTTTCAATGCCCGGACCCAAGGTGATGTTGATCAACGAGAACTCCGGTTCTGGCGGCGATATGTTCCCCTATCTGTTCCGCCAAGCCCACCTGGGACCCTTGGTCGGCAAGCGAACTTGGGGTGGACTTGTGGGCATCGCGGAGAGCGCTTCGCTCGTGGACGGCGGATTCCTCACCGCTCCCGAGTTCTCAATCTACAATCCGGATACCAACGAAATCGTCGCGGAGAATCAGGGCATTGATCCGGACGTGGACTTAGACAATCGACCGGACCAGATTGCCCTAGGCAGAGACCCCCAGCTTGAGAAAGCAGTAGATATGTTGATGGATCAGCTTAAAAACACTCCGGCTCGCAAGGCACGTAAAGACGTGCCCGTGGTGGGTAAGAACGGCCGCATCGGCGGCTAAGGTCTCTCACGTCACGGGTATCACAAGGCTCGGGGGAGACCCGGGCCTTCACCTTTCCTTCATCTTCTTTGGTCAATATGACGTTGGCTGAGATTTAGCTCAAAAATGAAGGTGCTCCTGGTTGAAGATGAAAAGCCGCTCGGCGACGCCATTGCTCGCCTACTTGACGGTGCGGGCTACAACGTGAGTTGGGCCACGGACGGCGGGATGGGACTCAAAGCGGGCCTCAGCGGGGAATACGATCTCATCATATTAGATCTCATGCTTCCCACCAAGACGGGTTGGGAAATATGCGCCGAAATTAGGGCGCACCGAGACCCCACACCTATCTTGATGTTGACGGCTAGGGATGACCTCGACGATCGGGTTCGGGGCCTAGACATGGGAGCAGACGACTACCTTGCCAAGCCCTTTGAGGTCCCTGAGTTACTCGCCAGAATCAACGCTCTTGTCCGCCGAGACAAACTTAACAAGTCATTCTTGATCAACATCGCAGATTTAGAAATTGATCGGAACTCCCGGTCGGTCTTGCGAGCGGGTCGATCCATCAGTCTTACGAGAAGGGAATACGATCTCCTGGAAGCTTTGGCCGTAAACGAAGGTAGAACGCTTAGCCGCGAAACCATTCAAGATCGCGTTTGGGGTGATGAAGAAGCGATTTCTAACATCGTTGACGTTTTCATTGCCTCGCTTCGAAAGAAGCTAGATGCGCCCTTTGACAAAAAACTGATCCACACGGTTTATGGATTTGGATATGTGATGAGGGCAGATGCTTAGCCAGTTTGGACCTAAGTCTTTTCGGGCGCGCCTCACGCTCACTACAACTTTGGTTATTGCGGCTCTCTTAATTATTTTGGGGATTGGTATTGATTGGCAGATCCGTCAAACGGTTCGGGAATCAGTTAACAAGACGCTGAAAGAGCGCGCTAAGGTGGTGATTGCCGCGCACTATAGGTTTGAGCGACGGATGCGGGAGAATCACCGGCCATTTGATCGAGACCGCACACCAAGCACATTTCGCCCCCCCCAGCGGAAAGGCGACCGCCCAGCCGACGAAGTTCGGATGATCCGGGTTTTGGACTCCGCCGTGGTGCCCCCAGAGCAAGACCCTTACGACACCGCTGCCCTGGCCAAAGCTAAACAAAATAAAGCCTCCTTCAGCACCGCAAGTATTGGTGGGGAAAGCGTTCTGATTTACACCGAACCGGTGCTCAAAGAAGGGAAGGTTGAGTGGGTATTGCAAATCCCCTACAACCTCACGGATATTCAGCGGTCCCTTGATAATCAACGCAACGTGATGCTGGCTGCGCTCCCGGTAAGCCTCATTTTAATTTGGCTTGCCGGAGCATTTGTGGTCCAAAGGGCCATCCAGCCCATTCACGATATGAAGGATCAGGCCGCTAAAATTACCGCGGAAGACCTTTCGGGCCGGCTACCCATCCGTGGTCAAGATGAATTTTCTGAACTTGGAGAAACCATTAATGGCATGCTGGCTCGGTTGGAAGAATCGTTTGCTCACGAGCGCTCTGCGTTGGTTCGGCTTCAGCAAGTACTCCTCCAGCAACAACGGTTTACCGCTGATGCTTCGCATGAATTGAAGACTCCCTTGGCGGTGATCAAGACCAATGCCGGGATGATCCTCTACACCAACCTCAAAGCTGATCAGGCTCGGCCATCTGTGGTGGCCATTGATCAAGCGGCTTCTCGGATGGGGCGGCTGGTGCAAGACCTGCTTGCTCTCGCAAGAATAGATTCGGTAACGTCTTCTCGCCCCAAGTCCCCGATTTTCCTCGCCAATATTTTGCAATTGGCCAAGGATGACGTGTGGCCCGATGGGACGAACTCCGTAGAAATTGACTTGATTCCAAATGAGTTGATGCCCGTGCTGGGATACGAAGACGACCTTCGTCGGGTGTTTGTCAACCTGTTGGATAACGCCAGACAGCACGGTGCCCCTCCGATCAGGGTTTCTGCCACGCTCGACGGAAATGAATGGTGTATCCGGGTGGCGGATGCGGGTCCTGGGATTCCATCGGAGCACCTAGATCGTCTGTTCGACAGGTTTTATCGCGTGGATGCCTCTCGAACTTCTGAGACGGGCGGCAGCGGTTTAGGACTTGCCATCGTCAAGGGCCTCGTGGAGGCCCATCGGGGACGAGTCTCCGTGTCCGTCACGCCCGGGCAAGGAACCGCATTCGTAATTTGTCTGCCTAGCGCAGACCGAAATTTGGGACCCAGCTCGGGCTCTGGGCTGATAGCTCAACTTTGAAAACCGCTGAGCACGTATCGTAAACTGGCGAACAGCGAATTCTATAGCTTAAAATTATCGTACACCATTCGAATTTACGACCCTGGGTATGGTATGGCGGAATCTAGGACGGTAGCATAACGGGTGAGGATTAAAAATCACAGTTGATCAATCGTCACCGTATCCGCAATATTCTAACCGGCTATCTATTTATTGCACCTTGGCTTCTCGGCTTTTTTGCTTTCACTGCGGGGCCATTTCTTCAAAGCGTATTCTTCAGCTTTACTCGGTACAACATCATTTCTCCCCCGGTCTGGGTGGGTACCGCAAATTACCAAGCGCTCTTCAGTCAAGATCCACTGTTTTGGAAATCGCTTAGGATTACCTTTAGTTACGCACTGGTTGCGGTTCCGCTTGGTGTCGTCGCCGGGGTGACCCTCGCTTTGTTGCTCAACGCTAAGGTTTTTGGGATTAGCGTATACCGCACGATTTTCTTTCTGCCTTCAATCGTTCCGTCCGTGGCAACCTCCATGGTCTTCATTTGGATACTTAACCCTCAGATTGGTTTGGTAAACGGAATATTGAGGTGGTTTGGCATCGTTGGACCGGCTTGGTTAGCCGATGCAAGATATGCCTTCTGGTCGTTGGTGCTTATGGCAATGTGGGGGGTGGGTGGGAGCATGGTGATCTACCTTGCGGGCCTCAAGGATATCCCCATTTATCTGTACGAGGCCGCCACCATTGATGGTGCCGGACCCTGGCTCAAGATGATAAAGATTACGTTGCCGATGCTAACGCCGGTGATCTTTTTTAATCTCGTGATGGGCGTAATTGGGGCTTTCCAATACTTCACCAACGCATACATCATTACCGCGGGCGGACCTGATGACAGCACAATGTTCTATGCCCTTTACCTGTTCAACCGGGCCTGGAAGTATCTGGACATGGGCTACGCAAGCGCCATGGCCTGGATCCTATTCCTGGTGGTTGTGGTTCTCACCACGGGTCTCATGAAGACTCAAAAGAAGTGGGTGCACTATGGCGGATGAGGTAGCCGGCAACCCAAAGTCACCTTTCCGGACCGTGATCATGGTGGTTCTCGCTACCGGTGCATTGGCTTGGTCCACGTTTGCACCCACGGCAACCCATCATGTCCGTCCGGGGCGAATCCCCATTCGGTACTGGCATTCCTGGTCCGCAGAGTGGCAGATTGTGGTTGAAGACATTTGCAAGGAGTACAACCAAAGCCAAGATAAATACGAGGTGATCCCGCTCTCAATCCCCAACGGAGCGGAGGCAAAGTTCATCATGGGTGCCATTGGCGGGGATCCCCCAGACGTCATGACCAGGTGGGATTCCGTGATTCCCACCTGGTCTGACAGCGGGCTGCTTAAACCGATTGACGAAGTGATGTCTCCGGCTGAAATGAGGTATTTCCGCGCCAACGCATACCCCATCGCCCAACGACTGGGGACTTATCGAGGGAAACTCTTTGGAGTTGCGATCGGCATCAACGCTTCCGCACTCTACATCCGACCGAGTTTGCTAGAAGCGGGGGGCTATGATCCCCAGAAGTTTCCCCAAACCTATGAAGGCCTGGTCCAGATGGGCCGCAAGCTGGATAAGTTTTCCAAATCACGAGGCCTAACTCAGCTGGGGTTTATGCCTAACAACCTCAGCGGAATGTCTGTTCTGTTTGGGGGAGGCTTTTACGATTGGAATAAGCGCAAGGTCCAGATTGAAACTCCACAAAACCTCGCCGCTTTAGAGGCGATAGTTGCTGAGCAAAGGCGTTTAGGTTACGAGAACGTGATCAGGTTCAATGCGGGGCTTAACACCGCCTCGTCGTCGGGAGGCTGGCCGTTCATTGGGGGAGCCTATGCCGTAACCATAGACGGGCAGTGGCGCGTGGAGCAACTGAGAAAGTTTGCCCCAAAGTTGGATTACATCACGGCTCCGATACCGCCACCCAAGGGTGGACGCCCCTTCGGCTGGGTTACAAACGGTAATTTTATGGTGATTCCAAAGGGAGCCAAGCACCCCGATGGAGCTTGGGACTTCATTCGGTTTTGGTCAGGATTAGGAAATCCTGCCCGAGCGGCCCATCTGTTTGTTAAAGGGGGATGGCTTCCTCTAACGCCGGCCACGGCCGCCGCACCGGACTACCAAAAATACATTAAGGATAATCCTCAATTCAAAACCTTTGTTGATCTTCTTCCCAGTGCCAATCTTCAGACTGCCCCGCCGGTAGCCTACCAACAGTTCATCGTAGATAGAATTACGAGCGCAGAAGATCGGGCGGTTAGAGGAACCGTGTCTCCACAAGAGGCGCTTAAAACCCTCCAGCTAGATTTACAAAGAGAATTGATGAGACGCCGTCAATTGGGTTACGGAGATTCTTTGCCATGAAAGTGCCGGCCCTCCACCGATTGATGGTGCATCTGGCTTTGCTTTGCCTGGCTGTCCCGGCAATCTTGCCTCTGATTTGGATGGTCAGCACCTCGCTCAAACCAGAATCTCAGATTTATGCGGCATCAGGCGCGGGATCGCCGTTCCAGTTCTCATCACTTTTCCCCCGTTCGCCCGCTTGGTACAACTACGCCGACGCAATAGCCACGGTGCCCTTGCCCCTCTATCTGCGGAACACGCTGATGCTGGCGTTCTGGACCGTAATTGGAGCCGTATCATCCAGCGCCTTGGTGGCATATGGGTTCACCCGCATAAAGTTTCCCGGACGAGATTTCTGGTTCATGCTGATGCTTTCTACCATGGCTCTTCCGGGGCAAGTCACCATGATCCCCGTTTTCTCGCTCTTTCGGTCCTTACACTGGTACGGAACCTTTCTTCCCCTAATTGTCCCGTCATTTTTTGGTTCGGCGTTTTTTATCTTCTTGTTGTCCCAATTCTTTAAGACTTTGCCCGAAGAACTGGCGGAGGCGGCCCGGCTGGATGGTGCGGGTGAGTGGAGAATCTTTTCCGGGCTAGTGATTCCTCTCGCTAAACCCGCCCTCGCCACTTGCGCTCTTTTCCAATTTATGGGCTCTTGGAATGACTTCTTTGGCCCCCTTCTGTACGTAAACGACCCCGACAAATACACGTTGGCCTACGGGCTCCAACAGTTCCTTACCAGCTACGGGGGGAAATGGGGTCAACTCATGGCGGGTGCCACCTTGTTCACGTTGCCAATCATTGTGCTCTTCTTTCTCGCGCAAAAAACCTTCATTCAAGGCATCTCGACGACGGGTGGAAAAAGTTGAACGAGTTATTTATTTACCGTCAGGCGTTGGATATTTAGGAAACTACTGCACGGGATCAAAATAGGCGTCTGTCCATTCTGCCCGCACGACTAGCAGTAGGAACCTGATCAAAATTTGCCGACAGTCAACTGAGGCGAACTGGATGGCAATTTCATTGCCTCCCAAGGGCAAAGGTAAGCTGGTAAAAATGGCAGAGGCAAGATACGCAATTGTAATGGCGGGTGGGTCGGGCGAGCGATTTTGGCCCCTCTCCCGAGTGGCGCGGCCTAAGCAGTTGCTTCAGATGCCGGGGTCTGAGAAAACAATGTTGGGAGAGGCCATAGAACGCCTGATTCCGATTGTTCCGATTCAAAACATTCTGATCGTGACGTCGGGCCACTTGGTCGAACCTATTCACGCCGCGGTCCCCGAGATTCCCATCGGAAATATCCTCGCCGAACCGGCTCGCCGTAATACGTCGGGATGCCTAGTATTTGCCGCCGCGTGGGTGGCCGCCATGAGACCCGATCTGCTGGAAGCCAGTGTCATTGTCGTACCCGCCGACCACCAAATTGAGCCTCTCAAAGGATTTGTCGATACAATTTGGGCCGCAATCACCTGTGCGGAGGAAGATGGCGGTTTGATCACGATTGGCGTAAAACCCGACCGTCCCGAAACGGGCTACGGCTACGTCCAGGCCATGACATCCTACGCCCGCACCGGACTCGGTGCCGCGAAGGCTTATCCGGTCAAAAGATTCCACGAAAAGCCCTCGGCCGATCTCGCGCAGTCTTACCTCGCAGAGGGGGGATATTTCTGGAACAGTGGGATGTTTGTATGGACCCACAAATCCTTTACGGAAGAACTCTCCCGAGTGGCGGCGTCTCACGTGGAAATCATGAACCGGCTCGTACCTTACATCCAGTCAGCCGATGCGGCGGGCCTTATTTCAACTTTCTCGGAGCTTCCAGACATTTCGATTGACTACCTATTACTGGAGCGTGCGTCGCAAGTCACCGTGGTAGAAGCCGGGTTCCAGTGGGATGATTTGGGTTCGTGGGATTCTCTGGGACGCAAATTGCCCAGCGATTCGCGCGGTAACGTGGCCAGCGGCGAATCAGTTCTCGTCCAGGCGGCAGACTGCGTGGTGTACAACGCCAGCACCAACATCACGGTGGGAATTGCCGGCGTATACGGCGTGCTGGTGGTTGTGACGGATGACGCCGTCCTGATCTGCAACAAAGACCAAGCCCAAGCGGTAAAAGAAGTGGTCAAACAGTTGAAACAGAAGGGAAGTCAGGCGCTTTAGGCTCTACACGTCGCCAATGTCGTTGATCAAGAACAGCATAAACCCGTAAAGGGTGATATTGAATAGCCCACTGGCTAAGTTCGCGCCTGGATGTCTCATCATCAGCGCCGTCAGCAGCCCGAACGATGACAAAACAAGGTTGAGGATACAGTTGAGCTTGGCGATGAACTGAATCCACTCCACTTGAAACAGCAGACCGGCGCCAATTCCTACCTGGATGGCCCCAATCACGCCGAGAAATGCGCCCCCACCGACGGGTGCCAGTAAGCTGGGCACAACCTGAAGTCCCTGCAAAACCAAGTAGGAGCCTTCCACCATGACAATGATCGATACCGCAATATAAGCGACTTCCTGCCAACTCATTCGATTGCGGGTTTGAATTTGCTTAAGGTCCACCGGGCGTGCGAAGCCCTTGGCAAGTTCATACCCGCAGAACTGGCAACGCTCCGCCCAGCCGGGCAATACTTGGTTGCACTTAGGGCAATTGATCGTCGTAACTTTGTTCTTTATTGACATATTCAGCAGTGCCCAGTTTTCCGTGCCCAGTTTTAGGAGCCCCGTGTCGGTGAATCTGCGCCCATCAATTGTCCCTCATAATTCACATAAAATGTCATAAAGTGTGAAGACTTTTGCGTAACTAGGTCCAAACATAGGTCTCTTGCCATCAGTTTCTGGGCTCCTCGCTATTCATAGTGGAAGGGGTTTAAGTTTGGCGTAGCAGAGAACCTCATCGCAATGAGGATGTCTGGGTTTCAGAATGCGCTGGCTTTGGTGGCTTGGAAGACGCTACGATGGCCTTTGAGAATGCCGTTAAATCGCTTATTGTCAAAACGGTCACGGGTAAGTTGCCTCTTCCAAACAACGTGATAGAGACTTTAGAAAAAAGAATTGTTTATGTAACTCCGTTAATTTTGCTGTACAATGATGACGGTCATGAATAAACGACAAATTAACAACTGGACGTGGTGGAAAATACTATCTCTCACCGAAAAGAGGACCATAAAGGCTCGGTTGCTACAGTCTTTAATGATTGTTTATGGCCTTAGCGCCAGAGTAGAAGCATATGTGTACAAGTTTGATGTCCTTGAGCAAGCTTCAGTGCAAACTTATGGCATAAGCGGTGGGGCCATGTTTTCATACCCCACCCGACATGCGGCTTTCATCAACTTAACTCTCCCAGTGCTTACATTGACCAACTACGATGTTGCCGTTATTGGTAGCACTGAGCTAGGATATCCATCTCTCGCCACGTCTCCGTACGCGGTCTACTCAACGGCACCGACGTTTGTGAGTAACTATCAATATTGGCGAAATGGCACGCTGTTAAGTGCACCGGCGGTGGTTTACCAGGGATACGGTGGCGGGTTAAAGTTCCCTTTAGGACTGGCCGTTTCGCAGGCATACACCAGTGGAACCATTGAGGTGGTGGTGGTGAGCCATTACACGGGGACACCGATAAGCTCTGCGGCCAATTACTACCGTTTCGACCTCTCCAAGCTCCTCTGCTCTGATGCAAGCATTGACACGCGGAGAACTTTTGGCTCACCCAATCTCGCTGGGAAATTGCCCGGAGATCCAAACGTTACATCTGCGCCCGCCAACTTTGGCACTTACACTTACCACGGTGGTTTGTTTGTGGGCAACGTCCCCTCTGGCTCGGGGGATCATAGTGGAACAGCCCGCATGCAGTTGTACGTGGGCGGAAGTTCTTCAGGAACCTATTTGGCTTCAGGATTAAGCGTGCTGGACATGGGCACGCCTACGAACTACACGGGAGCTAGCAGTGTAGGGGTTTACGCTCCCAAGTCCACCGATGCTAATCTGGCGACTAACGAAGCCTCCGTGACCTGGGACTCTAAGTGGGCGATTAGTCCGCGCACGAGTATTCCCCAGGGGCAGACCGTGGATTACAGCCAAGATGCCATCAGTTCCTACACCCTAAGCTCAACCGCGACGGTCAACACGTATCTCAACTTTAACTTGGCGGATACCACGGGCGCACTCGTTCCCTTGGCTAACCAATACCTTTGCCTGGCCCTTACGAACGAAGCTAGCCCACCCAGCGCGTGGCGGTACTTCTGCAGTAAAGAGCGCGCTCTAGATCCTAATTCGGTCTTCCCACAGAACGATGGTCAACCCCGAGTTTGGCGAGCCGGTCTGCTGGAAGGGGTCCTGCAATGAAAACGCGTATCCTCCTGGCCTCTGGTTTGGCGGTGCTGGTGGTGGGAAGCGGTTTGTGGTGGGTAGGCGGTCATAGGTCTGCAAAACCGTCTCAGGCGCTCAAAGTTGCGGAAATCACGCCGCCGACCGTTGCCAGTACCGACCCGGATTCGGCTAGGGTTCTCCATGATTTTGTGAAGGCTCACGGTAAAGACTTGCGGCCAACCGTGCAAGATGCGGTGGGCCAAGCCGAGATTCGCCTGGGCTACGTGGCGGCCCACGAGAAGAATTTTGTGCAGGCGCGAACGGCCTTTCTCAGCGCAAAAACGAGGACCGGGACCGGGGTGATGGATGCTAACTTTGGTGGAGTAAGCGACCAAGCGGCGTACCAGGCCGCGGTTTGCTTAGTGGGCCAAGAAAATAAAACTCAGCAAGCCCATGAATTCAGGCAATTCATCAAGGACCGACCTCTCAGTCCCCTATGCCGAGCTTGCTGGGTGAGACTGCATCGTATGGGGGTTGATACTCCAGCCGATAACCAGCTTTTCCAAACCGCGATAGCAAAGCAAGAAGCCCACATTCGGTTTGAAACCAGCGTTTGCGGTCCGAAGGCGATTGCGGAAATCCTCACCTTGCTCGGCCGGCCCGGGCAAGATTACAAAGCGCTGGCCCGAGTGTGTGGCACCACCGATACCGGTACCACGATTGAAGGGATACGCAGGGGCCTTCAATCGGTCGGGCTTGCATCGTTTGCGTACCGCCTTAATCGCTCGGACTTTAGTAAAGTGTCTTTGCCCGCGGTATACTTAAGCCAAGACCACTACCTGGTTGTCACCCAGTTCGTTGCCACCGGCATGGTGGCTTACGACTCTCGGTATGGCACCCGTTCCACGATTAAACTGCCCGATCTTTCCGACCCAGATTTCACCGCCAATGTTATCGTGCTCAAAGCCCTCAATCTGTAAACCACCATGCGAACTTTTCTTTTCCGCACCGTTAGCATTTTCGTTACGTTTACCACGCTGAACCTCAGCGTGCCGTTTGGGGCGATTGCCACATTTGGTTCGCCCGTGAGGGAAGCGGTAGAAAAGCACAATCAGGTAGAGCGCATTAAGGCCAAAGATATTGCTTCTCGCCGGTTAAAAAGTGCGAGCCGGATGCTCTCTGGGAACGAGCAACGGAAAATGCAGGGCCGGGCGGGTGAAAACCCTTACCTTGCCGGCCAAAGCAAGTGGGACGTGGTCTATAAAGGCGTGAATGTCATGACCGGCAATTACAGCATGTCGGCCACCGATCTCTCGTTTGAGGGTGGTTACGGCATTCCGGTGAACGTCACCCGCAGCTACAGCGCCAACGATGCGGGGGAAGGCCCATTCGGAAAGGGTTGGACGCTCAGTGCGGACGTGCGGAGCACGGCCGGTGGGGTGCTCAAAAGTGGTCATGCCCCGGTGCGCAGCATCCCCACTTCGTTCAAAGAACGCAACAGTTTAGAAAACGATCCTGCACTTGCGGTTCAGCCGGTAGAAGCGGTAGTCGCGGTTGATGCGGGTGGAAAAGCAGAGACTATTCAAAGAGACGTGGATGGCATTCTCACCACTCAGCCGTGGGATAGCAACGTGATTGATAGCGTGTACGAGGAAGTGGTGCAGAACGGTATCACCTATCGTATTCTCAAATCCAACACGGTTCGAACCGTGGATGGCACCACCTATAACTACCAGAAGATGGGGAGTTACACGGGTCAAGGTACGCAGGTGTGGAACAACGGCACCGCCGCCGCCGAGCCCGCTAACGTGCTCAAGATCACTTCGGCAACTGACCGGCAAGGCAATGTCACGACTTATACGTACGGTAGCGGCTACGTTTCGTTTAACAAGACGGACGGGGCGACTTCTGAGCATCCCTTGACCCAGGTGCAGATGCCCAACGGGCATAATATTGCCCTCAATTGGGGCACAGCGGGCAATGCGGCTAACCGGGTCACCAGCGTGAGCGACAATAACGCCGCCCGTGCGGTGACGTACTCCTACAACGCGAGCCATAACCTGGCCAGTGTTACCACTCCAGCGGGAAGGACTACAACCTACGGGTACGGTTCTTCTTATGTGCCCAGTGGGTGGAGCGGGAGCGTTGCGTCAAACCTGTTGACGTCAATCACCGATCCTCGGGGACTCACCGAATCCGTTGCCTACACAATGGCGGTAGTAAGCCTGCCCCAGTTCGGCGGCTCAACTGTCGGCCCGGCGGTATATTTGGTCTCACATCCAAATGGATGGTACACCAACTATTGGATCGGGACCGAATGCACTGATAACGACTTCGCGCGAGGACCGACGGACCCTCCGCAAGCCGTGAACTACATCTCGGGTGGCCAACCCGGAACTAATCGGACGCGCTTCATTCAGCCTGTCATCTCAAAGGATTCGGGCGCCAACACGGTCTCCGTCACGATTAAAAGCAAGGGGCTAGACCAGGAAAACACACAAGCCTATGTTGGCGGACTCTCGCCGCAGGTCACTCACGTGTACGATGCATTTTCTCAGAACGAAGTATCGACCAGCAACTTGGTCAAAGCAAGTACGACTGATAATGGCAATATCGTTACTGACTCCCAAACTGGGCTTACTCAAACGGTGAACACGGCCACGGCTTACAACTTCATGGGGAATCCGTTAACCAGAACCGTTACTACATTTGCGGGTAGCACTCAAACCAACACTATGGTTACGAGTTACGCCTACTGGGGAGCGGACAAGTATTACCAACAGAAGGCCGTCGTGGACCCCGCTTTGCGGGCCTCCTACACCGACTACTTTGACAACAATGCGGCGGCCGGGTCCAAAGGCCAAACTTACCGGGTCTACCGTGCCGCGGATGTGCTTATTTCTCCCACCACCGGTACGGGGTGGCAAAACACGATTGCACCCCAAGTTGCGGGCCAATGGGCGGCGCAGTTCTCGTATGAAAGCAAGGGGCGGCCTACCGACGTGTGGAAACTGCAAGCCTACACCCAGAGCGGATCTTGGACGAGGGTCCAAACGCACACCACCTACGGGGCCGACCAATCTCCCGCCTGGGGTCAAGCTTCTACCGTCACTGAAGACTCCGGCGACGCCACTCACATTAACCGACTAACCCGGACCCAAGGTTACGACACGGTGGGTCGCGCTAACGATGTGATTGATGCGGCGGGGCATGAGTTTGTAACCGTGCGAGACGGTGATGGTCTGGTCAGTAGCGTAACCCGGGTCGACGGAGGGCTTAACCAGACTATCGCGAGCTACACCTACGGGACTACCGCCGGGACCATAACTAATGGTGCGGTCACTAGTGTGACGGATGGGCTTAGCGGAATTAATCAGAGCATCAGTTATGCCAGCTCCGGAACCGGTATAGGGCAACCCAGTACGGTCACGGAAACCAATTCGGGCACCAGTTACGTGGTTAGCTACACGTACGATGTGAACGGCCACAAGAGCTTAGTCACTTACGCCACCCCTAACGGGACGACACTCTGGAAATACTGGGGCTACATTACAGTGGGTGGTTACGAAAATGTTAGCGATCTTCCCACCCGGCTCACCCGAATGGTGAACACGACGACGCCTTCGGCGGAAGAATTCTATTACGAATACGACTTCTCCGGCCGGCTGAGGAATGCTTGCTTTGCCCAAACTGCACAGGCCAGTTCGCCTACCGGGAACACCTATTATGGGGCGGATAGCAAGAGTGCAACGTCGCGGGCCGTGGCCCACTATGAGTATGACGAGCTGAACCGAGTGGTGTCGCTCTCCCACTACTGGCAAACGGTATCCAACGGTACGGTTACGGGCGCAGAGGCGATTGTGGCGAACACCTGTGGATACGAAGTCAACACCGGATTGAATCGGGGGCTTAAGACCGCTTCCAATTTCTACGTTGGCCACGGCGCGGGTTCAAGTGCATTTGATCTATCTCGGGGTGAAACCTACGGCTATGACAATTCGTTAGACTATTTGACCACGGCGCATTACGGTGATGGGTTGGCGGGGGCGGATAAGACTTATTTGTATGATGCAGCGGGGAACCGAACGAATACAGGAATTCTGGTGGATAACCTGAACCGGGCGACCGCTTCTCAGGATGGCGCGCGGTCCAGTGATATTTTGGGGAATACCACCATGATCACGTACTCAGGCGGGGCTCAGCGTCAGTACGATTGGGACTGCTTAAACCGTTTGCTGGGTAAGAAGAACGGATCTACCGTCCAGGCCAGCTATACCTATAGAGCCGATGGAATGCGGACGGTTAAGTATGTGGCTTCGGGGAACAAGACTGCGGCTTATCGTTACGATGGGCAGATGGGGATTGAGGATGTGGAGACGAGTCCCGGGACCAGTACAGTCACCGACTATGCCATCGGCGCGCGGGGGATTGACGGAATTAGCACAAACACCAACGGCACAGGTGCTACCGTGAGTTACCCCATCTACGACGCCCACGGCAACTCGGTGCTAACGCTGACCAAGGCCGGCACAAACTACTATTCAACGGGTAACCAGCGAACCTACGACGCGTGGGGCAGTATCCGCGCCGGTGCGCAACAGAACGACCCCAAAGGTCGGTATTGCGCATCCCTCGGCCACAAAGCCGACGACGAAACAGGCTTCATCTACATGAGGGCGAGATATTACGAGCCGTCAACGGCGAGATTCTTGAGCGAGGATCCTAGCCACTACGGGCAGAATTGGTTTAGCTACTCTAATTGCGATCCGGTAAATTACAGGGACTACTCCGGCCGCTCACCTGACGTGACTCCGTCTGACTATTTTATCGGCGGAGCCCTCAGCTGTTGTGTAGCGATTCTTGGACTACTCATGTCTGGTCAGGCTCTGCTTGAAGGAAATCTTGTGCTTTCGATAACATTGGCTACGATCTCATCGGCGGTCCTGTTAATCGGCATCAGTCAGTACGTTTTAGGCTTAGCAGGGGCATCAGGCTTTGGCCCTCAAGAGCGAGAGATTGTGAAAGCAATCGCCAGTATCGCGGCCACAGCCTCAGGGCTTGGTGGTGCGATTGCGGTTATGAAGGAGGGGTTGAAGGCCATTGGTGGAGGATCTTTACTCCTGGGCGGTGTTATAGTCGGCGCAGTAACAGCGGCCGTATCGTACAACTGTTTATGCATTGGAGCACTAATCTGCATAGATCTTGGAATATGACAACCGGCAGTCGGCTCATCCTAATCGCGTTTGGCTTATCCACGTTATTGGCAGCGAGATTTATTAACATGCGTTTGCTTCAAATTTTGTTTCGACCATCTTCCGCTACCGAAAAGACAATAAACATGGTATGGATCTTGGGAGGACTGATTTTCATCCTATACGCTTCATTCAGGTGAACTAGTTTAAGAAACCTCCTTTGACAGCAGTCGGAAACCTAAAGATGTCTCGCACAACTACCCAATTCGAGAATGTCGGTGGAAGCGCCCAGGGCGGGGAAGTCATCTAATATTATTGTTTACTAAAAGTACAACAGTTCGATTCTAGGTCTACATGGGATTCGGTTCGCCGTTTTCACTGTGTCGAAGTTCAATCTGCAAATGAACGACGATTGCTCTCGAAACTGCCGGATGTACGCGAAATACGGTGGATAATCTTAATAGAGCCACCGCTAGCCAGGACGGGGCTCGGTCAAATGATATCTTGGGGAACACGACGATGATTACGTTTCCGGGGAATGCTCAGCGGCAGTTTGATTGGGACTGCCTGAACCGGATGACGGGTAAGCGGAATGGGGCGACTGTGCAGGCCACCTACGCTTACCGGGCGGATGGGATGCGGACGTATAAGAACACGAATAACGTAACCACGGCTTATCGCTACGATGGTCAGATGGGGATGGAGGATGTGGATACGGCCGGTTCTACGGTGACTACCACTGACTACGGCATCGGTGCCCGAGGCATTGACTGGATTCAGAAGACCGTCGGTAACGGAACTCCAACCGTGGTCTTCCCCCTCTACGACGCCCACGGCAACATGGTGGG
>JBBQUZ010000019.1:0-56074 GCA_038212035.1 Fimbriimonadales bacterium
AATGAGAATGTTCTCTACGCCGGAAAGGAGACGGGGATCTACGTAACCGCAGACCGTGGAGCCCACTGGGTACGGCTGAATAACGGGTCTCTGCCCACGGTTGGCGTGCACGATATTGCCGAACAATCTCAAACGGGAGACCTAATCGCCGCCACGCACGGACGATCTATTTGGGTGCTGGATGACGCTTCGCCCCTCGCCCAACTCACCCAAGCAAGAATGGAAAAACCCATTCACTTGTTTGATTGCCAACCCACCCGACCCATTCAAAGACTGGGCATGGATGGGTTCTGGGGCGATAAATTCTATCGCGCTTCCAACTCGCCGACGGGGGCGAATATCTCTTATTGGCTAAAAGATGGCGGCGGAAACGTCTCGATTAAGATTGAAAACGAGCGGGGTGAAACCGTGGTCACCCTCGCTGGAGGCACGGGAAAGGGCATCAATCGCGTGGTGTGGGACATGCAACCGGAGGGTAAGAAACGATTGCCGAACCGGGGAGAAACCGGAACCATTTACGTTCCGGCGGGCAAGTATAAAGTTACGGCAACGTTCGGTAAGTTCGTGGAGACCACGCAACTTACTGTGTTGCCCTATCCGTATAACGAGGGACTCACCATCCCGGGCGAGCGCCGCAGGATCAATCCAGGAGAGAACGACTAAGCCGATTGACGGCTAACCAGCAACGGTCTCGGGGACACCGGTTCTTCCGAGACCGTGATGGCATTTTCTAGTCGGGCAAGGTCGTCCGCAGTCGCGACCTGCGCCGTGTGAAGAGTCGCCAGTGGTTGCCCCGTTTTCACTATGTCTCCGACCACTACATGCATTACGACCCCTACGGCGGGATCGATTTCGTCGTCTTTGCGCTTACGGCCGCCGCCGATGCCCAAGACAAGTTCCCCAATCTGACCGGCATCAACTTGAGCGATGAACCCGTCCGAGGTCGCGACCACCCCTTGTTGATAATTTGCCCGAGGCAGGATTGGGGGCCACGACGCGCCCTGCGCGACGAACCACGCTTCGGCTTTGCGGGCGGCGGCGGCATTTGAGAGTAACTTCTCCGCGAGTTGAACGCCCGCTTCCTCCGTGTCAACGACGTTGGAGATTACAAACGTCTCGGCCGCCAATAACACACACAATTTTCGAAACCGTCGGACCGGGCCACTTAAGCTAACCCCTTGCCCACCGGCCAATACATCGAGTGCTTCTTGAACTTCTAACGCATTTCCCACCGAGGCGCCCAGCGGTTGGCTCATGTCGGTGATCTGCGTATGGACTCTCAGGCCGCATCTTAAACCCGTCTCTTCAAGTGCGTCCGCCAATGCAACTGCGGAGGCCAAATCTGGCATAAAGGCACCCGAACCGCATTTCACATCAACCATGATGATCTCCGCTCCCCCCGCGATCTTTTTGCTGAGGATGCTACTCACGATGAAAGGGATCGAACTCACGGTTTCCGTGACGTCTCGCAAGGCATACAGCACTTTATCCGCCGGTGCAAGGTCTGGAGACTGCCCGGTAAGCGCCAAGCCTATCTTGCCCGCCTGCGACTTCAATTCATGCGGCTTGAGGTCCAACCTAAATCCGGGAACCGAGGCCAGTTTATCAATTGTTCCGCCGGTGATCCCGAGGCCCCGTCCGCTCATCTTGACCATCGTAAGGCCGCCCGCCGCCAAAAGAGGAAGTAAAACCAGGGTCGCCTTATCTCCCACCCCGCCCGTGGAATGCTTGTCTACCCACGGGTGCGGCAATCCGGTGAGGTCAATTCGACGGCCACTGTCGGCCATTCCCAATGTGAGATAAGCCGTTTCATCGGCATCCAGCGGATGGAGATAAGCCGCCATAAGCCAGGCGGCAATTTGATAGTCGGGAATCCCTCCGTTGGCGACGAGTTTGGCAAATTCTCGCAATTCAGCCTCAGAGTGGCGCAGACCGTCTCTTTTTGCGGCAATTAAATGGCGAAAATCCACGATGAATTATGCTTCCCTCAGGCAAAACAATAAGGTCGCCTAAACACGCCATTTTCCGTGACAATTGCATCAATGAGTTCACCCGGCGTCACGTCAAACGCCGGATTAAACACCGGTGTGCCTACCGGAGCAATTGGAATTCCTTCCGATTCGGTAAGTTCGGTGGCCGCCCTCTCTTCGATGGGGATTAAATCTCCGTTCGCCAAAGATGGGTCGAGGGTGGATGTAGGAGCCGCAATGTAGAACGGAACCTTGTGGTAGTTCGCCAAAACCGCAAGCATGTAGGTTCCAATCTTGTTTGCCGTATCTCCATTGGCGGCAATTCTGTCTGCCCCGGCTACCACACAATTCACTTTCCCCTGCCTCATCAGGCTGGCCGCTACGCTGTCTGCAATGGACTGAAAGGGGATTCCTTCTTTGAGTAGCTCGTAAGCCGTGAGGCGTAAGCCCTGTTGTCGGGGCCGAGTTTCACACGCGTAAACATGGGCAATCTTGCCTTGGCTAAAGGCGCTCCTAATGATCCCCAGCGCCGTTCCGTGTCCCGCCGTCGCCAGGGCGCCCGTGTTGCAAATCGTGAGGACGGTCGCCTCCAGGGGGATAAGTTCCGCCCCCGCCTGCCCAATGGCAAGGTTCATAGCCAGATCCTGTGTCTCTATGGCCCGAGCTTCTTCTAGCAAACGTGTTTCCCCGGATTGCCAATGAGCGCGCATTCGCTGAAGTGCCCAAAATAGGTTTACCGCCGTGGGTCGAGATTCGGCCAACGTACGGTCTGCATCGGCCATATCCAAATCTTGCTGGGCCGCCAGAACCATTCCATATGCGGCGGCAATGCCAATAGCGGGAGCCCCGCGCACCGTCATATTTCTGATTGCCCCGGCTACTTCAGACGGAGTCGTGAGCGCCAGCCAAATCTCTCGGTGAGGAAGCTCTCGTTGATCCAGCATCATTAAATGGTCGCCTTCCCAACGCATGGGGGTGATCGTCATTCCTAAAGGATACCGGTCTGCTTTTGAGAGGTCTTATGGGCGTACCATAGAGGCATGGTGGTCCTAATCTTTGAAGACAATCTGATGTGGAGCGCTCGGTTGAAGCAGAGCCTTACCGCACTGGGGCACTCGGCCAAAGTGCTGACCCGAATTCCGGCTGAACTTCCGGCGGCCGACGTTGCGATTCTAAATTTAGGGTCTTCCTCTCTTTCCGCGGAAACTCTGGTCCCCCTTCTAAAGGAGCATGGGGTCAAGACCATCGGACACGCGGGTCATAAAGAGACGGAACTTCAGCAATATGGCCGGGATGCCGGATGCGACGTGCTGACCACCAACAGTGAACTCACCTTTAAACTCCAACTGGTTTTAGAGGGATGCGTGAACAAGTGACCTCAAACCGTCGTCTGATGAATCGGCTTTATTCAGAAGGTGATCACCTACTGTTTGCTCTTTTGGGGGAACCATCCAGGTTCCTCCTTTTTTTCTTGTAGACTCCGGGTATTCGGGAAATCTGAACACCATGAATAAGGTCTACGAGTCTGCATCTACCGCTTTAGACGGGTTGCTCCACGACGGCATGACCATCATGTCGGGCGGTTTTGGCCTTTGCGGAATTCCCGAACACCTGATATTTGCGCTGAGAGAATCTGGGGTCAAAGACCTCACGGTGATAAGCAACAATTGCGGGGTAGACGATTTTGGTCTTGGTCTCCTGCTAAAAACCCGCCAAATCCGGAAGATGGTGAGTTCTTACGTGGGGGAAAACGCTGAGTTTGAACGGCAATACCTCAGCGGGGAATTGGAACTTGAATTCAATCCTCAAGGCACCCTTGCCGAGAGAATTCGGGCGGGCGGAGCCGGGATCCCCGCCTTCTTTACCGCCACCGGCTACGGAACTTTGGTGGCGGAGGGCAAAGAGACGAGAGAAATTGACGGTCGGATGTACGTCTTGGAATCTGCGCTCAAAGCCGATCTCGCGATTATCAAGGCGTGGCATGCCGACCACAGTGGAAACTTGGTTTACCGAAAGACCGCGCGAAACTTCAACCCGATGATGGCCACCGCCGCCAGAGTCTGCATTGCAGAAGTTGAGGAGTTACTGGCGGTTGGCGCAATTGACCCAGACCAAGTTCATACCCCTAGCGTGTATGTGGATCGAATTGTGGTCGGTCACCACTTCGAAAATCGAATTGAGCGCCGTTCGCTCCGAGAAGGATAAAACATGGCCTTAACCAGAGATCAGTTGGCCCAGCGAGCCGCCCAAGAGCTTAGAGATGGCTTTACGGTTAACCTGGGCATCGGCATTCCTACGCTTGTGGCCAACTATATTCCCGTCGGGATGGATGTGCAGCTTCAGAGCGAAAATGGCCTGTTGGGAATTGGACCCTTCCCAACCGAAGCGGAGGTAGATGCCGATCTCATCAATGCGGGAAAACAAACCGTGACCGCCGAGCCAGGCGCAAGCTACTTTTCCAGCGCAGACTCGTTTGCGATGATTCGTGGAGGCCACGTAGACTTAGCCATCCTCGGCGCGATGGAAGTCAGCCAGTACGGCGACTTAGCTAACTGGATGATCCCCGGCAAGGTGGTTAAGGGAATGGGTGGAGCAATGGATTTGGTGGCCGGAGTCAACCGCGTGATCATCGTCATGGAGCATACAAGTAAGAGCGGAGATAGCAAGATTCTCCGCGCCTGCTCGCTTCCCCTCACGGGAAAGGGTGTCGTAGATTTAATCATCACCGACCTTGCGGTGTTCGAAGTTCATCCCGACGGGCTCCGCCTTACTGAACTCGCTCCGGGCACGGAACTCGCGGAAGTTCGTGCCAAAACTCAAGCCGAATTTCGGTTTACGCACCCGGTTTCTATGATGCGCACCGGTATGTAATCGAAAGTGCAGGATTTCGAAGAGACTGGAGCATTTCGGAGGTGCCCCCTCATCCCAACCCTTCTCCCCCAGTTTTCGGAAAAACTGGGGGAGAAGGGCTTTCGGAGCTCTCGCCTGCGGCGGTGCATGTCCGCTTTGATTTTGGACATTTTATTGTCAGGGACCTAGTGTCCATGCTAGTCAGGACACAAAAATCGAGGAACTCTGGGAGGCAAATTGACTTCTATAATTGCGATGAGGATCGCAAAATGACAAACACGACAACGACGCTTTACGCTTCATTTATCGACATTTCGGACGCCGAGAGGGCCACCGGTGCGCTACTTGACTATGGCCTTCATTCCGGCGACATCACACTCGTGGCTAACGAGGGTCATGCCGAAAGGATTCATTCCTATCACGGTGCCGCCGTCATGGATGAGAACGCCGAACCACATGCCGACGGTGGCAAAACGGGCATCACCACCACCCCACCGGGCGGGGAACCCCCCACCATGAGGCATGCCGACGGTGGCAAAACGGGCATCACCACCACCACACCTGCCGATGCCGGTGCCGGTGCGATGAAAGGCGCGGGCGTGGGCCTTGGCGTGGGTGTAGCGGCTGCGCTCGCCGCCGTATTTCTGCCCGGTGTGGGTCTCGTATTAGGTGGAGGTGCCTTGGCACTTGCTCTCGGGGGCGCCGCGGGAGCTACGGCAGCCGGTGCCATCGCGGGGGGCGCTTTAGGGTTCCTTAAGGATCAAGGGATGCCCGACCACGCGGTAAAGACTTACACCGATTCCTTTGAAGCGGGAGGAGCCGTACTGGCCGTATCCTTGAATGAAAAGGTCACGCGCACAGAAATCGAAGCGGTTTTGAGCAAATACAATGCGCAGAACATGAACACCTATGGTCAGCCAAGCTTAGTGGCCATGTAGGTCAGAAAGCAAATGCCCCCGGCTCACGATGAGCCGGGGGCATTTGCTGAATTGGTAAATCGGTGTTTCGGAAGTCCCGGCCTAGATACTCTTAGCGAGAATAATAGCCTCGGCAACTTCTTTCATCGTCTTTCGCAAATTCATGGATTGAATTTGAATCCGGCGATACGCTTCTGCTTCCCCAATTTTTTGCTCATCCATCAAAATTCCCTTTGCGCGGTCAATAAGCTTCCGTGCTTCCAGCTTTTCTTGAAGGGAGCCCACTTCCTTGCTTAACAAAAGGTTTTGTTCAAAACGACTTCGGGCAACTTCAATGGAGGGAGGTAGGTCGCTGGGCTTGAAAGGCTTCACGAGATAGGCGAATACGCCTGCTCCCTTAGCTCGGTCTACCAACTCTTTATCTGAGTAAGCGGTGAGCAAAATGGTGGGAGCGATATTCTCTTCAGTGATAATTGCTACAGCTTCAATTCCGTCCATTACCGGCATTTTCACGTCAAGGATGCAAATGTCTGGCGTGGTCAGACGCGCCTGATCCACTGCTTCTTGGCCGTTGTCGGCCTCGGCTACTACTTCATATCCCAAGTTCTCAAGCATCTGCTTGAGGTCCAACCGGATAATGGGATCGTCATCCGCTATCAAAACTCGCATTGTCGACATAATTTTCGTTGGGGACCGTTCTCTTTAGCCCCTTAGTTTGTAAAGTGAGATTCTACCCGCCGGTGACTGCATTTGGACCTATGCACTCCAATTCTGGCCCCAATCTGGTTGACTTTTGAGCACTTTGGGCACCCAAAGTCCAAGGTTATCTAGCTAGAATGAGGATATGAATGGCGCGCTACGAGAGTTATTGTCAAACGGTCTGAGTAGTGAAGCCTCAACCATTAATCAGCCCATGGCGTTGACCAACGGGTTCAGTAAGCATCTCCAAATCTGGAAGGGCCCAGAACATGACCTCATAAGAAATTATGGCTGTTTGGCGGGAAACCTTGCGCATTTGCTCCGAGTCATTAAGAGTTCTGATTCCGATCACAACGTGGCTCGGGCGCTTTCCATTGGCGTGATCGGCGGAGAGGCTTCTAACCAAACGGAATGGGATCAAGCTCGCGAACGGGATGCTGAGCAACTGAATGAGTTCATTGACCAGGCGGGGGAAATTGTTGAGATTGAATCCTATACGGCCACTCTGATTCACCTAGACCAAGTGCAATCGGCCATCGCATCCCTTCAGGGCTTTGAGTCGGTGCCCGTTTTCGTCGAACTGCCCAAGGATTCCGACCAAGCCGATAGTCTCGGCCTGATTGCGGAAACCGACTGGATGGGAGTTAGCATCAACTTGGCTTCTGGAATTGACCACTTTCAAATTGCGTCTGCGGTAGCGGAGTGCCTCGATCTGGAGATTCCGTTGCAAGTGATTGGGCAAGCAAACCCTTGGTGGCCAACGCCCCAAATTCCCCACGCGACTTTTACGATGTTTGCCGCCGTGGCCTTGGCTTGGGCGGAGTCACTTACCGCGCGTGAGATCGAACAGATTCTTGGGGTAACGACTTCCGAGCACTGGACGATCACGGACTCCAGCATTCAATTTAGAGATTGGAAGGCGGATATCGAAGCGATTCAGGAGAGCAGAGAACTCCTCTTTGGTGCTTCGATTCCAAACCTCAGCCACACAGTTTCCGAACTTCTGAAGTAGAAAGCACTATGAGCCTCGTGCCATTCCCAGATCCAGATTCGGATTTTTCCCTTGCCAACATTCCATTCGGAATCGGCGAATTTCCGGCGGGACCGGGTTTGGCCACGCGGATTGGAGATATTGTTCTGAGTTGCGACGAATTGCAGAAAGTCAACGCATTGGGCGGTCCTTCCTGCCGCGGCATTACCGACTTGACGGCGATGGGCCGATCTGGATTGGCGGAAATTCGAAGTCTCATCCTCCATTTTTTAGAGGGCGCAAAGACGGTACTCGGTTATGAAATTGCAGGGGCCAGCGCCTACCCATCGGAACAAATCAAGATGTTGAAGCCGGTCCATATTCCGGCCTACACCGACTACTACTCGGGAATTCACCATGCCTCTAACGTGGGCAAAATGTTTCGGCCCGATATGCCTCACCTTCTCCCCAACTACCGTCATGTTCCGGTGGGATACTTTGGTCGAGCATCCAGCATCGTGGTAAGCGGAACGCCGATCCGCCGACCGCACGGGCAAACCGTAGATTCAGGATCGGTGACTCCCTCGTTTGGAGCGACTAAGGAATTGGACTTTGAATTGGAACTTGGTGTTATATTGGGGCAATCCTCCTTACAGGGAGTTCCTATCCCCCTTCACCAAGCCAAGGATCACATTCTAGGCTATGTGTTGGTGAACGATTGGTCGGCGCGGGATATTCAACGATGGGAATATCAGCCGCTTGGCCCCTTCTTAGCTAAAAGTTTTGCCACCGGGATGAGCCCGTGGGTCGTTCTCCCAGAAGCCCTTTCCCCTTACATGATAGAGGGCGAAGTTCAGGAGCCGGTTCCGCTCTCTCATCTCCGGCAGACGGTCCCATCACACTTGGATATTGAACTTACGGTTCAGTTGCAGACGGCCAGAATGAAGACGGCCGATACCATTTGTCGCTCCCATGCCAAGCACCTATACTGGACATTCGATCAGCAGTTAACTCACCAAACCTCTAATGGTGCCCCCACCGAGGCGGGAGAACTTCTGGCCAGTGGCACGATAAGCGGGCCAACCCCGGGTTCATATGGGTCTTTGCTTGAAATCACTTGGCGAGGTAAAAACCCTCTCGCACTTTCTTCCGGCGAAACAAGGACGTTCCTTGAAGACGGCGATGAAGTCACGCTAACCGGGCGAGCCGGAACCCCGGGACACTTTGTTGGATTCGGGCGGCTGAGCCACAAAATTTTCTCATGAACCCTTTATCAAATGGCATTTACCCCGCTTCGGTCACCCCGATGCTCGCCGACGGCCGAGTGGACGAACCCGGCCTGATTCGCCTCATCGCACGATTTCGAGATGCGGGCTGCGCTGGGGTGGTTCTAGCGGGCACAAATGGCGAGGGGCCGTCCCTGTCAACCGTGGAAAAGCGAGACATGGTGCGGGTGGCGGTTGGAGTGGACCTGCTTCCCGTCATTGCGGGAATTTCCACCGCGAGTTTAGAAGAAGCAATCTGGCTGGCCGACCAAGCCCATAAGACCGGGGCGATTGCGGGGCTGGTCATGCCCCCGGCTTATTTTCGGGAGGCGTCTGAGTCGGGAATTTCCGCATGGTTCCAGGAATTGATGGGCCGGACAAAGCTCCCCATTCTGCTCTACAACTTTCCATCACGCTCCGGATTTAGCTTTCGACCGGAGTTGATTCAGGAGTTAGCCAAGCACGACGGCATGGCAGGAATTAAGGATAGCTCTTGCCTAGCCAGCAACCTGGCCATCTTTGCGGATGCTCTCAAGGGAGCCGGTAAGCGGCTCTACGTGGGCGATGAGTCGCTCATTCTCAAGGCCCTAGACTGCGGATGGAACGGCGCAATTAGCGGGGCCGCAAATATTATTCCCCGATGGTTGGTGGCGGTTCTAAATGACGCCGAGACCAACCGGGAATCTGCGGAAACGAAATTTGAGTTAATCGCCCCTCTGATCCACGAGCTTAAGTCGCGCCCTCAACCGCCGCTGAACAAAGCCCTCCTCGCGTGGGCAAACATGATTGCTTTGGACAAGCCCCGGTTACCCTTGTTGCCTCCCAGTCAGGAAGACGTGGCGGAAGTCTGGAAACTTGTGCGGCCCTACATGCAGTAATTTGGCTCTTCGCGGTCTGCAGTGGGATTGGCTAATCTTTTTGATCGGATGCCACGAAGGATTTCAAGATTGCGCTGGGACAGTTGACTGCTCCTTTTTCCTCGATTGGGTTGAGCGCTCTATGCCCTGGCAGATGAGTAGCATTCCAAAAATATAAACCGCCGATATCCGTGCCCCAGTCCGGGTGTCCCGCGAATACTGGGGTCCCGGAAACAGGAAATGAGACGAACGCGCTAGCCGTACAGCTTGAATCAGGGTACGACGTCCCGCCGGGGCACGGATATTGGCGGTTTACACGCTTCGCGTCGTGACTTTGTTTCTGATTACGATCTCCTGCCGCGGCACGGATATCCGCGGTCTACACGCTTCGCGTACTTCAGCCACCACAGACCGACCGGAATTCGAGGCCGTAAGCCAACCCGCCTAGGTGGAGAGGAGGTCGCACTGGCGCTGGAAGATGGAATGGACGTACTCGGCAATCGCCATTCTCTCGTCGTGGGTATCGGGCATGAACCGCACCCCAATTCCGAACAGGTCAGATTGAGGGATGAGCGAGCAGTGCCGAACTTCACCCTTCAGAATCAGTGCGGGCTGGTCAACTCGGCCAACTTGAATCTTTACCGACTTACCAATGTCAATTGCACTTTTGGTACGTAGTTGAAGCCCTCCAAGGCCAATATCTACGATGATGGCATTGGTGGCATCTACCACTCCGTTGATCTCAACGAGGGAGTAGTCTAAGACTTCGTATCTAATGTAGCGTCGCTTGTCTGTGTCGAATATTCGGCTCAATTTGCTCCGTGATCGCGACTTAGTTATGCCGCCTGAATTGTAGGTTCGCTCCAAAGTAATCCGCCCTTTAGAACAATATCGGCAAGTGCTTCAACTATCTTTCCGTCCAATCCTCCAGATTCCACTTCTTTTCTCAATTCCGCCAAGGCGTATTCGCAGGATAGGCCATGCCGGTAGGCTCGATTGGAGGTCATGGCATCAAAGCAATCTGCCACGGTGACGATTCTCACAAAGGTTCCGATCTGATTTCCGGCCAATCCGTAGGGATATCCTTTGCCGTCTAGTCGCTCATGGTGAGACATAACAATCGGCATGCAAGGCTGGAAAGATGGAATGGATTCCACCATTCGAGCTCCTATTATCGGATGCTGCTTGACGAGAGTGAATTCGTTTTCTGTAAGCCGACCGGGCTTGGTTAAGATGACGTCTGGAACGCCAATCTTTCCGATATCGTGAATCAGGCTCCCCATTTTGACGATTCTGACCGATGGCTCATCCAGCCCCAGGGCCTCGGCAATTCTCACGCTGTAGCCCATCACCCGCTCGCTGTGGCCAGCCGTGTAAGGATCCTTGGCTTCTACCACCTTAACTAACGAGTGGACCATCGCCTCAAAGTTATCTTCTAGCACCCGAAGGGCTTGTCGGAGCATGAAGTTACTTGCTTCAATCTCTTCGTTCTTCCCTTCCAGCACCCGATGACTGTTGGCCTGGGCGGTCACGTCAATCAGGAATCCTACGAGGTGCGTGAACTGACCATCCCCATTGTGAACGGGAACCGCCTGCACCTCCACGTATCGAAGGTCTTCGGGTTCAAATCGAAGACGATAGGTGATTGAGCATGACTTCCCTCGGTCTTGTGCTTCGGTTAGAGTGTTTAAGACTACTTCCGCATCATCGGGGTGAATCGTACGAAGGAAGGCGGTCCAGGGAGTTTCACCCTCATGCAAGGACATTATCCGATTCCAAGATGGATTGGTGAAGTTGAATTCGCATTCTGCCAGCGTGAAGAAACCAATCGGGAGATTGTCCGCGACGTGTTGATACAGTTCCTGATGCCGCAGACTTTCTTGGCGGGCTTGGTCAATGTCGGTTTCACGCCGAGAAGCAGACCGCAAAATAACGAGGGACCCTAACGAGAGCAACGATGCCATCAAAAAGACGGCAATCAACACGTCGTTCTGATCATTGATTCGAGACTGAAGGAGCTGCTCACCTTCCCGCTCCGTATTGGCCTCAGTACGAACGCGCTCCGACACTTGCTCCACCGCTGACTCCAACTGGGCTTGGGTAGGCGAAGGTGCTGAAATTCCTTCGAGCTGAGAAAGGCTTACCTGGTTGGCCAAACTTGTGACCTCGGATCGATCCAAGCTCTCGGCGGCAAGTAGCGACTTACACTTTGCATCAAGCGACGCCAAGAGCTGCGATCGATCAAAAGAACTGCTGAGTTCGCTCTGAGTGCCGCGCAGAACAACAAAGGCAGACGCTCCGGCAACCATTAAGGCTCCAACAAGCACCACCAATCCACCTTCCAATATTGATCGGCGAACC
Organism: Fimbriimonadales bacterium; assembly: GCA_038212035.1. Classification (GTDB taxonomy): domain Bacteria; phylum Armatimonadota; class Fimbriimonadia; order Fimbriimonadales; family Fimbriimonadaceae; genus Fimbriimonas. Next base: position 11,890 of record JBBQUZ010000019.1, read on the forward strand.
AGATTGCCCTTGGGGAAATTGATTCTGAGTTTGCTACCTGTTCCAAGTGCACTTATGTCCCGTTTGGTGAGATGGATGGCAAAAATCCCTCCCAAAACTAACACAAGGAGTAGGGTTGCCTCGGCGGTTTTTCGCAACTGTTCTATATGGGCAACAATTAACTTGGCATCTTGACCTACCCCAAGGATGGCAATTACTTTTCCGTGACGATCAAAAATTGGAGCATAAGCAGATAAGAACGTTCCCCACTGATCTCGGCTGAACTCCGGCTCGACTTGTGCATACCCGGTTGAAAAAACCTTATGCATCGTAACCGTTCCGTCTTTATATTCAGACATTAGTGCTGACTTGTCTTCCATCCCCTTGTGGTCGGCATCGCCGGCTGGAGACGGGTCAAGGACAAATACCATGCCGTTCCGAACGTTCCTCAGCGTGTAAATATAGTGAATATCAGGAATGAGCGCTTTGGCCCGAGACAGCGGAGCCAACTGTTCCTGATACAAGGCGGTATTGGTCTGCTCAACGCTTTGAAGGGCTTCGTGTTTCTCTGGGTCCACTTGAAGGGCAATCAAATTTGCGATTGTTAACAGGTGGTCACTGGCGTCAACTTGATAGCGTTGCTCGGAGACCTGAAGGATGCAGTAACAAGAAACCACTCCTACGGTGACAAAGCACGTGAGAAGGGTGAACCAGAGGCGGAACCTATACTGTTTCTTGCGTAACTCGGACATGGGTCGTTTTGTAACGTCTGCATGATAAATCTCGGTTTACAAAAACATAAAAACGGCCCCCGAGGACTCGGGGGCTGTTTCCTGCGAAATATTTCGCAAAAGTGGGGAAGAATCCTCTCTTACTTGGGCAAGCTGGTGATCAATACATGATGGGTGGCTTTGTCGTACTCCACGTTAACGCTAAGGGCATCTCGGAAGAAGCTAACCGGAACGATGGTTCGACCACCGTCAATATACGGCGCGAGATCCAATGAAACTTTCGCATCGTTGATCGTCGCGGTTTTCTGCCCGATTTTCAAGAAAATGTCTCGGTCATTGGCAGTTGCAAAGACTGATTTGGTTTGATTTTCCCATCGAACCTTCCCGCCCGCTTTCTCGATGAGATGGCGGAACGGACTCATCGGAACCCCGCCGTCAACTCTTGGGGCAACGTCAAAGTTTACGAGTTTGTTGTTCAGCAACACACTGAATGCACCGGTGTTCGGAATGTGTTGACCTCTGGTGATCGAGATCAAGTTTGTTGCCGCGACAACCGGTTGGATTCGCGGAGCTGAGATGTGAACCACAACCTCGCCGTGAGGTTGAACCTTGGCGACACTTGAGATCACGGTGGCAACCTTGGAAGCAGCAACAGCGTGGGCTACTGCGGCAACTCGAATACCCGTGGGAGTCAGTGACTTTGGACCCATGGAAACTACACCCGTAGATCCCAGCACCTTAACTTCGTTAACCACTCCGGAGAGCGACGCACGAACCGAATTAATCATCAATCTCGGGGCCAGCGTTGAAACCACATGAGTAGGCGCTTTTCCCCCCAAATGGTTTGGTGCTACCTGAGCCGCCGCAGACCCTAGGGTCCTCAACGTACCGGCTACCCCCGATACGGCTCCGCCAAAGTTCGATGTTGAAGCGACAAGGCCAGCCGCCGTCGGAATTCCTTTTCTATCCGTGCGTCCACCCGGATTATTGATGAATACGCGAACCTTACGGGTCTTGTAAGTTGTGCTGGAATTGTCCACCAGCCAGGCTTCAACTTCGTGCCAGCCGTTGGATTCTTTAGCCGTATCCCAAGTGTATTCAAACGGAGGATAGTTGGTGATGCTCTTAAAGTTGCTATCTACAAAGAAGCTAACGTAGGCGTCTTTGAACTCTTCCCCAAACCCAACTTTTATTGAAACCGGACCCATCACAGTGGCTCCCACTTTGGGGACGGAAAGAAAGACCGGACCTTGATTGGATTGGTCAGTCGAAATATTGGATTTTTCGGTGGCCAGAAGTTTGCCGGCTCGATCAAACAACCGAACTTCAATGTCGTTATCGCCATCTTTAAGGTCAGTTAACGCGAGTAAGAAGTTGGTTTCACCGTTTGACTTGCCCGAGTTCACGGCTCGAGTGCCTAGACTCTCTCCGTTTATGCGGAGTTCGACGAGTGAAGCAGAAGCGCCTATGTATCTAATCGTGAGCGTGGGGCTATTCAGCGCACGATCAATCATGATCTGAGCCTGGAAAGGAATTGCGGGGGCAAGGGCCGCCAATGCAATCACACCCGCAAGGGCCCAAGATCGACGGACGGTAGACAGCGTCATAAACTTCATTTTCAAGCTCCGAATCGCGCGCCATCCCCGGCGAGCATATCTATTGTCGCATGCTTAGGCAAGGATGTCAACTCATCCATGCGTGGCATATCTAAAGACAACTGGTTTTACCAGAAGACGACGTTAAATCAATGAATCGTTCATTCGGTTTCAATCGGGAATCAATCAACTCGCAATATCGGTAACAATCTCAGCATGATGCTCACTTGGCTTGTTGCTGCGACCATTGCGTCCCCGCCCACCTCTCGCCCCGCCCCCCACGAACTGGCGGACTACCTTAGAAAGCCGGATAACAGCTACTCGCTGGTGCTTGGCCCCAAAACGGCAAATCAAGTTGAGATGGACATAGTCAGCCAGACTTGGCAGGGTATTGCCTGGAAGCATCACATCATTTTGAGGTTTCCCACCAAATCAGCCGCCAAAGGAGCCGGGATTTTGTTCATCACGGGTGATGGCCCTCGGCCGGGGGACTACCGAGACCTTGGACTCATGGCCGAAGCGGCCGGTCTGCCAACCGCCATGCTGTTCAATATTCCCAATCAGCCCTTGTACGGAAAAAAAGAAGATGACTTGATTGCGCACACATTTGAGCAATATCTGGCCACCGGAGACGCGTCTTGGCCTCTCCTTTTCCCCATGGCAAAGAGTGCCCTACGCGCCATGGATGCCGTACAGACTGCCACCGCAAGCTCAAACAACCCGATCAGGAAATTTGTGGTCACGGGGGCCAGCAAGCGGGGCTGGACCACCTGGATGACGGGCGCATCGCAAGATAGACGCGTGATTGGAATCGCGCCAATGGTCTTTGACACGCTGAACCTGGGCGCTCAAACCAAACATCAATTTGAAACTTGGGGCTACTACAGCGAGCAAATTGAAGATTACACCCGTCGCGGCATCCAACAGAAAATTGAAACCACCCAGAACGGCAAGCGGCTTGCGCTAATCGTGGACCCCTATTCGTATCGAAGCCTCATCAAAATCCCTACCCTCATTGTAAAGGGAAGCAATGACCGCTACTGGAATGCCGATGCCTTGGACCTATACTTCAATGATCTTAAACAACCCAAGTGGATATCCACGGTTCCAAATGCCGGGCATAACCTGGGAAACGGAATTCAAGCGATTGAAACCATCGGAGCATTTGCTCGGTCCGTGTCGGGCGCATTCAAAATGCCGGCGGTAACCTGGACATTCAATAAGATCGCGGTACCCCGGCAGAACCTTTCTGGTTGCAACGCCAAATTGACCACGTCTTCTGCTGGGTTACGAAGTTTCCGAGTTTGGAGTGCCACCGCCAAGAAGCTCGATTTTCGAGAATCCAAATACCGAGTGGTGGCCAAGCAAGAAGGAGGCGTCCAAAGCGCCCGTTCGGAGCTCTCGGTTAGTTTCCCGCTGGATTCCGATAGAAACACGGCGGTCTTCGCAGAAGCCACATTCAAGATCCAGGGCCGGGAATTCACTTTGAGTAGCCCGACCCAAATCTTTCGAAAATAGTCTTATAAGGCAGGAGATGAGTGAACATGCCAGAAGTTTTATGGGCACCTTGGCGAATGACGTACGTTGAAAAACCCACGACGGGAAAACCCGGGGGAGACATTTTTACGGACCTCCCTGCGCAAGATCGTGATTGGGAAAACCTCATTCTTCAGCGGGGCAAAACTGCCTTTGTGATGCTTAACGCTTACCCGTACGCTAGCGGGCACCTGCTCGTGGCGCCGTACCGATGCGTACCGGAAATTGACCAGTTGAACGACGAGGAGCTACTGGAAATCAACCAAATTTGCGCACGCTGTGTACGCTGGCTTAGAACCACCTATCAACCCAATGGATTCAACTTAGGCGTGAACATGGGCCGAGCCGCGGGAGCCGGGATTCCTGTACATATCCACTGGCATATTGTGCCCCGTTGGGATGGAGACACCAATTACATGACGGTGACGGCCGGAGTAAAGGTGATGCCAGAGTCGCTGGCGCAAACCTATCAACGCCTTCAGAAAGCCATGCAGAATGATGCTTGACGAACTCAGAACACAGTCCCAGTCTTGCCAAAGTTGCCCATTGGCAGAACGGCGAACGCAGGTGGTATTTGGAGAAGGAAATCCTACGTCCCCACTGGTTTTGGTGGGGGAGGGGCCGGGCGAACAAGAAGATAAGTCGGGGCGTCCCTTTGTGGGGAGGGCCGGACAACTCCTGGATAGGGCCCTTCTCGATAGTGGGTTAGACCGCACCAAGGTTTACATCACAAATATCGTCAAATGCCGTGCCGCCGATTGGAGTTCCGGCCGACCGGTCAACCGCCCACCAACAGATCAAGAGACGCTTGCCTGCCGCCAATGGCTTTCGCCTCAATTGGCCATTATTGCACCCAAGGTGATCCTGTGCATTGGCGCACCCAGCGCCAAAAACCTCATTCGTAAGAATTTTCGCATTACCCAAGAAAGGGGGCTCTACTTTCCTTGTAATTTTTCGAAAACAGCAGTGGCAACCCTCCATCCCAGCTATATCTTGCGCTCCGCGAATATGAACGGAAACGACGGAGGATATTCGCTCCTTGTTCAGGACATCAAGAAGGCGTGGGAATCCGCCCAACTGCTTAGCGAGGCACGGGATCTGTAGTAAGTGCCTGAGCGAGCTTGACCGCTTCCGTCCAGAGCTTCCAACTTGGTGATTTCAGAATCTTTCGGGAGAGCCTCGGCCCATGGTTTGGGACCAGGAAGTCTCGATGGGTCTGCAAGCGCATTCGCTCATCAGTCCAGAGCCGAGCGGGTCGCAACATTGATCGTTGCCACAATTCATACGCCGTGAGTACCCTCCAAATTGTTTGGCTAGGATACTGCCGGGCCATCCGAATCTTGAGGCGACGGTCTGCCTCATTTAAACGCCTGACCTGTTCTCCAAACGGGTGAGAAAAGCGATTAAGGGTCTGTAACCGAGTGTGATAGCTGTGATAAAACGGAATCTCAAAGACCGGGCCCCTAGAAATCTGATTTACCAGCCAGTTGGTAGCGTCGTGATCTAGGTGCCCCTGCTCAAAGGCACCGCATGCGATTCGGTCGGGCCTAACGAATTCAATTAGATCGCGAAATGCTGGCAAAGTCTGGGCTAGACGGTGGCATACGTGACCATCGGGCACGTATAAGAAATGGAGATTCTCGTCTAAAACTCCAAGTTCCCGCATCACCGCTCTCGCCTCACGCTCACGAGTCGGAGTGCTATGAGTCCAGCTCACATGAATCACGTTGCCCTGGGTGGCAAGAAACTTAATCCACGCACAAATCGATATTTCGTCATCCGGGTGCGTCATGGCAAAAAGCCACCGCAGTTCTGGGTCAGGATCAAACGCCCTCACTGGGCGTTGAGTCTCCCAAGGATTCCCGTGGTGGAACGCCCCTGAAGAAGCGGAAGAATCACCACTTCACCCCCGTAAGCTTGAACCACCGACGTTTCGGGAAGGTTTTTAACCGAGTAGTCACCTCCCTTTACGTGGACGTCTGGTTTTAGAACTCGAATCAATTCCACTGGCGTATCTTCGTCAAAGGCGATCACGGCGTCCACGGCACGCAACGCCTCCAGCACGGTCGCCCGATCATCGAGAGGGTTCACGGGGCGATCCTCGCCCTTTCCCAATCGACGAACACTGGCATCTGAATTCAGGCCGACAATCAACATGTCACCCAATTTTCGAGCCTCAGCCAAATACTGCACGTGGCCCGCGTGCAAAATATCAAATACTCCGTTGGTAAACACCAGCCTTCTGCCCGCTTGCTCGCTTAATACTTCGTGTACTGTCTTCATTTAACGGCCTCAAGAATTGCTTCAATCACGGGTTGGGGAGCGATTTTTGACAAGCCATCTGGGTTGTAGAAGCATCGGTCAAATTGTCCGTACGGACAGGAGCGCCGAGGATTCGTGATGGAATACAGCCCAAACGCCGGCACACCTAGGGCCGCCGCGATATGCGTGGTTCCGGTGTCGCCTCCTACGTGGGCGGCAGCGCCTGCAATCAATGCAATCAATTCCGGAATTGTCGTTTGGCCCAGAAGGTCGATGGGAGTCTCTCTAACCGCCAGCCGAACAAGGTCTGCGGCCATGCGGTCAGACTCGCCCCGACCCCCAACCAAAACGCTTGGAATACCCGCTTTGGCTAATTTGTCAATCACCATGCCAAAAGATTCTGGTGGCCAACGCTTGGTTGCCCATCCGGCGCCCGCGTTAATGACCACGTAAGGTCCGGCCAGTCCCACCTTTGAACGGATGCTGAGCGCGTCTTCGACCAGCGGTGCCAACCCAAATTGGGCTAGATCCACTTCGGCGCCGAGGGCTCGAGCCACGTCTACGTATTGGTCCACAACGTGAAAAGAGGACGGATCGGGCAAGATCGCCTCGCTGAATAGTTTGGATCCTTCTCGTTGCCAGTGATAGCCCACTTTGCGCTTTGCCTTAGCTCTGGCAATGCAAAGCGCACTCTTAAGCAAACCCTGAAGATCGATGGCTGCATCAAATGACTGTGCATAGTGGGGCCAAGTGGCCGGAGATAAGCCCGGCTTTGCGCGGACTACTTTATCAATGGCCGAACATCGCTCAACTACGCCGGAAAATCGCGCATCTACCACCCAGGTGATGTGCGAATTAGGCCATTTCTGCTTGAGTGCCACCGCAACGGGAAGGCTGCAGACGGTATCTCCCAGGGCAGACAACCTACTAATGAGGAATTTGGGCATAACTCCTCCTTACAAGTTCCAACCCGCGGGACACAATCTCCGACGGGTCCACCAATGCAGTAGAGGATCCGCGGTGCAGAACTACTCCGGTTGGGGTAAAAGGTCGAAATTCTGCCGGGTCAGTTGGCCCAAACACGGAAACCACCGGAACCCCCGTAGCCGCCGCCATATGCCCGGTTCCCGTATCTGCGGCAAGGTGGAGGTCGCTACCGGCAACAGTGGCCAACGTGTCTCCAAGGGCGAGTGCATCCACCCAATTAGTGGAACCGGGCAAAGAAATCTGCGGATCAGTGGGCCCGCCCAAGAAAACTACGTTCCAATTCCGATTTAGGAACTGTTGGCCCACTTCCTGCCAATGGTCTGCCGGAACTGCTTTTTCTGGTTGCCCGGCACCGGTGCTGATGGTGACCACGGGTTTCACCGGAAAATCGGCGGGGGGCGCCGCAATGTTCAGGGTGGGCGTTGCCACGTTCTCAAATTGTCCCACCGAGTTGAGTAGCCGCAGATTCCGGTCGACCGTGTGCTCCCCTTGCACTGACGTGATCATCGGATTGAGAGTTCGGGCCAACGCGTCAGTTGCGCGCGCACTCATTCGAACCTTAGGCGCGGCAATTCGGAGGGCGAGCGCGGTTTTTGAGTGCCCCTGAAAATCCAAGCCGATATCGTACTTCTCCCGCCTAAGCTTCACGTAGAAAGCCAGTTGATCTCGCCACGTGAGCGCGGACCCTCGATTTTGCTTCCAGCGATCACGCGGGATCGGTATGACTTTGGTGGCCACAGAAGCGTAAGCAATGGGGGCACAACGAGCTTCCACTAGCCAAGTAATCTCCGCGCCTGGGTATGCCAGCTTTATGGATGTGACCGCCCAAGATGTCATCACGCAATCGCCAATTGCGGAAAACCGGGTGATCAGAAATCTGGGCGCAACCATAAGAATAGGACTAACTTGCGTCGGGACCCAGCAAGCCCAGGGCCCGGGCATTCTTCCATCGATCATGCATCCATAGCCACTGCTCGGGAAATTCCCTAATCACGGATTCCAAGGCGGCATTAAGTTGTGTGGTCACGGTTGGAAAATCCTGGACCACGTTCTCAGCGTCAATAGCGGGCAGAACAATCACCCGATACTTTCCGACTCCGGTACGTACGCAGTAACTGGGTAGGAGGGGAGCACCCGTCCGTTGGTGCAGAACCGCTGGTCCAAGAACGGTTCCCGCAGGATGCCCAAAGAACGGCACAAACACTTCATTCGCATTCTGATCCGGCAAAAGCGCGACCATCTCCCGCTGACGAAGCTTGGTCAAAATTTGTCGCGCCGAATTTCCTTGCGACAACACTTCTATTCCGGTGTGCTCCCGAATTTTGGCCACTCGATCTTGGATTCCGGATTGGTTGGCATCTCTTGCCACCACCGACAAATGTCGCCCCACCGAAGTGGCCCAATGACCGAACCTTTCCCAGTTCCCCATGTGACCCGTTACAACGAGAATTCCCTTGCCTATCTTTTCCGCGGCATAAAGATTCTCCATGCCTTGAACCTCAACGTTATCCAGGAGTTCTTGGGCGGAACGGAGGGGGGTTCGGAAAAAGTCTGCGGCCACCAAGCCAAAGTGCCGGAATACCCCCTTGGCCACCCGGCTTCGCTCATCAACTGACCACTCCGGAAATGCGAGTGATAGGTTGGCGTAGGTTCGATTCCGGCGTTTGCCGTCTAGCCGGAAGAGTAATTCGCCCAGTCGCTCCCCTCGGGCCTCCACCTTTGCGATGTCTGAGTGACGAAACAATCTTTCGGCCACTAGGAATAGCGACCCGCTTAGGTTATTGAGAAGCGCGGTCTTGCGTGATGCCATTCAGTATTGCGTCATCCAATTTCGCTTTGAGCCAAGTCCGAAACGAGGCCGGAGGGGTCACCGACACGGAAGATCTGGCAACCCACCATCGCGCTGATTCAAGATCTGGGCGCTCACGGAGTTTGACCCAATCCTTGGCCGTAACGACAATTGGGAGTTCGCTCCCTAATGCCGACCAAAGGTTACCTTCCATCAGTCGATCATGATCGGGCCGCAATACTGCTTGGTGGTGAGCGCCGGGAAAATCTTCGTCAAGATCGGCTAAAAACCGTTCGGGTCTGCCCAAAGCACACAGCACGTTAAATTGTGCCGGGGTTTGGGTAGTGCCGTGGAGTGGATCCTCCAAGGTCAACCGGTTCCTCACGGTTCGAAACTCTCCCGGCACCACCAGATCGGCAAACTTTGCGTTTGATCGCGGTTCGCGATAGGGGCCCGCCGGGAGACAACGAGGGTTTACCGGGTGCGGTTCATCCAATACGATTGATATCTGCTTTTTGAGCGGTAGATGCTGAAACCCGTCGTCCATCAGCAGGATGGCATCAGGGAATTCTCGATGGGCGATCTCCGCCGCCAATACGCGTCGCCGCCCCACAATGAGCGGCAAATCGGGCATTAGCCACCGCATCATTGCCGGTTCGTCACCCCACTCGGAGGCCGGTAACGGTCCGGGCGGCGCGGTAGTAGCCGCTTCGGCCCGGGGAGCGCCGTACCCACTGGCCGAAACCACCACGGAATATCCCAGTTGGCGAATCTCATGGGCCAGAAATAAAGTAAAGGGCGATTTTCCGCTTCCGCCTACGCTAAGGTTCCCCACTACCAAGATCGGACAGTGCGGCTCTGCCGCATGTTTAAACCCAAATTGGTACACGGCCCGATAGCACTGCCACCCTCCAGCGTAGAGCCACGAGAGGGGTGTGAGCAGAGTTCGCGCCACCATCGGACGAAATCCTCGCCCAAACCAAATCTCATGGGCAGACATGGGCTGATTATGAGTCCTCCACCCGAATTGCGACCCGCCTATCTTTGAAATTGATAGCGCACAGTAGCGGGGTCGATGTCTCGCATGGGGTCTACGCGCTTCAGCACGGCTTCAAATTCGTCGCTGACTATCTCGCCAAACACCCCGGCTGACGCTTCAATTGAGCTAACGATCTGGTTCCCGTGGCGTGCGAACTGCAGCCCCATCATCTGATTTTCTGCGAACGGCAAATCAAAACGTTCCACCCCTTTCCAGATGAGGTTCATCTCAATGGAGAGCCCGTTGGATTCGCCGCCTTCGTCGGAATAGTGAACGGTTAGGGTGACCGAATTGCTAGGGAGATCAACCACCAGGGCCAATATCACGGCGTTATGAAGCGTGGGATAAGACCCAAAGAGTTGCCGAAGCAGACCGCCGTCGGTGGTCTCGGCCCAAATTGCCTCAAAGTCTTGGCGAGAATCATCCACATTGCTAGCTTACGTCAGCCAAGATTAAAAATCATGGCCACGATATTTACCAAAATCCTTAATCGAGAAATTCCCGCTGAAATTATCTATGAGGATGCTCACGTATTTGCCTTTCGCGACAGTCATCCCCAGGCACCCGTTCACGTGCTCATCGTGCCCAAAACTGAGATTCCTGGCCTCGCTCAACTCCCCGAAACGGGCGACCACCTGGCAATTTTGAATGCAGCAAAGGTGATCGCAGAACAGGAAGGCCTCACCGGCGGTTATCGTTTGGTCATCAATCAAGGCCGGGATGGAGGCCAGTCCGTGGACCATTTGCACGCCCATCTTTTGGGCGGAAGGCCCATGTCTTGGCCCCCTGGCTAACTAACTTACCCATCGTGCAATTTGTCACTAAAATGACGAATATGTATAGATTTATTCACAGCCAGATTCGAATAATTCCCCTTTTCTTGATTCCGCAGGCGTAAAATAGAGGGGTCCAATGGTGAGAATATGATCAAAATAAAAGTCAGTGAGAGCGAGAGAAACTCGGGACAACTCTCCCCCGAGAACTTAGTCCAAGCCACCGAAGCAATCAAACGGGACGGTATTGTCGTTCTAGAAGACGTCATCGACCTTGATCACGTCAACGCAATAAGAGAGCGAATGTTTGCCGACATCGACGTTCTCACAAAGCGAAAAGACGCGCCATTCAACTGGAACGCAGGAAACTTGCAACAAGACCCGCCTCCCTTCCCTCCGTACCTCTTCAGAGATATTTTGGCCAATGACTTTGCCATTCAAGTCACGCATTCTGTGCTTGGCGACGGAATGTACAATTCGTTTTACAGCGGCAATACGGCACTCCCCAGTAAAAGCCGACAGCCCGTCCATGCCGACATCGGGCACCTTTGGCAGAACCAAGAGCACGCGCACCCCGCCTACGCATTGGTGGTGAATGTTCCCGTTGTGGATATGGGACCCGAAAACGGCAGCACCGAAGTTTGGCTGGGAACTCACTTAGACCAGGGCGTTTCCATTCAGGACGGATTCATTGAGATTTCGGAGGAAAAACTCGCTAAGCGGCGCGCAATTTCGCCGCCGGTTCAGCCGTTTGTCCGAGTCGGCAGTATGGTGATTCGCGACATCCGAATGTGGCACGCGGGCATGCCCAACCAAACCCAAACCCCGCGGCCCATGATTGCGATGATCCACTACGTAAGCTGGTGGCCCTCCGCGCCGCTAAAGCTTCACAAGAGCGCCGAGGCCCTGTTGAAGCATCCTCTTCTTCGCCAGCATGCGGAGTACATCGACGGGGAAATAGACCACATCAAAGCCCCCGGTGGCTACGCCTACGCAGAAAGTGAGGCATAAAAACCCTTCCGGCTTCCTCTCCCCCAGTTTCTCCCGAAACGGGGGGAGAGGACCGAGATCATATACGTTGAGTTAGGCCCCGACAGGGTGAATAGCATTGCCCGTCTGCGCCCTCTTGCGGATAGATCGGTACACAAAAGATCGATGAAATGGGCCGAAAGATGCCTGATTAACTGTACCAGCGGTGCGATGCCAAGATCGGTCAGCAAATGAATTTGCTCCCCGACCGGGGCAGTAGAAGTTAGCAACGGACCGGCCAGTTAGAAAGAAAATGTATAACATCGGCTATCCCTCCCTTGTCCCGGCGGCCTGCGCCTCCGATTCATTAGGTTGATACACTTCAGACCGACGTGAGTGGGGATTCCGAGTCGGATGATCGTCCCTTATAATCCAAAAGAGGCAAACCTGCATAATTTCCGGCGACCGCCCAACCCTTCTCCTGGCCAGTTCAGGATGAGGGCCTTCGGGCTTTTACCGCTCAACGCGCACGCGCCGGGCGGCGGTTGCTGAGGCGTAGATGCTGAGCTGGGTGGAAGCACTCCGGCGGCGCAACGTTGACCAGCCGCCGACTGCGGTCACCAGCGAAGGATTTAACGAAAACACTCGGTAGGCGGGGTGGACGATTGCCTGAGATTTCCCGTTCCTCGCTTGCTTGGCGGACAACAGCAACGTAACCGTCGACCGCGCTTCATCGATACGGCGGATGCACCCCAGCCATCTCATTTGGCCCGCGGGCGGAATAGCATTGGGTTCGGGCAAGTCGGTCTTGGGTGCAGTGAGAACTTGAGCGGCTTTGAGCGAGAAAAAGGGATTTCTAATTCTCGGAGCGGTGCGGCCCGTGCCGGGAGCGTATATCTCAAAATGAAGGTGAGGAGCGGTAGCGTCTCCACTGTTGCCCACATAGCCAATAAATTGGCCCGCAAATACCCGACCGTTTGGCTCGATATCGGGCGCAAACATATAGTCCCGTGCGTTAGCCCCGTCGTTGGTGCCGGGCGTGTCGTCGTTGAGATGGGTGCCCAGCATCGCCCAGCCATTGTCTCCGTAGATCCAAAATGTGTGAACTTTCACGCCAATAATTCCGCTGAATGGCGCGACGATCGGCGTCATCTTAGGTGCACGAATGTCAATCCCGGTGTGGCGAAAATTGCCGCGATTTACGTTGTAATCGTCGAACCACCGGCACTTTCCGATCAAAGGAAAGACGATGGGCACCACCACAGATTGGTTGGGCAACATCTCTGCAGTGTAGGGTGCGACGGGCGGCTCTGGCCCCCAGGCTTTGTCTTGGGCCATTAAGAGACAAACGGTAAGGGCTAAATGAAACATAATGGATGTTCAACACGGATTTGGTTTGGCGATTTCCGCAGGTAGACCAGCCGCAAATTCAGGGACAATTTATTTAAACGTCGGGCTTGACCCGTCTGTAAGTTGAGGCCAAGGGTTCATAACTAGGAATGCACCCTTAGCGTAGGAGCCACCGTTTACCCCTCAAAGGTCCCGGCGGTACTTCTGAAAACCTCGGTAGCGAGAAAACTGTCTCGTAAAAAGCCTCTCGATGCTGGCAAATAGCTTTTAGATGTACCGTAATCGGCCGTTCTCCCCAAATGAAGATTACCGGCAAAAGCACGGCCATTGGGCGAGCTTCCAACAATTCTTTCACCCACACCACACCCCCTGAAAGACCTCGACTGCGGTTCCTTCGATAGCGATTGGCGCATCCCACGACTGCATGGTCACTTGAACACTTCCGCCCGGATTTTCGACGGTCACTGTTCCGCCTCTGCCTTTGCGGCGATAATAATCAGCGGCGGCGGCGGAACTCCCAGTCCCACATCCCAAGGTTTCGCCCACTCCGCGTTCCCAAATTCTAATCTTGAGCGAATTTGGAGCAAGCTCCGTCACCCAGATCACACTGGTTCGATCCGGAAATTTAGAATCCACCGAGACTTTGGCACTCACGGACCGAAAGGAGTCATCGTCGGGCAGAGAATAGGTAGGAATCACGGTATGCGTGCTTCCGGTGGTGAGAACGCTCCCAAAAAGGCTGAGAGGCATTCCAGAATCCATCCCGCTCCAGACGGTGGCGTTGAACAGTTCTGGCCCTTTCAACGGAATTGCCGACGGGGTGTAGTCGGCAGAACCAATCGTTGACCGAATCCGACCTCGGGCGATCTCAATGGGTACCACCCGGTCGCGGTGCCGAATATTGAACTCCGTGCCGATCCATCCTAAGGCGTTGGCATGGGCCGCCGCACAACGTATGCCATTTCCGCAAAAATCTTCGGTACCGTCTGGGTTAAACATTCGCAACCGCAGATCCGCATCTTCCATGGCCACCACAAGAAGGCCGTCTCCCCCGATTCCAAAGTGAGGATTGCATAACGTGACCGCGAGTTCAGCCAGATTGGTTTCTGGCGACAAGTCTTGTTGATGAAGAAGCGGAAAATGGTTACCAATACTCTCCACTTTCCAAAATGGCAGATTTGTCATAAAGTCTTTGTGCTTGTACTTTAGATGAGCGGTTCCAAATAGCAGTGGGCGGTATTCACGGTTTCTCGGAACCACAGCCCATCCGGACTCACCATTCTGAACCACCAAGCACTCGGTCGATGGTTGGCATGGCGAAGGCCTTCAGACGCGATGATTGCTTCTCTAATCAATCGAGCGCGCTTGAGCTCAGCCTCCAATTCAATGGCTTGGCGCCGGTCATGGATGCGGCGAATCTCCGGATCCTTCACGAGGGCATTCTGGTGCACACGCAGGGTATTCAGAAAGTGAGTGCTACTTAGCTGGGACTCCAGCACTTGGTCTACTTTAGATTGCAATTCTGATCGACGAGCGATGTCCTCCGCCGTCGGCGTTTTCTCAAAGACTTGTTGCCTAAAGTGCATTCCCAAACCCGCCTCGGCCTCGCCACGTGCGGCTCGAAGACGCCGTCGCTCTTCATATAGTTCATCCCGGCTCTTCTTGAGTGAACCTAATGCCGTCTCCAATTGGGAGAGCCTTGCGTGAAGGGATTCGTACTCTTCGGCCAATCGCTTCCACGATCCGCCCAGCGATTCGTCCAAATAACGAATCAAATCGATGGGCCTCTTTAGTCGTGCGAGTCGTTTTAGAACTTCATCTTGTTCGGTTGCCACTTCTTGCCAACGAGAGGCAAAACTTGGCGCACAGAGTTCCTCCGTGCCAAAGGGGCGTCGCAGTGGCTCCGGCAATCTCAGCCAAGAGCAACAAACATTAAGGGCTGACCATGCATCGTAACGAATCCTGAGAATCGGATTGACTTGCATCGGGACGCCGGCTGCCGCTAACCGACGATGAAAATCGCGGCTGACCTTCACATAACTGCTGGCCCCCTCGTGAAACACAAAGACAAATTCACGCGCCAGCATGCCGATGAGGGACACCGCTTTTCCCACTACCACGCAGTTGGGACCCAATTTCTTTTCAATGATTTCTGCCAGTTCGTACACTGACGTGGGTGCCTGCTTGAACGATAGAAATTGGGGCTGCCGAGTTCCGATGACGGCACCGCGAGTTCCTAAACGAATGGTGCCTCGGCCTAGGCCAGGAATCACCAAATCAAACGGAATCGCGCCCGTTCCAAAGCGAGACAGCCCGTATTGCCCACTTCCCCCTTTCACCGATTCGTCGTATGCACGGGTGGCCATTTGCCGGGTTGCGGGGTCAAGAAATAGATTCAGCAACTCAAATCGCGGAAGGTGGCAGGTATCGCGGTTGAATCTCAGGAGCTTACTGGTGGCAGAAACGTCCACGTCTATCGGCGCATTAGCACAGAAGCTGTAGATTTCCGGAGCGAGCGCCTCGTAAAGCCCTCCCAGTTTTCTAACCGCCCCCTCGCCCAGTTCGCAAACCTTGGCGTGAAGTTCGTCGGCCAAATCTCTGGCGTAGCTTTGGCCTTCTCCAGCAAGGCCGTCTACAGAAGTGCCCATGGCCCAAGTAAGCGTAGCGCACAATTCTGGCATGAGCTGACCCAGGGATACTTCCATGGTCACCGGCGGATTTTCATCCAGGGAAACAATGCCTCTCCAGCCGTAGGCCTCGGTGGCCGAATCCAGGAATCCTGGGCGCGCTCGCTCCACCGCATGCAAGCGAAGTCCGGCCGCAAGGAGCGCGTCGCGGGTGATCACGGTTTCTGAGCCAAAGAGCGCAGAAAATTCACCGGCGGCACTCCATAAACCTCGCGTGTTCGTGTCGTTATGAGGCACAGATCGGAACTTGCCGGGTTGCCGTTTTCCACTCGGAAGTTTGGCAAAGTAATCGGTATCGTGGACTCCGGCCACAAACCTTCGGGCTAAAGGGCGATTCTTCAGCGCCATCGCCACCCCGGCTTTCATGGGTTCATCCCAAAATACGGTTTGCCCAAGGGCCAGCAATGGGGCACCCGGGGCCACGCGATCTAGCTCATCAAGTGAGAGATCGAGGCTTCGGGCAGGGGTTAGGGGAGATTCCACCATTTGCGTTGTTATAAATTCAGGAATTCCGTTTCGCTCCTTAATCTGATACGTTGCAAGTCACGCAGGCGTTGGTTCGCCTTCCCAAAGTTTTCGCAGATGGTCGGGAATCGAAATGGCCTTTCGATTTTCTCCCATAACCACATGAACGGTGTAACCAATTGTGCATCGTTTGAGGGTCTCGGCGTTAATAACTTCGTAGGCAAACCTCACGGAGGCCCGCCGTATTTCCTCGCACCAGATTCTCACAATGACCTCTTCATCATAGAGCACTTCCGCCTTATATTCAACGTGGGCTTCAACTACCGGTAATTTAATTCCCTGCGCTTCGATCTCTCGATAGGAGAATCCGGTGGCTCGGCACCAAGCACCTCTGGCCTGCTCAAACCAGTAGAGGTAATTTGCGTAATACGCGTGCCCCATTGCATCGGTTTCTCCGTACCGAACCCGAATGCGCTCCTCGACCACCTTCGCCATCCTTCCGTGATACCTTCTTATCCGCCGGAATGACAGCTCGAATATGCGACAACTTGGGGTTCCTGGTAAATTGAGAGGGTATGAGGCTACCGGTGGCGCAGTCCAAAGGCCCGTTCGTGGAATTTATGGAGGGTGAAGCAGCCGGTGGCATCACCCTGATGGCATTCGCCGTGATCGCGTTAGGATGGGCAAATTGGGGGACGGCTTCCTCTTATAGTGCCTTTGTGAGCGCCAAAATTCCGGGTTTGCCCGCGTGGACCACGCTCCACTTTCTGGTCAACGACGGCCTCATGGCCCTTTTCTTTTTGCTGATGAGCCTAGAGATCAAGCGAGAAATCTTGGGTGGAGAACTCAAAGACCGCCGCGCCGCTGCCCTCCCCGTGCTTGCCGCAATTGGCGGAATGATGGTTCCCGCCGCGCTATTTGTTGGCGTCAATCTCGGGATGGCTAGCCCGCTCAGGGATATTCAGGGAGCGGGAATTCCAATGGCCACCGATATCGCATTCTCTCTGGGAGTGCTTGCCTTGCTGGGGTCTCGGGTGCCCACCGGTCTAAAACTCCTGCTAGCTACGATCGCGATCGTAGATGATCTGGGGGCCATTGTGGTGATCGCGCTGTTCTATTCAGCCGGAGTTAAATGGTTAATGCTGGGTGGCATGGCCGGATGCACTTTGCTCTTGCTGGCGCTCAACCGCCTTCGAGTTTCTGCCCTGTGGCCCTACCTTGTCATGGGACTTCCTCTGTGGGGATTCACGATGGCTTCTGGCCTGCACGCCACACTTTCTGGGGTGGTATTGGCTCTGACAATCCCGTATTCCGCATTGACCACCACCCAGAAGAATCCCTTGTTGAGATTGGAGCACGCATTAGGTCCTTGGGTGAACTTTGCCGTCCTCCCGCTATTTGCTCTGGTCAACGCGGGGGTGCATTTGACACTCCACTCCGGTGACATTGGGGTCAGCGCCGGTATCATCGTCGGCCTCGTACTTGGAAAGCCTCTTGGCATCTTTATTGGCGCCTGGATCGGGGTTCGAATCGGCCTTTGCGCGCTTCCTCAGCCTGTGGAATGGCCGCATGTGGCAGGCGTTGGCATGTTGGCGGGCATCGGGTTCACGATGTCGCTCTTTATTGCCGAACTTGCCTTTGGTCATACTCCCAATATTGAAAGCGCGAAGATCGCGATTCTGGGTGCCTCGGTGCTCTCGGCGATCCTCGGAAGTCTATGGTTGCTCCGAACCGGTCGCCGTGCCGAGGCACCTTCTAAACTATCCTAGACCGCCGCCGCCTGTCCCATCAGTTCTTCATTCGACATGGCTTCGTACTTCGCTCGTTGATCTCGATTCAGCGTTCGCCACGTTAAAAACTGCTTTCGTAGGTTCGCAAGGAACCGCCGGTTGACGACAGGCCAATTTTCAGGATCTCCCGAAATTCGATGGAGTGTGAGATCCAGAAGGTAAACGCCCGGAACCGGAGACGGAGACGCGACTAAGGTGAGTTGCTGACAAATACCCAGATCGTAAGGAGCCAACCAACTGGTGGTAGTAACTTGGAACCGATCCCCCGCCGCCCGCTTTTCCGAGGAGAGGAGGGTCCCTTTAGTGACAAAGTCCCCGATGGTGTACCCCTCATAAGCCCTTAGCCACTCCCCTAAAAATGCGGTTAGCGGTCCGGCTTCCGCTTCGCTGATGCTGAACGGCAACGGAAGTTGCCAATCGTCCCCCGTTGGCTCCGTCTCAAAGACTTCTTCGTTCATCGCAGGTGCCGCGATTTGGCTCGCCTTTCGGGCGGGATAGATCGTGCTTCCAAGCACGACCGCCATAACAAGCACCGCCGACAAAACTGCAGATGTGGAACTGAAGTTCAGGGTCAAACCAGGAAACGCACCCGTGGCCACAATTACTTTTGCCGTGGCCTGGGCCACGTAATAGCCAATCACTGCGCCGAGCACTCCGTACACCGTGCTCTCCGCAAAGAACAGCATTGCAATGTGATTAGGGGCCAGGCCGATGCTGGAGAAGATTCCAATTTCGCGGGTGCGCTCAAACACCGTAGCGACCATCGTATTGAGCACAAAGACAGAGGCAATGAGAAGCTGAACAATTACCAACCCCATTCCGCTGCCCTTTGAAGCCTGCAAAACGCTGAATTGCTTTACTTCCAGGGGGCCACTGGGCACCGTCGCAGATGGCACTGAAGCATAGAGGTTAAGTCGCAATCTCGGCATCAGCGCAGTCAGCGCCTTTCTCGTGTAACCCGGATCAGGAAATGCCACCGCAACATTGCGAAGGTCTGCCCCTAACGCCATCGCCGATTCTGCAGGCAGGATAAAGATCGTGGCCGGGTCCAACCTAAGATAGCTTCGAAATGCGCTATTGGTGGTGGATTTTGCTTCCTGATATTGTTTCGAAAGGGTGAAATCGGGCGGCATCAACCCATCACCGTCTAAATCCGAAAGCGCACGCAGAATTCCCGGATCCACAATCCCAATCACCGTGTATGCGGTTCCCGCATAGGTGACTTTGGCGCTACCTACATCGGTAGATTCTACTTTGAGCGTCTCAGCCAAAGGCTGAGGCAAGATCATGACGTCTCGCTCTCCGGGCCGGAACCACCTTCCGCCCGGCAACAAAGCCTGCTGAGGCTGAAGCACCTTATCTTCAACGGGATCCAGGCCAATCATAGCTCTAACTTCGGCCACACGGTCTGCCCGTTGCAAGGTCAGAACTCCGGTGTCGCCAATATCCGCCCCGTAATAGTAGGCCCGTCTGGCCACAACGCCTGCACCGGCAAACTCACTCTGAATCTTACGGTAGGTTGCCAACTGCATAGGCTCAAGGCCCGGATTACGCATTAGCAGTCCGGGATAGCGGGCTGAATTGGGGCTAGCGGTCTCGGTGAGTGACAGCTCTGATACGATGCTGGTAAAGCTGAGCACGATGAAGGTCATCACGACCAGGGTGAGCGTGGTCAACACGGTGCGGGCCTTTCGGCGGCGCATATTACTTACACCTAAATTAAATGCGGCCATGGCCACGCTGGAACGGCGAATATCCACTTCGTGAACGCCGCTCTGCTCTTTCTGAACCGCCCTCAGCGAGCTTTCGAACTTGCCCAAAATGAACGAGATCACGATCAAGCTCAGCACGCCCATCACAAAGGCGACAAAGATCATGAACGGGTTAGACACAATTTCAAATGCCGGATGAATGAGGCGTAACACCAAAAACGATGCGATAAAAATCCCGATAGACCACGACAGTTGTTTGGTCAACAATTGGTTACCGACCATTAACCGCTCTAAGAAGTAGCTAAACGGAATAAGTAAAAAGAGGTAGAAAACCACCCCATTCACCACATCGTTGGCGGTAGCTTGGATAACGGGGTGGGCCCTCAGCGCGTAGCCCCAAGACGCGTGAGCGTGTTGATCCGCCGCCGGCCAGTCTTTCCTGTCAATTGCCTCCTGCGCCAACTTTGCCTCTGCATGAGCTTGGGCTTGCAGATCAGACATGCTCGCGCTGATGATTCGGTATTTTTTGAACCGGGCAATACGCGAATCGTTGATCGCCATGATATCCAAAGCCGCATTCAGCGCGGTGTTGGGGAAGTATCCGTCAAGCGCAGAATTCGCCCGGATTTCGGTTGGCGTTAGGTTGGATGTCTTCGGGGGGTCGGCGTCTACGGCGTCGCCCGGCGCTCGGAACCCGCGCCCTTCTTCGTCACCCACAGAAGAGTTCGTAATGATGAGGCGCGCAAAGTCTGATCCGGATGCCGCAATCATCCGGTAGCGCTGACCCGGCATCGTAAACAGAACCTGCGTATCCTCAATCTCGGGATTTAAGCGTTGGTCAGAGCCGGGGGTAAAGGTGCCGTAGTCCAGGGGTGACGACCCCGTTTGAGCGTCGATGACCCACACGCGCTGAAGCGCCTTGAGTTCTTGAGGATCCACCATGTCGTACAGGGTGGTGGGCACACAATGAAAGACCACGATGGGTGAGGTATGTTCGCTGGTGAGTAGCTTAAATTCGGTAGAGAAACTCATGGTTCCGCTTCCACTCTGGGTAGCAGCGTAGTCGATGTCCCCCTTCTTATCAAAGTGAAATGCAACCAAGCGAGTTTCTTGGGAAGTTGTATCCGAGTACGCGCTTACCGGCGCAAGGCCAACAAAGTGAAAGCTGGCATTTGCCCCCGAGGTGAGTTGGAGAATATCTCCGC
Source organism: Fimbriimonadales bacterium (assembly GCA_038212035.1). Taxonomy (GTDB): domain Bacteria; phylum Armatimonadota; class Fimbriimonadia; order Fimbriimonadales; family Fimbriimonadaceae; genus Fimbriimonas. The sequence continues at coordinate 32,759 of JBBQUZ010000019.1, forward strand.
GGACGCCCATCAGGGATTTCTGGCGACCCAGCACACCCGCAAGCGAATCGGGAACGGGACTATCCGGCACAAAACTCTTCTGAGGGTCGTAATAGACGACTTGCCCATCCACCACGGCAAAACCGCCGATGAGGCTTGATCGGGACGGCGATCTGGGTTCGACGGGAATCTTGAAGTCACTGGGCTCAGAGCGATCCGATGTGTCGTTCAAAACGTGATTCAACATCACAGCAACGGTTTGTACCTGGCGATGTACGTTGGCAAAGGCAACCCGGCTTAGAGTGTCAACCGGAGTATCGGCCTTAGGTCGGCTGTCCTCTACCGTGGCAAAGGTCAAAGCAGTGACCCCGGCGTCAACCAGGGGTTCGCAATCAAAGGCGAACTTGCCCGAAATATTGTTTTTCCACGTGCGGCTATCGCCATTATTCACCGCATCAATAAAGACTAGGCGGGGCGGGTCAATGCCATCGATTTTGGCGAGGAGTGTGCCATGGGCCCTCAACAGACGTGAAATTGTTTGGAGCGGTTGCTGTGATTCATCTCGGTATTCATAAAACCAGCCCCTTCCGTAGCTACCCACCGTCGGCGCCCCGGAGGTTAGGTCAAGGGTCACCGTGACAAACGTAGGCGCTTCCGGCTGAACAATGCGTTTCTCAACGTATTCTCGCGCCCCCTGAAGCCCCAGCCCATGGGCTCCGCTGAGAACAAAGCGCAGCGGACGACGGTGATCATGATTCCGATAGACTCGCGCCAACTCGACCAAAGAAGCTGGGCCGCTGATAGCTTCTGCCCCCGGTGCCAACCCAGGGGCAACGCTCATCGAGTCGGCGTACGCCATGAGAACAACGGGCTCGTTTGAAGCGGAACGATCTCGCCCCGGCATTTCCGCGATGAGATTGGCTGAATCGCGTTTGATCCACTTCTGTTCGCAGTCTAGCTTTACCGTGTCGCCGTTTCGAGCTGCATTCAGGGCCGGTCCAGCAACTGCCATGGGCAGATAAAACCGGGGCATATCTAGCGGAACGCTCGCAAATTTTGCTTCCGCTTCCGCCCTCGGCATTTCGGTAGGCTCCAAGAACACAATTGCCTTGGCTCCCAGCCTGGCCGCGTTGCGCCACCTTGGACCAGAATTAAATTCCAAGAGCACAATCGTGCCCTTCACGTCTTTGCCTCGCAACGCCTCCAGAGATCCCGTCCCCCCGTAGATCAGCGGACCCGAAAGGTGGCAGGAGCTGGTGCGGGCCAGGTTGGGCCACAGCGGATAAAGTGAGATGTGGCGGTTACCCCAACGAAGCGACCCCATGGCATCTGGATCTGGGATGGAAACCGTAAATTTTTCGCGATGAATCTCTTGTAGCCCAAGGTCACGAAACTTTTGTTCAACGTAGTCCAGCGTTTTGGCTTCGCCAGTGGAACCGGTAAGTCGTGAGCCAAAGGCGGAGACATCCGCATAGGTTTGGCGAATATTCGCCAAACTAACATCTTTAAGAAGCCCGCCGTAAGTAGCGCGAAGTTGTGCTTCCGTGGGAACGCTTCCCGCTAGGCTACCGCCTACCAGAGTGAACCCAATCGCAAGCGTAGCGAGGCTTCGATGCCGCAACCACATAGTCAATCTAGTTTGGCACCGGAATTTGTAAATCTACCTAATATCCCATCGATAGGCCTCTTCGTCTCGAATAACGCCTTGCCATCGATCTTTCAGATCACATCCTTCCGCCAGCTGATTCACGGTTTGCGCCACTGTGCTTCCGTCTGCCATCGCAACCGTGGCGCGTCCGTTATGCCGAGCCCAGACTCCACCGTAGATGGCGGGATTCCGACTCTCGGCGAGATCCCACCCCTCGCTGGTGGTGAATACCTCAGACGTGGAGGCAATTGTCATTGTAAAACTGTCCACCCGTCGGGCCGGCATGGTTGAATCCACGTAGTAGCGGCACGGCGGAACCACCAGCCAGCTTCCTCCTCCGTAGGGAGTTCCATCCGAGGTGCGATCCCACACGGAATCAACAAATACAACGGTTTGGCCCGGCTTGGTGACCATGGAGCCAGAACGCGGTTGGGACGTCCATTGTCCCGCCACCTTCACGATGGGGGCCAAGTACTGAAAATTGTAACCCACCGACGAATGCAGCGAAGCAGTGTAGAACCGACTAAAAGTGTCGCCCGGAACCAAGTCTCGATCAAAGCTGGCCTCTGGCGTAAGGTTGGTGGTTGGCCCAGACGGACACCTAAACACATCAAAGCTCTTGAGGTACGGCAACACCATCTGCACCCAGGTGCGGTCATTGCGAGAGTTAGGTTCCTCGGCGGGTTGGTGGTTTACCGGCGGGAAATAATCGTCGTAATCGTTGGTATACAAAGTGGTGGCCAAACTAACCATGTGAAAGTTAGTGCTGCATTCGGTTTGCCGAGCTCGACTTTCGGCCGATTTAAAGACAGGAAACAGCGTTCCGGCCAGTACCATGAGGACGACCAGAACCACCAGTAACTCCACTAGAGTGAACGCAAATCGAGTAAAGCGCACTTAGACCGCTTCTAGTATAACGTCAGACTCGTCATCACACAACGTGTACACGCTAATAAGGCCAACCGATTGAAAACCCAGGTGGTAGTACCAGGGAACCAGCCCTTGATCGCATTGGAGCGTAGGCAATATATCGGATCCATCGGCCTGGTCCATCGCCCAATTCACCAACTCGGCTCCGATGCCATTTCCACGATGGGCGGACGAAACGCATAAATTATAGATTCCCAGGACGCCTTCTGCAGAAGAGAGCATGACGCCTCCCTTTGGACTCTGGGCATCACCGAGCGAATACAGTTTTAAGTTCTTGGCCTGTGCCGTCACGGTCGCCACACGCTTTCGAAATAAATCGGTTTGACGGGAGAAAAACTGGTCAGACATGAATCGAGCCAACCGAAACCGCTCCTTTAGGTCGGTAATTTCGGCCAATTCAAGCGTGGCCTTCACCCCGATTGGCCGATAGGCGGCTGGCTTTGCCACCATCTGAACCAATTCGAATTGCTTTCTAAACCCCGCCCGTTCTAATAATTCCACCAGATGCTCGGGTTGATCACTGGGAACCACGTAAACATTGAATGATCCACGGGATGCGGCGAGCGCACGCAATCGGCGCACGGACCACGGATCCAACCGGAGGTCAGCGGCAAAATTACAGATCGGATGATCCAAGTCGCCCAGGCAAGCGCGAAACCCGCTATCATGCCAAGCTTCCCCACTCCCCGCGGCAAGACCAAGTTCAAAGTACGTGGCGAGCAAATTTTTGGTTGCCCGTAACTGTAGGGGCTCGGCAATCACAGAACCGTGCTCCATAGCAGGCCCACACCCGCGCCCCTAACGGAACCGATTATTCCTAAGGAAACGGACTGACTGACCTTAGTGCCAATAAAGAGTTGCGGTCCCCGCGGAGATACAAAGAAGGAAGCAAACGCATCTCCCCTGACATCAAATTTCAGGAGGTCTAGCCCCACAATGAGATCTGGGCCATAAGGTGCGTCAAGCTTTAGACCCAGGCGAATGGTGGGGGCAACCACTCGCTTGGGCGGTGTGTACGTGCGCCCCGCAAATTCCTGCGCAAAAAATACCGCAACCTCGTTCAAGAGTTTCCGTTGAACAAATACTCCACCGTAATGACCGGTATCTAGCCACAACGTGCGCGCTCCCGGGAGCGCCTCAATCAGCGTCGAGGTGCTTTCCGCGGGAATTACCGTATCGTATTTTGCCCCAATAACAAACGCCGTACCCGGCGTACTTCGGGGAAGGTAGGTTAACGGCTCAATGGTCTGCAGTTCGGGGGCCAGTTTAGCTTCCGTGAACCCTCTCCTGCGTAAGGCATCCCGCTGAATCACCACTCGGGACGAATTCCAAATAATGTGGGCAATATCTGCCCCGCCAACTAAGAATGCCACGTGGGTGATCCGGGGTTCCACCGCGTAAGTAAGGGCGGCGACCAGGGCACCCAAGCTTGTGCCGGCTAGGCCGACTTCATCCTTTCGGAATTCTGGGCGAGACGCCAAGAAGTCCACGGCGCGGCGGGCGTCTTGAACTGACTGAAGCATCGTTCGGGTTAATTTAACCGGGTCCGGCTCAATCGCCATGTCTCCCGACCGGTGCCCCGGCGGTGTTCTGGCCAAATGGTAAGGCAAAGTGAGGATTGCCGTTGCGATCCCTCGACGAGATAAATCTCCCGCGAGTGATACTTCGGCTTTAAGATCTGTGGCCCCCCAATAGTGGGTTAACAACACGACCGGAACGGGTTGTTTGACTTCATCGGGCAGAAATATCCGCAACGGCACTACGTCGTTATTAGGAATTCCGGATGGAAGCGGACTCGGGAATGTCACCGCGTATTCGGTGGCAGATTCCGTGTGCGAAACCTCTCGCCAATCACTAAACGCAATTGCGGCGGGAATATCGGTGGGCAAGGGCGCGGAAATCTGTTGAGCTACCCCCCATTGGGGTAACCAAAGCATTATGAGAAGAACACTAAACCAAAGTGGACTCTTGCCGCAAAATTCGATACGCAACCGCAAAATCACCTTGTTACTGTACACCGGAAGAACCTGGGCACTCAAGATTTTGCGCCGACTCTCGTCTGACCTGGGGCCCAGAACTTCCGGATTAGTGCACTGCACCCTTGCGCTTCTGGCGAGAACCAGACCGGCTGGGAAGATCGCGCACATTTCGGGTGTTGAGATTGGGAGGCTGAGACAAGCTGTTATCTATCAAATAGTCACGTCGGTATTTCAAGGCGGTCACAATTTCGCGCTCGTAAGGGTGAAGATCGGATACTTTCTTTGGGGAAATTCGCGAGCAAATTCGGGAGACTGCATCTTCCAAGCCGTCGATTTTGCCGGTGTTCACCTTGCGATCCATCAGCGTGGCGAGGCCGGCCTCTGACTTAACAATGTCGGTAATCGGAACCATCTGCGGTCCATCTTCCAGCATGACGCTGACTGATACAGTTTCTGGGTAATACATCGCCTTGGCGCACCTCAGCTGAGCCACCCGGAAGCCCTCACTCATTTGACCCGCGCGTTGAAAAACCGCCACCAGTCGCTTGTCCTCAATAATCCGCTGAGCGGCATCTGCGCCAATCGTTTCTTGGCCGTCGGCAATATCCAAGGCGACCATCTCACCCTGATCCGTAACGTCGATGCCAAATTTGCGGAAGTCACGGTCAAAACTTTCTGAATCTGCCTTTTTGTAGTCTGCCAGCAACCCTCCGAGAGAATTTGCGCCTTGGCGCAAACAAGCAAACTGAATGAATCCGATTGAAATGTAACCCGTGTCGTAGGTATTGATCGCATCAAACCCACCCTCCAGTGACGAGACGGCAAACATGACCCTACCTTCAGATTCTGTGATTCCGGCCGCTTCACAGAGCCGACTCAGGCCTTCCCCCGGCAACGTCTTGAGTGCGGCACCCTCAGAACGCACCCCGTGTTCAAAGCGATAGTACGAATATCGCGGCGAAGAAAATCGAATGTGGTCCTCGTAGGTGAACGAAACATCATCGAACCGAATGGAGTGAGTCCGCGGTTGTGCAGGCTCGGACAACGAAGGAGGTTCACCGAGCCGAGCCGCCAAGTCATCGGGAACCGGACCTGGATCGGGCGGGGTTGCTTCGGGGAGATCAGAATCAATGGGCGGACCATCAACAAAGAATTCATCTCGGTTGCGTTGACGGCAGTCGCTGCAGGCCGCCCAGCGATCCGAAATCAACCGGGCCTTTACCCAGTTCTCCCAGAACGTGCCGGTGACCACGTCCACTGATTTTTTAACTTTGGCGTAATCCCAAAACCACTTTGAAGCCTGGGGAGTCAGGCGCGGTTGCCACGGACCCACCACCCCAACATTCTCCGGTTCTCGCTCTAAATAGCGGCCTGGTTGCGCCCAGTAGTCACGAATTTTCTGGGCTTCCTCCGCAGAAAAGCTACGCGAAGGGGGAGCGCTGAACGACAGGCTCAGCAATCCGGCAACCATCCATGGCAGGCCGAAGCGGTTCATAACTAAGAGTATAGGACCGTATTCACGCAAATTTACGGGCAGGGCTCACAAAACGTTCCGACTCTTCTCTAAATTCGCCGTTATCGCCCCTAATTTCAGTTTTACATGCTCGCCCGTGAAGGTGATCTGCTTGGTTTCTAGCTCTGGCGCTTCAAACAGTACTTCTTCCAAGAGTCGCTCCATGATCGTGTGGAGTCGGCGGGCGCCGATGTTTTCGGTCTGTCGATTGACCTGAGTTGCCACGTGAGCGATCTCGTCGAGCGCGTCTGAAGTGAACTCGATGCTGATGCCATCCGCTTCCAGAAGTTGACGGTACTGGAGGGTCAGCGCATTTTTGGGTTCTTGGAGAATGCGTCGAAGGTCGGTCTCTGAGAGCGGATCTAGCTCTACCCGAATGGGAAGTCGGCCCTGCAGTTCCGGGATTAAGTCGCTGGGTTTAGCCATGTGGAAAGCTCCCGCGGCAATGAAAAGTATATGGTCGGTGCGCAAAGGGCCGTACTTGGTTTGCACGGTAGAGCCTTCAATGATGGGAAGCAAGTCTCGCTGAACCCCTTCACGAGAAACGTCGGGACCACTTCCGCCCGACTTGCCCGCGACCTTGTCGATTTCATCTAAGAATATGATTCCGGTTTGCTCGGCCCGAAGAATGGCTTCACGCTGGATCGTCGCTTTGTCCGCAATTTGCTTAGCCTCTTCTTGAAACAGAATCTCGCGTGCCTCCCGCAAAGAAACGGTCCGCCTCACGCGGCGCGAACCAAAGGCACCGCCAAGCTGGTTCGAGTCGATGCCCATTTCTTCCATACCGCCGGGAGTGAACACCTGAACAAACGGATTGTTTGATTCTTCGGAATCAATTTCCAGCCGAGTGTCATCGTACTCACCGGACAAAATCTTCTTCTCGATGCGCTTACGCCGCGCCCGGGTCTTTTTCTCCTCCGCCTCGTAGTCGTACTCTTCCGTGGGCACGATTTCATCAGCCTCGGCATCCACCGTCATGAAGCCGGAAAACATAGGGTTGGGTTGAGTGGCGCGGGGCCGGGTCGTGGCCAATTCAGAATCTACCAAGTCGATAAGCCGCTCCAGCGTTCTTCGCTCCGCTTCCGGTCGGACCTCTTCGGTGAGTTCCTTCTCCACCAATCGCACCGAGGCGGCGGCAAGTTCCCGGATCATGGACTCCACATCGCGGCCCACGTAACCCACTTCGGTGAACTTAGTCGCCTCTACTTTGATGAACGGCGCGCGGGCCAATTGGGCTAGCCTACGGGCAATTTCCGTTTTCCCTACGCCCGTAGGGCCAATCATCAGGATGTTCTTGGGCGTAATTTCATCTCGCTGGGCTTCGGGAAGTTGCTGCCGGCGGTACCGGTTTCTGAGCGCCACCGCCACCGCCCGCTTGGCCGCGTTTTGCCCCACGATGTAGCGATCTAGTTCTCTGACGATCTCGCGAGGGGTGAGGTCTTCTATGGGGAGAGGCATCTGATTTAGATTACCGGGGATTCTTTGGAGAGGCTAGGTCGGCTTCCTTCAAGATGTGTCCATCGGGAAATTTGTGAGGGTTAGCGGGCGGACTGAATCTTGGAGGCGGCTTCTTGCACGATTGCGGCCGCAGATTTGGCGTGTTCGAGAGTGGAAAACCGTCCAAAGGTGAAACGAAGTCCTTCCCTAGCTTCCTCGGGCGAGAACCCGGCGGCCAGCATCACGTGGCTGACTTCGATACTGCCGCTACTGCAGGCGGCACCGCTACTTGCGCTGATGCCCATTCGGTCCAGCCGAATCAACATCGTCTCGGCCTGAATTCCGGGAAATCGCACGTGGGCGTGACCGTGAAGCACGGCGGGCCTGTTTTGGATTTGAACCGTGGGTGTCGCTCCGATCAAACGGAGAAATTCGTCTCTGGGTCCGCGAGGTACCTCGCGGGGAACCGCCGCCACGGCCGCTCCGAATCCGGCGATGGCGGCGACGTTTTCGGTGCCTCCCCGCATTTCACGCTCTTGGCCGCCTCCCGCCAGAAGTGGCTTAATCTTGACTCCCGCGCGAATGTAGATGGCACCCACGCCTTTGGGACCATGGACTTTATGCCCGCTCACGCTTAACAGGTCAATCGCTAAAAGATTGGGGACCGGGTGAAAGTCAGTGAGAAAGGTTTGAACCGCATCTGAATGCATCAGACCGCCATGCCGCTGGGTAATTGCCCGAACCTCGGCCAGATTGTTTACCGTTCCAAACTCATTATTAGCGTGCATCACGCTCACCAATAAAACGTCGTCATCCATCAAGGCAGTCAATCGGTTAAGGTCAACTCTGGCTTCGCCATCCACCGGAACTAATTCCAGACGATAACCTAAACACCCAAGCGCATCTCCGGTATTGAGTACCGCGTGATGCTCCGCCGCACTCACCAAAATCCGCCGACGACGGGAATCTTGGTTTGCCATGGCGGCTCCCAGAATTGCCATAACTGCCCCTTCTGTGCCGCCCGACGTAAACAGAACTTCGGCAAAGAGGCAGTCTAGGCTTCGGCTCACCCCTTCCCTCGCCGCGTCAATGGCATCCTTGGCGCGTCGCCCCTCTTGGTGCAGACTGCTGGGGTTGCCCGAATCTAGCCACGGGATCATGGCCAACGTCACCTCCGGAAGAAGGGGAGTGGTGGCCGCATGGTCCAGGTAAATCCGGGAGGTAGCCACGATTAAAGCATCCTTCTAAACGCGTTCCGCCCGGTAAAAGTGGCGAAGTATCGCGCTACCGTCTGCCACCGCGACGGCAGCAGACGAAAGGACTCCCCATAAGAGCGCCGACTTCCCGAGGGATCTCCGTTCAGCATTCGCACCGTGCCGAGCGCGGCCAGATTAAATGCCTTCGCTCGCCGCAGGGCATCCCCATCGTCCTTTCCGATCCGAAGGTCTAGGCGAATCATGATCCATTCACGGAGCTTCTGATCGTCTCGCCAAATTCGATCCAGCTTATGGCTGGCGTTAGCTCCGTGAACTCGGTAAAGCGTGAGGGGTTCGTCAACAAAGCCGACGTCGTAAACTTCGGCAATTCGGAACCACATCTCCCAATCGCCTGACCCAAAGTAGCCCTCATTAAATCCGCCCAGCCCTTCAAAGCAAGACCGCCGAGCGAGGGCCGCACTGGCGATGATCTTGTTCTCGTAAACCAATCCCAGCAGAATGTCTCCGCTCGCAAAGCGAGGGAACGCAAATCCTAGCGGGTTCCCCTCCGTTTTTTGACCCTCCCCATCGATAAAATAGCCGCCGGTATGAACTAGGCCAACGTTGGGATGCGCGGTGAGAAGATCCACTTGGCGGGCCAATTTATCCGGTAGCCACACATCGTCATCGTTGAGCACGGCAATGAATTCGCCCTTGGCCCGGGCCAAGCCCACGTTGAGCGTCGCGTAGGTTCCCCGGTTCGTGGGGTTAAAGATGCACTGAATATCCGCCTGCTGGGCTAACCACTCGCGAGTCCCATCGGAACTTCCGTCGTCGATGGCAATGATTTCAAAGTCTCGAAATGTCTGCTGCCGAATCCCCTCAACCGCCGCGGGAAGATAGTGAATGTGGTTGTAACACGTGAGCAGAATCGAGATCATCGGCGAATACCTTTATTGATTAACCACTTCAACCGACCAATTCCCGAAGTCTAGAGCCGGGTCCGAGACGTCTTGAGGATCAACCCCGCTGATGACGCCGGAGCGATTCAAATACACGGTCAGCGGCTGATTGATGCCGGTGGGGTTTGTATTATCGCCTAACGAATCAAATGAGCTAGTCTGAGTTCCCGGAGAAGTAGAGAGACGACTTCGGGTGAGAAAATTGATCTGAAGTGTCTTGATCTTTGCGATATCGGATGCGTTCACGACCAGAGAACTCAAGAAAACATCAAATCCCAGCGTAGTCGGACCGTCTTGACCCAAAGCCGGATATTGATAGGGGATGTAGTTGAGAATTGCGTTCGGCTTGTAAACCGGCAACGTGTTCAAATCCGGAGCACTATCTAAATCCGATGCCGTGATTCGATTGAAAGCGAATAGCTTATAGGGGTCGCCACCGGTCGGGCTTTGGGAATCAAATAGAACATAGTGGGTGGGGCCACCCCCGGTGTTTCCCGTCACCAGGCCGTTGGCATTGTAGGTAAGGATTGGGAGCGGGCCCTTGTCGGGAGACGGGTTAGGATCGGTGGTGGCGCGGATTGCCACCGCATAGATGTAGACGGTGGAACTGCCCGACCCGCCCAGAACCTGAACCGGTCCCCTCATCGTAAATCGAAACCGGATAACCTGACTCTGGGTAGTAGACCCCGAAGCAGGAAACTTTGCGCACCCGGCTAAGCACGCCACACCCAGGAGTGCGACACCAACTCCCTGGATGCCTGTTTTCAGACGACTCCCTCTGAATAGTAAAGGATGCGGTGACAAGCTTCGCATGTAATTGTTTTGTCTTCCTGAAGAAGGGCTAAAGTTCGTTCTGGCAAGCTCATTCCGCAAGATCCGCACTGGCGACCCTTCACAATTTCCGTCATGGCCGTCTGGTGATTCTTGCGAATGCTCTCGTATCGAGAGAGGAGTTGCGGCAAGACTAACTTGGCGGATTCGGGCCGTGCCTTTCCAAGCTCTCCGTACGCCTTTTCGAGTTCGGCTTTCACAATCAGCGCCGCTTTTCGCTTATCGGCAATTACCTTTTTGAGGCCATCAATTTCTTTGGTGAGTTTTTCTAAGATCGCCTTGGCGGGAGGGACCAACTCATAGAGTTCTAAGAGTCGGGGATCGTGGGAATCTCTTTGCCGGTGCAACGCGAGAATTTCCCTTTGGTAGTTTTCCACTTCGCGCGCGTTTACGATTTTGCCGCCAAATAGGTCCTTTTCGATCTTGGCGATTTTGTCGTCAATGGATTTCTGGGCGAGCTCTTCATCTAAAAGTTCCGAGGAGAGAGCGCGGGCCTTTGCTCCTTCGTCCGCATCCTGCTTCATCAATAGATCGAGTTTCGCTTGCTCGGCACCGCCGGCATCCAGCGAAGCGGCTCGTTTGCGAATTTCGATCACTTTCTCGTCAATTTGGTGGAGCTTCCACAGGCGCAGGAGGTCTAGGGAGGCCATGTAAAGAGCGTACCTTGAGGAAGCTACGACCACCAAACATCGCGCCATACTCTAATCATGCCCAGTGGCAACATCCGACTTCTTGACTCGCATACCGTGAACCAAATTGCCGCCGGCGAAGTGGTAGAGCGACCGGCTTCTGTGGTGAAAGAGCTCGTAGAAAATGCCCTTGATGCGGGCGCCACGCGCATCGAAATCGATCTGGTGAATAGCGGCAAGACGCTGATCCGAGTTTCCGATAACGGAACCGGAATGAGTGCCGAGGACGCCTCGCTGGCTCTCCAACGGCACGCCACCAGCAAGATTCGTGCGGTAGATGATCTTGAACGTGTGCTCTCTCTGGGATTTCGTGGAGAAGCGATCCCCTCAATTGCCTCCGTAAGCCGATTAAGTCTTTCAACCGCTGAATCCGACGGCCTTCGCACCGTTCTCAAAGTGGTGGGGGGCAAAATTGAAGAACCGAACGCCGAGGCGGGACCCAAAGGAACCGAAATTAGGGTGGAAGAGCTCTTTTATAACACTCCCGCCCGGCTCAAGTTTCTAAAATCTGACACCACCGAAGTGGGTCAGGCCATGGATCACGTTTCTCGCTACGCAATGGCGTACCCCAACGTGGCGTTTTTGATGCGGCACAACGGGCAACTGGCCATCCAGACTTCCGGCGCGGGTGACCGGCAGGCGGCCGCCGCGGATATCTGGGGTCGAGACCTAGCCCGAGTGCTTGCGTCGGTCAATTTGGAGATTGGCGGCATGCATCTTACTGGCTTTGTGAGCCCGCCCCACGTGACCAAACCCACGCGGGCATTTCAGTACGTTTATGTCAACGGTCGCCCCGTGCGCACGCGAACTCTGACCGCCGCGATTGACCAAGCCTTTAGAGATATCACCCCTGACCGCCGCTTTCCTCTCCTGGTGTTGATGATTAACATTGACCCGGCGCGAGTGGACGTCAACGTTTCGCCGACCAAGAGCGAGGTGAAGTTTCAGCACGAAGGGCAGGCTTTTGAGGCGATACGGATGGCGTTGAAGTCGGCGCTCATGGAGCACGGAATGATGCCCAACCTGGCTTCGGTAGCTTCGGTGAATGACGCCCTGGCCGAGATTGAGGCCACTCGGAAGACGGCGGCGGTGGCGCAATGGAATTCGGATGTCGCCCAACATCACGTGGGGAGGGAGCCCCTCACGGAAGGGATCTTTGGTTCCGGTTGGCTTCAGCCCGAAGCTCCCCTGCTTCCGGTTTTTCGGCCCGAGGGGCCGGTCTCAGAAGGCAACGGACCGATGCCGTTTGTCCATTTGGTGGAGGGCCTGCGGGTGATTGGACAGGCCATGAAGACATTTATCATCGCGGAGACTCACCACGGCTTGGTGATTATTGACCAGCACGTAGCCCACGAGCGGATTCTTTACGAATACCTCTGCGGCGTCAAAGGCGCGGCTGCGATTGAGAAGCAGGTTTTACTCGTTCCTCAAACGTTGCACTTAGATCGGCGGAGCTGCTTATTAATTCAAGATCGGCTCGACGAGATTCGGGCGGTGGGGTTTGACCTGGATCCGTTTGGAGGGGAGAGCTTTGTCGTTCGTGCGGTTCCGGCGGCGATCAAGAATAAAGACCCGCTGAAGATCCTGCGAGACATGGTGGATGAACTCGTGGAATCTAGCGTCACTCGCCGCTTGGTTCCCACCCGAGAGCAGATCTGGATCACCAGCTCCTGCAAGATGGCGGTCAAAGCAGGGGATACGTTGAGCATCACGGAAATGGAGCGATTGATCCACGACCTTGCCTACACGGAAAATCCCTACCTCTGCCCGCACGGACGTCCCATCACGGTGACCCTCTCCGCCGAGGCACTTCTGAGATTGTTTAAGCGAACCTGACACGTTTGGGGAGCGGACCTGACCAAAATAGGGAGTGATTCGTCAAGCCCTGCTCAAGCGGAAACATCCCGACCTACGATTCCGTCACCGAGGCACCGAGGTATCCCGGCTGGAAGGCATCAGTGACGCCGTCTTTGGCTTTGCCCTCACGCTTTTGGTGGTGTCACTAGAAGTTCCCAAGACCTTTGATGCCCTGATGACAAGCCTGAAAGGATTCTTGGCGTTTGGGGTCTGCTTTGCGGTTTTGTTCCAAATTTGGACGCGCCATTTTTTGTTCTTTCGGCGGTATGGGTTAGAAGATCACGTGACCCGAATGCTCAACGCGGCTCTGCTCTTTGTGGTGTTAGGCTACGTGTATCCGCTCAAATTTCTTATGAGCACATTTGTAGACGTTTGGAGTGTGGGTGGCCCAAATCTCATTTCGAAATCCATACGCGAGGAGCAGCTGCCCCAACTGTTTGCAGTTTACGGAGCGGGATTCGGTCTCATCTATTTTCTGTTCGGCCTTCTATATTTCAACGCAAATCGTTTGGCGGATCAATTAGAGCTCACTCCGTTCGAACGCCTAGATACTCGCTGGCAGGCGGTTCAGTACATGAGCATTTCAGTTGTCACCCTGTTGTCGGTACTGTTGGCCGCGATCGGTGGCAAAACAATGCTTCGGTGGGCAGTGGGTAGCTACGCGCTGATCATCGTAGCCGTGGTGGTTCTCTCCGTTCTGGAATCCCAGTCCCGATCTCGATTCGAGCGTCATCAAGAAATGTAGCCCGCGGATATCCGTGCCGCGGTCCGAGCGTGAAGGGCTCGCGTTCTCGGGACCACGCGCGCAGGTGTCGTGTACACTGTCACAATGCCGACCTTGGCAGATTACCGACGACTGTCACCCTTCAGCATTGACGAACTGGTGGATGCGGTCAACGCAATCCTCCGCGACCGCCCCCGCATGGAAGTGAGTAAGCGCACCGTTCGCTATTACGTGGCCCTGGGAACCTTACCTGCCCCTCGCGGAACGCCTAAGTTTGCGCGCTACGAGATGGAACATTTGGTGCGTTTGGTGGGCGCTCGGTGCCTCCAAGACAGGGGGAAGTCGCTCGACGAGGCTAAGGAGCAGGTTGATCACCTACTGAGCGGAGGTCTGGAGGACGCGATGCACCACGTTGACCTCTTGGCCCTCCCCAAACCCTCGGACGACATGACGACCGCCCGAACCGCCGATAGGGGATACGAAACACGAGAAACACGCCCAACGTCTCGCCCAACCAGCTGGCCCCGCACGCCTAGGGTCACCCGGTTGCAACTCACAGAAGGGATCACTCTGGAGTTTGAGGATCGATGGGCGGACGAAGAAGCGCTTTTGCTGGCCCGAATGCAAATAAACGAACTTCTTGAAGATTCTTAAGACCGTTACGACAATTCCAATGACAGTTACTGTATAATACTGTCATGAAGCGGAATCGGGCTTCATAAGGAGTTACAGATGTCGAACCAAAAAGTAAATGCTTTTCCCGAGGTGACCATAGTCGCCACGAGCCATGAAGGACCCGAGGGTCGGCACGTCCTCCTTGAAGTCACGTCAACTGCCGTTCAAACGGCAGAACAACCCGACCTTCGCATTGCAATTGCCCTGGATAAGAGCGGTTCAATGTCAGGACCAAAACTAGAAATATCCAAAGCGGCCATCGTAAGATTCATCCACTCCTTGGGGGCCCGAGATCAAGTTGGAGTGATCAGCTTTGACAGTGAAGTGGCCACCGTTTGCCCACTGGGCGTAGAGCCAAATTGGGCCACGATCCAGGTACAAAACATCACTACCGGGGGTAGCACCAACCTGTACGGTGGTTGGCTAACGGCCTGCAAAATGTTGAACGGGGTGGGAAGGGTCATCGTGGTTTCTGACGGACAAGCCAACCACGGGCGGTTTACCCAGGCGGACGACTTGGCCCGAAATGCTAAGCATTCCCGGAGAGCCTTTCACGTTTCTACCAGCACCATTGGAGTGGGTGACGACTATGACGAAGAACTGATGGCCAAGATGGCCACGGCCGGAGAGGGTGCGCACTACTTTGCTAAAGACGCTGCGGCAATCATGGATGCCCTGGGTAGGGAGCGCTATTCCGTATCGGCGGAAACGCTCAGCGATGTGCAGGTCGTCGTCGGACAGACGACGGTTTCGCTGGGAAGATTCTGGCAGGGCGAAACCAAGAAACAGGTGATTCCGGTTTCCGATCTTGGCGTGGGTTCGGGCGTAATCACTCTGTCCGCCACGGGCAACGCGCAGAGAATGACTTACCGATTCGATCTTCCGGACGTCTTTGGAACTTCGCACGACTTAACCCTTGAACTGATTTTGCAAGAAGCGGCCCAAGGCGAGGAAGTTGCCGCGGACGTCCGCGACAAAGACGCCGCGTCCCGAACAATCCGGGTGATTCGCGCGGTGCTTCTAAAGCTCTTGGCCCACCCTCTCAGTAATTCTGGGGTTGCGCAGGCGTCTAAGGCATCCCTGGAGAACACGTTGAATCGGCTTCAAGACCTTGAGAGACACTTCGACGAGGGAGACGCGAGTATCCACCGAAAGCGGAGCCGGCAGACCTCGTACAACTACACCGAGCGAGCCAAGGCCTATTCCAGCCGACCCGAAGATGCGGCGGTCAACGCCATGCTGATGGATACTGCCCGAAGCAAATTGGGCAACCAGCCGCAGACCGTAGATCCCTCAACCAAGGACCTTCTGACAAAGGCGCAATGGCTGGCCTGGCCCGCCTTACCTTACGGCACGGAGGGAGAGCGGCTGTTTGTTCAACTGGTAGATCAAACCCACGGGTTTGTAATTGCGGAGATTGAGAAGGCCACGGGAAAACGGGTTCAACCGCTTGACCAATCGGCAAGTCCAGAATCGATTCGGTTGCAAATTGAGGGCTTGTACGCGGTCAACTCAACTCGCTAGGTCTTACTGATCGGCACCGGTTTCCCAGGGTAAATGTCCGCGCACTTGGCAGCAAAAATTGTATCCCGTGGATTTTGCTGCCGTGATCCGGGTGCGTGGGGTCTGAACAGGAACCGGCGGCCGCGAGCAATAAGCATCTCGCGGCTACCGGTTAGGGCCAAAATGGATTGTTCCGGATTTATGTGTTCCACATCGGAAAAACTAAACCGAAAAACTTGCCACTTTTGCGGTTGGTGGCGCGTCATGAACCACACAGGAAACCCTCATTGAAGGAGAGTTGCCGTGCCCATCAGTTTTACGACCATGCGACCAGAAAACCTTTTCGAAAACCAAGCGACCATTAAAGTGATCGGAGTCGGCGGCGCCGGATCCAATGCCGTAAATCGAATGATTTCGGAAGGAGTTATGGGCGTTAAGTTCATTGCTCTGAATACCGATGCCCAAGCGCTTGGCCAAACCTTGGCCCCCACCAAGATTCAGTTGGGCGAAGTGCTTACCCGCGGCCTGGGTGCCGGCGGAGACCCTGCCGTGGGCGAAAGGGCGGCCCGTGAGAGCGAGAAACTGATTGAAGCCGAGTTAGAAGGCTGCGATATGGTGTTTATCACCGCTGGCATGGGCGGCGGAACCGGAACCGGCGCGGCCCCCGTCATCGCAGAAATGGCCCGCCGCAAAGGCATCCTCACCGTTGGCGTGGTCACCAAGCCATTCTTATTTGAGGGTCCTAAGCGCAGAAGACTGGCCGAAGAGGGTTCGCAAAAACTGAAAGAACATGTGGACACGCTCATCACGGTTCCTAACGACCGACTGCTGGGCTTCGTGGAAAAGCGCACCACGATGCAACAAGCATTTGCCGCCGCCGACGATGTGCTCCGACAAGGGGTTCAGGGAATCTCGGATATCATCCTTCTCCCCGGCCTCATCAACGTAGACTTTGCCGACGTCCGAGCCGTCATGTCGGACGCGGGCGTCGCGCTTATGGGACTCGGTCGCGGAATCGGTGATCAGCGGGCGCGA
Source organism: Fimbriimonadales bacterium (assembly GCA_038212035.1). GTDB lineage: Bacteria > Armatimonadota > Fimbriimonadia > Fimbriimonadales > Fimbriimonadaceae > Fimbriimonas. The sequence goes on from JBBQUZ010000019.1 coordinate 49,717, forward strand.
ATGGCAGCCCAGAACGCGGCCAACAGTCCGTTGCTAGAAACCAACATTCAGGGCGCGAGCCGTCTCCTTGTTAATATCACGGCCGGGCCCGACTTCAGCATTGGGGAAGCCCACGAAGCGATGGAGTACATTCTGCAATTCACGGATGCCGGAGACGCAAACATCATTCTGGGGCATGTGACCAGAGAGACCAACGATGGCGAGGTCCTCATTACTCTCTTGGCGGCGGGTATGGACCCCAACGCTCCCCGCTACGGCGTGGGAAACGCTGATGTGTTTGTAAGCACGTCCGCCCCGGCACCCGCACCTATAGCGGTGGCTACCCCGGCGATGTCTACAATGCCGAAGCCCATCCAGCTCGACGAGATTGATCTGGACATCCCCACCTTCCTTCGCCGCCAACGCGGTAATTAAGACACCCGTGCAAGAGAAACTCAGTCCCCTACTTTCACAAAGGGGTCTGAGTTATTCAGTCGTCTTGAACGACGTTTATTCGGTGCTTTCGCCCGGACGCAATACCAGATTCACCATCGCCGCATGGTGGTCTCCTGACGTTGACAGTCCCTTTGCGATACCCTCTTGATCGGCGGAACTTCGATTTTGGCTCACCTTCCACTTCCCCTCAAGCCGAAGGATTTTGATTTCGATTCCGACAATCCCTCGGACCTGAGCATCCACAAAATCGCGCGGTGCGTCGCCTACTCGCCACGGATCGGGCTGAGTTGCCTCATTGATATCTGTAAGCTGACCTACGTGTTCTCTCACCCATAGGGGGTCATCCTTTACTCATTTAGTTAGGCTCCTTTAGGCCCGTTTCATCGGTCATTTGGGTATCGACCTAATGTAAAGGAGGCGCAGACCGCCAAGGCAATTCACCCTGTCGACGCCCAAATATACGTAGATGACCCTCCCTTGTCCCGGCAGGGACTATCCCCAAGTAGCCTGGCATAAGCACTAGCGCTATGCCAGGATCGGTCAGCATTGGGTTAGTTCCCCGGTAGCGGCACTAGAATCCACCAAATGCCGACAACCCATACGAGCTTGAGCTACCACATCGTATATCGCGGTCAAGTGGCACCCGGACATCGGCAAGGTCATCCGACGACTACCGGCTACGCCGTCGAATCCCAAACAGTTCGGCGAAGCCGGTAGGCTCGGGATGTTCGTGCCCGAGTCCGGGTGACTGTCGGCCATCTCGGGGCACCCGGCCCTGTGACTAATTAACAAACGCAACGGATGATCTCGTATGAGACCCTGCCGAGCCGTCAGGGCATTGACACTACGGTGCGGGGGCTGATACACGGTGGGCTACAACCTTATCGCAGTTGCCGACAATAACTTGCATCGCTTGATGTGCATTCCCGACGAAACCTCATAGTCACCTCGGAACCCTCGGACCTTGGCGATTCCCTTTTCATCCGCGCGAACCGTTACATCGGTCCACCAAGTTTGGGTGACGAGTTGATGCCAAATTTTTGCGGCGGGTCTCATGGTCCAATCTTTTCGAATCATCGCGGAAGCCGGAATCCAGTGGTCTCCTTCCCAAAATCCCCACATCGTGAATCCTTTGCTCTGGGGATGAGCAAACCAGGCCGTCACGAGGTCTCGGGTGTAGTCACCCTGGGCTTCGTCATCGCGCGTGTTCATATCAAACTCCGTGATCTCAACGGGCAGGCCCGTTTCCGCCTTGGCGGTATCCAGGAGTTTCCACAGCCAGGGAATTGCGGGCGGCGATTCCCCCATATGCGCCTGATAACCCAGCAATGTGATGGGCGCTCCCAGTGCTTTCAACCTCTTGGCGTAGTTGAGATACTTCGGGTTCACGCCGTCTCCGTCCTGAACCAAGTAATCGTTATATACTAAGTCGGCTCGGGGCCAGGTTGCGCGACACTTTTTGAACGCATCCACGGCAAATCCGAGGCCGATCTTGTCTTCAAAATCGTGTTCCGAGACAAGCTCGTTGACCACGTCAATGGCTTCAAACGGAACCGATTTCAACTCACCAATCCGTTGATCCATCGCCTTGGTTATTTCCGATTGGAGTTGGGCGGTATCAAGGCCTTTAAGCCGGGCCGGGGCCCACCTGTAACTCGGCCAAATAATGTTGTGCCCCTTCATTCGGTAACCATTCTTGGTGCACCAAGCGATATTTTCGAGATACCGTTGGCGAGATTCGGGCGACTCCCAGCCCCAATCGGTCCAGTAGATGGGAACGGTGACCCGGCTGTAATTGCCCCGCATGAATGCGAAAAATTTCTGAGCGTCCGGGTCTGTCCGCGTGGGATTCACTCCGGTCACGGTAGCAAACGGGTAGTCATGCCGCAACATTCGCACGTGGACCCGCGTTCCCGGAGTGGTCTGAATGAACAAATTACCTTTCCGATACTTCTCGATCATGGCCGCCGCTTGCGCACGCCACGGCGCATGAGGATCTTGCCCGCCGTAGGTGATCTGGTTGGCGGGTAGCGAGCCGGGATCTTTGTTCGGCCCAAAGTCGGTCCAAGCTAAGTTTCTCAATTCCAACGTTTGAACCTGGGTGGCTACATGAAAAGTGACCACAAGCTGTCCGGCGGGATAATCCTTATCTGCTCTAAACGCCCCGTGAAACGTTCGCCATTCCCTGCCTACCGTTCCCGAAGCGTCGTAGGGGCCATCGTACGGGGAGGCGGGGCGCTGAACGCGCAGGTTCCAACTCCCGGTTTGAGATTCGTTCTTGGAAGCCAGGCATCTTATCTCATACGTTAGATAAAGAGTGGTCCCTTGCTTTATTTCCACTGCGGAAGTCGGGGTGGTAACTTCACATGCATAGGGCGTGTCGCCCTTTTTAAGGACCTCGAACTTGGCCGATCCCGCGCCCGCTTGACCTCGAATCTGATCCGAAGTTCCGCGCAGAATGACAAACGCCGTGGGGTCGATTACGGACGTTGGCGATTGGTGCATCCCAAAGAGCAAGGCGGCAACGGCAAGTATCGTCATACCCCTAGTTTAGGCGAGAATCATCCCTCGATTTCTGGCGGAAATGCGTTAGGCTCTCACCAGGCGGTTCCAGCCTCTCTGGATATTAGACTTCACCACCCAACCGAAGCCTTCTTCCTCATCGGGCTAATGGGCCATCACACCCGACCTCCATCAGATTTCTCATGGGTTTAGTCTAGGGCAATTATGAAGGCGCACACGATCAATAATTTACGTCTGAAGATCACAGATGAAAATCCTGGCGATCTCGGGGAGCCTTCGCGCGGACTCCAGCAACTCCGCCCTTCTCAGGGCCGTAGCCGCGATGCAGCTCGATGGAGTTGAAATCAGAATCAGCCAAAACATCGGAACCCTACCCCACTTTAATCCCGATTACGAACCGGACGACTTTCCCGCCGTCACCGAGTTTCGCGACGAACTTGGATGGGCAGATCTCGTCCTCATCTCGTCTCCAGAATATGCGCACGGCGTTCCGGGCGTGCTAAAGAATGCCTTGGATTGGGTGGTGGGAACCGGCGAATTTATGAGCAAGCCGGTGGCCTTTATCAGCCCAACCGGGCGAGGGACTTATGCCCAAGCTTCGCTTGCCGAAACCATTCGCGTGATGGACGCCCGCGTTTTGAATCCCGCCGGACACGTCATTTCGCTTGCCCACAACGGAATCACCACCGACCAAATTCTGGGTGACCCTACCCTCCGAGTGAAGGTTGAAGAATTCTTAGCAGGAGTGATGCAAGACACTCTGCAGAATGCCAAACTAACGGAGTGAAAATATTGATTACGGGGGCCGGGGGCAACATTGGTAAAGGCTTGATTCCCCTGCTGAGTGAAGACGGATACGAACTAGTTCTTTCCGACGTAAACCCCATTCGCGACTCCAACTTTCCCTTTCATCAGTTAGATATTCAGCATGGGTTTGGGTTGGATAAGGCGGCCGAGGGGTGTGATCTCATTCTTCACACGCCGGCATGGCACGGCATCCACTGGAACGAAAAAACCGAAGCCGATTTTTGGCGACTGAATGTGGATGGAACATTCTGGGCCTTTCAGGCCGCCCGCGCCAACGGTATCAAGCGCTTTGTGTTCCTTAGTTCCACGGCTTGGTACGGTCATTATGATAAGTACGGGTTCACCAAGCGGATTGGTGAAGAACTTTGCGAATACAACCGACACTGCCACGGAGTTCGCTACGTAGCGGTTCGCCCCAACGATTTAACTCCGTGGGGTTCGGACTGGCTTAATGGGTACGGCACGCGCCTCCTAAGGGGTGGGGTTGACCGAGATGACGTGTTGGACTGCATCCGGTTAGCGGTGAAGCGCTTAGCTGAACCTGAATCGAGCGAGCCGGAGGGCATTATTGTTGAGGCACTGCGCCCGAATCCCTACACTGAGGCAGACGTTATCGAATGGGAGGCTGACCCCGCCGGTACCTGCGAGCGACTATTTCCGGGAAGCCGCGAACTGATTCAAAGGTACGGACTCCGCATCAGCGGTAAGCCGTCATTTACAACTTCAAACCTGGGTTGGGATGACATCAACTTTCGCCCAACGCGCCACTTTGGAACGTTTTTGGATGAGTTAAAGAAGTTGGATGATTCGGTTGGAGAAAACGAGGTTCGTTCCTTGCGATGCCCCTATTGATCAGCCGAGCCACCGATGTGCCGGTTCGCAAAAAATGCATCACGGGCATTTCCTTAAATGGAGAAATAGGTTTAGAGTCACGGTCAAGGTGACTCTAAACCCATCGATATGCGAGGTTAGGCTAGGCAGAATTGCGGCGTCGGCGTGCCGCACCCATCTATTTACAGACGACTGACTCTCAATAAGAAACCGCTAGCCTTTTTCATAAAACTTCTATCCTCAAAGCAACCCTAAATCAACGTTCGCCAAAATTCAAGGTGACAGAATGGATTAAGCAATTCATGCGCATAAGCTGTATATTCCTTAGAATGGGCAAAGCGAAGCCGGGTAATAACCCTTCTTTCGGAACTTCATTTATGGAAATGATGCGAGCAACCGCGACGTTCGCACATATGAATCACGTATAAATCCTTCTTCTTTTGAGGCGCAAAATGGATTCGAATTCCTCTTTCCAGTATCACCACGGGCAACGCGAATTTCAGAACCACTTCGATAGCGTTCGGCTGGCCGATCGTCTGGCCGAGCGGACTTACCAAACCGAACTCGACGCCTACGATAAAAAGTTTATAGAATCCCAACGGTTCGTTTTTCTGGCCACTGCCGATGAGGAGGCCGAACCGTACTGCACCTTTCGGGGAGGAGAACCCGGATTTGTGAAACTTGAGAATTCCACTACGCTGATTTGGCCGGAATACAACGGTAATGGCATGTTTTTGGCGTTGGGAAACATCTCGGTTAATCCCAAAGTTCACATTCTGTTTCTAGACTTTGAGCGGCAAGAACGATTCCGCGTGGTAGGCCATGCAGAAGTTCAATTACAAGATCCTGCTATGGATCAGTTTCCCGAAGCCCAGGCGTTGGTAAGAGTTCATGTCGATCGCGCCTTCCCTAACTGTAAACGATACATCCCCAAGATGGTGCTGGAAGAACCTTCTAGACACGTACCTAAGGTGGGCATTGTTACTCCGTGTGCAGATTGGAAGCGAAATGACTGGGCCTGCGATGTACTTCCGGCAGACGACCCGGCGAACGATCCCTCGGTTCCTTCTTAACCCGTGGTGGGTGCTCTCATCTCGATGACGGCCGCGTTGAGCATATCCTTGAGTACGGCGAGATCGACGTCGGACAGTCGCTTAATATACAAGCACCCACCGCCCAACTTACACTTTCCCAACTTACACTTTCCCAACTGGAGAACCATAGGCCTTGTGGTGGTTCGGAGCGCGTTGTAGAGGGTGAGTCCGGTTTTGGATGCGGCAAAGCCGATCTCAAACATGTCTCCCTCCCGGCCCGATTCGTGCTTGTAGTGGTGATCTCCAAACCCCACCATATTCTTGCCCCACATGCGGGGTGCGCACCCTGAAGCGTCTTTCATAAGCGCCACCAGTTGTTCGCAATCTCCACGGCGCTCGTCGTTTGGAACGGCCTGAAGGAGCTCGACTACGCTTGCATTGTTTGGACTCATCCCCATAGATTACGGCTTTTTTCGATTGGAGATAGAATATTGCAAAACAAAACTATGAGAATTGAGTTGCGAGGCGTAGCCGGTAGTCGGCGGATGACCATGCCGACGTCCGGGTGCCCCGAGATAACCGAGAATCACCCGGACGTCGGCACGGTCGGAGCCTTTGCAATGGATTTTCTGCGGGCGTGGTCGCCTACGATTGTTAGGCACTACTCAAGATCCAAGCCCATCTCAGGACTTTCTGAGCCTCAAACCTCCCGCAAAACCCTTCCAGGG
>JBBQUZ010000020.1:0-54952 GCA_038212035.1 Fimbriimonadales bacterium
TAACTAAACAGTATTGGGGCAGGGTGAGGGTGAATTCCGGTCCTTAAATTGTCCCTGCCGCAACAATTCATAAGACGTCCTTGTCAATCCTAGGCCCCGATACTTTTTTGGTTCCTCGCCGCGCTCCAACGTGGTCAGCCGCAGACCCGCTCATCCCAACCCTTGCTCCCCCAGTTTTCGGAAAAACTGAGGGAGAAGGGCTATCGGAGTCTGCAGGTTCGAATTGTTAAGGTTTGTTAACATACCTGTTGCATTTATGCGCAACATTCGTATCTTAAAAAGATGTCGGGTTAGAATAGGTTGGGGAAGGCGAGGTTCATTCGCATACCCAGAGGTATTTACAATGCAATCCAACCATCCAATGGCAATCCGCCGCACTGGCTTCACCCTCATCGAGTTGCTCGTCGTCATCGCGATCATCGCGATTCTCGCCGCGATTCTTTTCCCCGTTTTTGCCCAAGCTAAGGCGGCGGCTAAAAAAGTGACCTGTCTTTCTAACGTTAAGCAGTTGAACTACGCTTGGCTTATGTACGCCAACGACGCCGATGACCGATGGGTGACCACGGGCAAGAAGTACGATAACCAAAACCAGCAGATCGTAGGGGGCAACTCCAACGACTTTTTCTACTTGGCTCAGCCATACGTAAAGAACTACGGCATTTTCTTCTGCCCAGATCGAACCCAGTCGGAAGATCCGGACGGTGGCAATAATATCGTGAGCAGCGATCCTAACAACCGACTATTTGGCTACGGTATGAACTACGGTCCTTTCCACAACCGAGCCGGTTATGGGGTGACGGGTATTTCTACCAAATATGATACGTCAAGTCCTTGGCATGGTTTGCGACACTACTTCCCGGGCCGAAGTCTTTCTGAATTTGTTACTCCGGCGCAAATGGTTGCCCTGGAAGACACGAACGATGACCCTCAGTACACCAACTCTCCTTACGACCAATGTGCGGTGGGTGACGGTACCTATGCCGGTTGCCACGGATTGTTCCGACACGCGGGCAACTACCAGGAGGCATTCATTGATGGCCACGCGAGCCACTTTATGTGGGGCGAGTATGCGAGCAGCAGCGCTAAGAGCGACTACTTAGCAATGCCGAAGTCGGAAGAGCAGATTGCAATGCACTGCTACGATCCAAACGCTATGATAAGCGGTACCTTCGACTCTGCTCAAGACGGCGATATCGCGGCTCTGGAAGGCACGATGAGTTGCAAAGATGTTGCACACTACATCGTAACCAATCGCGTTAGCTACCCCTGATGCATATGAAGTGGCAAATGTTTCGGCTCGCAATTTCTCTTTTACTGATCAGCTTAGTGCTGATGAGTTGCCAGTCCGCTCCTGAGCGGCTGGAGAAAAATCAGATTGCGTCTGCCCAAAAGAAAAAGGAAGATCGCGAAGGAACTAATATTCAGCCCATCGGTAAGCAGCCGTAGGTCAAATTAACTGGGTTCGGTCCCTCTCCAAATGGAGGGGGACTTTTTTTGTAGTTGGGTCAACGAACTGCCAACTTTGAATGGGCCAAAGCAAACTGCTATGCCCGAAGGCGCAAATGTTAAGACTCCTTAACACTCGCGTTGCATAATCGCACAACCGTGCTTCTAAAGAGTTCGGGATCGCTATTCTCTGTAACAGGTTAAGTGGGAGAGGTTAGAACTATGGGGGGAAGAGGACGGATGCAAAAGAGTCAATTTCGCGGACGCAAGGCGGCAGCGCTTGCGGGGATTTTGGTAGCGTCATGTGGATTGTTGGGGTTTGCGGCGACTCAATTGCCCCACTTGGGGAAGCAGCCCGACGGATCCTATTTGGTTTCTAGCGGGCAGCGAATCGTGGCCGGAACCATTCACTTTAAGGGACGACCCAGCGACATTGCCTTGCATCCGGGTGGGCAAATTATTGCGGTGCTTAGCCATGAGGAAGTGTTTCTGACTAACGCCGAGGGCGTTTTGGCGGGGAGCCAGGTTGGGTTAGGTTCCGAAGCGGCATACCGGGGAATCCTTTGGTCGCGGGACGGGACAAAGCTCTACGTAAGCACCAGCGATGGCTTCATCCAAACCTTCACCTGGGATGGCACCACGTTGGGTAAGGGAGTAAAAATCACCCTCGCCTTAATCAACGAAAAGCGTAATCCACGCCCCGGCGGCATGACGATGACCGCCGACGGAAAAACACTTTTTGTGGCGTGCCTCGATTTGGATTCGGTGGTGGAAGTGGATCTCTCCAAGGGCCAACCGGTGAACTCATTCATGGTGGGCAAGCTCCCATTTGAGGTCAAACTGACAAGCGATGAAAAGTGCCTAGTGGTTTCCAACTGGGGGGGCCGTTTGCCTAAGCCGGGCGAAACGGTTTCTCAGACGGGGATCACCAACATTTTGGTGGATAAGCGGGGCGCGCCCGCTTCCGGGACACTTAGCCTGGTGGACCGGCAATCGGCCCGCGTCAAGGAAATCACAGTGGGAATCCACCCCACGGCTCTGTTGATCAATGGCAATACGGCCTACGTCACCAATTCGATGAGTGACACGGTTTCCGAGATTGACTTGGGCACCGCAAAAGTAACCGCAACCATTCCCATGCGGTACGGCAAGCTTCCCGAAGTGGGCGCGATGCCTGATGCGTTGGCGATAAAGGGTGACACCCTGTACGTGAGCAACGGCGGCGATAATGACGTGGCGGAGGTCAACGTCAAAACGCGCAAGATCCAAGGCTTCCGTCCGGCCGGATTCTTCCCCATCTCAATTGTGCTTCACGGCGATACCGCGTTTGTGCTGAACTCTAAAGGCAATGGATCCACCGCGAATACCGGTTACGGTCGCATCGGGAACGTTCACGACTTTGAAGGCACGATCTCCGTGCTCAACCTAAGCTCTCCTTTAACCGCCGAGACCGCTAAAGTGGTGGCGAACAACCACTGGAATGAGAACCCTCAGGATTACCGACCCAACCTGGCCGTTTACAAAGGTGCGATTCAGCATGTTATTTATATCATCAAGGAGAATCGCACTTACGATGAGATATTTGGCGACATGCCGCAAGGCAACGGCGACCCCACTTTGTGCAGTCTTGGCGAGCGGGTGATGCCCAACCACCGAGCCCTGGCTAGGGAGTTCACGCTGTTTGACAACGGCTACGTGAGCGGCACCAACAGCGCAGATGGCCACGCTTGGAGCACTCAAAGTATTGCTAACGACTATCTAGAGCACATGTACGTGGGTTACCGAACGTATCCCGATGACGGGGATTGCGCGATGTCTATTTCCACCGGCGGTGGATTGTGGGATGCCGCCGCCAAGAAGCACAAAACGTTTAGAGACTACGGCGAATTCTGCGATGACGTTCTGGCGGAATACTTGCCCTACCGACCGAAAGATTGGTTTGAAGCCTGGGCAGATCGGCAGAATCAGACGCATAAGTTCACCTATAACGGGCACACCCGCGTGGCGGGGCTCAAACCGTTCATTGCGCCTAAGGTGCACTACTGGCCGCTTATTCAGAGCGATCAGAGCCGCGCGGATGAATTTCTTAAAGAGTACAGTCAGTTCAGCGCCCAAAACAAGGTGCCCAATCTGATGATGCTGAGTTTGTGTTGTGATCACAGCGAGGGAACCGACCCCTCGTATCCCGCGCCCGAAAGTATGATGGCGGACAATGATTTGGCTTTGGGTCGCGTTGTTGATGCAGTATCGCACAGCCCTCAGTGGAAGAGCACCGCGATCTTTGTTATTGAAGATGATGCCCAATCCGGCCCAGATCATGTGGACGGCCACCGAACTGCGTATATGGTGCTGAGTCCTTACAACAAGCGTCACACCGTAGATTCCAACCTGTACACCGGGGCGGGGATGGTTCGGTCGATTGAGCTGATGTTGGGCCTGGACCCAATGACGAAGTTTGATGCTCTGGCTAAGCCCATCGACACGTGCTTCAACGACGTTGCTGACGTCACCCCCTATAGCCACGTGCCAAACAATATTCCTCTGGATACGCCAAACCCTGGTCGCGTGGCAAAGATGACCCCCGAAGACAAATATTGGGCAGAAAAAACCAAGTCGTTGGACTGGAGCCATCCCGATGGGCCCGATTCTTACTGGCTAAATCGCATCATCTGGTATAGCCTTCATAAAGGCTCAGTTCCCTACCCGGCGCGGGCCGGTGAGGCTCCCGGCCAGAATCAATTCGAATAATGAAGGACGCAACCCAAGAAGAGGGCAAGAGTGGCGGGACTCCGGAGGGGGATGTGAACCTCACCTCTCGACGATCTGCATGGCAGGTGGCTCGACTAAACCCGGCGACTCATGACTTATTGGCGGCGGATAGTGAGGTGTTTCTTCACCAATCGCTCTCTACACCATGCTTAAACGCTTTGGTGGGGGCTTCAGGGGCAGAACTAGAAGATCTGGCGGGCCGGAAATACCTAGACTTTCACGGCAACAGTGTTCACCAGGTGGGATATGGCCATCCTCACGTGGTTGCCGCCGTTAAAGAGGCCCTGGATACGCTTCCGTTTTCGCCGCGGCGTTACACCAATTCTTATGCAGTAAATCTCGCCCGGCGGCTGGGGGAACTTGCTTCGAGTGGAGAGGGCCGCCTTCAGTTAGATAAAGTGCTATTTGCTCCAGGGGGAGCGGAGGCGATGGGTATTGCGATAAAGCTTGTGCGACTGGCAACGGGTCGGCATAAGACAATTTCCATGTGGGATTCGTTTCACGGCGCTTCACTAGACACGATTTCCATCGGGGGGGAGTCGTTCTTTCGCGCCGGGGTGGGGCCGCTCATGTCGGGCTGTGAACACGTTCCGCCTCCGGACCCCCAGCGGTGTCCGCTGGGATGCGGCGGGAATTGCGCGCTGCGGTGCGCGGACTATTTGGAATACGTGTTGGAGAAAGAGGGCGATGTGGCCGCCGTGATCGCAGAGCCCATTAGGTGTACCACCGCCGCGATGCCTCCGGAAGGGTATTGGAAGCAGGTGCGAGCAGCATGCGACAAGCACGGAGCCCTTTTGGTTTTCGACGAGATTCCCATCTGTCTCGGGCGGACGGGAGACTGGTTTGCCAGTCAAACCGTGGGAGTTACGCCGGATATTCTGGTGATAGGAAAGGGTCTAGGCGGTGGATTGTTCCCAATGGCCGCCGTGCTCGCACGCCACGATTTAGATATAGCAACTACGGTGGCACTTGGCCATTACACTCACGAAAAGAGTCCAATTGGTTGCGCAGCAGGCTTGGCAACTCTAGAAGTCATCGAGAAGGAGGGCCTGGTTGAGCGGTCTAGAGAGAAAGGTGCCTGGTTTGTGGCTCAGCTGCGCATCCTTCAGGAACGTTACGAATGCATCAAAGAAGTTCGGGGGATTGGGATGCAAATGGCATTGGAGCTTAAAAGTAGCGACTTTGCGGAAGCTATGATGTACGCGTGCCTAGACCGGGGGATGAGCTTCAAAGTCTCGTCTGGCACGGTGATCACTCTCACTCCGCCGTTGACAATTACCAACGAGGAACTGATGAGATCACTAACGATTATGGATAACGCCTTCGCCGAAGTTTCAAACGACGGTTACCTATGAAAACCCAAACTACTCCCACATCCGCGGTTGTCCAAACCCCAGACGATAAACGCCTCTCCAATGGTCAGGCCCTTACGTTGGCCCTTCTCTTTGTGGGTTATGCCGGTTACTACATCTGCCGGGTTCACTTGGCTTCTACGCGAAGCTCCATCATCGACGAATACCATGCAATCGGAATAAACAAGGCGTGGATTGGCCAGATGACGGGTACCGCCACGGGGTTTTACGCGTTTGGCAAATTCTGCGCGGGACCGCTATCTGACCGGTTTGGCGGCCGAACCATGTTCCTTATCGGCATGGCGGCGGCCATTCTGTGCACGGTGGCCTTCGGGCTCAGTACGACAATGATTGGGTTTACCGTGGCTTGGACTTTAAACCGATTCCTGCAGTCTCTGGGTTGGGCGGGCCTGGTTAAAACAATGTCGCGATGGTTTCCGTACCGCAAGTACGGCGGAGCCATGGGACTCATCAACATGAGTTTTTTACTTGGAGACTTTGCCCCAAAGCTGGCGTACGGAGCGATGTTGAACGCGGGCTTGGGCTGGAGAAGCATCTTTTTTGTTGCCGCCGCTGCCCTTAGCGTGATCTTTGTGGTGGTGTTTCTGTTTCTCAAAGGTTCTCCTCGTGATATCGGCCTTGAAGAACCACCATCCAGTCCAAGCAATGTGTTCGGAGGTGAAGAATCACCGCAGAGTCCCCTGCAGATTGTCGGCCGGTTACTGAGTAATCCTGCGTTTTGGACGGTTTGCGTACTCTCCTTTGGGTTCACGTTTATGCGAGAAACGTTTAACGACTGGACGCCGACGTATTTGCACGAGGTCGGCAAGATGTCAGAGGGCGACGCTAGTTACAAGGCATCTCTCTTCCCCCTCTTTGGCGCAATCTCGGTGGTTGGCGTGGGCTGGTTGAGCGACAAACTGAAAAAGGGCGGCCGGGCCATTATTATGGTGGTCGGGCTTCTTCTGGGCACGATCAGTCTGGGTGCTCTTGCTACGTGGAATTTCTCGGGCGATTCCAACTTGCTCGTTGCGGTCGTGGCTTCAATCGCCTTCTTGTTGCTCGGGCCGTATTCGTTGCTAGCGGGCGCGATTTCTTTGGACATGGGCGGCAAACAGGCAAGCGCCACCGCTTGCGGATGGATTGACGGTGTTGGCTATGTAGGTGGGATTCTAAGCGGGGTTTGGATTGGCAAGATCGCCGAAAAACAAGGTTGGGCTCCCGCCTTTTGGGTGCTCGCGGTTACCTCGTTTATCTCATTCTTATTCGCCGCGTTGTATTACATTCAGGATCGAAAGTCACCGGTAAGTTCCGGCTAGCCCGGGTAAGCCGCGGCGAGTCCCGCCCTCAAATACGTCTAGTGATGCCTCGACAGGGCGAATTGCCTTGGCGGTCTGCGCCTCCTTTACGTTAGATCGATACACCCAAGACCGATGAAATGGGCCCACAGGAGCCAAACTAAATGGATATGTGGTGCCTCCCTGGATCGGCCAGCAAATAGGTCCGTCCCCAGCAGGGGCACGAGAATCTAGAACCGGTCTCGTTAGAAGGAAAATGTTTGACGGCGACGATTCCTCCCTTGTCCCGGCAGGGACTATCCCCCGAGTAGCCTGGCATAAGCTCTCGCGCCATGCCAGGGCAGTTGCGTCTTGTCTAGGTTCCCCGGCAGGGGAACCAGAACCTTTTAGTCAAGATATCGAGGATCGTAATCAACACATGCTTCTTTGAGTAAATCCTCTAGCTCTTGCAAATGAATTTTTTTGTGATGGTGAGCCTCTTGAGTTGGAATGTATCTCCGAATATCGGAAACCGCCGATGCACTCACTGAAAAAATGGAATATGCCGACTGCCATTAGGATTCGACGGCGTAGCCGGTAGTCGTCGGATGACCGTGCCGACGTCTGGGTGCCCCGCGATCACCGACAATCACCCGGACTCGGGCACCAGCATCCCGAGGCTACCGGCTTCGCCGACCTCTTTGAGATTCAGTTTTTGTTGAGAATACGATGTGACAGCTCAAGCTCGTGGGAGTTGTAGGCATTTGGCAGATTCTAGTGCCCCTGCCGGGGAACAAGCCCATTTGCTGACCCTCCCTGGCATGGTGCCAGTGCTTATGCCAGGCTATTCAGGGATAGTCCCTGCCGGGACAAGGGAGGGACATATGCGTTTAGTTGGGCCACGACAAGGTGCGTTGCCTTGGCGGTCTGCGCCTCCTTGACACTAAATGGATACACCTAAGACCGAAGAAATCGGCCGAACATGCCTAACCAAATTCTTATGAGTCCCGCCGTTAGATCAATGTCTTCTTTTTCGCTTTCTCAGTGACAGCACGATGGCACCACCCCGAGCGATCAGGCTCATCGGTTCCGGGACCGATTGAACCGTATAGATTTTGCTGGAACCGTAGTCTGATATCAGAAGACGATTTCCCCCATCTGATGAACTGGTGATGGGATTATCAAAGCCAGTGGCCACCTCTACGATTTTGCCGGTGAGGGGATTGATCGCCACAAGATCAGCGTCAGTGAGGGAGTGCGTTCCTCCCAAACTGGGATCCTCGGCAATCGTGTTATTCCAGCGAGTAAGGAAGGCATTTCCGTTTAGGTCCGTTAGACTGCTGGCGTAAAAAATATAATTCCGTCGGCACTACTACTGGGTCCAACGCCGTCGGGGTGGGCGGGATCGGTGAAAGCATAGGGGCCATAATTGTCTAAATTGTTAAACGTTATTGATTTAACTTGATGATATCCAGCCGCGTTTGGATCAAGCATCGCGGTATTCCCGGGCCAAACTTCATTGGCGTACCGGTAATCTGCTCCCTGAGAGGCTTTGAAGAACTGATCATGCACGTCCTTGCAGAAGTCGCAGTTGAGGACATCACCGTGAAGCCCAAATCCTGATGTGCCGTTTCCGATTGTTTCCGTCCGGTTGGAGACCGACCCCTACGTAGAGGGTATTTCCTTTGATTTAAATATTGTCTACCGAATGGTCACCCGTGGGGATACCCGTAACAATGGGCACCCGCGTTTCGTTGCGCTCGCCGTATATCCCGTTATGGTTTGTGTCTTTAGGCGAGAAATACATGTCATTGCCGTGAAACGCAATTCCTAAACCGTTAATTGCGGTTACCGCTTGCCGGACATCCGAGAGAGAGCCCGTGAGGCGGGCTGAATTCATTCTAGAGGGTGACTGCCCCCGCCCTTTTCCCGCCGAATTGGCCCTCCAGAAACCTAAAGTTATTTGTCAAAGATGCCGACATGTAGAACATGAGTGCGCCGCTGCCCGTTAATCGCGCGAGCCTTTTTACGTCTTCGACAACGGTGGATCGGAAAATCTCATTTCTGGTCTCGTGCGTGGTTAAGATATGGCGGAAAGGTTACGCTTGCCCTTCTTCGGTTTGGCCCCCTTTTGTGTTGGCCCTGCTTCTCGTCATCGAATACAAATATCCCGTGCCATCCGCTTGGAGGTTACTCATCATTGGGCCGGTGGCGGTAGGCACGCTTTCTCGCGGGGCCCGCGTGGGAACGCTGTTGGCGATACTTACAACCATGGCCGCCACCTACGTTGACTTTCACCACCGCGGTTTGCCAGTTTTGGCATTCTCTCTCCTGGTGCACTCATTGGTACTGGGTGGCGTAGTTGTTGGCATTATTCACACCGAAGACCGACACCGCCAAACGATGTTAATTGCGAACCACGATGGTCTAACGGGAGCACTGAATCGGCACGCAGTTGAGGTCTTTGCGGCTTCGGCGGTTTCCCAATCGCTAGTGGACGGAGCCCCATTGGTGGTGGCCATGTTGGATTGCGACAAGTTTAAGAAACTCAATGATATCCACGGACACACCGTGGGCGACCTTGTCCTTACCGAAATTGTTCGCCTTGTGCGCCACGCGATTGGCCCGGGTGCGCGGGTGGGGCGGCGTGGAGGCGATGAGTTTCTGATTGTGTGGCCGGGACAGAGCGAGGCCAGTGCGGAGGTTGCCCTGCTACGGGCAAGCAATACCCTGAGTGACATGACCCTGGTGATGGGCCATCCCGCATCGTTCAGCTTTGGAGTTGCATCGGTTGGTCACGACGGATATGACGTTAAGCAGCTTGTGGAAGCCGCCGACCAAGATATGTATTTGCGGAAACTAACCAAGCAGTACGGACCTAACTTCCTGGAAACGATGCCCGGTCGGTGAGGCAAACTCTAGGCGGTACCGGTGGCAGACAAGGATATTCTAGTTTGAGTCTTATTGTGGTTCGCAATCAGCTGGTTCGTGGCGTCTCGGGCGATGCGGGTGGCGATGACGCCATCTTGTCCGGTCGCCATTTCGCCCGGTTTTCCGGTTGATAGCGCTTTGGCAAACTCGTGGTACATACCGTCGAAGTTTTTTTCGCTGGCCCCATGAACTCTCAGGGTTCCTTCTCCATGCCGGGCCTCGAGAATGTAGCCGTCGCGATCGTAGCGAAGGACACCGCCATCTCCAATGAGATCATAGGTGAACTGGGGACGGGGTTCCCGAACGGTATGGCCATAGCTAAAACTCGTTTCGACCATGGTGTGAGCGCCATTTTCGTGGTTGAGGTGCAGGTACATGTGGTCGGGGGCCTCGTACCCGGCAACCCACGCTCCGGCGGCCGTCACCTCTCTCACTTCTGACCCCAGCCACCAACGGGCAAGGTCTATTTGGTGGACTCCACAATCAACCATCGGGCCGCCCTCTAGCATTCGGTTCACGTAGCGAGGGCTTTTGATCCACTTGCCTTGGGCGTCTTGAGCGTATTCACCGTGAAGGTCCCAAATGTAGATCAGCCGCAAAGATCGCACTTCTCCCACTCTGCCTGTTTTCACCCACTCTTTGAGCTGCAATGCCACGGGGCTGAATCGGTAAACGAACCCGGTGAAGAGCATTTTCTTAACGCGGTCCATCTCGTCCACCATGGATTGAGCATCCGCGTCCGTTAGGGCAAGCGGTTTTTCGCAGAGAACGTGCAGTCCCCTTTCTGCGGCGGCAAAGAGATTTTGCTTGTGGGCTCCGGCGGCCGCGCAAATGATCACGGCGTCTAAATTTTGCGCGAAGAAAGATTTTTCACTACTGAACCCTTTGGAGTGGGGAGCTAATTCAGTGAGAGAAGCCACCTGGAGAGGGTTGGGATCGTAGTGAGCCACTAGTTTCAGTCCCTGGGTTCTCAGAATTGCGGGCACGTGCCCAAACTTTGCAACATCTCCGCAACCGATGATCCCAATCTTCGCCATGTGGGTTGGTTATGCCACATCGCGGCCCGGTTGAACTACGGTGTTAGGTGATTCAGTGTTTGGGTCCGCAAAAACAAGTTGGGATGAGAGGGTCGGCGGCCTACCAGGTTGTAGTACGCTGAGAAACCATAAAGTGGCTTCGACGCCAGGGATGGAATCGGGCGTTTTGCGGAAGAGACGGTTTAGTACCGGAATTCACCCTCACCCTGCCCTCCCGCAGCGGAAATGCACCGCCGCAGGCGAGGGTTCTGAAGGCCCTTCTGAGACGGTCCCAACCGCGAACTCACACGTTAGCGAACCGAGGTGCTACTCGTGGAACTAGGCTCCGCCTGGAAGGCGGGCGCATTGGACTTTCCGTAGCCAGGAGCGGCATCCACCGTGGGATCGCCGGGGTGCTGGCCCACACCCTTGGCAGGCTGGTCGTAACTACTGACCTTGCCCGGAGAGTTGGCATCGGAGCCCTTTCCGTAGTTGGTGGCGGTTTTGAGCCCCCCCGAAGCCGAAGCAATTCCGCCGTTGGTGTACGGGTCACCCTTCACCGGGACGTGCTCTTGGGGAGTGGTGGCGGAAAGAAAAGATTCTCCGCCTTTATAACGGCAACCCACCAGACCCATCACCAAGATAGTCAGAGTTGCCAGCCGCTTCACAGGCCAACCTCAACTTTCTCTTCTTTACCGCTGGCACTACTCTTGTAGATCGCGTCGAAGATGGCGTTGAGAATTAAACCATGTTCGCCGGGAACGGGAGACGGCTTATTGTTGAGGATGGCATCTACGAACGCATGGACTTCAGCAGAGTGCTCTGAGTGGACCGAAGGAACGTTAGGAGAGGTGATATCCAGCAACTGCTTATCTTGCTCAGTAAAGATTTTAACGCCGCCGGGGTACTCGCCGCTAATGATGGCACCCGACTTGGTTCCGAAAAGCTGAGTGTCAAACTTCTCTGGGCCGTTGGCCATGAAAGAGCTTTCCAACGAAACCACGGCTCCGTTATCGAACTTGATCATTCCGACCGCAAAGTCTTCTACGGTGAACTTGGCTCGATCATAGTCTCCCATGCTGTTGTAGAGGCCGGGAGTCTTACCCAGGGTGTCCCAGGTTTTACCGGAGGCCGCTACGGGTTTGGGGTAACCCATAAGGAAAAGCGTGCAGTCGAGGATGTGGACACCGATGTCGATGAGCGGACCGCCGCCCTGCTTTTCTTTATCGATGAATACGCCCCAACCGGGCACTCCGCGTCGTCGAAGGGCTTGCGCACGGGCAAAGTAGATGTCGCCCATGTGTCCACCGTCTATGTACTGCTTTAGAAAGCGGGCCGCCCCACCAAACCGCATTTGGAGGCCAACCTGGAGGATTTTCCCGCTCTTCTTTGCCGCAGCAACGATCTCTTTGCACTCGGGGCCGTTCATGGCCAAGGGCTTTTCGCAAAGCACGTGCTTACCGGCTTTAAGGGCATCTATTGTGGGTTGCTTGTGGAACTTGTTTGGTGTGGTGATGGACACCGCATCGATCTCGGGATCTGCCAGTAGCTCTTTATAATCCGAGTAAATTTTTGTGATGCCAAATTTGTCGGCCGCTTTTTGTGCGCTTTCTGCGTTGAGGTCGCAGACGGCGACCATTTCGCAGAGGTCGGGGATGCTGGCGTAACCAGGCATGTGCGCGCCTTGGGCGATGCCACCGCTTCCAATAATTCCAATTTTAAGTTTCTTAGACATGATCAATAAATCAGCATCCGCATTGGCCGGATCATTAGAAGGATACTCAAGTTCAAGCGCGCCTGCTTGTGGTCCAGGCGGAATACCCCAATAATTGAGCATTCAGACAATTATTGGGGTGGGGTGAGGCGCTAGCGAATGGCGGGGGTTCCCGGCAAAATCACATCGGCCACCGCGTAAGATCGCCGAATGTCTTGCAGGAGCACCTTGGCTCGCCCACCGATATACTCCATTCCATCGATGAGTTCAACGTAGAAGCCCGAGTCGGTCCAACCGATGGCCTTGTTAGCATTTTCAAACGACGACCGTCGGATGTTAGCCTCTAGTACCTGGGCTCTTCGGTAACCCATTAACTGGCGGTCAAAATCTTCGATCAATCCATTTCTGATCTCGTACTCTTCGTACTCCATGTCAAAGTTAGCGCGAATGTAAATGCCTCGGCGTAACTCATGCTCCAGCTCCTCTACATTCTCCCCATCGAGGCCGATGAGGGCTTCCACTACGGCAGGATGGCATTCCACAAGGAAAGCATTACCGGCTTCGCGCATTTTGCGCCACATATCGCGCTCGATCCATAGACTCACGGTTTCCTTGCTTGCGATGCGACCGACACCGGTACACATAGGGCAGATTTCCGTGATGGATTGCGTGACCGATTCGCCGGTGCGTTTGCGGGTTACTTCTACCAAACCCAGGGAAGACACGCGGCCCACTCGAGTTCGCGCTCGGTCCCTCGTGAGGCCGTCGGTGAAGTGATCGAGAATTCGTTTCTTATCTGAATCTGACTCCATATCTATGAAGTCGCAAACAATGATTCCGCCCATGTCTCTCAGCCGAAGTTGGCGCAGAATTTCTTCTGATGCTTCCATGTTGGCTTTAAAAATTGTGTCGTTAAGCGACGTACTTCCCACTTGCTTGCCGGTGTTTACGTCAATGGCGGTAAGGGCTTCCATCTCATCGATGACCAGGTATCCACCGGACTTGAGCGGGACCTTATGCTGCATGATGCGCTCAAGCTCTCGTTCGATTCCGTAGTGGTCAAAGATTGGTGCGTCTTGATCAAACAAGGTGATCTTCTCTCGCATGAGAGGCGCCACCATTCCGGCGACAAGGTGGACCTTCTCGTATTCGTCCGGATCATCAATCACCATTCGGCTAATGTTCTCGCCAAACATGTCTCGCACGGTTCGGAACAGTAAGGTTTGATCGCGATGAATAATTGCGGGAGCGCGCTGGCGCTTGGCGTTCTTGAGAACATCTACCCACATGTGTTGCAGGTAGGCAATGTCGGCCTTCAGTTCGGCTTCGGTACGTCCTTCGCACTCAGTGCGCAGGATCAGGCCAAAGCCTTCTGGGATCACGCGATCGCCGATTTTTCGCAGTCGGTCTCTCTCCGCCCGATCTTCGATTTTGCGACTGACTCCCACGCTGTGGGACTCGGGCATCAGAACGACGTAGCGTCCGGGGAGCGCGATTCGCGTGCTGACGCGGGCACCCTTTGTTCCACGAGGACCTTTAGTCACCTGAACCATCACCTGCTGGCCCGGCTTGAGGAGATCTTTAATCTTGCGGCGACGGAGTTCGCTACGGCGCAAGGATGCCGGACTGTTATCGGAGTTTTCCTCTGGAATGATGTCCGCGATGCTGAGGTAGGCATTGCGCTCTAGGCCGATGTCCACGAAGGCGGCATCCATGCCGGGAAGAACATTTTGAACGATGCCCTTGAAGATTGAGCCGACAACGCGCTCTTCGCGCTCCACTCGGTATTCAGTGAGGGCACCATCTTCTAGGAGGGCGATGCGAGTTTCTCGATTAGAAACGTTGACGATGATTTCTTTTTGGACGTTGCCGCCCCTGCCGCCGGCGTTTGCATCGGGGGTTGAATTCGTGCGGCGCGTAGTTACTCGCCCGCGGGGTCTTGTAGTTGCCATGAGAATGGTTAGCGGTAAGACATAAGTTTACCGTTCAGACGAGCGTAGTTGGGGGCTTTGGGCGATGGATTATTTTTGGTTTGCGCGAGAAACGGTCATCCGGTAGCCGAACAATGGGTAGTGCGTTTCTGTCTCCGGTGGGCAGCCGGACGCAGGCGCGAGACATCCCGCGATTACCTTTCGGTATCTTGAACCCAACGTGCCTGTCTTTGAATATCGATGTAAAGCGTGCAACAAAAAATTCTCAGCACTCATCGGCATGGTTGCCGAGCCTGATGATAGCCGGTGCCCTCATTGTCAAAGTCACGACACCGCCAAGCTTGTCAGTAGATTTACCCGCGTTCGGAACGAGGATGACCGGATGGATGAAATGGCCGACCGCTTGGAATCAATGGGCGAGCCCGACAGCCCTCGCGAAATGCGCGACGTGATGAAGGAAATGGGCAAAGCAATGGATGAAGATGTCTCAGACGAAATGGAAGAACTTTTTGAAGCGGATATGGCGGGTGAACTTGAGGACGAAGCCTGAGTAGGCTGACTACTCTATGGATTAACACAACACAGCCTAAAGTATTCAATGAATGCGAATTATTTAACGGTGACTTCGTCTCTCATCACCAGGTTTACTCCGCGGTGAAGAGTGCAAGCGATGACGACGGTTTCTCCCACATGAAACTCGGTGATCGAACCGAAACGGGTGTGCGCTCTGCCCAGCCTTACGGTGTAAGGGGCACCATCATGAGAAAGAGTAAGTGTATCCACTACCCGGTTACCTAACTTGCCCGCAAAGGCAACGTTTCGAGTCACATCATTGACTTGGTAATCATGAACGGCGGATGCAATCGGCGAAAGAATGGTTGCGGCTAGGATGGGTAGGATGGTGATCATAAATTGCCTCTGGTTATCCTACTCCGCAATCCACGGACCAAAGAATGCGCGAGCCAAGATTCCCGTATAAATGATGAGCGTAGAGGCTTTGGGTAACCCTGACATCATGAAGCACGCGCAGATGGCGGTTGAAAAGTCGTCACGGAACGGGCAATGATCAGATCCTCCAAAGCCTCGCTTGCTTCGCACGGGGCTCGCCGTTCGCTGCGAACAGTTCTAATGAATTGAAGCGCTTGGTTGCTCATGGCGTGAATCCAAGGGAGTTGAGGAATTATGGTTTCGGGGCGTTCTCCATGACCCGGATCTCGGAAAAACTCTACGGAACCGGCACGATGAGTCGCTAAAGGGGCGGGCAACGTGAGTTTGATGGTCCCTCGTTCAAAGGCAATGAGCGCGCTTTCTTGCCAATCTATGGTGGTAGCGTAGGGGCCTAATTCAATGGTGCCGGTCACTCCACTGGCGGACTCTACTACCATGAGTATCTGGTTTACGTCCACAAACGTTACGCGATAAGATTCACCCAGCAAATGCCGCAGTAAATTCACTTGGTGAATGTAGTAGTTGATAAAGTTTACATAGCTTTGAAATTCGGATGGCGACATCATTGGATCCGGCGGATCCGGCTCCACGTTGGGAGATTGCTCATGGGAGGTGATGAGGTCGGTAAACCCGGAGGCGATCCAATCGCCGGGCGGGATGCAGATCCTGATGTAGCAAAGCTTTCCTAGCTCACCGGTGGCCTTCAAGCGATCAATTTCGGCCTTGGCCACCTCGGTGGCGGGATCACAGCGCTTGTGGTATCCCACCATGTGCCAACTTCCCCCCTTTTTGAGTTCGTTCAGCATCCGCAGTCCCTGGTCGACCGAAGACGCCAAGGGTTTCTCGGTAAATATTGGCTTTCCAAATGCAAATAGTGGTGCAACCAAACTGCCGTGACGGTCAAAAGGTTGAGAGGCAACAATGCCGTCTAGCTCCATTGACTCAAGCATCGACTGCGCGTTGGGAAATACTTGGGGAATGTTGTATCGCGACGCAACCCTCTGCGCGAGTTCTGGCCTTGGTTCCGAAATGGCGACAACACGGCAATCGGAGATGCCGGTGTAATTCCGCAAATGTGCGCATTGGCCCATGGAGCCAACGCCGACAAACCCGATTCTAACTGGATCGCGATCATTCCCCATCGATAGTGGGTGTTACCTCAAACGACCGGGATTTTACGTAGGTGTTCCGCGACTCTCTCCAGAGGGAGGTCTGAATCGTGATTCATCCCGATGAACTCATTGTTTTCATCGATCTTAACTTGGAGGGCAATGCCATCTTGAAAGTTCTTGCACTTGACCCAACCGTCTCTTACCATTGCTTCTAAGGTTTGAAGAATTCTTGAATGGGTGAGTCCGTCATACGGCATTCCCAACTCTTCCAATCTAGCTTTAATGAACTGAAACGCCATTTCCGCACTCGGCGACTGCTGTAAACCGGCGATCACCCACCCAAAGAAACCAGAGACGGGCAATACTTTGCCGTCTCTGCGGTAAGCCGGTATTGACATGACTTGCCCCTGATCGTAATAGGCGATCTTGATGTAATCTGCGCCTTTTAGGTTGAGCATGAAGGCATTGTATCCGTCAACGGAGCTTACGGAGGGAGTGTCTGACAGTTTGCCTGCGATGACGTGCAAGCAGTCAAGGCTAAAGAGGGCGAGGCCGCCCAAGCCCATGTCGTCTTCCACAAATCCGCCGGTTCCCAGCCATCTAAACGCCGCTTCGGCATCCAAACTCAGGCCGGCATCTTTGGCGATTTCCCGGGTGAACTCTTTGAGGTCGGTAAAGTGACCGTTGGCGCTATACCAGTAATCGGCAAATCTGATGTGTTGCAGAATCTTCTTTCGATTTCGCTCGTTGTATTCGTCTTTCAGCCACTGGTCTCGGCCCTGGCCCATGGCAAGAATTGAGTAAGCAACATCCCGAGCCGAGGCGTGAGCCAGCGTCATCCCGGCAGCGAGAACGGGGTCAGCAAACCCGGCGGACTCTCCGGTGAGAAACCAATTGTCGCCCACTAGACGGTCGGCCATGAAAGACCAGTCTTTGGTCGTGCTTAGTTTCTTCTCGCGGTTGGCGTTCGAAAGCAGAGCCGAAATTCGGGGTTCATCGGCAATGGCTCTAAGGTAAAGCTCTTCGGGCTTTACGCCTTGCTGTTTGTAATAGTCAGCCGGACAAACTAACCCAACCGAGGTTCGATCTGGCCCGAGGGGGATAAACCAGAGCCAACCGTAAGAGATGGACATGACCTGGACCCTGGTGCCGCCGATTCCGAGGCTCACGGCCCATTCGGCATCGGTCCAGTAGTCCCAAATGGAAATATTCTTGAGGCTACTGGGTTCTTCTGTGCCTACCCCCATGGCGCGACGCAAAAACCCGGTGTGGCCCGATGCGTCCACAAAATAATTGGCGTGGACTTCATCCCCGTTGTCCAGAAGGAGGGAGATAATCCGATCGCCGTCTTTGCGAACTTCGCGAACGGCGGCCCCTTCAAAGACTTCACAACCGAGTTCTTGGGCGTGGTCTAGGAGAATCTTGTCGTAAATCGCCCGGTCTACTTGGAACGCGGTCTGTTGCCGCTGACCTTCCAGCTTGGCGGGCCGGGGCGTATCGATAAAGTTGCCGCCCGCGACAAAGTTAAAATCCCAGAGGTCTTGGCTGTTCCCCCAGCGGTAGGTTGCTCCGATTTTGACCGGAAAATTGGCGGCTTCAACTTTATCCCAAACTCCCAACTCGTCCAGAATGCGACTGATCAGGGGAAGCTGGCTCTCACCAACGTGTTCGCGCGGAAAAACATCGCGCTCAAAGATTCCGACTTTGAGACCGGGACGATATTTTTTGAGGAGCCCGCCGCAGGTAGCACCGGCGGGCCCGCCGCCGACGATTGCGACGTCAAACTTGGATTGTACGATGCACATCAGCTAATTTGGTTAGTTTACTTTCCGGCGCCGGGAGCGACCTTGGAAAGCATGTCTTTGGCCTTGTCGGGCATTGCGTTACCGCCACTGGCTTCCGCAGCTGACGTAGGAGCCTTCACCACGGGGTTGGGCTTATCGCCTTCCCGCGTTGCCGATGAATTATCGGAACTACAACCAACCATGGCTAAAGCAACCAAACCGCTCGCCATCATGGCAATCATTTTCTTTTTCATATTGTTATTATGGGGTTTCCAAATCTATTTTGAGGGAGGGCCGTTCTCAGTAACGAGAACGGCCCTCCTCACGCTCCCTTTCCGTTTGACGGGAAAGGGATTCTTGAATTACTTGTACTCTGGGAACAAGTTCTGGATGGCGAGCTGTCGGTCAGCCTGGCTCCACGGCATATTCGTCTGCGGGTTGTTACCCAGCTTGGAATCCCACTCATCCTTGTTCGGATCGTTTGCCATCAAGGTGGAAGGGTATGCCTTCGCCTTGGCGTGGCCATCGGTCCATACAAATGATGTGACCTTGCCAACTGCATGAACAAAGCCATTCCCGGCGGCCGGGCAAACCGGATTGCCTACGTCATTACCGTTCGCATCGTGAGCGGTGATGCAGTTATTGGTATCGGTAAGGCTAGCCACCCCGCCTGGGAAGCCAACCGCGCCGAAATGCCACTTGAGGTCATTCCATTGAGATCGGTTGGGCACCATGATGATGGTGTCGGCGGGTTCTTCCACCGCACTCAGACTGTCCTGACCAGAAGGAGTGTACGAGCCGCCGCATGGACCATTGGCAAAGCCGATGAGAGAGCTGTTGACGGCAAAGTTCTGAGGCAGGAACTTGGTAGCTCCAGGTACGCCCTGGCCATCAAATGCGCGTGTCCAGTACTGCTCCGACGTGAAGGGGTTGGTGGGGTCTTGAAGCAGGCCGTTGCTCTTGGCATAAGGCTGCTCGGCCCATCGCCAGCTGTAAAAGGCTCCCGGCGTACCCCAAGCTACGGCACCCCAGTCGCAACCGGATGGGAAACCAAAATAGGACTTGACGAGGGCATCGTCGTTGTCATTCATGTAGAGCAAGTTGGCGAGAGCCATCTGCTTAGCATTGCTCAAGGCAACCGTCTTCTTAGCGGCGACCTTAGCTTGGGCGAATACCGGGAACAGGATGGCGGCAAGGATGGCAATAATTGCGATAACGACGAGAAGCTCGATGAGCGTAAATGCATTGCGTGTGCGTTTCATGTTAAGAAATGTCCTCCTTTGGACGATCGGTTGATGTGCGTTTTATAAGCTGGGTTGGAAATAGTTGAGAGGAAGAAGCGTCTTCCCCGTCAACCAACGAAACGAGGGTTCGGTATGCCGCAGCGCCCATTTCTTCCAACGGTTGACGAATTGTTGTAAGTTGAGGAAATAAAAGTTGACAGATCGGAGCGTCGTCAAAACCCATCAGACTAATGTCTTGGGGGATGCGCACTCCAAGTTCATAACAAGCCCGGGCAAACCCCGCTGCCATTTCATCGTTAGAGCAAAAAACCGCAGTGGGCCGATCTTTTGAAGCGAGAATTTGCTTGCCGGCTTGGTATCCACCGGTCGGCGTGAAATCTCCGTCGAGCATCCATTCGGCGCGGACCTCTAGGCCATTGTCCATCGCGTAATCTTCAAATGCCTTAGCGCGCACTACACCATCTGTTACGCGCCGCGTGCCGCGAATATGACCAATCTTGCGATGCCCCAAAGAGGTGAGGTGATTTAGCGCGGTGGTGACGCCTTCTGCATTGTCCACCGCAAAGCACACGGCTCTCCCTCCGGTAGGTGAAGACGTGACAACGTACGGGATGCCGCTACTTTCAATCGCTTCGAAAATGGGTGAGTGAATAAGCGGAGCCAAGAAGATGAGGCCATCGGCTCGGCCATCCAGCAAGGTATCGGCAAACATATCTACGTTAGATTGGTCAAATCTCGTGAAGATAAGTACGTCGTTGCCGGTTTCCTCCGCACTGTTTATGATTCCATTAAGGACAGACTGGAAGTAAGGCGTGAGGGCGAGGTGGACCACTGCCTCAGTAGGAACCACCCCTACTGTGTGGCTTCGACCGGTCATGAGGGAGCGGGCAACTCGGTTTGGACGGTATTCCAACTCCCGAGCGGCGATCAGAACGCGATCTCTAACCTCGGCAGAAACGGTTCTGGGTCCGCCGTTAAGGGCGTAACTCACCGTGCTGATGGATAGATTAAGCTTCTGCGCGATATCTTTTAGCTTCGCTGCCATATTCTTCGTCGAAGCGCTTCGATTTCGAAGCGCTTCGATACTATACATCAGTTTCTGTGCCCTCGTCGCGAAAAAAATTAAAAAAGGTTAAAGCGCAAAAATTCCGAGGGCCAAAGCGTCATCGAGTCACAACCTCGGTAAGGACTTGCCATAATGACTGGCATGCGTGAGCGTCCGAGTTGGGATGCCTACTTTATGCAGATCGCGCAATTGGTGGCGACGAGAGCCACGTGTCCGCGACGATCTGTGGGGGCATTGATCGTTAGGGATAAGAGGATTCTGGCCACGGGATACAACGGTGCCCCGCGCGGCCTGTCTCATTGCCCACCCGATGGCGAGCACCATGACTGGCCCGTAGGCTGTTTAAGGGCCGGGCACTGCATTAGAGCGCTTCACGCGGAGCAGAACGCTCTGCTTCAGGCGGCGATGATGGGGGTTCCGTGCGAAGGGGCAACCATGATCGTAACCTGTCAACCTTGCAACACTTGCGCAAAAATGATCATCAATGCGGGCATCGTGCGCGTGATTTATGAAGGGGAATATCCCGATGAGTTTTCCCGCGAACTGTTCCGAGAAGCGAAGATGGATGTTGGCCGCTACGAAAATGGAGTGGTGGGGTCCGTGGATTTGACATGAAGCCGACGGCCATGCTGGGATTGTTAGGTCAAGATCACCTTCTTCAGGGCTTTCGTGCCCCAATTCTGGGGGCAATTGTGGCCTGCGCAGTGAGTTGGCTTCTTACCCCGTATATTCGCAAGCTGGCTTTTGCCAAAGGCGCGGTGGATGACCCCACGCGGGATGATCGACGCATCCACAAGGAGCCTCTAGCGCGATGGGGCGGGCTCGCCATTTACGTAGGAATCGTGGTCGCTCTTTTGGCCGTGCTTCCCTTTGCCTTTCCTAAGTCGACCGCTTTTCCCATTTACTTGATTGGCATGGTGGTGGTGGGAGGAATCTTGGTGGTGGTGGGCGCCCTTGATGACCTCTACCAGTACTCGGCCAAGATTCAGTTGGTTGTCCTGCTGGGGGCCGGCGTTGCGGTTCAGTTTCTGTTTGACCAAAACGGACGGGTGCAAATTGGATCGCTGGGAATTCCACTTTCTATCGTTCCGGGTCATATTGTTTTGCCCACTTCGGCGGCCATCATCCTTACTGCTATCTACATTTTCGTGGTCACCAAGACGATGGACACCATTGACGGGGTTGATGGGTTGGCGGCAGGGATCGCGACGATTTCGGTGGGCACGCTCAGCATCATTGCCGCCTACGGCGGCCAGCCCAGAGTGGCCATTGTGGCGGCGACAATTGCCGGAGCGGCTTTGGGGTTTCTTCGTCACAACTACAATCCGGCCAAGATTATTATGGGGACCGGGGGAGCCTACATTCTGGGGTTTATGTTGGCTTGCCTCAGCATCGTGGGAGCGTTTAAGACAGCGGCGGCGGTCTCGTTTGTCATTCCGATCCTGGTGTTTGGCGTGCCGATCATGGATGCCTTCTTTGTGATTACCCGACGAATCATTAGCCGCGTACCGATTACCCAAGCCGACAAGCGCCATGTTCACCACACTTTGCTGGGCAAGGGCCTTAGCCAACGCCAAACCGTGCTGGTGATGTACGCGATGGCAATTGCCTTATGCGCCGTGCTCCTGATCATTATTAAAGCCTATGCGTAAGCCCGTAATTTTTTGCGTGGTGGGCACGCGGCCAGAAGCGATTAAGGTGGCCCCGGTGGTTCTAGAGTTGCGCCGGTTCTCCACGGAAGTAGAGACCATTCTGGTTTCTACCGGACAGCATCGCGAGATCCTTCAAGAATCCCTGAGTGCGTTCGGCTTGGTGCCGGACGAAGACTTGGCGATCATGCAACACGGTCAGACTTTAGCGCAGGTGACAAGTCGAGCCCTGGAGGGGTTAGATGGCCTTCTGGAAAAGCTCAGTCCGACTATGCTGATTGCGCAAGGCGACACGACCACCACCTTTACGGCGGCCCTGGCCTCATTCTATCGGCGGATTCCGTTTGCACACGTTGAAGCCGGGTTGCGGACGGAATCCGTTAATAACCCCTTTCCCGAAGAATTTAATCGGCGGGCCGCCGCCATAGTTTCCTCGTGGGATTTTCCGCCGACTTCGTGGGCGAGAGACAATCTTTTGAGAGAAGGTAAAAATCCGGATCGGGTGGTGGTCACGGGGAATACGGGCATTGACGCCGTTCTTAACATGGGAGGCACAAAGGGTCCCGAGTGGCTTCCTCATCACGCCGGGCGCGTGGTCTTGTTGACCACGCATCGGCGAGAAAATTGGGGGGAGCCTCAACGGCAAATTGCCCAAGCCTGTCGAAGATTAGTGGATGCGTTTGAAGACATTCGGCTGGTGGTAGCCATGCATCCAAACCCCAATGTGAGAGAGACGCTCACGGGAATATTGGGTGACCACCCAAGAATCGACCTCATTGACCCGCCGCCCTACGCGCAGTTTGTGCACTTAATGAAGCGGGCCTATCTGATTCTAAGTGACTCGGGGGGGGTGCAAGAGGAAGCCCCGGCGTTTGGAATTCCGGTGTTAGTTCTAAGGGCCACAACCGAACGACCGGAAGGGGTTACCGCGGGTACCGCAAAGCTGGTGGGCACCAGTCAGGAAAGTATTTTCTCTGAAGGTTATGGTTTACTAAGCGACCCCAACGCCTACGCTCTGATGGCAAATGCCGTGAGTCCGTATGGCGATGGTCGGGCTTCCGCAAGGGTGCGGTACACGATCCTGGCAGACTTGGGCATTCGCTCTGACGAGCCGCCCCCTTGGACAAATTAAGTGGACTACTTCAAAGCAATCATCATTGGCATCATTCAGGGAGTCACCGAGTTCCTGCCGGTTAGCTCTAACGCCCATATCCGCGTGTTGCCCGCCCTATTGGGTTGGCAAGACCCGGGCGCCGCTTTCACGGCGGTGATTCAGTTGGGAACCGTGCTTGCGGTTCTTATTTACTTTGCAAAAGACCTTGGCAGAGCGGTGAGCGGCTGGGCCAAGAGTTTGACCGGCGGCCCTAAAGACACGGAAGATGCCCGCATGGGTTGGGCGGTGTTCTACGGAACTTTGCCGGTATTGGTCTTGGGACTTGCCTTGCGCCACCAGATAACGAGCGACTCGTTCCGTTCTCTCTACGTGATTGCCGGCGCGTTTATTTTCATGGGCGTTCTCATGCTGATTTCAGAGCGTGTTGGCTCTAAAAAACGCGGAATTGAGACGGTGACCGTGAAAGATGGCCTGGTGGTTGGGTTATGGCAGTGTTTCGCTCTGATTCCGGGGATGAGCCGAAGTGGAAGTACGATCACCGGTGGGCTCTTCTCCGGGTTTGACCGACCCACCGCCGCGCGATTTTCCTTCTTGCTCTCGGTTCCCAGCGTTTCGGCCGCTGGGCTATTTGAGTTGTACGACGAGCGCAAGAACATTCTTGGTCCGGAGCTTGGATACGTTATTGTGGCGACGATTGTGTCGTTCATTGTTGGATATGCTGCGATTGCCTTCCTCATCAAGTTCCTGCAGAAGCACGGAGTGCTTCCCTTTGTTC
This sequence comes from Fimbriimonadales bacterium, assembly GCA_038212035.1. GTDB lineage: Bacteria > Armatimonadota > Fimbriimonadia > Fimbriimonadales > Fimbriimonadaceae > Fimbriimonas. The sequence goes on from JBBQUZ010000020.1 coordinate 24,129, forward strand.
TTTACCGAATTCTGCTTGGCTTGGCTTTGATCGGACTTCTTCAGTCTGGACATTTGAAACCCGATACCGGTCTAACTCCGGTGCCGGATGCACGGTTGCAGGCCACCAAGTAGGGCGTTGCCTATGTTCCGAAAGAAGCCATCCGCCCCCGTTCCTCCGCCGGCGTGGATGGTGGTCGGGTTGGGAAATCCAGGACCGGAGTATAGGGGAACTCGGCACAACGTGGGCTTTGAAGTGATTGAGTCGTTGGCAGAACGGCACAAGATCAAATTGGATCAGAGCCAGCACAAAGCAAGATTTGGCGTGGGAATGGTAGGGAGCACCTCGGTTGTGCTGGTGAAGCCCATGACGTTTATGAACTTAAGCGGGCAGGCCGTGGCCCAGCTTAAGAACAAGTTCTCTTTAAAACCCGACCGCATTCTGGTGGTGGCGGATGACTTGGATCTTGCGGTGGGTCGCAACCGCCTAAAACCGGGCGGATCTGCGGGAGGTCACAATGGACACAAGAGCCTCATTCATTCTCTGGGGACCGATGGATATCCGCGGCTCAAGATGGGGATAGGCGCCTCTAGCGGCCAGACCATTGACTATGTGCTGGGGACTTTTAAGCCCGATGAGCGCGAGACCATCATCGACGCGATTCGCCGAGCGATGGACGGGATTGAAGCGACCGTAGAACGCGGTTTAGAAGCGGGATTGAACATCGTCAATGCCCCGATGCCTGGCTCGGATTAGCGGACAGCCAAGGAAGGCCGTTCTGTATAGGTGTGCTGAGTATGGAGGAGATGAATGGGTCCCGGAACTGACTGCCAAACCGGTCGGGTCTGGTTCATAAAGGTGTGGTAGATCATGGCGCGATCTTTGTTTTGAGACCACCTCGCCTCACCAATGCCGGTAACAAGCAATACATACATTCCGGCAGGAATCACCACGTCATCGGCAAAAACATGCGAGCCTAGGCTCAAGTTTGATGAATCCACCGCGCTTTGACTGAGCAGAAGGTGGCCCTTGAGGGTTAAGCGCATATTGCCCTGATTCTGCAAGAGAACAAACTCTTGAGAGGATGAATCGCTACGCTGAATCCCCACAATTCGAATCAATTTCGCGCTCCTTGCTGTCCATTTTTATGATGCTCGAAAATGTTCATGAATTACCGTTGGGATGATTAAGCGAGCAATTATTGCCGTGATTTATGCGGGGCTTAAACCAACCGACGATGGACAAACCGAGAAAGATTCAGACTTGCTTGTTGCAGGGTATCGGTGGTGATTTTCAAACTCTCTGCGTCCAGCAGTTTCAGAGTTTCTAATTCCAACTGATGCAACTCAGAAATGACCTGCTTAACTCTGGCTTTGCCCAAAGAGGTTAGGCTAAGTCGCTTTACCCGCGCATCCTTGGGGTCCTGGATTTGAGCAAGGAGACCAAGCTTGACTCCTACCCTTACCGCCTCGCTTAGGGTAGGGGGGGTAACGTCGAGGCGCTTAGCGACTTCGGCTTGGGTGAGGCGACCGTCGGAGGTGGAGACGGCACTCATCAAGGCAAACGCACTGCTGGTGACGCCGGCTTTATCCAGAGCAGGACCGATGGCTTCTGCTACAAGCTGAGTGAGTAGCTCGGCTTGGGCAAACAGTGAGGCATCCAGATTATTCATATATCTAATAGTATGGCAAACTAATTAGATTCAAACGCAACCCCTATATCGTCATATTCGTCTATCTTGGGATGGCATTTCACCGGTTATATAGGGCCTTGGGTTCAGGATTTGTTGGCATCGGTGTTTTGCTGGGATGCCAAACTCAACCTCCCGCTCCTCCGGTGCCTGTTCCGATTCAGCCCGTGGTATCTGTAATTCCGCGGGGTACGCCGATCCCCTTAGTTTTGGTGACGGAGCTTGAATCGGGGAATTCACCCGTGGGAACCTCATGCCGATTTTTAATTGAGAGTCCGGTGACGGGGCCAAACAACGTGGTCTTCTTTGAAAAGGGCTCGATGGTAGCGGCAACTGTCGTGCGTTCGCGCAGGGAGAATTCATTAGGTGGCCTCATGAATCAACCCGCTCGCCTTGATGTGCACCTGCTTAGCGCATCAGATGTTCAAGGCAAGCCCGTAGACCTGTCTGCCCAGCCCGATACGATTTCTGACATTAACTTTGACCGATCCAACACGGGGCGACCGGGAGCTGAGAATCTGAATGAGAATCCCAATGCCGAAGAATTGAAGCGACTTTTGTTAGGCAATGCCCCGTTGGATAAAGCAGGCAAAGACCGGCTCCAGGCGTTGGTGAGTCAGCTTAGACTTTCCTCAGCTTCCCGAAACATGCAACAGGGAGACGGAGACCGAATCATGGCGCTCATCCAAAAAGTTCGCGGCGCTTCCCTTTCCTCGTCTAGTGGCCTCACGGGTTCATCCGTTCCGGTTGAGGCGGCGGTCGAACTGTTAGGGGTGGTGCAAGAGGTGGGAAGCAAGGTGGGCCGCATGATTCAAGGTCGGAATATTCGGGCGTACGTAGGCACCAAGGTGACGGCGTACACCACGGCAGAACAGCGTTTGACGGTGTATCGCAGATGAACCTCCTAGGTTGATCTCACGGAAATCTTATGAATTCTGAGATAGACCTGACCGCATCTGTCGCGGTCGCGGAGCACCCGGACGTCGGCAAAATCATCCGCCGGCTACCGGCTACGCCGTCGAATCCCAAACAGGTCGGCGAAGCCGGTAGGCTCGGGATGAACCGTGCCCGAGTCCGGGTGACTCGTGGCGATATCGGGGCAACCGGACGTCGGCAAAATCATCCGCCGACTACCGGCTACGCCGCCGAAATTCAACTTCAGAACGGTTTGAAGCGGTGTTTGAGGAGAGTCCAGAACGCCTCGGGGGCGTCGGTCCATCGAATTTTTTTTCCCGCTTCTTTGCTTCGGGGGACGTAGGAGATGGGAATCTCTAAGATTCTTTCGCCCAGACGAAGTGACTTTGCGGTGACTTCGGGGCAGAATTCGAATCGCTTACACTCCAGGTGCATTCGCTTGAGCAATGAGGTTCTAAAGGCTTTGTAGCAGGTGGCTTCATCGGACATTGGTCGGAAAAAGAGAATATTCACGGTCCAAGCCAGAAGGAGATTAACAACCTTGTTGGGCAATGCCATGTCTTTGGGCAAGCCTTGGCTGAACCGCGTTCCGTAGACCACGTTCACTTCTCCATTCAGGATGGGATTGACCAGCTTGGGAATTTCTTCTGGCGAATATTCGAGATCGGCATCTTGCACGATGAGGGTCTCACCGGTGGCGTAAGGGAGCGCTTGGCGAATGGCGTTGCCTTTTCCGCCGCGCTTTTCGTTGCGCAGAATAGTGATTCGGTCCGCGTAGGTGGACAAAATCGCGGGAGTTTTATCCGTGCTTCCGTCGTCCACCACAATCACTTGCGTGGTAAGCGGTATCGCGAGAACCCGATCTACGACCTCGGCAATAGTGTCCTCCTCATTAAGAGCAGGAACCACTACGGTTAACTGCGGGGCATCGCCATCCGGCATTAGGAGTTAGGATACTCATTACGGGCCGATGCTTGTTGGAAGGGAGCAGAGGTCCCCCAATACCCGCTATCCATGAGTTGTCATACGCGGTTGAACGAAAAATATTCATGCCAAGCTCCGACGTGGGTTGCCATTCGGTCAATGGCTTGCTTCAAGCCTCTGGTTTTCATCATGATTAAATGCACTGCCGCGCCTTTAAAGTTTTTGTTGAATTTAAATGCCTAACATTGTAAGAACGTCCTCTGAAGCCTTGGAATATGAATTGCAGCTATTGCGCCGTTCTTGCGCACGCTTAGAGGGACTGCCGTTTTCTTTGATCTCGCTGAGCGGGGAGGATCGAAAGGAGTGGTGGCAGGGGCAGGTCACGAACGATATGAATCGGGTGAGCTTGGGCGGATTGGGTTCTGCTTGCGTCTGCGAGCCTACGGGTCAGATTTTGACGGTGGCCGACATCTGGTCACTTCGCGACCGCTATTTGATGACGATTCCGGTCTCTACCACCACGGCATTTTTGAAACGCGTGGAGCAGATGGTGATCATGGAGGACGTGGTGGCAGAAGATCTGACGGCTGATTTCACGTTGATCAGTTTTCAGGGGCCACAAAGCTCGGATTTACTCCGTTCGGTCATCACCATTCCTAGCCTAGACGCCGGGCCGTCAAGAATCGGTGACGTGGAGATTTATTGCATGCGGTCTAACCGAACCGGGTTCGGGGGATGGGATGTTTGGGTTCCGGCGGGCGAGAATCAAGCAATCTGCGAACTTCAATTCCTAGCTGAGTTGGCAGGCCCAGAAACTTACGAGGTGGCGAGGTTGGAGGCCGGAATCGCGGAATTTGGCAAAGACATCACAACTAAATCGCTGCCCCCAGAATTGGGGCCGGCGTTTACCACGCGGTATGTAAGCTACACCAAGGGGTGCTATACCGGGCAAGAAGTTCTGATGCGCATTCACAGCCGCGGGCACACTAATAAAACGTGGGTGGGGTTACTTTGCCGGTCGGCCGTGGCACCGGGAATGGTAGTCACAAGCCAGGATGGGAAGGAAGTTGGGCAAGTGACCAGCGCGGCGCATTCGCCAGGGTTGGGGTGGATTGCCGGGGCAATGCTCCGAAATCAAGCCGCAGAACCCGGCACGACCGTTAGCGTTGGAGAGGCTGCGGAACCAGTGGAGGCAGAGGTGCGGGCAATGCCACTCCTTGAGTTGGCTTGAATACATCGCGGAAGTCTTGGTTTGCGATCCTGGCGATCAACATTTTGTGGGCACCGGTCAACTTTATGATTCGGCTGGCCAACGACGGCGGGTTTTCTCCGATTGGGCTGGCCTCACTGCGGTGGATGAGTTACGCGGTGATGCTAGCGCTCCTACTTAAGTGGCCCTACTTTGTGCAAAGAACTCGGGCCAAGCCGGTCAATCGGCGAGATGCGGGGTTAGCGCTTCTTACGGGGGCGCTGTTCTTTGGACCGTCCCATGTGATCTACTACTTTGCCCTCCATAAAACGTCGACGGTAGAAGGCACGGTGTTACTCACCACATCACCGGTGTGGACTGCGTTCTTGGCGTTTCTGGTGTTACGAGAACACATTCCGCCGAACCGAATTGTGGCCATCACGTTGGGATTCGTTGGCGCATGGCTAGTGAGCATTGGTTTGCGATGGCCGTCTTGGGACTCTGGGCACACGGTGGGGAACCTATGGTTTCTGGTGGGGGTGCTGATGGAGTGCCTAGCCGGAGTCATCAGCGCCCGTTTGGTGCGGCGTTCGTCGGGCATCGGAATTCTGAGATACCAGGTGACGGGTGCGGCAATCATGCTCGGCGTAATTGCCCTGACGTTTCCGGGCGCGTTTCCGTTTTCAACCGCACACACCGTAGTGGGATGGCTGGCGTTTGCCTACATGTTGCTGGTGGCGTGCGGAATCAACTTTAGCATTTGGTATATGTTGGTGGAGCGAACACCGTTGTCTTTGCTCGCGGTGACCTTGTTAATCCAGCCGCCGATTTCTGCACTGTTGGGCTGGCGGTTCTTAGGTGAATCTTTGACGACCGATGCCCTCATCGGCTCGGCGTGCATCTTTGCCGCACTATTGGTTGCCGTGTACGGTCACCAATCAGGTGCGAGAGCCGAAGGCACCGACTCCGCTGGCGATGAGAGCAAGGACGGAGGCGGCAACGAGGATTCCCGCGGGGTAAATTTGTTGCTTGGTGATCATCGGCCCCATGAACCGTCCCACGAGTAAAAGCGCAATCACGCCGGCGGCGATGTAGCCCACTTTCGGGTTAGTTTTGGCAAGGGTTACAAACCCAATCACCAGCACGCCAGCCGCCACCCCGGCAATAAGCGACGGCAAACTGTGCTTATTAATGAACCCCGCCAACCCAAAAACAATGTTGAGGATGGCGTACGCAAAGAGAACCGGATTGATCCAAGACATGCACTGAGCCTACCCGGATCAGGTGGATAAGGGAGATCAAGGACGCTGGGCCGAGCCCGCGCTAGTGGGCGCTCGGACGGGGCCCAGAGCCATTCTGCAACCACCCGTCTTGGTTCAAAACGAAAAAAGGCCACCGGAGGTGCTTACTCCCCGGCAGCCGATGCCACTTCCTAACTAATAGGAATAAATGCGGCCTTCCGTAGAGTATAAATTCCCAGAAGCGCCTTGATGGTTATAATTGCAGAAGTTAAGAGGACCCCAGTGTCCGCTTTGTCTCCGAAAGGCATCTACGCAGAAGGTTTGATTCAAGTTCCTGCCTGAACATTATTGCAACGTGTTTTATAGATTTCACGCAGCAATGAGGCGATGTACCTAAAAACCGCATAAATTTACTAGCAGTTTCCGGGCACCAACATTCTCGCCATCGGTTGAGACGCGTAAATTTTTGGTGAGCCGTGCCAAACTGGTCAGGTGAAAATGGTCCGACTGGAGCTTCCCTTGCTCGTCGCCGTTTTCTTTGACCTCTTGGGGTGGGGCATGTTAGTGGCCGACGTACAGTTGCGCGCGGAATCAATGATGCCCAAGGGTTGGCCGACGGGGCCCGTGATTGGACTGCTTCTGGGAAGCACTTTTATTATTCAGACCCTGGTTTCGCCCATCTGGGGCAGCCTCAGTGACCGGTCGGGGCGCAAACCCATCCTCATCCTGTGCTCGGTTCTCTCCGCGAGTGCGATGTTTGTTTACGGGTTCTCCACCAGCCTGGTCCTTCTCGTGGTAAGCAGAATCCTTTCCGGATTGGGTGCGGCTAACGTTGCGGTGGCCCAAGCCGTAGTGGCGGACAACTACGAGGGTTCTGACCGAGCGGCCGCGCTCGGTAGATTAGGGGCCGCGCTATCCACGGGACTGGTCTTGGGACCCGTTATCGGCGGCATCACGGTGCACTTTGCCGGGCACGAGTTCTTAGGCAAATTGGCGGGCACTTTCTCGTTGGTGGGTGCCTTGGCCATTCTGATTTGGGTCCCCAACGTAGCGCCCAAGGTGGAGGAGCGTAAACGCAAGCCGTCATTTGCGGGATTAGGACTGTTGAGGGACCTTCCCAGTTTGCGACCGCTGGTAATAATTGCAACGGTCGCTTGGTTCTCTTTGGCGACTCTAGAAGGCACCTTCGCCCGGTTGATTAATCACCTCTTTGGATACGGACAAATTCACTTTGGCGGCATATTTGGCTATGAATCTTTAGTTGGCATTATTGTTCAGGGCGTGGCTTTAGCGTGGTTGCTTCGCCAAATTCCTCAGACATTGTTGCTACGGGGTGCCTATGTATTGCAAGGGGTGGGTCTTGCCCTCAACCCCTTGGCGGGCATATTCATGCCGGCGGTGCCGCCCATTGCCATGCTGTTTGTGGCTTCTAGTCTCTACGCGGTGGGTTCTAGTGTGGCCAACCCTACGGTGAACAGTTTGTGCAGCAAATTGGCTCCCGATGACCGGCAGGGGGAGCTTTTTGGGTTGATGCAAGGCACCCGGTCAATTGGGTTTGTGGTAGGTCCGATTTTGGGTGGTGCGATGTTTGACTGGCATCCGGCCGTACCGTATGTGCTTGCGGGCGTGGTTTGCATGTTAGCCGCGATTCTGGTTCCGCCGATTGAGGCGTAGCAGGGTCCGCACCTTAAGGCGTGAAGTAGCGGCAGATTCCAATGACATTCAGTCGCTTCACTTCTTCCTCGGTTGACGGGCCATCTTGGGTGCGGTAAGGGTTGAACAAATACCACCGATTGGCTTCGGTCGCTCCCCGGTATAGGATCTCGCTCTGACGGTACCAGCGGGCATGGGTGTCAAAGAATCCGACATTTCCTCCACCGTGGTGACGGTTAGCTGGGAGGTCAAAGCGAGACATGGGCAAGAAGGCTCCATCTTTCACAAAGGCTCCACTGATGTTATTCACTTCCTCGGTTAATAAAATGGTGCCCGCCGCTAGGTCAAACTCCGAGATGGGTTTTCGGCCAAAGCATGAATTCATAGAGTAAGACAGTGGATCACTGCCGGGGCTCACGGCGGAACTAGGATTTGCTACACCTTGCTCTGCATAGACCGATTTCGCCTTGAGGTAGGGCCAAATTTCACCTTCTGCGGACTGCTCGGAATAGGACCCGCCCGCCGGAAACGTGTAAGACCCCACGCGAACATCGTAGTTGCCAACCTTAATAACCCATCCCCATCGATTGTTTGGAAACTCCGGCGTATCGGGTCCCGGTCCGGCACCCAGGCCAGCCATGGTTTCATTGTGGTCGGTTGTGTATTCAACCTGGGCTAAGCTCAGTTGGCGCAGGTGAGAGAGGCACCGGATCTGTTGTGCCTGCGACTTTGCCTGAGCGAATATCGGAAACAGAACGGCGGCAAGGATTGCGATGATTGCAATCACCACCAAGAGTTCGATCAGCGTGAACCCAGAACGAGATGCGTGAGCTTTTTTCAAACCATCCCCCAAACGGAAAGTACTGAGTGGACTTCGCGGCTTAACAGCCAAGAAACGCTCTGCACCTACCGTTCTAATCCCCTAACCATATTGTATCAATAAAGGCAAATTTTGGGAAGGAGCGGTCTCAACCACAAAGTTGTCCCACCTCACTTATGTAGAAACCCACGATGCCTGTCATGTGGATCTTCCACGACCATTGCATGCTGACCCTGTCCCGCTTCCGTTTCGGATATTCTAATCTCGTGATTCGAGTTGGAATTTTGGGAACGGGTGGGATGGGGAATACCCATGCGCGAAAGTACGCCGCGATGGCAGACGTGGAATTGGGGGTTTACGATCGCGACCCGGAGCGAACCAAGGCGATTGGAGGAAGGGAAAACCGCGCGTCGTTTCCTTCAATACAAGCCTTGATTGAAGCGGTGGACGTGGTGGATATTTGCTTACCCACCGACCTTCACGTGGAAGCGGGACTCATGGCGGTGGCCGCCGGAAAACCCGTGTTTATCGAAAAGCCATTAGGTAGAACGGTGGCCGAGGCAGAAAAATTGGTCAGTGCCGCCGCAAAAGCAAACGTATCTTTAATGCCGGGACAGGTGGTTAGGTTTTTTCCGGAATTTGCAAACGGTCATCGCATTGTAAAGGGTGGGGGCGTGGGCCTCCCGGCGGCCGCGCGAACTCGAAGAGGCGGCGGTGCTCCGAAGGGTAGCGATTTGTGGTTTATGGACCACTCCCGGTCTGGGGGTGTTTTATTAGACCTGGCAATTCACGACTTTGACTGGCTTCGCTGGACTTTAGGTGAGGTTAAACACCTCTACAGTCGGTCGGTGGCCATCAACAACGGTTCGGGTCCGGACTATGCGCTAACCACGCTCACTTTTGTAAGCGGAGCCGTGGCGCATGTGGAATCCACGTGGATGGATCCGGCGGGATTTCGCACTGCATTTGAAGTGGCGGGGAGTGGAGGGGTTATTCAATTTGACAGCCGAGACTGCCCCGCAATTAGATCTACGGCAGGTAAGTCAGAGTTCCCTCTGGCGGTAACGGATGATCCTTTTTACTTAGAGTTGCGCGCATTCTTAGATTCGGTAATTAATCACACCCCTCCGCCGGTGACCGGCGAGGATGGTTTGGCGGCATTGCGAATTTCGTTGGCGGCAATTGAGAGCGCCAAGACGGGCAAATTGATCTCGCTGTGATCCGAAGCGGGCAAATCTCCGGTACCCTTACGTAATGCGATCCGACGGTCGACAAGACGACCAACTCCGACCCCTCACCATTGAGCGACACGTCGCCAAGTTTGCCGAAGGCTCTTGCCTCCTCAAGCTGGGCGATACCCACATGCTGGTTACGGCTACCGTAGAAGACCGAGTTCCTCCGTTTATGAAGGGCAAAGGTTCGGGATGGGTTACGGCCGAATATTCAATGCTCCCGCGATCGGGCCGGCAAAGAAATCAGCGTGACCTGATGAAACCCAACGGTCGGAGCATGGAAATCCAGCGGCTAATTGGCCGCTCTTTGCGGGCCGTGATAGACATGGAAGCGCTGGGAGAACGCACGATCACTCTGGACTGCGATGCGATTCAGGCCGACGGCGGAACTCGGTGCGCAGCCATTACCGCCGCTTATGTGGCCATGCAAGACGCCCTGATGTGGATGACCAAGATGCGAATGCTAAAGAACCGCGTTCGCATGGAACCCATTGCCGCGATCTCGGTGGGAATTGTGGGTGGCCGAGAAGTTTTAGACTTGAACTACGCCGAAGACAGCACGGCAAACACGGATATGAACGTTGTGATGACGGATTCCGGAAAGTTTGTGGAGATTCAGGGGACGGCGGAGAAAGAACCGTTCAGCGCGGAAACCTTGGGCAAGCTGTTGCGCATAGGAAAGAAAGGAATTGATGAACTGATTACCGCTCAGCGCGAAGCGCTGGAGCAGTAAGGTTCAGAGCCGGATTAAATGTCTAACCAACTCGTCATTGCTACCCACAACCTAAAGAAAGCGGGCGAAATGTTCACGATCTTGAACGATCGCTTTCCTGAACTCAAACTCAAAACTCTCTCGGATTACCCTCGGGCCCCCGAGCCTGAGGAGACCGCACTTACCTACGCGGGTAATGCCGCGCTAAAAGCCGAGGCCGCAGCCGCCAGAATTGCCGAGTGGTGTATTGCCGATGATGCGGGCCTGGAGATTGATGCACTGGATGGTGCTCCGGGGTTGTACAGCAAAAGGTTTGCGGGGGCGGATACTCCGTTTCCAGAAAAGATTCGCCGCATACTTGGTCTGCTGGACGGCATCTCCGAAGCGAAGCGTACGGCGAGATTTAGGTGTTGCGTTGCGCTAGCCAAGGCGGGACAACCTACTCAAATTTTTGAAGCCACCTGTGAAGGAACGATCTCCACCAGGCCCAGCGGTCGCGGCGGATTTGGTTACGATCCGATATTCTATCTGCCCGAACTAGAATGTACAATGGCCGATCTGACGGCGAGTGAGAAACATCGGGTGAGTCACCGGGGAAAGGTTCTGGCTGCATTCGCCGACCATTGGGCTCTGTTGAGCTAGAGGTTTCAGAACCCTCGCATGCAGCGGTGCATTTCCGCTGCGGGAGAGGGCAGGGTGAATTCCGGTTCTTAAACTATCCCTTCCGCAAAGAGCCGAGTCGATCCCTTCGTCGATTCCGGGCGTTACAACCACTTTTTGGGTTCTCAACCCACTACAACCCAGTAGGCGCCGACCCCCTCATCCCAGCCCTTCTCCCCCAGTTTTCGGAAAAACTGGGGGAGAAGGGCTATTGGAAGGAAACCTTAGGGGTGCACTTGGACCGAGTGAGTTTCCAATCGGCCCTCTTCGATCACGAGGGCGATGCCACCGGTGGACAGGGCATCGTCGGTGGCGGTAAGCACGGTTTTGCCATCTATTGTGCCGATGAGTTTGTTGCCCTTCACCTGTAGCCGGAATGTAGGCGTCTCCCCGTAGGTCCATGGATGAGGGGTCTCGGCAAGGACGGTCTCGCCGTCTAGTGACCGCACGATGCGGGCAAAGCCGTCTCGGTACACAAGTAACGCGTAGTAGCGCCGCATGCCTTGAACCCGCACGGCAATACCCGCACTTTTGGCCAGATGGATGCACAGGTTAGATTCAACGGTGACGTCTTGCCACTCTCGAGTGCCCGTGATGAGCAGGCCCGTGCCCTCGTTCTGAATTACTTTGATGTGCGGGGACCATGCTTCGAGTTCTGATACACCGTTGACCCACTGTTGCCGCCATACATTTCCGGTTTTGGTGTGCTTAAAGGTCACGGTGGGAGTGCCTTGCCAGCCGAGGAAATCTAGGTAGACCGTACCGTGAGTGGGTTTTTCAGATTTCAATTGGAGCCCAATGGCTTCAATTGGGTAACCATCACCATCGGGCACAATCCATTTAACGGCTTGGACTGAACCGGGGGCGAATTCGAACGTCGGTCCGCCTTGCCACTCCGCCTTATCATCGGATCTTCCTACGAACAGGCCAAGGGAAACCGTGGTCGGCTGTGGATTGGCAGGATCTGCTTCAATTCGGGCGGTTACTACTTGTCCGGGATACAAGGTGGGAGCCGCATAGAGGCCATAACCGGTCATTTTTCGGTCCTCTGCATTAGGAAAAGTCCGGGTGGAGACTGTTGCTTGTACGCCGGGAGCGAGATAACTAAACTGGATAGCGAGGCTACGGTTCCCACTCTCTGAGTGACCCTCCGTATTGAAAACACGGACATTTTCGATGTTGCCAGGTTGGTGGCTGACCTCAAAGCCTTGCACCGAACCGGGGAACTCAAAGTGAAAGCGCGCGCCACTCTTGGGGTGTTCTGCGGGCAAACCCCGTAGCATGCGGCCCGCATTGATTACGTGGTGGGCTTCGATGACGGCATCCGTTACGCACCGGCCGCCATCGGCGGTAGGAATCAGAATTCGGTCACTGACCGGACCGCGCCAGTCGGGGCCAGCGTCGATCCCTTTCAGTCCGTTTAGGACGCCGACGATGCAACCGACATTCGCGGAATTGCAATCCGTATCCCAGCCGCAGGTATTCACAATCATGAGTGACCGCTGGAAATCCCCCTCTCCGTGAAGGAGGGCGTGAATGATGAGCGCGTGGTTAGGAACCATATGGCAGTTGCCACCAAACTTGTCGTAACCGTACTTGGCTTTGATTTCTTGAAATCCCGATCGCCAATCTAACCCTTTGGCGTGCCAAGCCCGAATGTCTTGAATCATGGTTGCAATCAGGCAATCGGCGGGGATCACACTAAGCCCGGCGTCGATGACTTTGTTGATTTCTGCCTCAACAAAAGCCTGGGCGACCATGGCCGCAACCACTTTGGCTCCGTGAATTGCGGCACCGTCGTGGCTCACGCTGGCCGCGCGCGCGGCGAAATCGGCCGCTGACTTAGGGTCTCCGGGGTGAATGAGCCCCCAGCCATCAATAAAGATTTGCGCACCAATTTGCTCCGCAACAACCTGTCCATTCATGGCGATGCTTCCGCTTGCGGGTGCCTCAGTGCCATTCTTTAGACGTAAAAAGGCGGTGTGCTCAGTGGAATTCCCCATCCCGCCCCACCAAAGAATCGTCCGATTTTCGATGATGTAATTGAGCCAGGTTTGCCCAATTTGTTTAGGAGAAAGACTTGGATCATACTTATAATCCTCAAGAGCGCGCAGAAATGTGAAGGTGCCGGAGATGTCATCATCGGTAACCACTAAGGGGTGCATTAGGCGATCGTTAACGTAGTACCAGACTTCCCCAAGCTCCGCCACTATCTTTTCGTGCGGCCACCCCTCAAAGGGCCGACCGAGATAAACGCCGATGATTTTGCCGAGAACGCCCGCGTATACGCGCTCGTTGTAGTCGGCGGGCAGGGCTGAATAAGTTGGGGAATTTGACATCGCTGTAATACCGGGCGCAGTTTACTGAGTTGGACACGGGCCGATCCCATGCACTTTAACCTCAGTCTGCCCCTCATAAACGTTTAGTTAAGCCCCGCCAAGGTGAATTACCTTGGCGGGCTGGCTAGCCTTCCATTAGATCAAGACACCAAAGACCAGTGAAATGGGCTTAAAGACGCCTAAATCAACGTATCTATGGTGCCATGCCAGGCTCGGACAACTTATGAGTCGGTCTGCGGCAGGGACACCAGCATCTAGCAACAGACTGGGTGAAAAAATTAGGTTTGGCTGCGACTAACGCTCCCTTGTCCCGGCAGGGACTATCCCCGATTAGCCTGGCATAAGCTCCCGCGCCATGCCAGGGTGGGTGCTCAAGTAAGTCCGTTCCCCGGCAGGGGAACTAGAATCTGGCAGATGCGTACAACTCATGAGAGGTTGAGCTACCACATCGTATGTCGGGATCGAGAAGCACCCGGACGTCGGCACCGTCATCCGCCGACTACCGGCTACGCCGTCGAATTCCAAAAAGGTCGGCGAAGCCGGTAGGCTCGGGATGCCCGTGCCCGAGTTAGGGTGCCTGCCGGTGGTCGCGGAGCACCCAGACGTCGGCACGGGTCATCCGACGACTACCGGCTACGCCGTCGAACTCCAATAGCAATGCGTCATATTCCGTTTTTCAGGGTGTTAATTGCGATCCATAATCTCTTGCTCGAAAGGTTCTGGTGCCCCTGCCGGGGAACTTAGCCAGGACGCAACTGACCTGGCATTGCGCGAGAGCTTATGCCAGGCTACTGGGTGATAGTCCCTGCCGGGACAAGGGAAGTTCATAACCATTTTGTTTGGCCTCGTCAGCGTGAATTGCGGTAGATGTCTGCGCCTCATTTACTTTAGATCGATACACCCAGGAACGATGAAATGGGCCTCAAGGCGCTTAACTAAGCGTCTATGAGTCTGCCCCTCGCCCTTTCACTACAGGGCAACTTCATCATCCCACAAGACCACGTGGGCAATTTAACTGGACGAACATTCCCCGACTGTATCCGAAAAAATTAGTCTACGTTCGCGGCCGTTTCTCCGGCTACGTAGCCGGTGGCGAAGGCGGCTTGGAGATTGTAACCACCCACTGGACCGGCGATGTCTAGAACCTCGCCGGCAAAAAAGAGGCCCGGAATGAGTCGGGACTCCATGGTTTGGGGGTTTACTTCGTCGAGGGCAATTCCACCCGCAACCACTTCCCCTTTCTCCAGCGGAACCACGCGCACGCGGCCAATCACCCATCCTTTGAGCGCATTCACTAACCGATTCCTGGCCTTACGTTCGAGTTTGTTGAAGGGGAGTTCCAACTCTATGTTGGCGGCTTCCATCACATCGGGAACCAAACGGTTGGGCAGGTGTTGATCAACAAAGTTGGCGACCCGTTTTCGGGGGTTCAGCTGGCCCTCGGCAATCACGGATTCGGTAACGTCTTCAAAAGACTCATTCGGACGGAGGTCGATTTCTAAGTAAACGTCTCCTTCGCCAATTTTTTCTGCGACTTCTCGGCTAATCCCCAGAACCGTCGGACCGCTTACCCCGTGGTGCGTAAACAAAAGGTCGCCGGTCCAGCGGGCAATTTCTTTGCCGCCCAACCTGGCTTTGAGCACGATGTCTCTCAGGGGAACTCCCGCCTTGTCCCATTTCTCCACCACCAAGTGCATGTACATGGGAGCCAAGGCGGCGCGGACTTTGATCACGGTATGCCCCATTGTGCGGGCCCAGGGCCAGCCATCTCCGGTGGTTCCGCTTGCGGGGTAACTGCTGCCGCCTACGGTGACGATGACTTGGGCCGTTTGGAATGTCTCGGTTGAGGATTTGATTGTGAATAGACGTTGGGAGTCAGACCATTCGATCCCGGCTACCGCGCAGTCTAATCGCAGATCAACTCCCGATTCAATTAAGTATTGGCCAAGAATATTAGCTACATCCTTCGCAGTCTGGTTCACGGGAAAGATACGACCATCGGGCCGGGTGTAGACTTCAAGTCCCCGAGAGGTCAGCATGTCCACCACTTGCCCGTTGGTAAATCTGTAGCAGGCGGGGCGAATGAACCGCGCTTCGTTGGGTCGAAAAGCGCGGAGCAAGTCTTCTAGCGGACCATCGTGCGTGATGTTGCACTTGCCTCCCCCGGAAATAAGGATTTTGGTGCCAATACGACTGGTTTTCTCCAGCAGAAGCACCTTCGCCCCTAGGGAGGCAGCTCGCCAAGCCGCTATGATGCCGGCGGCTCCGGCACCAATTACGATCACCTCAGGTTGGGAATCCCCCACGCGTTAGCTCAACAATCGGGTGGGGTTTTCAAGGTAGTTCTTCACCACGTTGATGAATTTTGCTCCCACTGCGCCATCGGCGACTCGGTGGTCAAAGCTGCCCGTAATGTTCATGCGGAGGCGAATTTCTAATTCGTCGTTCTCGCCCACCACAACCTTCTTCCGGGCCGAACTGATGGCCACGATGGCGGCATTGGGCTGGTTGATGATGGCAATAAAGTTGTCTACATCCAACATTCCCATATTCGAGATGGAGAATGTGGATCCGGTGACTTCATCCATCCCCAGCTTACTTTCCCGGGCCTTCTTGACCAGGTCTTTAACCTTTACCGAGATCTCTCGGAGGCTGAGCTTGTCGGCATTCCGAACCACTGGGACAGTGAGACCTTCATCGATGGCGGCGGCAATTCCCACGTGGATTCCGGCGTGTTGGATAACCGTGTTGCCTTGGAAGGTGGCGTTGACCTCTGGCATGTCTTGGAGCGCGCGGGCGCAGGCTTTCACCACAAAGTCGTTCACCGAAACTTTGCCGCTTCCCTGTTCTTCAAAGGAGGTGCGTAAGGCTGCAATTCGCTCCACATCCACTTCAACGGTAACGTAAAAGTGAGGAACTTGTTGCTTGCTTTCGGCGGTCCGTTTGGCGGTGATCTGGCGAAGTCGGCTGAGGTTGATGACCTTGTCTTCGGCAAGGACAGGAACTGGTGCGGCGGGGGTAGCCGCAACGGCCAGGGGGGCGGGCGCGATCGCTAAGTCTTTCTCAACGATTCGTCCGCCGGGACCCGAACCCTTTAGCGATGCGAGGTCAATCCCCCGTTCGGCGGCAATCTTTTTCGCGAGGGGACTCGCCTTCACTCGCTCTTCCGCATGTGATCCGTTAGCCGAGGGCGCGGGCGCCGGAGCACTGCTGGCGGTTGCGGCAGTAGCCGCAGGGACTGCCGATGTGGGCGCACTACCCCAGCCCTCAGGAACGGATTCGCCTTCTTTGAGGATGAGGGCAATCGGTCGACCCACCGGAACGGTTTCGCCAGCCTGAATCAGGAAACCGGTGAGGGTTCCCGCGCCGGCCGATTCTAGTTCTAAGCTCGCTTTGTCAGTTTGGATGACCCCAATAACTTCGCCAGACTTAACCTTGTCTCCGTCTTTCTTGGTCCATTCAAGGAGGGTTCCCTCCTCCATTCCGTCGCCCATCTTAGGCATGATCACTTCGGTCATTTGGTTTGGCGTCCCCTGTTCATATCGTAGGCGTCAGATTACCCGTGCCGGGTCTCGGCGGGTTGATGCATGCCGTTTTGTGTTCGTGTTAAGGTTGCCTCAGGTCCGGTGAAATAAGGGGCTTTGTCAGGTACAACGTCGTATGGTTCACCAGCGTGTGCTCGTCATAGATTTTGGCGGGCAATATAGCCAGCTCATCGTTCGGAGAGTTCGAGAGTTTGGCATCTACTCAGAAATGACGCCTTGGACCCACGCGGCGGAATCGCTAAAAGCTAACCGACCTGATGCCGTAATTCTTAGCGGCGGGCCGAGGTCTGTGCTTGAAGTAAACGCGCCTACGATAGATTTCTCGCTTTTAGAGGGCATCCCCACATTGGGTATTTGTTACGGCCAACAACTCATGGCGTATCGCCTGGGGGGCCGGGTAGAACGGGCGGACCACAAGGAATATGGCCGACGCCACCTCAAGGTTCTGCACCCGATCCCGGATGGTGCCGATGACCAGAATCCGCTGGTGGCGGACCTCAACAGCGATGAGGTCTGGATGAGTCATGGCGATCAAGTGATTGCGGTTCCCCCCGGATTCCGGGTGACCGCGAGCACGGAAACTTGCCCGGTGGCCGCGCTGGAGAACCGAGCCACCCGGCAGTACGGCGTTCAGTTCCACCCCGAAGTGAGTCATACGCCGGACGGAAAGACAATCCTCAAACGCTTTCTCTTTGACGTCGCCCAGTTGGCTGGAGATTGGACCAGTGAGAGCTTTATCGACGATGAAATCACCAAGATTCGTGGGTTAGTTGGCACAGGAAAAGTTCTATGCGCGGTGAGCGGAGGCGTGGACAGTAGCGTGATGGCGGCCCTGCTCATCCGGGCGATTGGCGACCAAGCGGTCTGCGTGTTTGTGGACCATGGCCTTCTCCGCAAAGATGAAGCTCACCAAGTGGAGGTGATGTTTACCGACCACTTTAGGGGCAACCTAAAGGTGTTTAGAGAAAGTGACCGTTTCTTTGGTGCCTTAGCCGGCGTCACGGAGCCAGAAGCCAAACGCAAGATTGTGGGCGAGAACTTTGTTCGGGTGTTTGAAGAACACGCCGATGAACTCAAAGAGTGCGACTTCTTGGCTCAGGGAACGCTTTATCCCGACGTCATCGAATCGGGTTCGTCTACGGCGGCCAAGATTAAGACCCACCACAACGTGGGTGGCTTGCCAGATTGGATGCGGATGAAGCTGATTGAGCCATTGCGCTGGCTGTTCAAAGACGAGGTTAGAGCAGTCGGTCGCGCACTGGAACTGCCCGATGACATGGTGGATAGAGAACCCTTCCCGGGTCCAGGGTTGGCGGTTCGGGTGTTGGGCGAAGTCACCCGGGAACGGGTGAAGATGACCCAAGATGCGGACGCGATATTCAGATCCGTGCTCAAGGCAGAAGGGCTTAATCGAGGAATTTGGCAAAGCTACGCGGCGCTGTTGGACGTTAAAAGCGTGGGAGTAATGGGAGACGAGCGCACCTACGAACAGCCCATCGTTCTGCGAGCGGTTGAAAGTGAAGACGCAATGACGGCCCGGGCGGTAAACATTCCGTTTGAGGTTTTAGAGCACGTGGCAACGCGCATCGTCAACGAAGTTGACGGTGTGAATCGTGTGTTCTACGACCTGACCAGCAAGCCTCCCGCGACGATTGAGTTGGAGTAAGGGGGGGAGAGTTCGGGGGTGCGGGAGTTCGGGAGTTTGGGGGGGCTTATACGATTAGTTAGGCCTCGACAGGGTGAATTTCATTGGCGGTCTGCACCTCCTTTACGTTAGATTGATACACCAAAGACTGAAGAAATGGGCCTAAAGATGCCTAACAAAATGTACATGTGGTGCCATGCCAGGATCGGTCAGCAAATAAGTCTGTCCCCCGACGGAGGCACTAGGGTAGTGTCTCACTAATTCGCCGCCTCGGTTTCCTGCCAATTTGAATCTGGGAGGACGCCGGAAGATTTCTAAGACACTACACTAGAATCTAGCAGCGGGCTTGTCGGGAAGCGAATGTTTGACATCGACTAACCCTTTCCTGTCCCGGCAGGGACTACCCCCGAGTAGCCTGGCATAAGCTCTCGCGCCATGCCAGGATTGGTCATCAAATAGGTTTGTGCCCCGGCAGGG
This sequence comes from Fimbriimonadales bacterium, assembly GCA_038212035.1. GTDB lineage: Bacteria > Armatimonadota > Fimbriimonadia > Fimbriimonadales > Fimbriimonadaceae > Fimbriimonas. Next base: position 43,150 of record JBBQUZ010000020.1, read on the forward strand.
GAACTAGAACATAGCATCGGACTCGTTGGAAAAAATGTTTAACCGCGACTAGCCTCCCTTGTCCCGGCAGGGACTTTCCCCGAGTAGCCTGGCATAAGCTCGGGTGCCATGCCAGGTCAGTTGCGTCCAGGCTAAGTTCCCCGGCAGGGGTACCAGAACCTTTCGGGCAAGATATCCAGGATCGTAATCAACTCCCTGAAAAAACGGAATCTGCCAACCGCCATTAGGATTCGACAGCGTAGCCGGTAGTCGTCGGATGACCGTGCCAACGTCCGGGTGCCCCGCGACCACCAACAGTCACCCGAACTCGGGCACGGTCATCCCGAGCCTACCGGCTTCGCCGACCTTTTTGGATGTCAGTTTTTGTTGAGAATACGATGTGATAGCTCAAGCTCGTATGAGTTGTAGGCATTTGGTAGATTCTGGTGCCCCTGCCGGGGAACGAACTTAGTCGCTGACCGATCCTGGCATGGCGCGAGAGCTTATGCCAGGCTACCCGGGGATAGTCCCTGCCGGGACAAGGGGGGGGCATTTACGTTTAGTTAGGCCACGGCAGGGTGAACAGCCTTGGCGGTCTTCGCCGCAATCACGTTAGGCCTAACACCAATAGACCGATGAAATGGGACCAAAAGAAGCCTATCTAAATGTATATGAGGCCCGGGGGGGATAGGGGGTTTGGCGGCCCGTTACGGCGCTACAAATTTTTTGTGACCCTTAAATCGGCTAGTTAGCACCTCTTCAAAGACGACTCCTACCCAGTGGTTGCTTTCCTCAGTTTGCACGCGACCCACCGAGTCAATTTTTCCCGCTACCACTTTTAGGGTGTAGGTGAGAATTTCCGGTTCAGGAATTCGCTTTACAAAAACATTATCTTTGCGGGTCCACCCATCGGCAGGAACTAGGGCCCCGGTGGCAAGTTCCAACGCGTGGGCGCTGTTTATGGGCAGGCAAAATGTGAGGCGGCGAAGAGTTTTACTCCCTTCGATGGGCTGAGTCTCGTTGGCGATAAGAACTGATTTCTGCAACGGAGCCCACGGCATAGGATTCGGGTAATCGGCTTCCGATACCGGATTGGGTTTCTGCGGGCGCGGGTTACCCACATCTCGGCAACCCATCAGAATTTGCGATCCGAGCAGAATTGCAAGGAAGGAAGCCGTTGCGGGAAGGGCAGAGAGTCCGACGCGTCGCATTATACAAATTATCATAGCAACTGGCCCGCAAGAATATCTTACGGCCCAGTTGCATTATGCGGCTGAAATGACTACATTCAATACTTGATGTGCATTTAAGGTAGGCACGGCGTGAGCCGATGGGTGCCTTTGCTTTGAGAAGCACCTTCATGCTTCATCTGCTCCAACCGAGATCGGATAAGTTTGTGCGTGCGGTGCAGTCGAGACCGAATCGTTCCCACTGGCTTGCCGAGTGCTTCGGCGATATGACGGTAGGGAACGCCTTCCACATCGGCCATTGTGATGAGGGTTCGTTGTTCTGGCGTCAGGGTACCAAGCACTCTCTGCAGGTCTTCGCCAAATAAATTCTCCAACATCAGTTGTTCTGGATTCGGCGAGCGATCTGGCATCTCAAAGTACAGGTTCTCGTCACCCGACGATCCGGTGATTGGCGTATCGTAAGACACGGCTTTCACGCGGCGGCGGCGGCTTCTTAATAGGTCCAGATATAGGCGCGTTACGATTCGGAAAATCCAGTTTTCAAACGGACGGTCACCCTCATAATCTGAGAATGAACGATAGGCTCGAACGTAGGCATCCTGTGTTAGGTCCTCTGCATCTGTACGACTTCCAGAAAGTCTATAAGCCATGTTGTAGACCTTTCGATAGGTCTCGCTCATCAGCTCGTTAAACCGGCGGTCATTGATTGCGGACGGTTGTGACAGTGGTTCAATCTGTGTAAGCATTTTGATTGCGCCCCTCCTTAGGGACACCGCATTTCTCACTACGGGATCGTAGTAACTAGTTAAACTAGTGCGAAGTGGAACAAGTTCCCGATTGATGACGGGATTTTTTTGATACCAAAAAATCGACAGCTTTTAAGTACACGAAATATCAATTTGTGTCTAAAAACCGCTTTCGGTCACCCTAAGTGGCGTGGAAACCAGGCCAATTCCGGCGAGGAATTTTTAGCCTACGAGTCTTCTACGCCGCCGCCGGTCGGAGTGTACTTTTGATATCCGTTCGGGAGCCGATAGGGCTGTTGGGGCTCTAAGAAATCCCATGTCAATCGGGCGATCTTTAGCAGGGCAACCTCGCCTTCATTATCTAGCACCCAACGTTGATCTTTCTGGTTATCGGTGTAGATGGTGATGATGTACGGATTTTGCGCAAAGACAATTGCGGTATCCGAACGGCTACGATTAATGGCCCCCGATTTATCTGAGAGGCGAACATCGGTGGGAACCGTGCTGCCAATCCAATCATCCCAATATTGATGAGAAAGGATTCTCAGAAGCTTCTCGCAACCGGCAGGGCTTGCCGCTTTCCGGCGATAGATGAGTTCCAGCAACCGATTCATTTCGTTAGGCGTGGTCATGCCCATTCCAAACTGACCGTTGAGCCTTTGGAGACGTTTGGCATCTGGCGGTGCACTGGCAAGGCACTTTGTATTTTCAAATCCCAGGGATTCTAAGGTGGTGTTGATGTTCACCGTTCCTAACCACTCGCGGAGGACGCGGGTGGAAAAATTGTCACTTACCGTAATCATGAGATTGACGTAGCCATCCAGATCTAAGGACAGTCCGTCTTTCATGTAATACGCCCACATGCTGGCGTCGTTGGGACCGCGCTTATCTGCGTTTGGCAGAGCGTGTTTACTGCTCCACTTGAGTTTTCCAGATTCAACTTGGTGGATGGCTTCTAAGGCAACCGCCGTCTTGATGGTACTGGCGGTAGGGAATCTTTCATCCCCCCGATTATTGATCTGACGGCCCGTCTTGAGTTCTTTAACGGAATACCCAATGCGCCCATGAAAGCCGACGCAAATCGCATCTAATTTCAATTTCAATGCATCAATCGGCGAAGTTACAATTACCGGAAGCAATAACCAGTGGGCAAGCACACCCTATTGTGCCGCGAATTCACGAATCTTTCAATGTGGCGTTACAAAAACTCAACCGGGGCAAAGATACTTTTGCATCCGTTGCCCCGGGGATGACCTACCCTAGCAGTCGGTCACGTAAGGGTCTTAAATCAGTCTTCCATTTGTGATTTGATAACCAGATCGGCTTGAGATTCCAATAGGTGCGCCCAAGACTCAAAAAACCCCATCCCCTTGGCCTTAGAAGTAGTAATACGAGCCGGGTTTGCTACGCGGCTTGGCCTAACCACTCTCACCGCACGCCTAACGCCCGTGGGCAAGGCAAGGTACGTCCTATTAAGGATAGATGCAAACATGTGACCTCCAGTCATTCCGCACGTTCCCCGTGCTGCGGGCGGACAAAACAGTGTCCGTTTTGGAGTGGTCAACTTTGATCCGTTGGTGTCATTATACCGCGCAGGCTCCTTTTCCTAGGCCCCTAGACCTAGCGTGTTCTGCGCAACATATGCCCTCTCTGTATTACGCCACTCGAAGCATGGGCGTTGGTAACAGTCGTAAATTCAGTCGCGATTCGGTGGCCGCGGCGAGTACGGTGGCCCGTTCCATGGTGTTTTCCAGCTCCCTAACATTGCCCGTCCACCGGTAGCTTTGCAAAACCGTCGCTGCGTCATCGCCAATAGTGAGGGGAACCCTTCCATTCTCTAACGCGAACTTGGCGAGGAAATGGTTTGCCAGCGGAATGATGTCTTGGACACGGTCTCGAAGGGGAGCAAGGGCAATTTCCACCACCTGAAGTCGATAGAGCAGGTCCAGCCGGAAAGTTCCTTTCTCAACTTCTTGAGCGAGGTCTCGGTTGGTGGCAGTGACCAATCGCACGTCAACTTTTACTGGCGCGTTTGAGCCCAATCGCTCAAACTGCCGCTCCTGAAGAACGCGAAGGAGTTTAACCTGCACAGACATGGGCAACTCGCCAATTTCGTCAAGAAACAGAGTTCCCCCATCGGCAAGTTCAAAGCGGCCCGCCCGGCCATTCTGAGCGCCCGTAAAGGCACCTTTCTCGTAACCAAAAAGTTCGCTTTCTAAGAGTGATTCCGGAAGCGCGGCGCATGAGACGGCAACAAAGGGGGCCTTAGCGCGGCTTGAGAAGGTATGGAGGGCCTTTGCAATCACTTCTTTGCCCGTACCACTCTCCCCTCCAATCAAAACGGTTGCCCTACTATCTGCCACTTGCTGAACGGTTTCCAACGCCTGCCGCATCGCCGGAGATTCGGCGATGAAGCTCGCTTGTTCGGTAATGCCCTTCTTGGATCTCTTCGCAATGGGCTTGGGTGCCTCTAGCGCGCTGGCAATCACCTTCTTCAGGTGGTCAAGATCAAACGGCTTGGTGATGTACTCGTGGGCTCCGTCTCGTATCGCTTGGATGGCTTGAGGAATCGTTCCAAACGCGGTCATGAACACAATCGGTGATTCGACTTTCCGTTCTCTAAGCGTGCGATAGAATTCGTAACCGTTCATTCCCGGCATGGTCACGTCGCTGAGAATAACGTCAAAGGTGCTACCCTCCACCTCACGTAGGGCGCAGGGGGCGTCCTCAGAAACCGTGGCCTGATAGCCCACTTTTTCAAACGCAACCTGCAAGATTTTGCGGATGTTGGGTTCGTCGTCTACGATGAGAATTCGCGGTCGATCTTTCATAAAGTGTCTATAATCGGAGGGGTGGGCAAGTCAGTTCTCTAAAGGCCATCGGATAAATTCTTGTCGAAACAAATGTGAAAGCAAGATCCTTTCCCAACTTCTGAATCCACGCGAATCGAGCCGTGGTGAGCATCGACTATCTTGTGGACTGTGCTAAGCCCTAAACCCGTTCCCTGCGGTTTGGTAGTCATGAAGGGCGTGAACAATCTATCACGCACATCTGGCGCCATCCCCGAGCCAGTGTCTTCCACGATCCACCCATCCGGTCGCACGGTAATCTTCACATGATTACCGGGCTGGCAAGCATCCAGCGCATTCAGCATAAGATTCCGTAGCGACTGCTCTAGACGCACCGCATCGCCGGAGATGAGACACGGTTGTGAGGGCTTCTCAAGTTGGATAATCACCTGTCGCCCCGCAAACTCTGGGTTATGCAAGGTGATCAATCGCTCGGCCAACACGCCGAGATCAACGATCTCGGCCCGAAGCCTCAGCGGACGCGCGAAGTCTAAGAACTCACTGCACAGACGATTCAGTTTGTCTACTTCCTCTAAGATCATGGGAGCAAACTTATCTATATCCTCTGGAGCCAGTTGAATCATCTGAGCCGCTCCCCGGATGCCGGAGAGCGGATTCCGGATTTCGTGGGCGATGGTGGCGGTCATCTGACCTATCTCCGCCAAACGCTTTAAGCGGCTAGATTCGGCGGCTTGTTGCTCCAGTTGGGTGATGTCTTCAATCGTGATGGCGCATCTGCCGTGGGGCATTGCCGAGGCCATGGTTCGCCAGACGAGGGGTGAATCTACCGAGACTGCTTTATCTGAAATATGTTCGGAGCCTCTTAGCCGGTACACGCTCTGAATGGAGGCCCATAGTTTTGGATCGCACGTGGCAGGCGTAAACCGGAGTGGCACCCCTTCTACATCGCCGCACATGGTTTGAGCGAGAGGGTTGGCATCAATCACCACGCCATCTGCATCCACCACAAGAACGCCCACACTCAGGTGATGAAGCACAGCTTCCAGTTGGGCGCGTGCTGTCGCAGAATCGGCAAACAATCGCGCGTTATCTACGGCAAGGGCAATTTGAAGTCCAAACGTGCCCACGCTCACTAGGTCAACTTCGTCAAACGGCGAATGCCCTTTCCCTCGGCTCAAATTTAGCACGCCAATGCAGCCGGTGGTAGAGGTGACAAGGGGCAAAACCATTGAGGAAACCAGATCGTCTCGGGCGACCAACGATTGATCCTGAAGGAGCATTTCGGAGCGCGGATCGTTAAGAAGGAGCGGAGTTTGCAGGTTTACCGAAGTTCCCGCGATGCCTACTCCACGCCGCACGATGGTCCCTTCGGGCACGTGGGCATCTTTTCCGCACTGGGCACAAAGTTCAAATGTGTCTTGGCCCGTGGAGAGAAAGAGGGATGCGCCGGTAGCTTCAAACAGTGCCATGCAACGTTGCAACATGGTTTGGAAGCCCGAGTGAGTTCCTTGGGCGTCCACGGTGGCGATAGAGTGGAAAAGGTCCCATACGCCGCGCTCGATCCCGTGCTTAATAACTGCCATCACAAGAATTATCGGCAGAACCGCCGGTCACCTTAGGCGGGGTAGGGTCTCGATGTTTCTGCAGAATAGAGGGAGGTAGTGAAGCTTCGGCATCACATACCCCCAAACTTTCACCGCAACATTCCGGCACGAATGCGGGCGAGCGGACGCGGAAAACGCGGAACTTGGATTGAGGGTGAAGAAGATGTTTAGAAAGGTTTTAGTTTTATCGACGTTAGGTTTGGCCGCAGTTGGAATGGCCACGGGAAACACCACGAACTATATTCGTGGCAACGGAATGGCACTGAGTGGGGGCAACAAGGCGGAATTCCGAGTTGCATACTACGACTACCATAACGAGAGCGGAACTACGGGCAAGGGACAATTTCGAATCAAGTGGAACACGGGTACCCGACAAGCCACGGAAGTGATTCTGGGCGTGCCCGGCCGGGACGTTGTGTCTAACATGACGATTTCGGGCAACACAGCAACATTGAGCGGCAAAGGTGCGGTTAGATTCATTGCTTACAACAAGGCCACGATGTTGCTGGGAACGGTTAGCATTTCGATTACGGATGGTTCTCCGTCCTCGCTTAGCTTGACGTTTATTCCGGACGACGCCAGCGGAAACACTACGTTTTCCGGCAACGTAACTCACGGCTCGCTTAAAGTTGGCGCGTTCACGCAGTCTCGACCCTAATCAGTTTTACGTCCGCAACTGGGCTCAGCGTTGAACCTGGATATCGGGGCCTTCTCGCAACTTCTCCAAGTCTAAAAAACAGGGAGAGCGAGAAGGTCTCGTCGCTTTTTGTGACGGATTACGAGGCTCCCGGTAAATCTGCTTTAGAATTTTGGGTTCGGTATCTATCTTTGGCCGCTAATTCAACCGAACTTACCAACGTGGGAATCTCACACCCAATTCACTTAGCCGACCATGAACGCCCTGCTGAACCAGGAATCAAGACCGTCATTTTGTGTGGCGGACAGGGCACCCGTCTGCGCGAAGAAACAGAGTACCGCCCCAAACCGCTGGTGGACGTGGGCGGCAAGCCTATTCTCTGGCACATCATGAAGCTCTACGCTCACCACGGCTTTACCAATTTCATTTGCTGTTTGGGTTATCGCGCCAATATGATCAAGGAATACTTCTTGAATTATGAGGCCATGAATAACGACTTCACCATGTGCCTGGGAGAGAAGCAGAAGCTACGCTACCACGGCGCTCATAATGAACAAGATTATCAAGTAACGCTCGTAGATACTGGCGTCGATACGATGACCGGTGGGCGGGTTAGGCGGATAAAGCGACACGTAGAAGAAGACCTATTTCTTGTTACTTACGGTGATGGAGTCTCCGATGTGAATATCCGTGACACCATCGCATACCATCGAAGTCACGGCAAGTTAGCCACAGCAACCGCCGTTAGGCCCACTTCTCGATTTGGGGTTTTAGACATCGACGGAACCGGAACAATTCAGAAATTTGTAGAGAAGCCCCAAATTGATGGCTGGGCCAATGCGGGTTTCTTTGTCTTCGATCGAAGGGTGTTTGACTACTTAAAAGATGACGCCACTGTTTTGGAGCGAGAGCCCTTAGAACGGCTCGCCCGAGAAGGTCAGCTGATGGCGTATCGCCATGAAGGATTTTTCTTTGCCATGGATACCTACCGCGACTACCTTATGCTAAACGAAATGTGGGAACGGGGCGATTCTCCGTGGCGGGTGGCCGCATGAACTTGTGGCGTAGCCGAAGAGTATTGGTCACCGGCGCGAGCGGCTTAGTCGGATCATCCCTCGTCAATACTTTGCTTAATGAGGGTGCCTATGTGGTGTGCCTCATAAGGGATTGGGACACTCAGAGCGAACTGATAAGAAGCGGGCTTATCCATGAAACTCAGGTAGTTAGCGGGGACATTGAGGACTACGCAACCATTGAACGAGCCATTGTGTCCTATGAAACCGATACCGTGTTCCACTTGGCGGCCCAAACCATAGTCGGTAACGCGCTTCGTGCTCCGAGGGCAACATTTGAAAGCAACATTCGCGGATCTTATAACTTGCTGGATGCCTGCAGGGTACATAGCGATCTGGTGCGGCGGGTGGTTATTGCTTCTAGCGATAAGGCTTATGGGGATGTTGATGACTTACCTTACGACGAATCTATGCCGGTAAGCGGACGCCATCCTTACGACGTTTCCAAATCTTGCACTGACTTGCTGGCTCAGACGTATGCCCACACTTACGCCGTTCCGTTGGCGATCATGCGATGCGGAAATATCTACGGTCCGGGGGATCTCAACTGGAGTCGGATAATCCCGGGAACTATTAAGAGTCTGTTCCGTAACGAGGCTCCCATCTTGAGAAGTAACGGCAAGTTTCTCCGCGACTACATCTACGTGGATGATGCCGCTCTGGCCTATTTAACGGTAGCGGATCGTCTGGATTCTTCTGCGGTGAGAGGAGAAGCCTTTAACTTTGGACCATCTTCTCCCAAGACTGTGCTTGAGGTAGTTCATACAATTAACCAAGTGATGGGGAAATCTGGCCTTGATCCCGTGATTCAGGACTCCGCCCGGGCGGAGATTCAGGATCAGTTCTTAGATTCATCAAAGGCATATCGCATACTTGGACTTTTGCCGGGGCGATCCCTAGAAGCCGGGTTGGTGGAGACCGTGGAATGGTATGAACAGCGGTTCATGGAGGCCGCATGACCGCTCCCATCATGTCGGCAATCGAGGAGTCTCAGCCGGGGTCACCCGGTGCGGTTCGAGATCAAATTCGCGCCCTTACCCACCAATATTTTGCTCTAACCCAAGTTGAGCGCCATTTTAGACCAGGAATTGATGCGGTTCCGGTAAGCGGCAAAGTGTTGGACGGAGAAGACGTCGAACACTTAGTAGAAGCATCGTTAGACATGTGGCTGACCACCGGTAGATTTGCTCGGCGATTTGAGCGGGACTTTGCGAAATTCTTTGGCGCACGCTCTTCCCTTCTCGTTAATTCTGGTTCCAGCGCCAACCTCTTAGCCCTCAGTTCTCTAACCGCACCGCAGTTTGAAGATCGCCAACTCCTACCGGGAGATGAGGTCATTACGGTAGCGGCGGGGTTTCCTACTACCGTGAATCCGATCTTCCAAAACGGGTTAATTCCGGTTTTTCTAGACATCACGGTTCCCACTTACAACATTGATGTTTCGCGTTTGGAAGAAGCCTGGTCTGAACGAACGAAGGCAGTAATGATTGCCCACACGTTGGGTAACCCCTTTAACGTTGCCGCAGTAAAAGCCTTCTGCAAAAAGCATAACCTCTGGCTAATAGAAGACACATGTGATGCGTTAGGGGCAACATTTGACGGCAAGATGTGCGGCACGTTTGGTTCTATGGCGACCGCAAGTTTCTACCCTGCGCACCATATTACAATGGGTGAAGGTGGGGCAGTTCTGATAAATGATAGTGCCCTTCATAAGACCGTAGAGTCCTTCCGAGACTGGGGACGAGACTGCTGGTGTGAGCCCGGGCAAGACAATACATGCCACAAACGCTTTGACTGGGAGCTGGGAGAACTGCCGTACGGCTACGACCACAAGTACACCTATTCTCACATTGGCTATAATCTAAAGGTCACGGATATGCAAGCCGCGATCGGTCTTTCTCAACTCAAGAAATTGCCGAATTTTATTGCAACACGCAGAGCAAATTTTGATTACATTAAAGAACATTTAAAGGCAATAGAAGATATCTATATTCTTCCGGAAGCAACCCAATGTAGTAATCCTAGTTGGTTCGGCTTTCCGATTGCGGTTCGCCCGGACGCTCCATTCACTCGCAACCAACTGGTTCGCTACCTGGATGATCGAAAAATCGGGACCCGTTTGCTATTCGGGGGGAACCTCGTTCGGCAACCGGCCTACGCAGACCGCAGTTTTCGGGTGGTTGGCACACTTACCCAGACCGATTTTGTCATGAACCAAGTCTTCTGGGTAGGCGTCTACCCAGGCCTATCCACCGTGATGTTGGATTATGTGATTGATTCCCTCAACAACGCAGTTAAGGACCTAAAATCATGAGCAACCGAGTTATTCTGATGGCCAACGATCTACCCGGAGTCGAGGTCGCACGATACCTAATTGAGCAGGGAGATCAAATTGTTAGACTCTATGTGCATGGAGAAGGACAGCAAAAACACGTCGACGAAATCATTCGGGCATGTGGACGTACGCAGATGTTTGAAGCGAGCGCCCTAAAAGATCGCGAACACGTAGCCGGCTTGCCAGACCTCTCCGCCGACAACATTATCACCGTTTATTGGGCCCATCTCCTGTCGCCTGAGGTCATTCAGGCGGCGAAGGAAACCACGGTGAACTTCCATCCGGCCATGTTGCCGGTGAACCGTGGTTGGTATCCGCATGTACACAGCCTGCTGGATGGTAGCGCTACCGGAGTGACCCTCCACGTGATTGACGAGAATGCGGATACTGGTCCGATTTGGGCGCAAAGAGAAGTTCCGGTCATTCCCACCGACACCGCATCCACCCTCTACCGGCGACTTCAAAGTGAAATCGTTCAATTGTTTACGGAAGTCTGGCCTCAAATCAAATCGGGGTCACTCAAGCCCAAAGATCAAACCGTCGAAGGGGCCGTCTATCACCGAAAGTCGGAAGTTGCCGCCTTGGACCGCATTGATCCGGAGGCTACGATGAAAGTGAAAGACGTTATCAACTTCCTGCGCGACCGATCTTTTGATGATATGGGGTTTGCCTACGTTGATGACGGAAACCAGCGAGTTCACCTCAACCTGAGACTCAGCACCACCCACGAGTTTCCGCTCTCCAAGGCCAGTTAACTATGAATCAGGCACACGCAGATCAGCCGCAAATTGCCCATTCGACTCCCATCTATTCGGGGGCAAAACGCTACTTTCAGTGGCTCAAAGCCACGAATCGGCTGGATGAATTGTTTACCCGGTCGATTTCGGTATAAGAAACGGGAGGCTACTGGCTACCCTTCTCAGACCTCATATACGTTTAGTTAGGCCTCGACAGGGTGAATTGCATTGGCAGTCTGCGCGTTCAGAACCCTCGCCTGCGGCGGTGCATTTCCGCTGCGGGCGAGGGCAGGGTCATGTACGTTTAGTTAGGCCTCGACGGGATGAATTGCCTTGGCGGTCTGCCCCCCCCTTTACATTGGATCGATACACTTAAGACTGATGAAATGGTCCCAAGATGCCTGACTAAATGTATATGTGGTGCGATGTCATGATTGGTCAGCAAGTAAATTTGTTCCCCGACAGGGGCACTAGAATCTAGCCACGGATTTATTAGGAAAGACCTCTTTTATATCGACCAGCCCACCCTTGTCCCGGCAGGGACTATCCCCCGAGTAGCCTGGCATAGGTTCTCGCGCCATGCCAGGATCGGTGAGCAACGAAGTTTGTTCCCCGGCAGGGGCACTAGAATCTACCAAACGCCTACAACTCATAGGAGCTTGAGCTACCCCATCGTATTCTCAACCAAGAAT
>JBBQUZ010000021.1:0-53095 GCA_038212035.1 Fimbriimonadales bacterium
GCAATGCGGTTTAGTTAAGCATGGAAAGGGTGAATTAAATTGGCGGTCTGCGCCTTTTTTACATTAGATCGCCACACCCAAGACCGATGAAATGGGCCCAAAAGGAGCCTAACTAAACAGTATTGGGGCAGGGTGAGGGTGAATTCCGGTTCTTAAACTATCCCTTCCGCCAAAAGCCCATGCAATGCCCTCGTAAATCCCGGGCGTCGAAGCCACCATTTGGGTTCTCAGCGCACTACAAACGGGTCGACCGACGACCCCCTCATCCCAACCCGTCTCCCCCAATTTCGAGAGAAATCGGGGGAGAAGGGCTTTTAACATTCATACTCGAACGTAAATCTTATACGTGTACGTCAGCTTCATGGTTTGGCCGGGGGCTATATCTTTCACCCAGACCAACCGGGATGACGGGTTGACGGAGGCTAAACCTTTAATGGTCTTGGTTTTGGTGGCGTCTCCTTCGGCCGAGACTACCTCCCCGGTGAACTCGCGGCGAATCCGCATTTTGATGGACTTATCGGCTGAATTGGTAACCTGCAAAGTACCCTTCACCGTCACGTAGTCATAAGGTGCATTGTAATACTTGGTGAGAATCACGCGCTCGCGGGCGGTTTCTTCTTCCGTCCCTTCCGCGTGAATGTTCATTGCCTTGGTGATTTTTAGCTCCGCTTCTCCATCTTTGGGAACGTATTTCAGAGTGTCTTGCCCCAAGAGTTCGCCATCTTTAAACGTAGACGCGGCGGCGGTGGTCAGGGGCTGACCGCTGGTGTTTTTGAATTTCAGCGTATGCCACACATCTCTGGGAGTGTCGGGGAGCGGGCGATATTCGCCGTTGGTGGCAGACAGTTCATCCACGTCCCATGTGTATAGGTCTTCGTATGGCGCGGTCGCCCGCACCAGCACGTAATAGGCTCGCTCACCGCGTTGGACCTTTACGTGGGGTTGTCGGTAGAAGAACAGGTCTTCTTGTTGCATGCCAGAAAGAGGAGAAGTGGAAGAGCCGCTTCCCATTGCCACCGGGGCCGCTTCGGCGCGTCCGCCCCCGAAGCCTCCACCACCACCTTGGGAGTTCTGCGTGAGATACATGCTTTTACCGAAACCAAAGTTGCCGGTACCAAACGAATCAAGGAACCCAACCAGTAGATCCACTGATTGCCCCGAAGTCAACGGATCTAGGAGACCTGCAAACGGAACGTTGGGGAATCCGGTGACAAACTTGGCTTCTACACTGTCTAGGTCTTCTAAGTCGTTCACCAAAGTCGCTTTGGCCACTAGGCTAAGAGTGTTGTTGTTGTTCAGCTCAACGGCATAGGCCGGGCTCCAGGTCATGCCTCGTTCTAGAGACACCATGGTCACGGTTCCCGAGCCTCCCGTTGTTCGAATCCTCAATTGACGTTGAAAAGTGGTCACCTGCCGTTGGTAGGTTAGCTTGCCGCCCGCCACACTGCCAACCGAAGTAATCGAGGACTTGGAAATAACCTGAGTGTTGCCCTCGGCTTCAATCACCACCGTATCGCCCACTACACTTAGCAAGCGCACCGAAGCGGTGGCAGTCGTGTTTCCCTCGCGCCGAGTGATCTTGATGGACTTGCCAATGTTGGCCACCAAAATCTCGTCCATAGAAAGCATTTGGGTGGATGATCCCCGGGTATTTACGGTTTCAATCTCGTCGAGCTTAACCCCGGACGTGGCCCCAAACCAAAGCGTGCCAAACGAGGCGCCGGGCATGTTGTCTACCAAAATTTCCCCCGCATGGGAAATGGGAAGGCTTCGGGTGACTACGGCAAACCCATTCTTAAATAGAGAAGCCGATTCAAGGTGGAACTTTGGCGTGGGCAATATTACGGCGACTGCAATGAGGTTTATCAGCATGGCGCAAATCAGACGTTTGAAGACTCTTTTCGAAACGCCAAAGGTGTACGCTTGGCGCATGGCTCAACCCGCGCAACCCCCGCTAAACCCGGTCATGCGGATTCTGGTGATTCTTACCGGCACCTACTCCGTGGGATTTGTTGGGCTTGAAGGAATGATTCTGGGAGTGCAAAACCACGGAATTCCGCTGGACTGGCCCCTTTGGGCGCCCTCTCCTGGATTCCTGGCTATCGTCATGGTGGTTCAATGTGGCTTAGCCGCCTATCTCACGATCGTTACCCCGGCGTGGAAGGCTTGCCTGCCTACTTGGGTGTTCATCGCCCTGAGTTCTGTGTGGCTGTGGATAACGTTCCAGATAAATCCCCGGGCAACCGCTTGGGTCCTTGCCCTTATGGTTGCCGATACTATTTGGAACGGTCTGATCGGTTTTAAGAGCGGCAAAGTGCGAATTAGATTTCTGCTGGCCGGATTCTACGCCTTGGCCTTCTGCGCATTTGGATTCACCGTCCTGCATCAGAAATAGCTTAACCAAACCTTAACGTAAACTCGCGACGATCTGGGCCAAGATATCGTAAGGACGACCACTAAAATATGAAAACTAAAAAGTTTGTAACTGATGACGTGGGTGCCATTAGCCTTGGGTGCATGGGAATGTCTTTTGCTTACGGCGCGGCCGATAACGAGCATCTTCTCGCGGAAGACGTGAAAGGTCGGCGCGAGAAGGTGTTCTTGGTCACATAATTTGGAAACGTATTTAACCGCAACCTAACCACTCACCAGGATCAGGTCACCGCTCAATAGCTCCAAAACCGCCAATGCAATTCACCCTGTCGAGGCATAACTAAACGTATATGACTCCCCAACCGGGCCATACTCCCAAGGTGAAACGGTAAGCGATATGAAGCGTAATGACTTTGTGAATCGAATTTTTGGTTTGATCTTGGGCATCGGCATCCTCATCTCAGGATGCGGCGGAGGCGGAGGTGGCTCCAACCTATTGGCAGAGGTCAGTGGGGTGGTCTACGATGAAAGCGGGAACGCGGTCCGAAACGCTCAGGTGGATATCAATTCCAACGGCAAAACCAGCTTTAGCAACTCGGCGGGTAATTACGTGATCACGGGCGCACCCACTGGGACACAACTGGTTCAGGCCAACATCACGGTGAACAGCGTGGCGTACTACGCCGAGAACTACGCAATCCTCACGGAAGGGGAGCGAGCCAAAAATATTAACCTTGTCATCGTAAAGGTATCTGAGTTAGCCTCAATTCACGGATCACTTAGGGATCGCAACGGCAATCTGGTCTCCGGTGGAAAGGTATTTGTGCGGGACGCCGCAACCAATACCACCCTTACGAGCCACTACGGAATTTCTGATGCAAACGGAAACTATGTCATCGCGGGTTTGCATTCCGGTATTACGTACGACATCTTCGCTAACGCATTGACTTTCAATGCAGACAGCGACGTTTTTACTCTGAACTCGAGAGAAGATCGCCGACTTGACTTTACGTTGCCCGATGCGACCAACACCATTCTGGGTCCGCCCAACGGTCTCTCCGCAGTAGCCTGGACGTCTCCGCCCGAAGTGACCCGAAGCGAAAACCTTCGGTCCGCCATTCTTGGCCTCAAACATCATCTCGATCCCCGTGTGGCTAAGAAGGCAGTCACCCGAAACACGCTGGCCGGATATCCCATTGAAGTGGACCTGTTCTGGAATCCCATCTCAAGTTCGTCTCTTCTCGGTTACGGAGTGTATAGAGGGGTTGGCGGCGGAGCTCGGGTAAATACCGACTTCATTCGAGATCCCCTCGCGGAGTCGTTTGCTGACCAAGATTCCAACATGATTGAGGGCAAAACTTACTCTTATCAGCTGACTACACTCAACACGTCGTTTGACGGATTGGGAAATGGAGAAAGCGCCAAAAGTAGTGCGGTAGAGGCAACCACGATCGGGGATGTTCAGCTGCAATCGGTTCAAGGACCGTTGTCCACGCCCACTTTTAACTGGATAGAAACGTACACGAGCGCCGCTCCCAGTGATGTGTTTTACGCGGTGTTTTTATACGACAACTATCCCAATTTCTCCTCATCGCCAAGATGGGATTCTTACGGCACTCCCACCCAGAATCTATTTGTCACCTACAACGGCCCCAGTCTGTCTGCCGGGCACACGTACTATTACATGGTGCTTGCCTTCACGGGCACAACGGCTAAGAGTATCAGTCAGGTGGGTTCCTTTACGGCCAACTAGGCAAAGAAGGGCCAAGTGGGCAACATCTTTACGGGGCATCGGCGTCTAAAGGCTATGCCCCGTGATATGCAGTATTGCCCGCGCTTAGAAAGGATTTCAATTCTTGATCGGTCGTCTAGTTGCGGAGTCAATCAGTGACTTGGCGCGGAATTCTTTGCGGTTGCTTGGTTTCGTGGGCTAGCGTGAGCTTTGCCCAGACCAACGTTTTACGGGTGGATATTAGTTCTCGTGGCGGAACTGCATCCTCGCTTACCGATAACGCGGTTCGGGCCTTTGCCAGAAACGTGGCCAATCTAACACGGTCATCGCGAAATCGGATGATCCAAGCGGGCAAGGTTCGCACGCCATTCTTTATGCCGACGCGGGTTGAGTTAACTCATAGCGGAGCCACGTCGCGCGGAGCCACTTCCAGCCAAATCCGGGGGCTTTCAAGAGCCCCTGGAGATATTACGCTTCAGTTTGATTCCACCGGTTCTCGGGCATTTCCCCAATCCTATCGCGATTTCCTCCAGTCGGTATTTGACACGGCAAAGCCCACAATGAACGCGGTATTTGGCTCCGCCGCCCTGAGTGGCGTCGTGAGAGTCGCCAACTTTGATGCCGATATCGGAGACCGAGATGCCGTGGCCGGAGGCTATTACCTTCCCGATAACGGGTCTGGTCAACGGGAGATTCGATTCCCCGTGTATTCCAGCAACGAGGCGGCAACCCTCAATTTTGTTCACACCGTGTTGTTGGCCTATCAAGGCGCAAACCCTTACGTAACCGATGCCTTCCAAGAGGGTCTCGTGCGGGCGGCCACGATTTCTGTAGTGCGGACGGCGGGAGCTACCCTTAGCCTTGATCCCACGCTGATTGAAAGTGCGCTATCCAGCACCTACACGGTGAACGGATACTACGATTGGTATAACCAAAGGGCCTTGGGCGGCAGCCGATTTATCGCCCCCAACCTCCGGGACGTGCCGATTACTCAGGGAAGCTACGGCGGACCCTATCTGGCTCGTTACCGAATGTCGGGCTCTGCTTGGCTCAAAGTCTTAATCGAATATCCTACGTTCATCTCCCAGTTAAACACCTACGTTCAGCTCCAACCTTCGCTGGTGAATGACGTGCCCGGATTGATCGCAAAGGGGCAACAGGCACTCAATTTGCTCAGAGCGAGTGATCCCACGGTGGAAGGAATGTCTTTTGCGGAATGGTTCAAGCGACAGTTCATCTTAGAAACTCAAGACACCAACGGCCTAAAGGTGATGATTCAGCCTACGCCCATCGATTCAAACCTGTCAGGACCCGATTTCGGAGTGTTTGCCTTAGAAGCCACGTACTTTGAGCGAGTATCTTCGGGAGACGAGCATCTGCTGAGTGGCCGCTCTTACCCCATATTTTGGGACTTCGATTTCATCAACCGTATTTCTCCGAGCGCGCAGGATGAGCGGATGGACATTGCGGGCTCTTACGGCTCCGTCGCCCCAAACTTCCCCGATCAACAAGGTGGGCAACCTTATCGAGTGACCGTGGATCTCCCGGTTCAAGATCAGATGGCGCGGGTGTTTCTGCCCGCCGGCGCAATTGCCACCGTGGCCAACCCGGTCCGCCGAGATTTCTACGGCACCGTGGTGGGCGCTCCACCCACCACAGGGACGACGACCCGCGTCATCTTGACCACCGCGGGAACTCTAATTGCAGACCTTCCGGTGACCAACGGAGCGTTTGGAGCACTCATCAATACCCCCACCTACCGTGCGGCCCGCACGGTGTTTGCAAGCGTCATTCGCCGCGGGGCGGGAGGCGATACGGTTTTGTTCACCCGAGTGGTGAACAAAGATAAGGGCGACCTTGAATTGGACTTGCGGGTGGGCGCGGACCAAACTTTGAACGTAGCCAGCTTTTTTCCCAAAGGAGTCAGCGCGTTTGGATTGCCGATTGACCCCTTTGCCAGCTACGCTCCAGACGTGGTTGGCGTACCGGCAAACGCTTTACTCTTGGCGAGATTTGACCCGAGTAAGGCCCGGTACTCCTTGTACCCAGACACTGAAGCGATTAAGTATGGGGACGGCTTCTTTATCCGCGCACCCGTGGATCTAAACCTCTCCGTAGAAGGCCGTACAAGTCTGGTTCCGGTTGGAGTTGCCCTTCGGCCAGGTTGGAACCTCATCTCCACCCCAATTAACGAGACCGTGGTCACCACTAAGGTGTCGGTCGTTCGCACCACCGGTTTTCCTCGCACCTTTGCTGAATCGCTCGGGGAAGATCTTGGTTCAACCTTCTTTGGTTACATTCGCGGAGCGAACGATCCCTTTAGCGGAGTGCCGGAGACGGGAACGTTTTCTGCGGCTACGGCTTTTGATCCGGGCAAAGCCTACTTTGTGCGCTGCTTGGCCCCCGAGGGAGCAACATTGCTGTTCCAGCCTTCCGCCGGTGACTTTCGATCGGTAAGGAGCCCAGTGGTTGGGAACATGGCCGCTCAAAGATCTGTGAACTTGCAGTCTGTGAGTTCGGTCACCGTGATCCCAACGTGGCGAGCCAAGATCACCGTTTCGGGGTTGGATCGGCAAACGGAGTGTTACGTGGGAATGAGCCGAACCGCCACGCGTGGTTTTGATCCCAAACTTGATAGTGAGATTCCTCCCACATCCGGCGGATTTCAAGTGACGGTGGTGGGGGATCGGGGCTATTATCGCGAGGTTCGGGCTAATTCTTCGCTCGAAAACTTCACCTTACAAGTGGATGGGCTTCGGGCTGGCGTTAAATACACCATTGTTGTGAATACAGAAGTTGGCTATGCTCCTCGAATCAATCTCCACGACAAGACCACCGGGCAAAATGCCTTTTTCAAACGGGGAGGGCAGATGACGTTTACGGCCCGACAAAGCAGTGAAATATTCGTGCTCACGGTTGGAGGTGCCGCGTGAAGGCAGCCCGATGGGTGCTTCTCACGTTGATTGTTCTTGGCGCGATATCCTGCGGAGGGGGTGGCGGCGGGGGCGGTGCCACATCGGCTCAAATGAGTGGTCGCGTTCTCAATGTGATTACGGGGGGATCACTCAACCCAGCGGGACAGATTCAGGTGGGTGACGCGCGTGCGCTTACCGACCTCGCTGATGGTTCGTTTTCGTTGGCCGTGCCGGCGGGCACAACTTCGCTGACGGTTGACACGCGAAATTCCTCATTTGGGGTTTGGGTTTTTACGGTGCCAACGGTGACCGGAACGACCGACGTGGGAGACCTGTGGGTAGGACCAGAGAAAGTAACGGTGACTGGCACGGTCCGGGATTCCACCAGCAACAACCCAGTGGCAAATACCACGATCAACTTTGCGGGAAGGACGGCCGTGAGCAATGGCATCGGCGTGTTCGCTTTACAAAACGTGGCGTACGCCACCAGTTCAACCGCTTCGTTTGCCGGGATCACGGGGTCGGCCACGGCGACCGGTTATTTTCTTTCTAGCTTCACCGCCGGGAACAATGTGGCCGCCGCTGGAGTTGTGACCGTGGACGATATCCTTATCACTCCCTCCACCGACAGCAATCCGCCTTCCACTCCCTACAACATATTTGGAAAGGTGTCGCCTTCTAACCTAGCGCTGGGAACGACGGTTACGGTTAGCCAAGGAGGGACGCCATTTCGTCAAGTTGCCGTGGGTACGGATGACCGATATTACGTATGGCTTCCGGTTGGAACCTACACGTTCCATTTTGCCAACGGGTTGCACAGCGTGCCGGATCAAACGGTCACGATAACTCAGGCCAACCAGATTCTCCAGCGGGACGTGACCCTAAACTAGGCACTGAGGTGGAAACTTGTGATGCATCTCAGCCAATAATACGGATGACCGCCCGCCCATGACCAACTCACGCGCCAAGGCTTCCTTGATTCTTCTGCGCAATGCCGTAATCGCCTTGACCGCCTTTGCGGCAGGTCGGTTGGCGTACGACTACATCGGAAAGTTTATTCGGATCGACGCGTTCTCTGCGTTACGACCCCGCAATGCAGGGGTGAGTGACGAAGTGGGTATTGAGCTGAAATCGGTGTCACTCCGTCATTACCACGGAATGAAGCTGGTTACTACCGCACAAATTCAGCGGGTTGATGTTTCCAAAGACCGCCAGTCGTTTGACCTATACAACGTGACCGATGGCGTTTACCATGGGAATAGCGGGGAAGTTCACTACGCCGCGCTGAAGGCCAACTGGAGCGCGATCAACCGGGTACTGAATGTGACAGAGCGAGCCCACGTTTGGAACGCCGATTTAAACCTCGAGACGTCAAATTTAACGCTTGAACAGAAAAAACAGCAAGTCACCGCGCCGAAGGAAATCCATGGTCGACTGTTTGATGGGCAAATGACGGCGGGTTATTTTCAGTACGGCATCGATACGGGGGAAGCAGACGCGGGCTCCTTGCACTGGATGGGCACGTTTAGTATGTTGCAGGATCAACCGGATACCACTCCGCGCAAGTGGGACGTTCAGGGTGACCATTACAAACGGTCTAAGAACAGCGATGTTGAGCAATACACCAATGGGGTTGCCTCAGACGGGGAGATCATCATAAAGGCCCCCAAGATCGAGCGTCAAGTCAAGTCGGACGTGCTCACGGCCACGGGTCGCGTAATGTACTTCTCGTCCAAAGCCAACGTTTCGGCGGACAAGGTGGTGGTGTATCGCAAAGAAAGGCGAGCCGTACTTACCGGCAACGTGCAAATGTTTGTGAAACCCAAGAAAGACAAGGACAAGCCGCCCGCGATCGAAGAAATCCCACCGTTCCGCCCGTTTGTCCCCGTCGCTTTGGCAAGTCAGCATCCTACGGCACCGGCAATCTCGGGGCCTCAAAGCGATCGTAAAGCGACCGAGGATCAATTACGGTCGGCCAAAAACGCCCGGGATTATCCGATGTCGGTGAAGGCAGAGCGAATTGAGTATTGGTATCACAAGGGCGAGCGACGAGCTCTCATCAACGGAGATATTCAGGCCCGCCAGGAGTTTCCCAACCTATCTTGGCGCCACATTTGGACCGCAGAAGGGCAATACGACGGTGAGAAAGAAACCTTAAAGTTGATCAGCTCTAAAGGAAAGAAAGATACCCGGATGAAGAACTCTCTGGGTGATGACCTCATTGCCACGTGGTTGTTGTTCTCCACCAAGGAAGACGACGACGAGTACGAGGGCGAGGGTGTAACGGGCGTAGTATTCAATTCCGACGACGAACTTCCTCGCGACAAGCCCAAAGATCCGTCCACCCCCGCCGTGCCGCCGACCTCCGATTCATCCCCGGGAGCACCGCCCGCCGACAAGCCCAAACAATCCCCGCCGTAGGGTACGTCGGCGGTAGGCTAAAGCCATGAATTCTCCTTCGGTAAGTTTGGGTAAGGCATGGACGCGGTTCTTTGATGCGCACGCGGGGCATTACGATCAGAATCCGTTTACCCAGCACACCGTAGCGGAGGTTGATTTCTTCCTGAGCCTGTTTGCTCTACCCGCCGGGTCTCGGGTCTTAGACATGGGTTGTGGCACCGGTCGTCACAGCATTGAACTTGCGAAACGCGGATTTCAAATGACCGGCGTTGATATATCAAAAGGCATGCTAGACATTGCCCGCGAAAAGGCCAAAGCCGCCGGGGTGAAAGTCACTTGGATTCAATCCGACGCCGCCGAATTCCAAACCTCGGAAGTCTTTGATGCGGCGATTTGCCTGTGCGAAGGCGGTCCCGGATTACTTGAAGCGGACGAGGACGCGGAGGTCAAAGATTTGGCTATTTTTCGAGCGATTGCCAAGTCGGTTCGCCAGAACGGCGCATTCTTGCTCACCGTGCTCAATGGTTACTCAATCATTCGTCAAATGAAAGATGAGCACGTGGCGGAAGGACGCTTTGACCCGGCGACGATGCGCGCCCAGTACCAGGATCAATGGGATCTCCCCGAGGGCATCCAACTCATGAACATTTACGAACGACTTTTCATCCCTCCAGAAATGAAGCGACTGCTGAGGGAAGCCGGATTCACCGTTGACAACATCTTTGGAGGCACCGCCGGTCACTGGGCCCGCCGCCCCTTGAGCCTAGATGAAGTAGAAGCCATGTACGTCTGTCGAAAATCGTAGCCCCGGGTATCCCCCCCAGTTTTCGGAAAAACTGGGGAGAAGGGCTCTCAGAACCCTCGCCGGCGATGGTGGTTTGTCCATTGCGGGAGAGGGCAGGGTGAGGGTGAATTCCGGCTCTTAAACTATCCCTTCCGCAAATATCCGAGTCGATGCTGGGTATCTAAGCCCCCTTTTGGTTGGTCAGCGCACTACCAACGGGTAGACCGACGACCCCCTCATCCCAACCCTTCTCCCCCAGCGGACGAACCACCGCTGGGGGAGAAGGGCTTTCGGACGCTACACGCCATCTTGGCCGTCTGTGGTACGATTTATTGTTGCGCGCCGGTGTTGGAATTGGTAGACAAGCATGCTTGAGGTGCATGTGCTCACAAGGCGTGAAGGTTCGAGTCCTTTCCGGCGCACCAAAATTTGTTTTAAATCCGCCGATCGGCCTAACCTGATGCTCCCCGTCTAACCTTAGGGAGTTGGAGTACGTGCAGGATTATATGACCCACGGCGAAGGTGGAGATTTGGCGGTTGAGCGCATCCAGCAGACCATTTCCTTGGTTGTCCTCTCTGGCGTTCGGTCCGAACGTGACTGGAAGATGCACCTAAACCAGGGGCATCGGGTGGAAGGTCAGAGTCCATATACTGTGTTTGTGTTTTCATCTGCCACCGCCGCGGTGCAGTTTGCGATTCAGGTTGTTGCCTCCACGATAGACAGTATTCGAGCCTCGGTAGTGACGGGAGACGACGAGAGTTTTGCGGATCAACCGACCCTGAGAGCCCGAGGAGTCCTTGGGCTGGATACTGCGGAAACTGGGCAAGTGGTGGTGGGTTTGGCTACCCAAGAACTGGTCCGGCAAGCGATTCCTGACATTCGCTCTTTTGATAATTTGGGCACGTTTGACGGTGGTCCCGCACTATCTTCTCAGAGGTTCTTTTTAGTGAGGTATCCGGGGCTTCGCACGTCGAGACGAGCCCTGCGTACCCAAAGCCACCAAAGATCCACCCCCTTTTTGGGGCGGACCCGAGAACTGGAATCTTTAGCCAATCTTGTGGAGCGTTCGCGGCTGGTCACCGTAATCGGACTACCCGGATCCGGAAAAAGTGCATTGGTGAGGGAGTATGCAGGAGACAAGTCGGAATCGTTCCCCGATGGAATATTCTCGTTTGACCTCTCTATTCCTACCTCCTCCGAGGTCGTGCTACCTCACTTCGCGCGCATTTTAGACATCAAGAGTCGAGAAGATTTATCTTTAGAAGAAGTGTTGCTCCGGCGACTTGAGAACTCTTCGGCCCTACTGATTTTTGATGGGGTTGAGCAACATCTCTCCGAGATTCAGCGGATTGTGCCGATGGTGCTTGACCGATGCCCCAATGTGGCGGTTTTAGCGGTGGGCCAGAAATCGCTGGGATTAATGGCAGAGGCCAAGTTTAGGCTTTCTGGCCTCCAAACTCCCATTTCGGTGGAAGGTCTCAGTGCGGTAAGGGAATCCGAAGCGGTGTCGTTGTTCACGGAGCGAGCGCAGTTGGTGGCGGCGGATTTTCAGGTGGACAAACAGAATTCCGAAGCGGTGGCGACGCTGGTGGATGCGTTAGATGGGCATCCTTTGGCGATCGAATTAGCCGCCAGCAAAGCCGCGACCTTAAGTCCTAGTCAGTTAGTCGATCGCCTAGGCGATCGACTCACTTTGTTGCGGATGGTCGGGGGAGCTGCCGGGGGACCCGGTTCCCTATTGGGATCGCTTGATCATGGTTTCTTGGGCCTGTCTCAGAGTGCTCAGAATTGTCTCCAAAGATTGAGTCAATTTGTTGGGCCATTTGGTCTTAGAGCTACCGAGGAAATGATGCTGGGTGACTTGGACGAGCTTGCCACCATTGATGCCTTGGAAGAGCTACTGGATGGCGGATGGATGTTGGCCCGAGGGGAGATTGCGGGGCAACGCTTCTTTCGGCTACCCACCACGGTGCGAATCTTTGCCCGGCAGAAACTGAAAGGTGGGCCTGGTTTTGTAAAGGTAAGCGAACAATACTCTCAGTGGCTAAGTAAATTCTTAGGAGAGGCTTCGCGCGGTCTTGCGTCGGACGGTCTAGCGGGTTGGGTGGAATTGGTGGACGCCCATTACGGCGATATTCTTGACCGGCTGGAACGTTTGATGGGGTCAACTGCGGATCCGGAGCCGGCGGCAGAACTGGTTCTGTCGTTATTTTCGCTCTGGTACTTCCGAGGCAGTTTCAAAGAGGGTCGCCGCTGGACTCAGAAAATCTTAACTAAATCGGGCGCACTAGACTCGCGTTTGGTAGAACGGCTATACACGCGGGCATCTCTTTTTGCCTGCCTTATGAACGAAAATGCCGAAGCCAAGCGGATGGCAAAGATTGCTCTGCGTTCTGCCCTAGAGCGTGGAGATTCAGAATCGGCAGCAAACGCTTGGGCCGCGCGGGGATACAACTCGATAGAAGTCTCTCGATTCCGTACCGCGTTAAGAGCGTATCGCATGGCCATTTTGGCGATCCCCCCAGATAACTTGGAACGTCGACTTACCTACTGTCATAACATTGCCGCTATTCTGTCTGAACTCGGTCGACGGGAGGAATGCTTTGACGTCTTGATTCAGGCCGAGCGTCTAGCGGCGGCCACCGGGTACGGGTTTTCGCGCTTAGAAGGACTTGGCAACCAAATCCGGGCCAGCTCCGAGTCGCGGGCGGGGAATTGGAGCGAGTGTCGGCGGCTCTGTTTCATATGCATTCAGTCCCATGATCGGCTGGGTGATGCAAAGGGACTCGCGCAGGTATTTCGATTGTTAGCATTTACCGCGATCGGGGAGGGAGACCCCACGTTAGCTTGTCAATACGTGGGGGTTGCCCGGGGCCTGATGGCGGAGTCGGTGGTTCCAGTTACCCGTCGCGAAGAAGCTTTCGAGAGAGAGGTGACGCACAGAATTGCAGAGGCGATCTCCGAGGATGTGATGAACCAGGAAATCGGACTTGCCACGATGCAGTTCAAGCAAATCATCCGTGAAATCATCACAACTGGCAGTAAGTACTAGTACAGAAAAGCATTTTTGGTGTACTATAATTGAGTGTCAAAACTAAAGATACTCTTTTCGGTTCTTTTCGTCACTTTCTGTCTAACCTCTCCAGGAGCCATCCCACTCATGCATCAAATCGGAACCCATCCAACAAATCTATCACCGAGCCCATCTAGCCTTCTCCACGGAGATCAATCAGATGTAACGGTCACTATGAGCGCGACTGCCACTACGAACATCACGGTTAACCTCAGTAGTTCAGATTCGTCGCTTTTGTCGGTTCCCTCGTCGGTCACCGTATTGACTGGCCATAACACGGCCAAATTCAAGGCAACTGCCGGAGCCTCCGGAACCGGCAGCCCCACCATCACCGCCACCGCCAATGGAGGGAACGCCACCTGTAGCATCAGCGTTAGCTGAGTTTGAGATGCCTTACCGAATCAAAGCGCACCTTTAGTGGAATGCGCTTTGATCGGTAGGTAAGCCCACGATGTTAGCCGGAAAAATTAGGCTCGGCGGCTATACTAGTTCATGACTCAGCGACTCCCAGAATGGTTAACCATTCGGCTTCCACGGCCGGAAACGATTAAGGAAGTGGAGTCTATGATGAGGGCGAAAAGCCTCCATACCGTGTGCGAAAGCGCCCGATGCCCCAATCTGCCCGAGTGCTGGAGTAAGAAGACCGCCACGTTCATGATCCTCGGCGATATATGCACGAGAAACTGCGGATTCTGCGCCATCAAAGTAGGCCGCGGCCTAGAACTCAACAAAGACGAGCCGGCTGACGTGGCCCGAGTGGCTAACGATTTGGGGCTGAAACACATCGTCGTTACTTCGGTGGCCCGAGATGATCTTGCCGACGAAGGTTCCTCGCAATTTGCAGAAACGATTAGAGAACTCCACCGAGCAAACCCTCTGGCGATTGTGGAAGTGCTAACTCCAGATTTCAAAGGCAAGCGATGGTGCATCAAAAACGTAACCGATGCTCACCCCGAGATCTACAACCATAACATAGAAACCATTGCCCGGCTTCATGCCACCGTTCGGCCCCAGGCAAAGTACGAGCGAACACTTGGCGTTCTCAAGACGGTTAAAGAGCTGGACGCAACCATCTACACCAAATCTGGAATCATGCTGGGCCTGGGAGAAACTAAGGACGAGGTGGTGGTCACCCTGAAGGATCTCCGGGAAGTCGGAGTAGATGCGGTGACCATTGGTCAATACCTGCGGCCGACCATGAAGCACCTCACGGTGGAAGAATACGTTCACCCGGATACCTTTAAAGAGTATGAATCCATCGGTCAGGAGCTGGGCTTTGCCTTTGTGGCCAGCGGCCCATTTGTCCGTAGCTCTTACAATGCAATTGATTTCAGCAAAAAGGTGATGGCCGAGCGAGTTGCCGCGCTAAACGCCGCTTCCGCTTGATCTGATGTAGAGGTTCTCGCCTATGCGCGTGATTCTTTTCTTTCTGCGGTGGTGTATCTGGCTGGTCCCCCTCTTGATCCTATACGGGGGGTTTAGACTCCTTACGGGTTGCCTTACTTTGTTGATGAGCCCCGGAGTTCCCCTCACACTTCGGTATCAGGCAAGCGGAGGCGTCGCCACGGTTCTCGTGGATGAGTACCATTATCTTCCCTCCCTTGGCCAACTTTCGGTAAAAGGAATCCGCGTGACGGACCCGTCCGGTGGCCTCGTGGTCCGGGCAGGCCTGGTTCGAATCGCAAACATCGGTCCCGCAGACCTGTTGAATTTATCCCCTCGAATCTATGTCCGATCAGCGGTAGCCGAGATCACCCGCAAGTCATCGGGCAAATTTAACGTAGAAGACATTCTTCCCCCTTACAAAGGCAAGGGACCCGCAGTGCCCATCGACGTGATCGCCGATGATTGTCGGATCAATCTGACAGATCTATCCATGCAATATCCCCTTCGGCAGGTCCTTTGGCTTGATCACGCCCGGGTGGCCAATTTAGATAAGGAATGGCTTGGCATGGCTCAGGTGAGGCTAGACAAGGCGGTTCCGGTCCGATTCAAATTTGCCGGTAATTCTGACAATCTCATTTTGGCAACCGAGTTCAAGAACTTTGTGGTTCCCTCGTCATTGGTCGCGTGGGGATTCAAGCAACGCAACGATTTAGTGGGAGTGCAACTTGGCTCAATTCTCCTGAACGGTCCGGTTTCTGTGCGTTTACGCAATGGGAAAACCTTGACCGCTCTTTCCGAGGTTGGCGTTCAAGTACGCGGAATCATCACTCGCCAAATCAGCGCATCCACCGCAAGCTGGACGGGAGTAGTTACTGAATCTGGGGCGCGCGGCCAACTGGCGGTAAACCTGGGATCGGGTGGTGAAGTGGCGTTTGTTGGGGGAGCCGACTTTCCTTCCGGTCACGTTCCGGGTCAGATTCTGGGCCGAGTTCGTGCAGCGGTGCCCAGCGAACAGAATGTTCCCCCAGATATTCGCGCAAGCCTTAATCGTATGTTGGGCAGTCGGTCGGTGGCTTTTAAGAATTTTGGGTTTGATGGGTGGGTATCTGCTGCACTGGATAAGAAGCCCCAAGTTTTTGGTGAAGTCACAGTGGATCGGTTAGAAACGCACGGTGTGACCGCCTCTTCCGCTCGAGTCAGCGTAAGGTCTTCCGGATCCAACCTTTTGATGGGGCCCGCGCAAGTGCAGATGTCGGGTGGATTAGTCTCTTTAGTCGGTCAAGTGGGAATTCCATCCGGTCCCGCAGTTGGTGCGCTGGTGGCCAAAAACTTTGACTTGGCTAAGCTGGCAACTTTGCCGGGCTTTCCAAAGGGGCTAACCACCACCGGTCATGCAGACGTTCTGGCCTACGGATCCGGTTCCCTCCAAAGGCCATCGGGCTGGATCAGTGCAATTGGCCGAGGTCAGTTGGCCGCGCAGAATCGCCACGTTGTTGTGGATAACTTTGACATCAAAGCCAGGTTGGCATCCGGGGCAATCACGCTTGAAAGAGGGTCTGTCATTGCTGGAAAGTCCGAGATCACCTTGTCAGGCGGGGCAAAGATGAATGGCCCGCTCGACCTGAAGATTCAGGCCAGAGGCTTTGACGCTAGTTTAGTAGATCCATCCATATCTGGGCCTTTTAACTTATTGTTAACGGGTCAAGGAACCGTGGCAAAGCCAGAAATTTCGGGTCGGCTGGAAGGCTATGGCCTAGCCTACAAAGAGCGAATCATCCCCGCGGTTACGGCCGATTTTTTTGCTAACTCTCAAGCATTAAGAGTTACTCATTTCTCTGCTCTCAAGGGAGCCGCTCACGTTGAAGGAAAGTTTTGGTATCGATGGGAAGATCAGCGGGTTGCCGCAGACATCACCGGTGCTCGGGTGCGGCTAGGCGATTTCTTGGGAGACACCTACGTGGGTGGCGTCAAAATCGAATCGGCAACGGTGGGTGGAACGCTCAAGAATCCCACATTTCATGCGAAGGTGAGCGGTCAGAATTGGGTTATTCGGGGGGTAAAAGTCGATCGAATCGCGGCGGAGGTCGTAGGCGACCGTCATCAAGTCGTCCTCACTCAGTTGACCGGAGACGGTATTGAGGGCCAATTTTCTGCCACCGGGAACTACGCGGTGGAGCGCTCCGTTGGTACGGCGAAATTCAAAGCTGAACATCTTGCTTTAAGTGATCTGGCCCCGGAACTCACGGATCAACTGGCGATCGAGGGTCATCTGTCTGGCCAGGGTAACGCAATTTTAATGGCCGACGGAAGTGCTTCGGCCGAAGCAAATGGAACAGTTTCTGAGGTTGCACTAAGCGGCACGGCGCTGGGGGCTGGACCGTGGAACGTGCATCTGAAAGATAAAGTGCTTAGCGGTTCGGCGGAAATTGGCCAACTAGATGCCTACGCCAGAATCCCGACTTTTCGTTTAGACTTACCCACCAGAATTGCTTCTGCTTCCTTTGATATCTATAACTTTAACCTTGATGACTTATCCAAATTAGCCAAAGATCCCATCTCGCATCTTTCCATTGAGAACCGAGAAGCCATCAACGATGTGAGCGGAAGGGTGAGTGGTTCTGGCCTGGTGACCTATGCTGATCCCCTCATCATGTTGGATTTAGAATCGTTCTCTGGCACCGGCCTTCGGTATCGAGATGTGCCGGTTGGCGATCTCGACGCCCGCCTCACCACCGGTTCTCGGCGTGCAACCATTCACAAACTCACGATTACCGGGCCCGCCGGCAATTTACAGGCTAGCGGAGCAGTTGATCTGGATGGTGCCGTTTCTCTTGATGCAGAAATAGAGCGACTCGACTTGGCTAATCTGCGGGTTGTGGTGCCAGAGCTAGCCGGGGCACGGGGCACCCTCACCGCATCTGTCCTTGTGAGAGGTACCGCCAAATCTCCCGAGATTCAAGCCACGGCCGAGGCCGAGGGGTTGACCACCACCAAAGTCGGTTTCCCTTCTTCTCCTCAGGACAACCTAAGCGTTTTTGTAACCGAACTCAGCCTCAACAAGCAGACGGGTCTCTCGGTTGATGGCTCCGTTTCTTACCACGGGTTTTCTGCAGAATTTACTTCACGGATGCCCACCGTTCAACCACTCAACTTTCCCGACAATCCGGCAATCCAGGCCCAAATTAAATTTAAGCCCAGAACTTTGACCGAAATTATTGGGTCAGAACGAGATTCCCCGTGGGTGTCTTTCTTGGTTCCGGCGGCAAGTGACGGGCAGCTTTCCGGGATCTTCACCGCCGACGGAACTTTGCGTGACCCTCACCTCAATGGTTCGGTTGACTTTACGTCAAAGCAAATCGCGTTGTCTGCCCTGGATGACCGGCTACATGACCTCGCCCTCGGAGTTCACTTAAAGGACTCTACGGTGGATTTTTCCGCATCGGCTACCGGGGATCGGGGCGGCGATTTTTCTCTGGGGTTCAACTCGGATATTAAGCAAGTACTTAACAAAATTACGAGTGGCTCGCCCGATTTGGTGAGCCTCGGCGACCTATCGTTGAAAGGTCAAGCCCGGCTTCGGGGTCTCAAATTTCGCCAAAATCTTCCCGAAAAGAAATTTATCGAGGGTGCGGTTTCGGGAGACATTGATCTCTCAGGAAGACTTCCAAGTCCCCTAATTAAGGGGAACCTTTCGATTTTTGGCTTCAACGCAGATGTCCCCGCGATTGACCCTGGGGTCAAAGCAGGAGCCGAACTTGCGATTGACCCCCAGTTCGATTTCAAAGTAAATCTCGGCTCGCCCGCGCACCTCAGAGCCGCTACAGTTGACCTGTCGGTAGTCGGCGAAGGCACGCTGGCGGGTAAGGCATCTCAGCCGGTCGCCCGGGCAGAAATGGAAGTCGAAAATGGGACTATTCGACTTCCCAGTACCCGAATTCGGGTGGAACCGGGCGGGTCTATGACGCTCAACTATCGATCGGTTCCCAACGATTCCGTGCTCAGCTTAACGCTAGACCTCATCGGTTCTACGTCTTTAACCACCGTTGCCTATGGGGATACGGTGGGACGATTTGACATTACGGTCGGGATCACGGGAGACATGTTTCAGCCGTCTGGCCTTAGCCTTGCGGCTTCCAGCGACCCACCCGGCCTTAGCCAAGATCGTATCTTAGCGCTCCTAGGAAGCACCGATGTATTGGAAGCAATCGGTGGGACGGCCAATCGCAACGCCGCCCAAGACAAGATTCGAAATGCCGTGGCGGGTTTTGCGATCCCCATGTTATTTGAGCCGCTCACCACAGAGTTTGCCCGCAGTTTGGGTTTTCAGTATCTCAACTTAGATTACAACACCACCGACTTGGCCTCGCTTTCGTTTGCCCGGACGCTTTCTTCAGAATTCTTTGTTCAGGGAAGGCGCCAACTCTCTCAGAGCCGGCCCGACTTACCCCTTCAGTATGATCTTCGATTGGTTTACCGTCCTCGGCGGGTAAAAGGTTTTCTCAAACGATTGAGCCTTTCTTTTGGAACCGATCAAGACCGTCCCTGGAAGTTCTCAATCAACTACGGGGTCCGTTTTTAGGTTCATTTGGTCCGGTAGGGTCGGCTAATACGTAACGCTGAGGTTGGCCAAGCATCTGATACCTGGAGTTTTACACGGGCCGCGCAAAGCTACGGTGACAAAGCCCAAGGTAAAGTTTGGACCCGGCTTCTATTGCTGGGCAGCCCATGGAGGAATATTGAGCTTACGGATTTGGAGCGTACCCCTAGCCCTGATGCTGGCCCTTACGGCCTACGCGCAACAACAGGCCTCGGTAATCGGCGAGATTCTCATTCGGGGGAACAAGCAGGTTTCCAAAGATGCCATCATGGCCGCGATCCGCACGAAGGTAGGACAACCCTACGTTCAAGACCAACTGGATCGTGACCGCAAGTCGCTTGACGATCTCGGCTTCTTTTCTGCCGTTGATGTTCGCGCGATTCCCCTAGAAGCAGGAAAATTTCAGGTGGTTATAGACCTCCAAGAGTTTCCTGTCATCAAAGAAGTTCGCATTACCGGCAATGTAGCGGTGAAGTCGGCGGACATCATGAAAATTCTCACGCTAAAGCCCGGCGAGGTGTTTAACCTTCGTCAGGTCAATTCCACTGCGGCGGCCGTCAAAGCGCTTTACACGCAAAAAGGCTTTTTTGGCCAGGTGGCAGATTTTGCCCCCGTGAAAGATTCGCCCGGCACAATCGCGCTCACCATCATCGAGACTAAGGTAGGAACGGTTGCCGTGCAAGGCAACAAGCGCACCAAAGACTACGTAATGAGGCGGCTAATTAAGACGCGCACCGGCGAGCCCCTGAGTAGCACTAAGGTGGGCTTAGACATTCGTCGGCTTTACAACACCCAGTGGTTTGAATCGGTTAAAACGCTAGATGACGACCAAAGAGAACTGGGAGTCCTTGATATCACCTACGATGTTAAAGAGGCCCGCACGGGAACGTTTAATATTGGCCTGCAGGTAGATCCTCGAAGTTCTTTCGCGGGGGTGCTCAAGCTGTCTGAAAGCAACCTTAGGGGCACGGGCCAATCGGTGGGAATTGATTTCACCCAAGGCACCCGTGGTGGTGGTCCCAGCGTGGATCTTTCTTACGGCAATCCGTTTATAGATCATCGCGACACTATTCTCAACGCCTCCGTCTACAGCCGATTAAATTACCGATTTGCCGATGCGTTTGGGTCTTCTAACACTCTAACGAGCAATTCAAATGACTTCACCGAGCGTCGAACGGGAGCTTCTCTGGGCTTGTCTCGCGCGATCAACGATGTGCTGTCGTTAGGCGTTTCTACTCGATACGAACGAGTGAAAACCCACGTGGGTCAAGCCGTAACCGTGGGCACGTTTGTTCAACAAGACGGCGACGTGGGCGTGGTTACGTTTACCGGCAACCGAAACCGACGGGACTTTGATGTGGATCCTTCTCGGGGCGACTTCACCCGGTTAGAAATTGAACCGGGTTACTCCCGGATCACGGAAGTTTCTGGAGTGGCCAACACCGAGATATTAGGTGCCCACACTTTTATGAGAGGCACTCTGGAATACCGAAAATATTGGTCTAAAGGCCCGGCCCGACCAAGAAATGAACCCGATGCCCCCCGCAACGTGCTGGCACTTAAAGTCAAGATTGGTGCGGTGGCGGGATCAGTACCGTTTTTTGAGCAGTACTTTGCCGGTGGCGCAGATACGGTTCGCGGTTACGAAGACGACCGTTATTGGGGTCGCCGGTTGTTCCTGTCTACGCTAGAATATCGTTACCCGCTTCAGAGATCCTTCAACCTCATCGGGTTTGTGGATTACGGCGGCGCATGGGGAGGATACGGCGCGGTGAATTCTTACACCCAATACCGCACCACGCGGCTTCACATGGGTTATGGCTTGGGGCTCAGCTTTAGAACCCCTCTCGGACCCATTAGGCTAGATCTTGGGTTTAGTGAAAAGGGTAAGAGTCGCACCCACTTCCTCATCGGAACGTCTTTCTAAATAGGTAAACAATATGAAAATAGAAAAATTAGGGTGGTATATCGCCGGGATCGCAATCTTGGCCACGTGTGCCGTGGGCTTTAGAGCTCCCGGAGATAAGACCGGAGTAGTGGACCTGAACAAGGTGGTTGCCGAGAGCGATTTTGCCAAGGGCCGCAACGAATCGTTCCGGACGATTGCCGAATCTCGAAACTCGGTCTTGGAGTTCCTCTCTACCTACAGAACCGTCTCCCCAGACGTGAGTAAATCGTTTCACGACCTGAGTGTGAAAGATGCGTTAAGCGTAGTAGACAAGGCCGCTCTGGAGAAGGCAAAACAGACGGCAATGACCCAAGACAAGGCGTTTCGAGACCTGCAAACCAAGGCCAGCCCCACCGACGAAGATCGCACCAAACTCGCCGACTTTGGTCGAAATGGTCAGGCCAACGAGGCGTTGAGCGGTAAGTGGCAACAGGAATTTGAGGCGGAAGCCCAGGCACTGCGCGAGAAGTTTAGGATCGAGGCGCTAGAGCGCGTGCGGGCGGCGGTGGCCAAGGTTTCTAAGGACCAAGGGTTCAGCACCGTGTTTTCTCAAGACGTGGTTCCTTACTCCGCAAACGACATCACTGCCGATGCCATCAAGGCAATGAACGCGAAGAAATAGTCGGGAATCCGGGCCGATTCTCGTCGAGTTCGGCCGAGTTACCCACGGCCACCCCGTAAGGATGAGAGGGTGAGGAGAATTTCAAAATGCTAAGGCGTCGCAATAGAATTCGTTTTCTGCAACTGGGATGGGTGGCCGCCGCAGCCCTGGGCATTCTCATGGTCGCGGGAGGTTTTCAGTCGCCGTCAGATAAGGTTGCGGTGGTAGACATTCCGCAATTAGTGGATCAAAGCGATTTTGGCAAGGGCAACCAGCAAACCCGACAGGCCATGAAAGCGGCCCGCGAACAGATCCTGGAATTCATTGATACCAATCGTGTTCTCACTCTGGAACAGGCTCAGAAGATTAAAGACCTCAGCCTTAAAACCGCGCCTACTCCAGAAGAAAAGGCCCAACTGGAAACTGTGAAGGCGGAAGTAAATGTGGCCAACAAAAAGTGGCAAGAACTTTCCACCCGGGCAAGCTTAACTCCTGAAGAGCGAACAATGATCGAAGAATACGCTCGTCGCAGCCAAACCATGACCGAAGTGGAAAAGCGTTGGTTTCAGGAATTCAGCACGGAAATGGAGACCTGGGACAACAAGCAGAACGTAGCCGGGTTGGAAAAAGCGCGTACCGCAATTTCTGCGGCGGCAAAGGCGCAGGGCTTTGGTCTTGTGTTTGAGGTGAGCGTAGCGCCCTACGGAGCTAACGACCTAACGGCGGCCGCGCTGCAGGCCATGAATGGCAAGTAGGCTTTGGCTACTGGCCGTGGCCTCCATAAGCCTTGTCGGCTGCAAACCTGCCGATAAGGCGGTTTTCATTCGCACCCCAGTTTTCCTACCCATTTCCTCCCCTAAACCGGTCTCCATAACCACACCTAAACCCATGGGAAGTGTTGCGATAACGCTTCCGGAACTTCCAGAACGCGAGATTGCAGACCCCTCTGACGTTAGTGAGGCGCAAGTGCGCGGTCTGATCAAACGGGAGCAAGACGAAGCCTATCGGAACCTCGTGCGTCGCCTTAGGGATGTGTACGCGATGGATGCCAAACGCCAGGAACGGGAACTTCAGCGCGGCCTAACCGAAAAAACCCGACTCGCATTTAACGGCGCCCAGATCCAAATTCGTAAAGTCTTCATTGATTACGCAGATCATCGGGGACCGGTGGTGGCCAGGTTGGCTTTTCTGGTGGGGCACCCCGACCCAAACCCGGCTTCTTATCCGCCAGAACATGCTCTCCGCCCGTTGCCCCAGCGTTACTTTGATGAATCTAAGCGCCTGCGAGACCAACTGTCCAATCTGGCCAAAAACTTTGATTTCGCCGTGAAAGGTGTGTTAGAGCAGATGGCCTTAGCAACGGCCCAAGATCGGCTAGATATGGTGCTACGGCTCCAGAAGTATCGAGATCTTTTGGATACGCAAGCCGATCGGGAGGCCAAGGAGACGGTTCAGAGCGTGACCAATACAATGAACCTAAAACTTTTGAGGGTCCCTCCGCACGTATTACCGGGTTCGCCGGCGCAAACGGTTACGATCCCGGCGGGGGATGCACTTCCTGGTCTTAACGAGGTAACTTTCCTGCAAGATTCCCCAGTTCCTTCCGTGGCGGAACAACGCGTGCGGTGGGAAGGGAAATTGCGGATTTGGCTTGCCCTCAACCACTTTGCAAGAGTGGATAAACCAGACCAAGGCCGAGACGCCACCGCCGAGTTTGAACAATGGATGCAAAATTACTAGGCTGGACCTTAGGAGAAATTGCCGCTAAGTTGGGTGGCCAACTTTGCGGCCCCAGTGATCACCGCGTTTTGCGACCGGTCCCCGCCGGAACCTCAGACCCCGCCGGACTTACCTTTGCCCAATCCGAAGAGTATCTCGCCAAGGCGGAAACTCAAACCATTGGCGTGATCTTGGTTCATCGGGGAACCCGAGACTCGGATCGATCAACCATTCAGGTGGAC
Organism: Fimbriimonadales bacterium; assembly: GCA_038212035.1. GTDB lineage: Bacteria > Armatimonadota > Fimbriimonadia > Fimbriimonadales > Fimbriimonadaceae > Fimbriimonas. The sequence continues at coordinate 23,772 of JBBQUZ010000021.1, forward strand.
AATCCGCGCCAAGCGTTTGCGGTGTTTCTTGGCCTTTGCGTTCGCCCGCTGCCCATTGTTCCGGGCATTCATCCCACCGCCATCGTGAGTTTGCAAGCTACCGTAGACAAAACCGCCAGCGTGGGTCCTTACTCGGTAATTGAAAGGGGCGCTTTGGTAGGTGCCCAGTGCCGAATCTATCCATTTGCCTACGTCGGGGAGAACTGCCGGTTAGGGGAAGGGACAACCATTTATCCGCATGCCGTACTGGTCCAAGACGTGGAACTGGGGGCGCGGTGCTCCGTGTTCCCCGGTGCCGTGCTGGGGGCAGATGGCTTTGGATTTATTTGGGACGGTCAGCGTCGCGTGAAGATTCCGCAGGTGGGCCGTGTGGTTCTTGGCGACGATGTTGAGGTGGGAGCGAACACCGCAATTGATCGCGCCACCGCCGGAGCCACCGCGGTGGGAACCGGAACCAAGATTGACAACCTGGTGCAAATTGCCCACAACGCCGTAATCGGCGAGCAGGTAGTGATTGCCAGCCTCTGCGGAATTAGTGGCAGCACAAACATTGGAGACCGGGTGATTATGGGAGGCCAAGGGGCAACCTCTGATCACGTTTCAATTGCCGCCGACGTGGTGATGGGCGGTCGAACCGGGGTCACCAAGAATATTAGTCAAGCCGGAACCTACTGGGGCCTTCCGGCGCGTCCGTTTGCCGAAGCGATTCGGAGTGCGGTTCTCGTGACCAAATTGCCGGATCTTGCCGCGAAAGTCAAAGACCTAGAAGCCCGACTAAGTAAGCTGGAAAAGGCCTAACCCAATGGAATACATCCGCCGAACCCTCGCCAACCCCGTGGCCTTAGAGGGCCTGGGGCTTCATACGGGGGAGCCCGTTCGGCTCACCGTCCATCCGGCGTCAGACGGCATTCACTTTCGCTACGGCACCGAGCGTACGCGAGCGGTTCCCGCCAACGTGACCGACACCCAACGAAGTACCAAGCTTGGTTCTGTGGGCACCATCGAGCATCTTATGAGTGCGTTTGCGGGGCTAGAAATTACCGATGCGGAGGTTGAGGTCACCGCTCCCGAAATTCCGGGGATGGACGGGAGCGCCATGCCCTTTGTCCGCGCCCTCTTAGACGCCGGATTTGTTAATTTAGAAGAACGGGATCGACCCAACCTTTTCACCCGAGTCTTCTTTGTGGAAGATGAAATCAAAGTTGCGGTGGGCAAGGGCGAGGGACATTGGAAGTACCGGTACGACCTGGGTGACCGGTGGCCGGGGGTACAAGAATTTGATTCGATGCTCCCGGCTTCTTACGTGGGCCAGGTGGCATCCGCCCGCACGTTTGCGCTCGTCGAAGAAATTCCGTACATCATTCAGGCGGGCTTGGCTAAAGGGCTTGACGAGTCGTCGGCGCTGATTCTGGGAATTGATGGCTACAAAAATGAGGCCCGTTTTCCGGATGAACCGGCTCGCCACAAGCTGTTGGATTTAGCGGGGGACTTGTACCTGGCCGGGGTCCCCGTTCGCTACCTCAACGTAGCCGCCGTGCGAACCGGCCACCGTACCAACGTGAAGACGGCTCAGCTCATCATAGCCTCGCTGGCCCGCTACTAGGCTGCCCCGACACTCATATACGCTTAGTTAGGCCTCGAAAGGGTGAATTGCATTAGGGGTCTGCGCCTCCTTTACGTTAGATCGGTACACAGAGAACCGATGAACTAGGCCCAAGATGCCTAACTGAGCCAACTGCAAAACTAGGCATAGACAAGAATTCCGTTGCCTACTTAGGTTCAAAATAGCGATCCAAGTGCTTGGATTTTGAAGTTTTGCAACTGTTTTAACTAAATGGATATACTCCTCCCTTGTCCCGGCAGGGACTATCCCCGAGTAGCCTGGCATAAGCTCTCGCGCCATGCCAGGATCGTTCAGCAAATACGTTCGTTCCCCGGCAGGGGCACCAGAATCTACCAAATCGCTACAACTCATTCGAGCTTGAGCTATCACATCGTATTCTCTACTAAGAATCGTGAGCCAAATATTCATGCTAAATGGCGAAGACGGCTCTACGAATACTTAGGAGATACTCGTTTATGTGGGTATCGGTAACATCCCCCAAAACTGGTTTCCAAAGAGGTCGGCGAAGCCGGTAGCCTCGGGATGACCCGTGCCCGAATCCGGGTGCCTGCCGGTGGTCGCGGAGCACCCGGACGGCGGCCCGGTCATCCGACGACTACCGGCAACGCCGTCAAATCCCATCGGATTACGATCCTCGATATCTTGACGGAAAGTTTCTGGTTCCCCTGCCGGGGAACTTAGCCAGGAAGCATCTGACCTGGCATGGCGCCAGAGCTTATGCCAGGCTATTGGGGATATTCCCTGCCGGGACAAGGGAGGGTCACATACGTTTAGTTATGCGTCGAAAGAGTGAATTGCCTTGGCGGTCTGCACCTCCTTTACATTAGATACATACACCCAAGACCGATGAAACGGGCCTAAAAGAGCCTAATTGAGCCAATTGCAAAACTAGGCATAGACAAGAATTCTATTGCCTACTTAGGTTCAAAATAGAGATCCAGGTGCTCCGCCTTTGGAGTTTTGCAACTGGCTCAGTTAAATTTATATGGCCCCGACACTCAGCCTGCGGACCTCTTCCTCGGACTCCAAATCACGATTGCTGCCGCGAACGTTTCCCCGCTACGGGATTTTAAAACCCTCTGATTCCGGTGGAGATGAAGTTTCCTGGGTCCTCGTCATCGGAACTCCTCGCGGGAGGGGTTCGGCGGAGATGGTTCGGCCTTCTTCGGTTCTTACTGTGATGCTTTCCGCGTCAAAGTAATCAAGAAGGGGGGCCATGTAGCGGCGGGTGGTTTTGAAGAGGTCTCGGGCTTGGCTAAGGGAAAAATGAGTCTCTCCGAAGGTGTCCCGCAGCGTTGACCGCATGGCTTCTAACTGTTTTGGGGTGTACAGAACGTCTTCGGAAACGGCTACGATTAAGCCTTTTTTCTCGGCAAGTTTAAGCATTCCCGCCACACTCTGCACGGGCACGCCCAGTTCCTGCGCTAACTCCTTAGGGTCTGGCGTATCGTAAGAGTTATCCTCCAAGGCTTGGAGAATGCGGACCAAAAAGAGCTCCTGCTTATCGGTAAGCCCGTTCTGGTTGGTGGTGGAATGGCGGTTCTTTTTGGATAGTGTCATGGTTCAATCAGTACCGCGCAGGGTTATTGGGCAACAAAGAGTCGCATTTCTAAGTGGTCGTCTTGGGAAATCCACATGGGGAACTCGCCTTGGGTGGTAGCTGCGCCAAAATCGCCATCGCGACGCAGGGCCATCACCACGCACGGCATGTCGGTGGCGTGGATTTGCCTCCGGCGCATTTGGGCCACGGTGTCTTCGCAAGCGGCCTGCGCGGTGAGTCCGCGACGCATGCCTTCCACGGTTCGAAACGAGGCGCAGGCTTTCCAGAGCTCCTCGCCCAGACCCGTAGCTCCGGCACAGCCCACTTCGTCATCCGCATAGATTCCCGCGCCAATAATGGGTGAGTCTCCTACGCGACCAGGAAGTTTCCAAGCGAGGCCGCTGGTGGCGCTGGCGGCCACGCAGTGTCCGTTTTCATCTAGGGCCAGCATGGTCACCGTATCGCCGTGCTTATGGTCGTCGGTGGTGTGCACGTACTCGTGGCCAACGCGGCCCGCCCGCCAGTCGTCGTAGAGCCGAACGTTGTCGGTGGTCATCAAATTTTGCGGGACCATCCCGTTTTCGATCGCAAATCGGCGGGCTTGGTCCCCGGCCAACATGACGTGGGGCGTTTTTTCCAAGACCATTCGGGCCACCGAGATTACGGGAACGATTCCGCGCACGGCACACACCGCACCGGCGCTGAGGTCGGCTCCGTCCATCATCGCGGCGTCCAACTCAAGTTCGCCGTCCGCATTGGGCAGGGAACCCCGGCCGATGGCGAGGAAGGCAGGGTCAAGTTCGCAGGCGGCGAGTCCAGATTCCAGGCAAGTTCGCAGGTCTTGGCCTACCTTTCGTTGAGTGCGTGCTACGCGGGCCGCCGCCTCACCGGGTTCGCGCCAACTTGCGAGAAACGTTGTCATGGGTCAACGCTACCTTACCGGCATTGACCTCCGCACGAACCCTTTGCCCTACGCATGGGTTGATGATTCCACTGCACCCGACAGTCCGCCCGGCCTTGAGCGATGGCTACATTACGCGCCTCGGCGGCCGCTTAGATGCTTAACCCCGAAAATCTGCGGGTTCTCCTGGGGAGTCATGCAGTCAATTATCTCTTGTAGAAGCGCCTTCGCATCAGATTCAAAGTGAAAGCTACCGGCCACGTCGCCTTCCCAAATGGATTCCACCACCCAACCAGGGACCGGAAGGTACACGATGCGTTGCGGCGAGGCAATGCGGACTTCCAGAATCGTAGGAGAAGAAGCGGGGTCGGGAAAGATGAATTCAAAGACCAAAGCGTGGGGCTCGTACCGGATAGTGCCCATTTGGGGTGTCCCTTTAGTGGTGGCGCGTCGAAGGTTTTCCGCCTCGAATTCACCTTGGGGAGCCTGCCCCGCCAGCAAATCTGCGAGGATCGTTCGCTTGGTGGCAACGGCAAATTCACTGAGAGATTGGCTCATACCCGCCATTTTGCCCTTTCCTAGTCGAAATACGGTGTTTGAATTTCAGACTTCGCGGAATACAGCAACCGTACTGGGATTAGGCTCGAGCAAGCAATTTGATCAGCGTGGGGAATGTAACCGCCTTCCCACAATCAATTTGGGCTAAGGGCCAGGATGGCCCAGTTAGAAGTTATCTTCTGACGAGCACACAGTCTGCCGGCAACGGCAGGATCATGGAGGATTGAATGTCATTTCGCGTAAACACTAACGTCGCAGCTATGAACGCGCTGCGAAACGTAAACAACACGGGTAACGAAATTAATAAGTCGATTACCCGACTTTCGACGGGTCTGCGGATCAACTCTGCGGCGGACGATCCTGCGGGTTTGATCATTTCGGAAAAGTTCCGAAGCCAAATTGGTGGACTTACCGCGGCAATTCAGAACAGTAACGACGGAGTTAACTACGCCAAGACGGCGGAGGGTGCTCTCGCGGAAGTGAACACGCTTCTTGGCGACGCTCGGACTCTTGCCGTGGCTTCGTCCAACAGTGCCACGCAGACTTCCAGCCAGATTCAAGCGAACCAGAGTCAGCTCAGTTCGATTGTTTCTTCCATCACCCGAATTGCGCAGAACACGCAGTACGGCACGAAAAAGTTGCTGGACGGCACTTCTGGAACATCGGCCGCAGTTACCGACGGTACTAACATCGGTAGCATTCAAATCAACGGCACGTTTAACGGCGCGGCTCTTACCACGTCGGGAGCGGTAACGTTAACTTCGCTTACTGCGGCAACTCAAGCTTCTGTAAACAGCGGAACGTTTACGTTTGCCACATCAACCGCGGGCGCCGCCGGTTCGTTCTCCCTGAACGGCACCACGTTCTCCGCAAGCACCAGTACAACGGTGACCGACCTGGTTGACCAGGTGAACGCGGCAAGTTCACAGACCGGTGTGGTTGCGGCTTACGACTTGTCCAACAAGAGGATTGCGTTCTCATCCAACGCCTACGGAACTAACGCTAAGGTCAACTTGACGGACGCCAATGGCGTGGTTCTAACCGCAGCGGGAACGAGCAACGCAACGGGTACCGATGCAGCGGCGGTCATCACCACCGGTGGATCGAGCGTTAACTTCACGGGAAGTCTTAACGGCCAGAGTGGCTTAACCCTTAGTGACGCAGATGGCAACTCAGTCGCTCTGACTTCACTAGGCAACGTGACCACGTCAACTGCCCGAGTAATCGGTCAGGTCTCCACGGGTGCGGCTCAGTTCCAGATTGGAGCGAATGCCGGACAGAACACGTCTTTGTCCCTGGGCAACTACGTGGCCAGTCAGCTAGGTAAGGGTGCGGTCAACGGCCTCTCTCTGAACAACCTAGACTTGACAACCTCAAGTGGTGCTTCCAACGCCATCACGGTTATCGATAAAGCCATCGATGACATCTCCTCTGCTCGAGGTCGTATTGGTAACTTCCAGAGAAACGTGCTTGAATCGAACATTCGAAACTTGGGCGTTACTAAGGAAAACCTGTCCGCCTCAGAATCAAGCATTCGAGACACGGACGTCGCGGAAGAAATGACCAAGTACACCAAGCTGCAGGTTCTGCAGTCGGCCGGTATGTCGGTCTTGTCTCAGGCTAACTCAGCTCCGCAGGCTGTGCTTAACCTTCTCCGATAAGGCCCTAGAGTCTTATCTTCTTATTTGGTCCCAGCGGAGTCGCTGGGGTCATTTTTATTCACAATCGGTTCGCTAATCCACTGCTTCACTGCATCTAAAAAAGCGCGGCTTCGTTTTAGGTTAGCCAGCATGGTCGCGCGGTCTCTTACTTCCAAAAGTAGCCGGATGGGTTGCCCATCAGAAATTGCCTCCACGCTCACCCAGCGGCCCAATCCAACCAAAGAGTGCACGTTCATTCTAAAGCGAACGGTTACGATCTGGTCTCTCATCAGTTCTACCACCCGGGTTTCTGAGCGAAATCTAAGGCGGTCGGGCAACAGGCGCAGAAAGCCTACGTCTTCATGGGCATCTAAAAGACTTGAGTACCGGGGCGAGGCAAAGCCCATAAACCAAACGCGACCCCCGAAATCTTCGCCCTTTACTTTAAGGAGCCGCTCCAGATGTCGGCGCATTTTTGAGTTTTGAAATAGGCCAAATTGGTTCAAGGAAAACCAGCCCACCACCGATGCGGCCAGCAGGAGCCAAAGGCCAAGGCCCGTGAGCTCGGCACGATAGGCCATCCAAAGCAAACCACATGATGCTAATGGCACCCAAAACAGGGCCGGTACCACGTTGCCCAACACTCTTCTTTGAATGGTCCAGACAGTTGGTTTCACCAGGGGCATGATACACTCCAAATTGGTGGCCCGCACAAGACTTCAAACGTTTAGCGTCATTCCTGGACCCGCGGGTTACCTTCCCGTTTTGCGGGACTATTGTCGCCGGCCAGAAGGCGTTGTCACCGCCTTCTCTAGTGCGTGCCTGCCGGTGTGTAATAGAACGGTTGGAGATGATACGCTCATTGAGGTTACTGAGTTTAGCCGACTAGTCCGCCGGCTTCACCTGATGTGCGGGCTAGAGACGTCACCCCTGGCACCCGACCGGTTAGAGGTTGCCGCATTTGACCATGCTTGCAGTCTGTTGCCTGCAGGTTCGCCGTTTGCGGAGACCTCCCATTTCCCCGGTACCCAAAAGGCACTTCTATCTGCCCTTAGAGAACTGCACGAGCACGGGATAACTTCCGATATGCTTCGAGATTCGGCGGAAACCGCGATCCCCGTCACCGCAGAAAAACTCCGTTCGCTCGCCCACTTAGATGATTTGCTGGCCGAGATTCTGGAGGCTGCTCACTACACGCGCCTTTCCGATCTCATGTGGGGTTGCCTTCAGTCCACTCCAGAGCTAGACGGAAGTTTAGAACGCCTGTTGGTAGTGGTGGGTGCAGAGAATCGTCCCCTCCGAGTTCGCTGGCTACGATGGCTTGCCGAATCTGGAGTGGATGTCACCGTGGTTACCTATCGTCACGCAACAGACGGCTTGTTGTTTGAAACCTCTAAGCAAGTGGAGCGGGCTCTGGGGGCCAAGGTGGAGCCCAAGGGAGATGGAAATCGACTGATAAGAAGTCTTTTTAGCCCGGATGCTCCTTCTGGTGCGGAAATATACACCTCTATCCAGTCCTTGCCAGACGCAATGGCAGAGGTGGAAACCGCACTTAGAAAGTGCATGCAACTCACTGACCAGGGGGAAGTAAAGCGTGACCGTTGCGCGATCTTTGTGAGAGACCTCCAATCTTATGCCCCACTCTTCGTGGCGGCCTCGCTACGGTTACAAGTGCCCATCCACATCCCTCGGCGCATTCCGCTATTGAGTAATCAATTTGCTAAGTTGCTTTTGGGCATCTTGGAGTTCGCCGCGTCTGGGGAGGTGCTGGGATTGGAGTCTTTACTCAGAAGTTCATATTTTGCTCAGAGCACCGAGGTGCAGACCAACGTAAGATCTGCACTGAGGGAATCAAATCGAGACGTGAGGGGCGGGTGGCTGGCGCTGGAAGAATGGGCGAATTTTCACGCGGAAACGCTGCCGTGGCTCCATCAGTTGATTCAGTGGCGCAATGAAGTAGTGCTTGAATCTCGGGCGGTTGCCGATTGGGTGAGCCGGCTGGATGAACTTATTGAAGTGCTGGGCTGGCTAGATGAATCTCGGCAGGTGAAAGACTACGACGGTGAACGAGACCAGAGGGCGCACACCGTGCTCAAGCAAACTTTATTTGCCGCGGCGGGAGTAGATGTAGCAACTAAGGCCAGAGAATTGATCTTTGTTGACTTTGTTCGCAAGTGCCGAAGGCTTTGGGAAGCCGCAGATGTGAGTGTGCCGTCGTTAGATGCGGAAATTGGGGTGTACTCAGACATTGGTGCCATTCCGCCCGTGGATCATCTATTTGTGTTGGGAATGCTGGAAGGAATTTTTCCCAAGCGCCGATCCGAAGAGCCCATTCTCACCGACGGGGATCGGGGATGGATATCAGAGAGCCAAGCCTCCGCCGGTAGGTTGCCCGATTCTCACGCAAAGGCACGGGCAGAGCGAGACCAGTTTTACACTTTGGTGGCGTGCGCTAAATCTGGATTGCACCTTAGTTTTCCGCTGACCGATGATGAGCGAGACAACGTTCCCGCGTTCTATCTAAGTGCTATTCGCGACATCACGGGCGTAGAAGACCTTCCCACGCCCTTCCGCCGGGAAGTTGCGCCCACGGCAGCCCACTGCCATTGCGATGCAGATACCCTCCTCCGCGCCGCACTGAATGGAGCCAAACTGCCGTTGAAGCCCGTTCAGTTGGTAACCGAAGGGGCACATAACCTGGTGGTGGCTAAGTCAGATGAAGCGCACCATCCGCAGGCATGGGTTGATGCGTCGCTCTGCCAGTTTAGGTTTGTGGCCGCGCATCGGCTGGGTTTACGTCCTAAACAACGACGTCACCAGTGGCACACCCTTCGCGATCTGCCGCAGTCCGTTGGCCTTTACGCACGGGAGAGCTTGGAAGAGGCTCAGCCGCTCCTGGAGAATGCCCTCCGAGCCCGCATCAACACTCTGGCCCCAGAAACCGAAGACTGGGAGTTGCGGATGCTGGCGATGGGAGGCCTGAGACAGATTCAGAAGTGGATTGGGCTAGAAACTCAGGCCCGGGAAATGTGGGGACCTCGCCTCCAGAATTTTCGCCCGGACCCCTTCTTTGGTGACCCTGGATTAAAGTCGCAAATTCTGGAAGGGGTTAATCTCAGTGGTCAGATCGCGGGATTGTCGCAGTTGGCAGGCTACAAGGTGGCCCACGTGTCTCGCGCCCTGCCCGATTTTAAGCTCAAGAAGTCAGAACGCACGGAAGGCGCCGAGGATGTGTACGATGAGAAGAGTCCCGGCTATCGGTATCTCGGGCTGATGTATCTTGCCCTCTGGGAGCCAAAGTCGTTTTGCGCCATTGAGTTTGAGGGGTTCGGTTCTAAACAACGCACTTTGGGAGTATTCGGTCGGCCAGACTTGACGCCGCCTTATTCAGACGGCGAAAATTTAACGGTGGAGGACCTGCTAGGCAAGGGCGGACTCGGGCGCGTAGACAACTTCTGCCAAATCACCAAAACATGGCTCAAGCGCACCGCCGATGAGATGCAACGAGGAGTCATTGAGGCCACGCCGGGTGACCACTGCGAGCGTTGCGACTTTGGTGACTTGTGCCGCCGTCACCAATCAACGGGCGAGCAGTTGGGCCAGTCCGCCGATCCGGTGGAAGGAGATCCTTTCGAATGACGCCATTGATTTACACGGACGAACAAGTGTTGGCCATTGCCTGCGACGAGACCGACTTTGTTATCACGGCCGCCGCCGGTGCCGGAAAGACGACCGTCTTGGTGGCGCGTTATCTCAAAGCGGTGCTTGAAACCAGCGTGCGGCCAGACCGAATATTGGCCATCACGTTTACACGCAAAGCCGCCGCAGAAATGAAGGTAAGGGTGGTTCGGCAACTTATTCTGGCCGGGCGTAGCGATTTTGCTCAGGTGGCGGAAACCGGTCCTATTCAGACCATTGACAGTTTCTGCGAACGAATCTTGAGGGAGAACGCCCTAGTGGCAGGACTCGATCCAGAATTTGAAGTCCTGGCCACCGGTCGTGGCAAGCGTTGGACTCAAGATGCCTGTCGAGACGCCATTGTTGCCCTTGCCGGAGATCCTCTCGTGACCGAGCTTCTGGAAGCCCGGGTGGGCCAATACAGTTGGAACCAGCATGCCTCCCCCTACGCACTGTTAGAGCATGCGATTCACACTACGATGGGAAGCATTCGCAGCTCGGGACTTGCGATTGAGACTTACACGGATCTCGCTGAAAACCCCGATCGTTTGAAGTCGGAGGGCTATCGCATCGCGAGAAATCTGATGCCAGAAAAGGTGCGCGCCGCGTTTGCCCCGCTGGAAGATGATCCTAACTTTGAGTTTGACCGGGCACTGTTCCAAGCGTATAAGGTTGCTAAAGTTAAAGGTTCTGGGTTGCCTCCCAACCCCAATAAGATCACTATGGATGAGCAGGCAACCGGGTTGAGGTGGACCGCAGGATTGATCAAGTTGGCAATAGATGCCACGGAGAGATTTACCGACCGGATGCGCGCCGAACAGTCTCTAGATTTCACCGAGATGCAACTCAAAGCCCGGCAACTGGTAGAGTCGCACGTTTCGGTGAGAGAGCGTATTCAACGGCAATTTGAGATTGTTATGGTAGACGAGGCCCAAGACCTCAACCCGTTGCAGTATCGATTATTGGATCAGATTAATCCCCCCCAGTTGATGATGGTGGGCGATCCCCAACAGTCTATCTACGGCTTTAGAATGGCGGACGTGGAGCTGTTTGAAGATCGAGTAAAAACTCGGACCACCAAGCGATTATCGACGAACCTGAGGAGTCAGGCCGGAATTCTGCGGTTTGTGGATCTGATCTTTGGCCAAGCGTGGAGCGACCGTTACCAACCGATGACGCCGATTCCCGAGTCTTTTGACTTTGAGAGCGATGAGCCATCGGGTTTTGAAGGGGTGGAAATCTGGAACATGCCCCAACCCGACGCCCGAGCCACCGCCGGCCACATTCTTGAACTCATAGAAGAAGGCAACGCTCCGGGTGATATTGCGGTGCTCATTAGAGCCGGGTCAGAAGGAATAAAGATTTTGGATGCGTTGCGAAGCCTGGAGGTAGAGGCCGATTTACTCGGAGGGGCGGAACGCTTCTACACCCGGCTTGAGGTGAGAGACTTGGCCCACGCCATTCGCAGTGTGGCTAACCCATACGATGATTTCAGCCTGGCCTGTTGCCTGCGCGGGCCGATCGTGGGGTTGTCACTAGATTCGCTTGTTCAATTATCTACAACCAAGCCCATTGTGGCCGCGCTGCCCACGTTTACCCCAGCTCTGGAATCTGACCAGGTTCGGTTGGATCGTTTTAATGCTTGGTTCCTCCCGCTCATTCAGTACGCCGACCGTCTAGCCGCCTGGGAAGTCATTGCCGAGTTAATGGCGCGGTCGGACCTCTTAGTGGGGTTGGCCAAAGGGGTCAACGCAGATCAGAGAATTGCCAACGTGAGAAAGTTACTGGCCATGGCCACCTCAGAGCCAGAGATGACACCGCTGGAATTTGCCGATCAAATTATGGACATTCATGAGCTTCTGCTTAAAGAGGGGGACGCCCCCATCAAAGAGCACGACACCAAGTCCGTTAGCATCATGACGATGCACAAGGCCAAGGGCCTGGAATTTCCGATTGTGGTTCTACCCAGCCTTCAGAAGGGTGCGCTGCGTGAAAAGCAAGACCTCATCTTGGATCAGCGCGAAGGTCTGCTTTCGCTGAAGGGTGCAAACTCAGAGGGCACGCTTCTGTTCTGGGGCCTGCGAGAACTGGCTTACAACCGAGACTTTAGGGAAGAGCAACGTTTGCTCTACGTGGCCATGACGCGGGCAAAGAAGCGTCTGTGTCTTTGCAGTTATAAGCGAGCGTTTGAAGGATCCATGAATCGCGTGGTGAAAGACGGGGTAGGCACCACTCGGCTGCCCGGCGTTAGATATCGGCCCGAAGTCGTTCCCGAGACACCGAATGATGACGAGTTCTGAGTTGATAGGTTAGAAGTCTGGGCTCGTCTAGCTTTTGTAGGGGAAGGTCGTAAGACCGCGCCCTCACGTCCACCCACGATTCCCTTATCCCGGAGGGATTTTCCTTGGGTCGCTTAAAGATGAGGTCGCACTGCTGAACTGGTCAAACTGGACGGCAGTTCGCGTAAACTCTGGGCATGGCCTTTACGGTCGCTTGCGCACAATTTTCTCCGGTTAAGGCCGATGTTGAACGGAACCTCGATACCATTGCGGATATTGTAGTTCAGGGTCAGGATGAGGGTGCCGAACTCATTTTGTTGCCCGAAACCTCCACCAGCGGATACTTTTTGGAGGGCGGCGTTTTAGAAAACGCTCTGACCTCAGAAGCGCTCGCCCAAGGCCTTTGGCGAAGATTACAGGGCAGAATTTATCGTCCGGTTGACGTTGCGTTGGGATTCTATCAGTCTCTAGATGGGATTCTGTACAACAGTGCCGCCTACTTGGAACTCTCGCCCGACGGCACGCGAATGGTGGGCGTTTACCAAAAGTTCTTTCTGCCCACGTATGGCGTGTTTGACGAAGAGCGGTTTGTGTCCCGTGGCCGTGGCCTAGCTGTGTTGGAAACCCGCCTGGGCAAAATGGGGTTATTGGTCTGCGAGGACGTTTGGCACAGTGTGATGCCCACCTTGTGCGCCCTGTACGGCGCCCAAATTTTACTGGTTCCGGCGGCGTCTCCCGCGCGTGGATTCCACGGAACCGACATTGACAATCACGATCGGTACCGGCGGTTGTTCCGAGGGGTGAGCGAGGAACACGGGGTGTTCTGCGTAAACGCTCAGCTCTGCGGGTTTGAAGGCGGCAAGGGCTTCATCGGCGGTTCCATGGTCTTGGATCCCTCGGGAAATGTTATCGCCGAGGCTCCGGTGGGAGAAGAGCACTTGCTTCTCGCCGAGATAGACCTGGACCTCGTGTCCATCGCCCGCGCCGGCTCCCCCCTCCTCTCCGACCTCCGCGCCTCCTGGGAAGAAGTCCTCCGCATCGCCAACGAGTTCAGGGCCTAAGGGAGAAGGGCTCTCAAAACCCTCGCCTGCGATGGTGGTTCGTCCATTGCGGGAGAGGGCAGGGTGAGGGTGAATCTCCGGCTCTTAACTGTCCCTTCCGCAAAAAGAGGAGTCGAAGCCCTTGTCGATCCCGGGAGCCAAAGCTACCTTTTGGGTTCTCAGCGCCCTACAACCTGGTCAGCCGCCGACCCCCTCATCCCAACCCTTATCCCCCAGTTTTCGGAAAAACTGGGGAGAAGAGCTTTTTGACCTTGACTAGAAGGCCATGCCTTCGTAATCGCGTAAAAGGCCGACGATTTTTCCAATGATGCGGGCGTCGTCTTGTTTCACTTCAATCGGTTCGTAATTAGGGTTGCTGGGGAGGAGTCTTACGCCGCTACGGTCAAAGCTGATTCGTTTGACCGTGGCTTCGTCGCCGAGGAGGGCGGCTACGAGATCACCGTGGTTGGCGCTCTGTTGCGGTTTGACCACCACCAAATCTCGGGGCATGATGCCTTCGCCAGACATCGAATCTCCCTTAACACGTAGAAGAAATGCGTCCTGAATATTACGGACCATCTCGCTGGGGACCGCGATCAAATCTTCGATGTCTTCTTGAGCCGTGATGGGAATTCCCGCCGCAATGGAACCCACCAGGGGCAACATCACCACTCGGTTGCTGGTTTGCAGTGAGGGGTGGATCACCTTAATGGAGCGCGGCGTGTTGGATCGGCTGATGTAACCTTTTCGCTCTAGAGCGTCTAAGTGAACCGTAACTCCGCGTAGCGAACCTATGTCAAAGTCTCGACCAATTTCGCGGATGGACGGAGGGTATCCCTCTCGTTGCACATATTCCATCACGTAGTTAAGAATGAGTTGCTGCCGCTTGGTAAGTCCCTTTGCCATATTAATTCCGTTGGTTTTGACTTTGGGTAAAGAATTTGGGGCGCGCAAATCTATACCGAAAGTAGACGTAGTATACGGTGAGTTTGTCTACCTGTCAAGGGGTAGCCATAAATATGTGCGGAGTCCACGGCACGGTGGCATGTCATACTGAGGCCTCTCGTTAACCTGGTGACTCATCTGTGTCCATAAGTCGATTTCAAGAAGTTCTGTTCAATAAGGGTTGCGGATCCGCAATCCTCATCACTTGCGCGGCCGTATTCGTCGGAGTTTCCTTTTCCCAATGCGGAAAAGGTGGGTCTCCCGATGATCGCAACGCCCCTGAGTCCCACGTGATTGCTACCGTGGGCGGTAGCCCCGTCTTCTACGAAAGGGTAGCCGCCCAAACCCGGGCTAGCTTGGACCGTCAGATTGAGCAGTACGGTCAGATGGGGATGGCAGACGGCATTCCGCCGTTCTTAGAAGCAAATATTTCGGCCAGCGAACTCAAACAGGCCCTCGATCAGGCGGCCGCATTAACCCTAGCCCAACGGGCCGGAATCAGGTTCACCGATGAGGAGATCTTGGTCCTTCAAAGCCAGCTTACGGAAAACGCGATTCAGGAGCAGCGGCTCCAGTTAAGCGCGAGCGGTCAACTTAAACCGGGTGCATCCGAGAAAGATTTTGCCGAGATATACAAGAAATTAAACGGTAGGACGCCAGACGACGTGCGATTGGTTTCCACGGCCGATCTCAAGAAGCGGCTCGGCGATAAGGCGGAGCGGGCCCAAATTGCATCCCTAGCCGCCGGACCCCTCCTTCTCAACTTAGAGAAATCTCGTTTGACGGCGACTGACGATCTGGTGAAGGCGAGCTATAACACCTTCACGGTCAAGCGAATCTTGATTGGCGCAAAGGCCTTCCCTTCCGCGGATCCCAAAGTTCTGGCCGCGAAAATTCTTGCGGACCTAAAAGGCAGTCTCACCTTTGAGCAAGCCATGGATAAGTATTCCGTGGATACCCCCCAGCCCAAAAAGAAGATTAGCGAATCCTCAAGCGTGTTCACGGCCAGCCAGATAGACAACCAGCCGGAGCTAAAGCCATTGCTCAACCTTAAGGTAGGAGATGTGAGCGAAGCGATTTCTTTGCCCGAGGGGTTGGCCCTCTATAAGTTGGTCAATGTTAAAACAGACCTTCCCAAAGATTATGAAATCCAGAAGGCTAAATATAAAGATGAATTTCTTACTCGTCAAGCCGGTCAAGTGGTTTCAGAACAAATCAAGAAGCTTGTGAATTCCTCCGAGGTGTCTTGGAAGAGTCCGGGATACCAGGCCCTCATGCTCTACGTAAAGTACGAGCAGGACGCCCGGACAATGGATGCGGCAACTCGAATGAGCCAAGCGCAGGCGGTGGCCGATGCGGCCAAGAAAGCCATAGATTCCACCCAGGGATATGATCAGCGAGCGGCCATCTTGGCTCGTTTCGCTGCGATTGACGCGGTCTACAAGACGCCGGGTGCCGACACGGCTTCATTGCGAGATCAGCGAATCGATTCGCTGATGGGGTACCTCAACGGGGCGGAAAGCTTCTCCGTGCGTATGGATCTGGTGGACTTATACACCCAGAAGAAAGACAGCGAGAACGCATTCCTCAACTTGATTGCAGCGGCTCAAGCCAACATCAGCTATGACCGCACCGGTCAGGCTCATTTTGCCGACGTTGCCGGTAAGGTCACCGCGCTTAAGGCGAGTGGTTTGCTAGTGGGCAAGCAAGAGGAATCTATTCTTAAAGAGCAAGAGCGATGGAAGAAAGAGAAAGTCGCCTTTGACCTCGAACAGGCCGATCGAACCGCCCAAGAGGCTAAAGACCGTAAAGCCGCCGAAGAAGCTCAGCGAATCATGGAGAAAGAAGCAAAAGACAAAGCGTCAGAAGCCAAAGGCGCCAGTGGTCTGTCTCCGACCCCCGATGGCACCCGGTCAACGACGCCGGGGAGTGGCCTCAGCACAGTTCCCCCAACAACTCCCACCGCAACCACGGGCGGATAATGCCCGGCGGCCTTTGTTTGGTCGCCACTCCCATCGGTAACCTAGGGGACCTTTCCCCTAGGGCCGTGGAGGCCTTAAAGGCCGCCGATGTGTGGGTGGTAGAAGACACCCGGATTAGTGCCAAATTAGCGTTTCACTTAGATATTAAAAAGCCGATGCGGGTGATGAATGATCACACCACACCCGCCCAAGTCATTCGATACGTTGACGAAATTGCCGCGGGTTCGCAAATTGCGGTGGTCACCGACGGAGGTTCACCAACCGTAAGCGATCCCGGTGCCATTCTCACCGATGCCTGCCTCACCCGCGGGTTACCGGTGACGGGCGTTCCCGGCCCGTGCGCGGCAATTTACGCGCTCTCCTTGAGTGGCTTCTTTGGGCAGCGTTTTGTTTTTCTTGGTTTTCTGGGTCGAAAAGCCGGGGCAATTCGGGGCGAATTGACCGCCTTTGCCGATTCACCCTTAACGATCATTCTTTACGAATCACCTCACCGAATAGAAACCCTTCTCAGCGCGGCTCACGACGCACTGGGGCCTCGAAGGTACGCAATCGGAAGAGAACTCACCAAGGCATTTGAGCAGGTTTACCGCGCCGAACTACCGTACATCCCAACCGAAGAAGAAGTCCCCCGGAAGGGTGAAATCACGGTTGTGATTGAAGGACGACGCCGGGTTCGGGGCGTTGATTAAGGGCACCCGGTATACTCGTCAGTCGTAACTGACCGGCTTTTGCTCGTATACTGGTGAGTTGTAGAATAGGACGTTGCAAATGAAAGGTCTAGTCCAGGTTTTGGTTGCGGGTTTCGCCCTTCTGACGGTTGCGTTCGCGCAGGCACCTTCGTCGTCCGATACCTATCGTCTTCGTCCCGAAGACGCTCTGCGGGTTCAAGTTTACAATCATCCAGAAATTTTGGCGGATATTCCGGTCGGCAAGGATGGCAACGTAAGCGCGCCATTTGTGGGCACGGTCAAGGCCGAGGGCAGAACGACCGTTGAATTAGAAGCCGATCTCCGAGATTTATACGAGAAAAAACTTCGGCTACGAGATCCGATCGTCTCCGTAACCATTCTCCACTTCAGAAGCATTCGGGCGTCGGTAGGGGGATACGTTAACCATCCCGGAACATTTGAGATCCGCCCCGGAGACTCGTTAGTGAATTTGCTCAACATGGGCGGAGGTGCTCTTCAAGATCGGGCTGATCTGCGAAAAGCCACGTTGCGCCGAAATAATTCTCGAGAGTTGATTCCGGTAGACCTTTACGCCATGCTCATTAAGGGAGACACGTCCCAGAACTACGAGATCCAAGATGGTGATGAACTCAACGTTCCGGAAGAGACCCGAAACCGAATTTTAGTGTTGGGAACCGTGACCCAGCCCGGCACTTACCCGTACAACGAGCCCATGACCCTCGCCGATGCGATCTCGCTGGCCCGGGGTGAGATTAGGTACCGTTCTCGCCTCAGCAAGGTTGTGGTCACTCGGGAGAAGCCGGGTCTTCCGGGCCAGTACACGCAGATTAGAGTGGACTTCAACAAGTTTGTGCAGAAGGGTGACCCCACGCAGAATCCGTTATTGCAACCCGGAGACTTTGTGTTTGTTCCCGAAACCAACACGCCCGACTTCAACCAAATTAGTTCGCTGGCAAACGTGGCCTACATTCTCGACCGGTTTGGAAGCTCCTTCTTTGGTCTGCGAATCTTTGGCCGCTAAGGCGTAAAACAAAGCGGAAGCCCCCGATCAAGCGATGCGGGGGAATCCGCTCTTCTCATAAAGCTCTTGCGCGAGGGCAATTTGGGCGGCCATAGCCCGGGGACCCGGTGCACCTAACGATTCCCGGCGCTGAACAGATGCCTCGGGCGACAACACATTAAGGGCTTCGGCGGGGACTTCGGGCGCGATCACCATTAGAAGGTCTGGCGTTAGGTCTTCCAACCCAATTCCCCTCGCGTCGCACTCACGAACGATCCGCCCCACCACCTCGTGGGCCAATCGGAAGGGTAATCCGGCCGCTGCCAAATAGTCGGCGAGATCCGTGGCGGTGCTAAAGTCACCGCGCATCGAGTCCGCCATCCGTTCGGTCTGCCAAGTGGCGCTTTCCAGCATCAACTGCACCAGGTACAAGGAGTCTCTCACCTTTCTCAGCGAGTCAAACAAAGGAGGTTTGTCTTCTTGAGTATCTCGGTTGTAGCCTAGCGGAAGTCCCTTCATAACCACCGCCAAGGTGGTCCAGTTGCTGATCACTCGGCTGGTCCGGCCTCTAATCAGTTCTGCCATGTCCGGATTTCTCTTTTGGGGCATGATGCTTGATCCCGTGGTAACCGAATCCGCAAGTTTGATAAATCCAAATTCCTTGCCGCTAAATAGAATCAGTTCCTGACTAATTCGGCTCAGATCAATCATGATCAGCGCGCACACGTGCAAGGAATCCATCATGTAGGATCGGTCACTTGTGGCATCCAAGGCATTGGGTATCGGAGCGGTGAATCCGAGTTCGGTTGCCGTTGCGTGTCGATCAATCGGAAAGCTGGTGCCGGCCAGAGCCGCCGACCCGAGCGGGCAGTAGTTGACTAACTCTAATAGCCGCTCGGCGCGCCATCCGTGGCGCTGTAGCGCCCAGAAATGCGCCATGAGGTGGAAGCCAAGGGTGATGGGCTGGGCGCGTTGCTGGTGGGTGTAACCGGGCATCAGAGATGACTTGTACTTTTCGCCCTGCTCTAATAAGACGCCCTGGAGTTTTTTCAACAAGTCCGTCACGATGATTAATTCGTTGTAGACCAGCATTCGAGCATCGGTGGCCACCTGATCGTTCCGGGAACGCGCGGTGTGGAGCTTCTTGGCCACATCTCCCACCAATTCTCCCAAACGCACTTCAATCGCGGTGTGGATGTCTTCAACATCCAGCGTGAGTTCCTTCGGTCCCTGTTCGTGAATTTTCTCCAGGCCGTCCACCAACTGCTGGGATTCTTCCACGCTGATGATTCCGGTGGCTCCCAACATACGGGCGTGGGCCACGCTGGCAATGATGTCCTCTTGCCAAAAATTAAGGTCCGTATCGATTGACTGACCAAAACGCTCGACCAATTCGTCGGTTGTTTCGTTAAATGCGCCGCCCCAAAGCTTCTTCACGCATCGAAGCATAACCTAATGATCACGTAATCCGTCGTAATCGCGCCAAGAATCGGTATCCTTTTGGTTCAGATGCCCCTGTAGCTCAGTGGATAGAGCAACGGCCTTCTAAGCCGTCGGTCGCACGTTCGAGTCGTGTCGGGGGCGCCACTTCATTTTGCGACGCCATTTTCGCCGCCAAAAGGAAGCCGAATTTCGAATACTGCTCCCCCCGTGGACTGATTGTATGCCCGGAGAGAGCCATTCCTGCTATCGATAATCTTCTTGCTCACCGCAAGGCCAATCCCAAAGCCCCCCAGGATTCGGTTGCGAGAATCATCGCCCCTTACAAACCGTTCAAAGATGGTTTCCTCCTGCCCGGGTACTAAGCCGGGCCCCTGATCCCGTACCTCAATAACCGGGTTCCGGCCCTCTTTTCTGAAAAGTATTTGGCAGGTGCTGCGACTAGGCGAATGGCGGAGAGCATTCTCAAGCAGATTGTCAAGGACCGTTCCCATCTCTTCGGGAAGGATATTTACCAAAGTGGCTGACCCAGACGTCTCAGAGTCAAGGTGAACTCCCATCGCCTCAAATCGATCAAGCCATCGGGCGTGGGCGGTTTCAATTTCTACGCGAACATCTATGGGCGCGGCAATTGTGGTTCCCGAGCGTGCACTTCTCAGTAGGACCTCTATCAGGCGAGTGAGCCTCTTAACCTCTCGCCTCGCCACTTCTAGGGTGTGAACGTACTCTGGGCTGGTGCGCGGTCTCAGGAGCGAGGTTTCGATCTGACCTTGAAGGATGGTGAGTGGCGTACGAAGTTCGTGGGCCGCATCGGCCGCAAATTGTTCTTCGCGGCGCGCGGTGCTTTCAATGCGGTCCAACAGTGCGTTAAGGTCGCGGGCCAACGAGCCAAATTCAAAGTCGTCTTGGGGCTCCAATCGGCGTGACAGATCTTTGCCGCTAAAGCTTGCCGCTTGAGCAGTGAGCGATTCAAGGGGCATAAAGGTCGCCCGGGCGGCCATCCAAGTGGCCCCGGAGACGATACCCACGAGAACGGGCCACAGTAGAGCGAGCGTCAGATTCAGCCGTTCCGCGCTTAATGATCTTTGTTCCCAATTCAAGGTCGCAACTACAATTCGTCCCTGATAGGTTTCTCGCCAACCCACCGCCACCTTTGCGTCAATTGACTGAATCCCCGACCTAATATCCGCAGTGAGCGCGATGGGGCCAGACTGGTTAACCAGAGAACCGTCTGCTTTAAATATGCCAATGGAAAGGGCGGGGTTGGGAATTGTGACTTCCGCCAGGTCTGGGACGGATTCGTTCTGGTGGAGGTCGGCAATTACCTGACCGACTGCCGGTTGCAACACCCCGAGGGCCTCTTTATATTCCAAACGTTGGTAGCCAACGGAAGCGAGAAAGAACAGGATGGCGAGGAGTATCCCCGAAACTGCTCCCGCAGTTAGAGTCAGCCGGAGTCGGTGGCTAATCCTCGGACGTGCCATGTTCAGTCACTGCGTAACCTCGCCCTCGCATGGTAAAGATTAACCGTTTGGCCCCACCCGCTTCCAGTTTATTCCTAAGATGGCGAATGTAAACTTCCACCACGTTAGGGTCTCGCATTCCGTCTTCTTCCCAAACGTCGCGAAGTATTTCGGTTTTGGAGACGGGCACACCCACCCGGCGCATAAGCCTTTCCAGAAGTCGATACTCGGTTTGGGAAAGGTAAATGGGCCTACCGCCTCGTTCGACCCGTCGGGAAGCGGTGTCTACGCTAAGGTCATCGCATCTTAATGTTGGGCTGATGCCGCGTCGCGTAATCGCCCGTACCCGAGCCGTCAGCTCATCCAGTTCAAAGGGTTTCGGAAGATAGTCATCGGCTCCCAGATCTAGTCCTTTCACTCGGTCAACAGAGTCCCCCCGCGCGGTGAGGACAATAATCGGGACCGAAATTCCATCCGCACGAACTTGCTTGAGTAACCCAAAGCCATCAAGTCCGGGAAGGTTGATATCCAGGATCGCCAAGTCATAGCGCCTCGTTCGTAAGAATTCTAAGCCTTGTTCGCCATCCCACGCAACTTCTGTTTCGTAGCCAGATTCTTGGAGGGCTTGCTCCAGAAAATCAGAAACTCCGGGTTCGTCTTCAATAATCAGGATTTTCAATTTGTAAGCTCTCACACTAGTTTGGCCGGAAATTCCCACCCATTTTGCAAAGTGCTGAAATCCGAGCACTGAACCTTAGACGCGGATTAAACACGCATATGAATCTGAAAAATGTGTTTGGAATCATACGTGCATGGCTGGTGGTCTGGCCTTTGATCGTACGTATGCGTGACAATGCTTGTAATGCATATCTCAGTGCGCAATATCGTAGGCATCGCTTGCTTGTGCGCATGGGCATTTCTGGTTACCGGCTGTGGCGCAGGCTCTCCGGCTGAAGTTGCAAAAGAGGAAAAGCCTCCGGTTGCGGTGGAGATCGCCATGGCCGAGATGCGTAGCATTCGCGAACTTCTCAAGGCACAAGGCGTGTTTGAAGCTTCAACCGGGGGATACGTAAAGCTGGCTCCGGTTACGGCCGGACGGCTGGCTGCGGTCTACGTAAAGGAAGGAGACATTGTTCAAGCCGGGCAACTAGTGGCTAAGATTGACATTCGGTCGCAAGAGGGCGTAGTCAACCAGACTAAGGCCGCCCTGCAGGCCGCCCAGTCTCAGTCTTTGCAATCCAAACTCACCTACCAAGCGGCGGAAGCCACGCAACGGACCTCGGTTCGTTTGGCCACTCTAAACTTGGCTTCTACCAAGCGACAATTTGCGGCGGATCTCAAGCAGACGGAGTTTTTCCTACTGCAAGCCGAAGCCGATTTGGCTCGCCTCAAGAGCGGAGCCCGTCCCCAAGAAATTGCCCAGAGCAAAGAATTGGTCCGCCAAGCGCAAACCGAGTACGACCGTTTGCTTGCCCAAGCAAAGCGGGATGCATCGCTCCTTGCCAAAGGCTTCGTATCGGCTAAAACCGCAGAAGATTCCCAGGCGGCGGCCAACAACGGCGTAAGTGCGTTGAAAGCGGCGCAGGAAGCCCTCAGTTTGATGAAGGAAGGGGCGCGACGAGAAGAGATAGCCGGCGCTCAAGCCAAAGTAAATGGGGCGAGAGACCTGCTGGTGTCCACTAAAGAACTGGGCCCGATGAAGATTGCCCAAGCGGCCGCGGCCTTAGACCAAGCCCAGCAAGACTCCGTATCGGTTGCCGCCAAGGCTCAAGATGCCGCTTCTGCTCAATCTATGGTGGAGCAGAAAAAGGCAGAGTCGCAAGTGGCGGGCGTAGGGCGAGACAACGGCGAAATTCGGGCAACCTTTGCCGGACGGGTCTTGCGCCGCCTCCACAACCCGGGCGATCAAGTGGATAGCACCACCACCGTGTTAGAAATCCAATCGAGTGCCGGGGCCAAAGAATTTAGGTGCGACGTAGCGGCACGAGACGCGCTTCGGCTAAAAGTGGGCCAAGAGGCGCTCATCGAGATCCCCGGACGCCCCGAAGCGGTGGTGGGGCAAGTGGCAAGTTTGGCCCAAGTGGATCCTCAAACCGGACTGCTTTCGGTGAGGATTTCTCTGATCAAGGCCCCAGAAGGGATCCCGGCTGGCCTCTATACCATTGTCAGGATTGTCACCCATCGGTTTCCAAGTGCAATTGTGGTCCCTAAGCTCGCCGTGGTGTCGCACGATGCAAAGTCTTCGGTTTACGTAGCCAAAGATGGAGTGGCTCACAGAATTGACGTAGAATTGGGCCCAGAAGACAACGGATTTGTGATGATTCGATCTGGAGTAAAACTGGGTGACCAAGTCATTACGCTGGGGCAAAATGAGCTAGACGACGGAGCAAAGGTGGAGCCGGCAAAGCCTGAACCAAAGGGCGCGGCACAGTCGGAGAAAGCACCTTGAGCCTAGGCGCGTTCGCGGCCAAAAATCTCAATCCCATTCTCTTTACCACCTTGGTTTTGGGAGTATTGGGTGCGGTGGCTTACGGCACATTTCCGGTTTCCATCCTGCCCGATGTTACGTTTCCGCGCGTTAAGATCATTGCCGATACGGGTGACCGACCGGCGAATATGGTTGAGGTCAGCGTTACGCGTCCCATCGAGCAAGCGGTGGCAACGGTGCCAAATGTCAAAAACATAAAAGCAAAGACCCAGCGCGGGTCTACCGAAATGTCCGTTGATTTCGCGTGGGGGACGGATATCCTGGTTGCCGAGCAGTTGGTGAACGCCAAAGTAAACGAGGTTCGGTCGCAACTACCTAGCTCCACCAACACCCAGGTGGAGCGGATGAATCCAACGATTTTCCCGGTTCTGGGATTGTCTTTAAGTTCTAAGTCACTCTCCGCGAGCGAACTTTGGAATTTGGCGACCTACCGACTGAAGCCTCGCCTTTCACGCATAGAAGGTGTGGCCCGAGTGGTCATTCAGGGAGGTCGTCCGCCAGAAGTAAGCGTTGAAGTTGACCCGGCTAAGCTGGCCTCTTTTAAACTTTCCCTCAGTGACGTCTCGGCTGCGCTGGCCGCCGCCAACATGGTGACTTCGGTGGGGAACCTAGACGAGCGCCGCCGCCGGTATCAGATTTTGGTTGATGGTTTAGCCACCGCACCCGAGGACCTCAATTCAATTTCGGTGGCCCAACGGGGAGGCACCGCGGTCACGTTGGGTCAAATTGCAAAGGTGACGCGGTCAGTCGAAGATCGGAACACGGTGGTGGTGGCAAACGGAGAAGAGTGCGTTCTTCTCAATATTGTTCGGCAACCCAATGCAAACTCGGTGGCGCTGGTAGATGCCGTAAACCAAGAGCTTGGGCAGATTAGAAAAAGTCTTCCCAGCCGAACCCACCTAGATTCATTCTATGACCAGTCCGTCATTATTCGCGATGCGGTGCAGAGCGTTCAGGAGGCTGTGCTGACGGGTGCCGTACTCGCGGTGGTGGTGCTGTTGCTCTTTCTTAAAGACTGGCGCGCAACAATCGTCACGGCGGCAATTATTCCGGCCACGGTTCTGATTACATTCTTGCTCATGCGGGCAGCTGGTCTAACGCTGAACCTCATGACGTTAGGCGCGCTCGCGGTGGGCATTGGGCTGGTGATCGACGATGCGATTGTGGTTGTGGAGAACGTGGTTCGGGGCCTTGCGTCCGATAATCCGGTGGCGCAAGTCGTGCAGCAGGCAACGGCCGAAATTGCCGTCCCCATGATCAGTTCCACGCTCACCACCGTCGTGGTATTCCTGCCGCTTGCCCTTTTAGAAGGTGTGGCGGGCGCCTTCTTCATCGCCCTCGCGCTCACCCTTTCAATTGCGCTCATGGTGTCTCTTGGGCTGGCCCTTTTGCTGAGTCCGAGCTTGTGCGCTAGGTTCCTAAAGTCGCATTCGGAGCGTGCCCACGGACGGATGATGACCGGCCTTCTCCACGCCTACGAGGTCACCATGAAGTGGGGACTCAAACGGCCCTGGGCCGTGCCCATTGTAGGGATAGCACTGCTCGCCGTAACCGCATTCCTAGCGGGTAAGTTGGGCACCGGCTTTATGCCAGAGATGGATGAAGGTGCATTTGTTCTGGACTACTACACCCCGCCCGGTAGCTCGCTGGAAGAAAGTGACCGTCTCCTTAAGAAAGTTGATGAGATCCTCAAG
Organism: Fimbriimonadales bacterium; assembly: GCA_038212035.1. GTDB lineage: Bacteria > Armatimonadota > Fimbriimonadia > Fimbriimonadales > Fimbriimonadaceae > Fimbriimonas. The sequence goes on from JBBQUZ010000021.1 coordinate 48,733, forward strand.
GAGACGCCCGAGATTGGCACTTATTCTCGCCGTACGGGTACAGAGCTAGGATTTGCCATTACCGAGGCGCACCGAGGCGACTACGCGGTGATGCTAAAGACCCATCGGCATCGCTCCATCGACAAGGTGATGGATGAGATTCGCGATAAGATCACAAATGAAGTCCCTGGCCTGGATATTGATTTTGTTCAGGTGCTACAAGACCTTATCGGGGATCTCTCGGGCGACCCTGCCCCCATTGAAGTAAAGCTCTTTGGAGAGAGCCGCCAGGAGGTGAGGGCGGCAGCGGAACGGCTGGCCGATAAGCTAGGAAAAATTAAAGGCTTGGTGGATATCAAATCCGGCGTCTATGCCACCGGACCCGAATTCACGATTGCAGTGGATACGATTAAAGCGGGACGCGTGGGTTTAACTCCAACCGCCGTTGCTGATCAATTGACGGCCTCGGTGTTTGGTAACGTTGCTACTTCATTGCTCCAAGAGGATCGCCAGGTGCCCGTGCGAGTAAGGTTCCCCTTAGAATACAGGCAGGATGCCGACCATCTTGGCACTGTGCCCATCCAAGCCCCCGCCGGCTTTAATATGCCGCTGTCCTCATTAGCCCAAATCACGGAGACCGAAGGAGGCATTGAACTTGCTCGGGAAGATCAACGAAGGCTAATGGGCGTCACCGCCCGGCTAGACGGAATCGACCTTGGATCGGCCGTCCGCCTCGTGCAGAAAGCAGTGCGAGAAACTCCCATTGCGCCGGGAATTGAGGTGGAATTAGGCGGCCAGTTCCGAAGCCAGTCCAGGGCTTTCGCAAATTTAGAATTAGTGTTGGGCCTTGCGGTGGTCTTAGTCTTTGCCGTGATGCTGTTTCAATTTAGAGATTTCACTGCCCCCGCGGTGATTTTGTGCATCATGCCCATGGCCTCCTTTGGGGCCGTTACTGCGTTGTATCTCACCAAAACTGCGCTCAACGTTTCTTCTTTCATGGGAATGGTGATGCTGGCGGGGATTGTAGTGAAGAACGGCATCCTTCTGTTGGACCGCGTGAAGGTGGCCGAATCTGAAGGGGCTTCAACCGAGGAAGCCATTTTGGATGCAGGTCGGCTGAGGATCCGTCCGATCTTGATGACCACGCTCACGGCGCTGCTTGGACTCGCGCCGTTGGCTTTAGGCCTTGGGGCCGGAGCCGAGATGCAGAAGCCGCTGGCCATTGCGGTTATCGGAGGTCTGAGCGTCTCTACCCTTCTCACCCTTGTCATGGGGCCTCTCCTCTACGCGGCCTTCCGCACGTTGGGTTCGCGCTTTGTAGCTCCTCACTCGCGGCACTAAACCTAGGCCCTAAATCTGGGCGGTGAGTTGAAGTTCTATCCGCTAATGCGTAGACTATAGCCGGAAGCAACTTATGGGGCAAAAAATTGGGGATCGGATTAGGGCGGAGCGGGATCGGCAGTTTGTCGGTCGAGAGTCAGAACTCAATTTGTTTCGGTCTTTCATCGATGCCGATGAGTTGCCGGTTTCGGTTCTCCAAGTGTACGGCCCCGGCGGCGTGGGTAAGACGACGCTGGTCAAGCGTTGGGAGGCCGACTGTGCGGCACGAGGAATTCCTACCCTAACCCTGGATGGTAGGAACCTAAAACCGATTCCGGACGTGGTGCTAAATGCGCTTGCGTTGGTTTCTGGACATCCAAGTTCCGATCAAGCGCTGGCCCACCTCGCCGAGCTCCCCAAAGCCGTTCTCTTTTTTGATACCTTTGAGGCCATTGATCCCCTCGATGGATGGCTCCGAGATTCGTTTGTGCCGGACCTGCCTTCCACTGTTCTCGTCGTCATTGTGGGGCGAAACCGGCCGACTTCCGCTTGGAGATCCGACGTGTGGCAACAACTAGCCCGCATCGTCAACTTGCGCAACCTCTCAGCGGACGAATCACGATCTTATCTCTCCGGTTTCAACGTCACCCCAGACGCCCAAGATCACATCATTCAATTCACTCACGGCTTTCCCCTCGCGCTTTCCTTGTTTGCCGAAACTTACACCCAAAGTGGCCGAACTGATATGCGAGCAGAATCTGCCCCGCACATCGTGAGTGTGCTACTAGAGCGCCTCATGGAGGGCGTAGATGACCCGGTGAAGCGGGAAGTGCTAGAGATTTGCGCTCTGGTGAGAATGTGCTCAGAAGCGCTTATTGCCAACGTGGTGAACCGACCCCGCGCCGCTGAACTCTTTGCTTGGTTACGAGGATTGTCCTTTGTAGAAACCACCGCATTGGGTTTGATGCCGCACGACCTCGCACGAGAAGCCATCGCCCATGAGTTGCAATGGCGAAACCCAGAGCGCTATTCGGAACTTCACCACCGAACCCGCAGTTACTATTCAGGACTCCTAGATCGGGCTTCGGGCGCCACCCAGCAACAGATCTTATTTGATTACATCTACCTCCACCGAGACAGCCCAGTAGTACGCCCATTCTTTAATTGGCATTCCCAACCTGCTTCCTATCAAGACGTGGCACGGCCCGAGGATCTGCCGGAGATATTGAGATTAGTAGAAAAGAATGAGGGTCCACAATCGGTCGCTCTGGTCAAGAAGTGGTTTGAAATTCAACCGCTCTCATTCACCGTCTTCCGATCCAGTATCCAACCCGGTCACCTCGATGGCCTCATGGTTACCCTGGTGTTGGGAGATCAGGATTACTCTGCGGTTGGCGACCCTGCGGTTGATGCGGCGATAGCCCATATCAAAAAAGTCGCTCCCATGAGGGAGACAGATCGATCCATCTATTTTCGATTCTGGATGGCCGACGAGGGTTACCAGGATGTATCGCCAATCCAAAGCGTGATCTTCGTTTCAATGGTTCAAATTGAATTGACCACGCCCCATTTGGCCTTCGTGTTAATCCCGTGCGCCCAGCCTGAGTTCTGGTCGCCGATGTTTGCCTACGCCATGCAACCCAGAGTCCACGACACTGACTTCACAGTAGATGGGCACCTATACGGCGTCTTTGCCTTAGATTGGAGAGCCATTTCCACCAAAAAATGGCTGGCTCTTTTGGGGGAACGAGAAGTGCCGCTTAAAGAATCTGAATATATTCAGCGGCCGGCTCAAGACGTGATGGTGCTTTCTCAGAATGGATTTGCGGAAGCGGTTCAAGATGCCTTAAGGGGGTTCAATAACGACATTGTTCTGTCCCAAAACCCATTGTTAAGATCGCGTTTGGTGTTGGAATATCCTGAGACTTCTTCTGACGTGCGAACTCATCTCGCTGCGATTCGCCAGATCGTTAGAACCGCAGTAGACAGATTAGATGCCAACGCAAAGGATGCCAAACTTTACGAAGCGTTAGGGGCCTGTTACCTAAAACCCATGCGCTCTCAGGAGGTAGCCGCTGAGGCGCTAGATGTTTCAATTGCTACGCTACGCAGGCACCTCAAGTCCGGAGTATCCAGGGTGGTAGACCATCTATGGCAACTTGAGATTGCCACGTAGTGGGGCTCGTGTTACGGAACATGCCCGCAGCTTTCTATCAATTCATGAGTTTTTGACCAACTCGTGACGGATTTGTTCCGATAACATTTCTTGCCTCCACTCGGCGTAGAAATGATTGGAAAACGATCGTAAATTGGTCTGGTGTTCCGGCGGGAACTCTAGTACAACTATATTCGTCTCCGGAATTGCATTGTCAGATGCCTTGTTCTCAGATTAGGCACTTGCCCTCTCTGGGAATGGGCTTCTTCTACCAACGATGATAGAAGGCATATTTAATGAGAACTCCTTTACGTATACCGGCGGTTGACCAAGCGGATAGCTTCCGCGTTGAAATCACACAATCGCTACGCTATCTCCTCTTGCTCAACGGCGTGGTGCCCGAGGGTGCAGGAATTAATCCTGTGCGGTCGGGTAGCCAAACCTTGCTTAGTCACCTTATGCCATCGCAACCCGATGGCCCTGCCTGGCTGATGACCGCCTTGGCCAACGTTGCCCCCGATAAAATTCCGGGCGCCGATGGACCCATCACGGTCGTTATGATTCTCTAGTCACCGGCCCCTCTTTGGCATCTCCCGAGCGTTTGCGGGGAGCGAGAAGCGGGGCTTTTTTGTGCCTTAGGTGGGCAGCGCCGGTAGCCGCAAGATGGTTATCGCTTGCGCTCAGTTAACTTGCGTGAAAGACATAACTCCCAAACGTGGGCACGGTCGGAGCCTTTGCAATGGAAACTTTCCAATCTGCACCGCAAATCAATCGAAGGTGATCATTTCAGATTGCTAGCAGCCTTGTTGCCCTGCAAGGGTTTTGTGGGAGGTTTGAGGCTTAGAAAGTACTGAGGTGGGCTTGGTTCTTGAGTAGTGCCTAATAATCGTAGGCGACCACGCCCTCAGA
>JBBQUZ010000022.1:0-48474 GCA_038212035.1 Fimbriimonadales bacterium
CGCGATACTGGATGAGCTTCCCAGGCCGTATTGGGGCGAACTGGCAACACGTAGAATTTTCGCGGTAATGGATGGATCTCGTTCGATGAGAGATTGCATCGTTCTAGCCGCCGCATTGGGATCGTCCGCCATTTTCAAAACGGCGCTTACCACCTCCGGCAAAACCGGTAGGTTCTCACTCCGCGAGATTTTTAACTCAAATGTAGCCAGATCCACAATAAGGATATCGGTAACTGATTGCCAAAATCCCTAGGAAGTTAGAAAGAAACTTTCCCAAGGCCTTGAGCGTTATATACTCATGTAATTGAGCGGTGCAGTGTTATGGCAAAAAATTTCTACGAACTCCTCGGCATTTCTAAATCGGCAGACGAAAAGGAGATCAAAACTGCCTATCGTCGTTTGGCGCGCAAATATCACCCGGACGTAAACCCCAACGATAAGAGTTCAGAAGCTAGGTTTAAAGAAATTAGCGAAGCCTATGAAGTATTGGGTGACTCAGAAAAGCGAAAACTGTACGACCAATTTGGGTCGAACTGGGACCAGGTTCCCAACTTTAGCCAAGGCGCGGCGCCAGACGCCCAATTTAACTTTGGCGGAGCAGGATTTGAAAACTTGTTTGAACAGTTTTTCACCGGGCGGCCCGGTAGTCGTGGTGGTAGCCCGTTTGAAGATATGGAAGCGTCTCGACCGCGTGATGTGGAAAAGGTAGTGGAGATTTCATTGGAAGAAGTAGATGCCGGAGCAAAGAGAACTCTGACCTACCAAACCATAGATGGTACTCGCCTGCGTGACACCGTAAGTTCAGTACCGACCACCAAAAAGGTCGAGGTGAAAATCCCCGCTGGAATTCCCGACGGAAAGAAACTCAGGGTGCCTGGTAAGGGTGCCGCGGGTGCCAATGGCAAAGCCGGAGACCTTTATGTGGTGATCAAATGGGCGAATCACCTTAAGTTCAAGCCTGCAGATGACCATCTGGAAGTTGAAGTGCCGATATCGTACACAACCGCGGCCTTAGGCGGCGAAATTAAGGTGCCTACCCTTAGAAGTACCGTTACCATGAAGATCCCCGCTGGGACTCAAAGTGGACAGATATTTCGGCTTGGTTCTCAGGGCCTCATGAAAATGAGCGGTCATCGAGGAGACCTGATGGCGCGAATGAAAATCACCGTGCCCAAACTGCTTTCAGATTCTGAGAAGAAGTTGTTGCAACAAATTGCCGACCTTGAGGCAGTGGCAAAATGAACTCCGACAATCAACCCGTTTACATGATTGGGGTCGCGGCGGGATTATGCGAAATTCATCCTCAGACGCTACGGCAATATGAACGACTCGGCCTCGTGATTCCCTCTCGAGCGGGAGCAAAGAATCGTTTGTACAGTCAAAACGACATTCGTCGCGTACGGCGAATTCAACGGCTCACTCAAGAGATGGGAGTGAACTTAGCCGGGGTGGAACTCATCCTTCGCTTACTGGATGACATGGAAGAGATGCGAAAAGATTTAGAGCAACAGGTCGCCGAATTTGTTGCTGACGCCGAACGCAGAATTGCCTCAATGGCAGACCGACCCAACGTTCCCTTGAGAAAAGATGAATCTTTGCTACCGGTGCCGAACTTGAGGGTCAAACCATTATTAGAACTATAAGTCAGATAAAACCAAGAAGTCGAGGATTCTCATCCGCAATTACCTTTGGGATGGGTTGGGTTTCAAGCGCTTCAGCGATCCATTGGGGAGGAAGTTCAATTACCAGCTCTTCTGAATTCATAGGTGGGCCTGTCCTTTTAGGCGATTCACATACCCGATAGGTTCCAGAAATATTGATCAGATGATAAAAAAGGCTCCACGTTGTGCACGTGGAGCCTTTTTTTACGAAGCGGAGATTGACTAAATTAGTCTGCCGTCTCTTCCGCCGCCATCTCGGCCAAGGAATTGAAGGTGAGCGCGCCCAACAAGTCTGGAGTTTCGTCTTCCTCGGCTTCCACCAAGGCAGTGAGCGATTGCTCTGCCCAGCTTGGACCGCGTTGAACGTCTACCATGACATCTCGATAATGCTTCACGCCCGTGCCGGAAGGAATCAGTCGTCCGATGATGACGTTTTCCTTAAGGCCAATCAGGTGATCTTTCTTTCCTCGCACGGCGGCTTCCGTAAGCACTCGCGTCGTCTTTTGGAACGATGCAGCAGAGAGGAATGAATCGGTGGCCAAGGATGCTTCGGTGATACCGAGAAGAATCCAGGTTGCACTGGCTTCCTTAGGATCTCGCTCAACATTCTCGCCGGTGATCGGATCCACATACTTGATCTTCTTACCTGCGTTGATCATGGCTCTAACCGTATCGTTCGCCTTGATGAAGGTGAATCGGTCTACGATTTGCCCCGGCAAGAAGGGCGTGTCGCCTGGTTCTTTAACCTGCCTCTTACGGAGCATCTGACGGATAATCACCTCAATGTGCTTATCATTGATGTCAACGCCTTGGCTCTTGTACACGCTTTGCAGGTTCTCCACAAAGTAGTCGTAAACCGCCGCCGCACCGGCTAGTTCCAAGACCTCATGCGGATCTCGAGGACCTTCGGTAAGGGGGTCTCCCTTGATAACCCGACTTCCCTTGCTGATCGGAAGTTTTCCGAGGGGTGGCACCAAGATCGGATAGAAAATATTGACGCGTGCGACTTCTGCCTTCCTAAGAATGGCCAAGGTTGCCGCGGTCATCTTCTGACCGATTACCTTATGCAATCCGCCTTCGTATTCGCCATTGGCATTGGTTACCCAAGCCTGTACGTCTCCGATATAAGCGTCCTTCATAGGACCCACCACCTGAACCGTGGCTTCTACGATGACCCATCGTCCAAAGCTGGATTCTCGAACATCGCGAACGATACCGGTAACCGGGCAGATGATGGCTTTACCACGAGGTTGGCGTCGCGCTTCAAAGATTTCTTCCACGCGGACGATACCGCTGGATTCTCCCGTCCAAGCATAGAAGAAGGTCTTGCGAGACCGTTCCCACAGTTTCTTAGAGTCGCTGTCTGCCTTATCGGCCGCCTTCTGAGCCGCCTTTGTCTGGCGCTCTACTTTCCGCTTAACTTTCGGGTCTTCGGAAGTTGCATCCTCGGCATTGATGGTTAGCGGAGCGCTGTCTTTGCTTTGGAAGAACGACTTAACCACGCTTTCCTGGTTTTCCAGAAGTTTGGTGGGGTCGAACTGCTTCATGTCGGTATCGGTGGCGGTGGCAAAGTCCTCCATGAACTGTCGGATGAACTTACCGGTCTTGTACTGGTTCGTTCTCGCGATAGTGGCGGATCCCGCCACGCCCCCGGTATGGAAGGTACGCATCGTTAGCTGCGTACCCGGTTCACCAATAGACTGGGCAGCAATGATTCCTACTGACAACCCAACTTCTACCAGCTTGCTCGTAGATAGGTCTGTTCCGTAGCACTTGGCGCAGATTCCTTGGACCAACTCACAGGTGAGCGGACTTCGGATGAGAACACTCAGATTTCCGTGCTCGTCTGCATCAAAGCCAAAGGCTCGATACTTCTCCGTAATCAAGGTCTTTGCTTCTTCGGCGGTCTCCGCCCCATACTCTTCGACAAACTTATTCTCAATGGCCGCGATGCGCTTGGCGTTGTCTCGGCTGATCCCACCCTGGTACTCACACAGGATTTCTCCGGTGTCGGGATCCGTAATCGAAGTGAGGGCAATACGGCCGAAGATTCGGTCGGTAATCTGCTCAATGGTTTCGCCTTGATCCATGATCCGGTGGGCGAGAATGCCGTCGGTTGTTCCGCAGTCGATGAACTTAACGATGACGTCCTGCGCAACGTCGCAAAGACGTCGTGTGAGGTATCCCGCGTCAGCGGTTCGGAGAGCGGTGTCGGCCAACCCCTTACGAGCTCCGTGAGTGGTAACGAAGTATTCCAACATGCTCAGGCCCTTGTGGAAGCTGCTCTTAACGGGCAACTCATAAATAACTTCGTTGAACTGGTTAAACATGAGTCCGCGCATACCCGCCAACTGGGCGAGCTGCTTAACCGAACCACGAGCACCGGAGACGGTGACGATGGACAGCGGGTTCATCTGCTTAAGACCGGCAACGATCTCTTTACCGATCTCGTCGTACGTATCTGTCCACAGCTTCACCAGCGTCTGCGTCATTTCGTTATAGGTGAGCATTCCGCGTCGGAACTGCTGAGTGATCTTGGTGGACTTATCGTCGGCATCCTTAATCATCTCCTCACGTCGGGCCGGCGGATCCATGTCTGTAATGGCAACCGACAATCCGTATCTAGTGGCCCATTGGAAGCCCATATCCTTCATGTCATCAAGCAACTTAATTGTTGCTCCCATCCCCGCTCGGCGGTGACAGGTGAGAATCATTTCGGAAAGCGCCTTCTTGCTGAGTTCACACTTAAGGAACTCGTCTGAATAACGCAACGGGTACGGCAATATGGTGTTAAGCACCAATTGCCCCGGGGTACAGGTGGAGATAAACGTCTCGAACTCTGGCTCGTAAGCCACCAGCTCTTCAAAATCCTCTCCATCTTCGGTTTTTGAAACGACCTTGTGGTATTCCTGGCCAGTCTCCGGGTTTCTGAACTGAACGTCCTTATCGGGCCGTACAATCGGTCGAGTCATCCGAACCATGATGGGAGTGTTGACCGGAATCCTCTGGTCAACAATTGGCGTTTCTAGATTAAAGATAACGTCGGCAGGGTTGGAGTAAATAATGGGATGCGGATTGTTTTTAGGGTCTTCTTGGTGAAGCCTTAGTTGATCAGCCAGGTTTTGCTTGCCTTCCTGAGAAACAAACGTCAGAGCGTAGTTGCCCAGAATGATGTCCTGCACGGGCGCGCAGGTCGGTCGACCGTCGGCAGGTGAGAACAAGTTCTGCGTAGACAACATCAAGACCCGCGCTTCCGCCTGAGCCTGAGTGCTCAGCGGGATATGTACGGCCATCTGGTCACCGTCAAAGTCCGCGTTATACGCATTACAAACTAGCGGGTGAAGCTGGATCGCCTTACCGTCAACCAGAATCGGCTCAAATGCTTGAATACCCAATCGGTGAAGGGTAGGAGCACGGTTAAGGAGAATCGGATGCTCCTTAATCACTTCTTCCAACCCATCCCACACGGCGGGATGCATTCGATCGATCATTCTCTTGGCCGTTTTGATGTTCTGCGTGATCTTTTTCTCAACCAGAGACTTCATGACGAACGGCTTGAAGAGTTCAAGCGCCATTTCTTTGGGCAGACCCGCTTGGTGAAGTTTAAGGTGAGGACCTACAACGATAACCGATCGTCCGGAGTAGTCAACTCGTTTACCCAGAAGGTTCTTTCGGAATCGGCCTTCCTTACCCTTAAGCATGTCGCTCAAAGACTTGAGCGGTCGCGAGTTGGAACCCACAACCGGCCTGGCTCGTCTACCATTGTCAATGAGGGCGTCTACCGCCTCTTGCAACAATCGCTTCTCGTGATTGATGATTGATTCCGGCGCGTGGATCTCGATGATCTTTTTCAATCGGTTGTTTCGATTGATAATTCGGCGATAGAGATCGTTAAGGTCAGAAGTGGCAAATCGACCACCGTCTAACTGAACCATGGGTCGAAGTTCCGGAGAGATGACCGGTACCACGTCGAGGATCATCCAATCGGGACGGCTACGAGAGCTGACGAGAGCTTCGGTAACTTCCAAGCGCTTGATCGCCCGGGCCCGCCTTTGACTGGTGGTGGTGATGATCTCAGTTCTGAGCAAGCGCGCCAACTTCTCAAGGTCAACTCGGTTAAGGAGTTCCTTGATGGCTTCGGCACCGATGTTGGCTCGAACCAGGCTTCTCAGATCCTTGTTGAGACGATTACCCACGCTATCTAGCAATTTAGAGACCGCGCGATACTTATCTTCATCAATAAGCTGATTTCGCTCTAGCTTGCCCAGAATTTCGACCGCAACATCCAAGTCTTTGAGTCGATCATCCGCATCACGATATTCCGCTTTTACACGATCGTTGACGGCTTTGGCTCGCTCTCGAGCGAACATTTCGTCGTACTCTTCTCGGTTATTGTTAAGGTCATCGGCAAATCGGGTGAAGGATTCCTCCTCCAACTCTCTCATTTGCATCTGCAGGTTTGCCTTCTCTGTCTCCACTGCGGTGCGGATGATGGGGAGGACTTCCTGTATTTTTTCGCCTTCAATATCGATGATGATAAAGGAAGCGAAATAGATGACTTTCTCTAGTAGCCTAGGTGAAATATCCAGCACCAAGGACAAGGGGGAGGGAACGCCCTTTAGGTACCAGATGTGGCAGACCGGCGCGGCCAACTCCACGTGCCCCATTCTCTCGCGACGGACCTTACTGCGGGTGACTTCCACTCCGCACCGCTCGCAGACGATACCCTTGTATTTAATCTTTTTATAGCGGCCGCAAGAGCATTCCCAGTCCTTAACCGGACCAAAGATGCGCTCACAGAAAAGGCCGTCACGTTCTGGCTTGAACGTGCGGTAGTTAATCGTTTCCGGCTTCTTTACTTCACCGTGCGACCAGCCGAGGATGTCCTCGTTGCTCGCGATGCCGATTCTGATCTTGTCGAACAGGTTTACGTCTGGCATTAGTTTCCTTGATTGCGAAATGCGGATGCAGGCAGAATATTTTGAACATTGCGAACTGTCCCCTCGATTGCTGCGCGCCTAATTTGCAGCAATCGAGAGATGACGACAGTTTTCTTAATTGAAGAATCCCACTGATCGAGCGAGACGCATGTCATCGCCGCCAGATAGTTCATCCAGATCCTTAAGCGGGAGTTCCTTATTGGCCGCATCTTCAACGGCGACCTTAAGGCAGAGCGATCTTAACTCGTTAACCAGAATCTTGAAAGATTCCGGAATTCCGGGTTCCGCTAAGGTTTCACCCTTAACGATGCTCTCGTAAGCCTTGACTCGACCATTCACGTCGTCTGACTTGATGGTTAAGAGTTCTTGCAAGGTGTACGCAGCTCCGTAGGCTTCCAGGGCCCAGACTTCCATTTCACCAAACCGCTGACCACCGAACTGAGCTTTACCTCCGAGCGGCTGTTGGGTTACCAACGAGTACGGTCCGATAGAACGGGCGTGGATCTTCTCGTCCGCCAAGTGCTCAAGCTTAAGCATGTAGATCATGCCTACCGTGACGTTATTCGGGAGAGGTTCTCCCGTGAGTCCGTCACGGATGCTACTTTTGCACGTTCGTGGATCGATTCCAGCACGCTTGAAAACGCTGTCATGAATCTTCTCCATGACGCTGGCATAGACGGAGTCTTCTGCCTTGTACGCTTCTTCGTCTGCCTCATCTTCGGGTTGTTCCGGAATGAACGTTTCCAGGTCGATCTCAGAAAGTTCCCCAAACGACAGGACGGGGGGTCCGGCCACAATTCGGGAAACCCGTTCGATGCCCAGCTTTCCGAGCTCTCTTAGCTTGGCTTCTACCTTTGACATCATCGTCTCAAAGGAATCATCTTTCTCAAACTTAACGTTAACCTTGAGTTCTGCGTTGGCAAACGCCTGCAGAACTTGGCCCCGCATAAAGTCGGCAAGTCGATCCATTTCTCCGAGGATTTCGCCTTCGGTAGCACCCTCAAAGGCCGGGCACTTATATTCCACGCCCAGATGCTTTCCTACGTAGCCCAAGTGGGTCTCGAGGATCTGACCAATGTTCATTCGGCTCGGAACACCGAGGGGGTTTAGCACGATGTCAACCGGAGTTCCATCCGCCAAGAACGGCATGTCTTCCGAAGCAAGAACGCGCGAGATAACTCCCTTGTTTCCGTGACGTCCGGCCATCTTGTCACCCACCATCAGCTTTCGCTTCTGGGCAATGTAGACCTGAACCGTCATATTGGTACCCGCGGGCAACTCATCTCCCGGAATCTGGAGGAGCGGCTCTTCGGTGCGATCGCACACAAGTCGCTCGCGCTTCTTTGACTCCTTATAGATGTAGTTGATGCTGGGTGAGAGGTACTTGTAGCGACTGTAGGTTTTAACGTCCACAATCGTTCCCTTCTCGCCGTGAGGCAAGCGGAGGGATACGTCTCGAGTTTCCTCGGCCTTCTTTCCGAAGATCGCGATGATGAGCCGCTCTTCTGCGGTCATTTCTACCTGACCCTTGGGAGCCACCTTTCCAACGAGAATATCTTCCGGTCGAACTTCGGCGCCGATTCGGATGATGCCGTTCTCGTCGAGATCCTTCAGGGCCTCTTCGCCGACATTCGGAATGTCGCGCGTGATTTCTTCCGGACCTAGTTTGGTATCAACCGCCTCACTCTCGTGTCGCTCAATGTGGATTGACGTATAAACGTCGTCCCGCACCATTCGATCTGAGATGAGGATGGCATCCTCATAGTTGTAACCATTCCAGGGCATAAACGCGACCAGAACGTTCTTTCCGAGGGCGAGTTCTGCCTTATCGCAACAAGGACCGTCTGCCAAAGGATCGCCCTTCAGCACTCGCTGATTCAATTCAACGACCGGTCGTTGGGTGAAACAAGTTGACTTGTTGCTCTGAACCAGGTGCATCAGATTGTAACGATCCACCTCTCCGGTGTCTCGAAGAACCCGAATCTCTTGGGCCGTAACCGACTCAACCACTCCCCCAAAGTGAGCGACAACCGCCGCACCCGAGTCAACCGCCGCTACTCGCTCGTAGCCGGTACCCACCAGCGGCTTTTCAGACCGAAGGCAAGGAACCGCTTGGCGTTGCATGTTGGCACCCATGAGAGCGCGGTTCGCGTCGTCGTTCTCCAAGAACGGAATAAGCGCAGTGGCCACCGAGATGATCTGCACCGGAGACACGTCCATGAAGTCAACGCGGTCTCTAACGACAGTTGGATAGCTTGCGCCACCCACGTCTCCACCGGCACATCTCACCTGAACGCGATCCACCACGATCAATCCACTCGGATCGGTTTCCACGTCGGCCGGAGCGACCAATTGGCCAGTCTCTTCTTGAGCCGTCATGTACACGATATCATCCGAAACCACACCCGCCGTAACCTTTCGGTAGGGCGTCATGATGAATCCAAACTCGTCGATGCGAGCATGGGTGGTCATCTGAGAAATCAGACCGATGTTTGGCCCTTCTGGCGTTTCAATCGGACAAATTCGACCGTAGTGAGATCGGTGCACGTCGCGAACTTCCAACTTGGCGCTCGTTCGTTGAAGACCACCCGGTCCAAGGCTAGACAAACGTCGCTTGTTCGTAATTTCCGAAAGCGGATTCGTCTGGTCCATGAACGTTGAAAGCTGGTTAGAACTAAAGAAGCTCTTAATGCTTGCACTAACCGGCTTAACCGAGAGAATGATGCCGGGCAGGAGGTTTTCCTGATCCGTGCTGGTCATACGCTCTCGGGCGACCTTTTCCATTCGTACAAAGCCGAGGCGAAGCTGACTTTGAAGTAGTTCTCCAACGCTTCGTACGCGCTTATTCTTCAGGTCGTCGATGTCGTCTCGCTCCGCCTCACGTTGCACATAAGGCAACATGGCTTGAAGAATGCTGGCAAGGTCTTCGGACGTCAGATTTCTCGTGGCCAGAGGAATGGTTTGACCCATCTTCTGGTTGAGGAACCGACGACCGACTCTGCCTAGGTCATATCGCTTCACGTCAAAGAACAACCCATATACTAATTGCTTGGCGGCTTCTTCATTTGCCGTTTCACCCGGACGCAATCGCTTGTAGATATCAAGTAATGCTTCTCGGGCGGTGTGGGTGGGGTCCGCTTCAAGGGTGGATTCAACCAAGTGGAGCACATCAAGAACGCGAACGGTCGCAATCTCCATAGACTCCATCTTCTTGGCGGTCTCTCGCTCAATCTTCTCACCCTTTCGAATGATCAAATCGGTGCCGTCCATGATGTCCTCAAGCACACGCTTGCCGGTCAAGGCGTCGGCATCTGGCGTTTCTAGGACAACCTCTTTGCTGAACGCACGGAGGATATCTTCGTTGGTGCCAAGCGGCGTCTCAACCTGAATTTGCCTGGCCCGAATCTCCTCGGGGATTGCGTTGATGGTCTCGGAAGTCATCAATGCGCCAATTTCGGCCAAGACTTCTCCGGTGTCCTCATCAACAATCGCTTCCACCAGCCGCTTTCCGGCCGTTTTGCTAATTGGCAATGAGTGACGACCTCTCCCTTTCTCAAAGTAGTAGAGCGCCTTAATAAGCTGCGTTAACGGCAATTTCTTAGTGGTACTGATTTGAGTCCGCACAACAAAGTTGGCGTCAGACTCCACCTCTAGCCACGGCCCTTCATTGGGGATGACGCGAGCAGACACGATGACTTGCATCGAGCTATCCACACCTTCCTCAAAGTAGAGACCCGGGGATCGGCTGAGCTGACTGACGATAACGCGCTCGCGACCGTTTACGATAAACGTGCCACGGTCGGTCATCAGCGGGAGGTCACCCAGGTAAACCTCCGACTCAATCACTTCACGGTCTCGACCGCCAAAACGAACAATCGCTTTGATCGGTGCTTCAAAAGTCATGTCTCGATTCCGGCACTCCTGAATGGAGTACTTGGGTTCACCGAGAGTGAAACTTACAAGTTCAATATAGTTGGTCTGAGTAAAATCCCAGATCGGACTGAAAGTTTTGAAGAGTTCTGGGAGTCCCTCTTCCAGAAACCACTTGTATGAGTTAAGCTGTAGTTCAATTAGGTTGGGGACCTCGAGGAATCGGCCGATTCGCTTCGAGGTCGGCTGAATAATTCTCATCCAAGCCTCCGGACGTGTTTACGCGAACTTTCATAGTACCGCTAACCCCCCGTAAAGTCAAGCTAAATGGGGTGACTTCTTGTAATTGGCACGATTATTGCCAGAACCCCAAATTTCCCTGCTGATTTGGGTTCCCCGGCCGGTCATCACCGGCAGTTTGGCGCTGCTGTTTGCCTGGTTCAGTTCATCAATAAGAGGGCCTGCTGGCTCACTCTGTCTTTCAATTCAAACAATTCTTGTAACACCCGCGGATCATGGGTCGGGCGTTCCGGGGTAGCGCTACGGTTCACCAGCTCGGCTATTTTCTGCTGATGCCGGGTAAGAATCGCCACGATTGGCACCAAGACAAAGATCCCAATCATGAGAACTCCCAGCATCAAATCGGGCCCAAGATTCAACATCCCGACTTCATTGCCAACTCAGTTCAGTAAATGGAAGCTCATTGGGCCGTGGTATCAAGGCGGGTCCGTAAATCGGGGGGTGGGGAAAGATTTCGCGAAGTGTCGAAGGCGATCGCCTGCTCATGGACCAATTGCTTGAGACCATTTACTTCCAGTCGAAGACTTTGAATCTCCTGAAGCAACCGATCTGAATTCAAATCCACCCGGTTCGCTTGATTGCCATTGATTATCTCCGCCATCCGTTGCTGGTGTTTGGTCAGCACCGCCACCACCGGGATCATTAGAGCGATGATAGGGATAAAAAGAGCTAATATTTCTGGACCAGGCACGGGTGAATAAACCTCAATACAGTATAGGTTGGAAACCCAGCGACGTGGGCCAAAAGATCCAATCGGCCATTACTCTGAGATTTCGCGGATGGCCGCGCCCAGATCCAGGCGACCCTCGTAAAGTGCCCTGCCGACGATGGCACCCTCTAACCCCGGCAGCTTTGCTAGTTCGATTAAGTCATTCAACGATGAAACCCCGCCGCTCGCGATGATCGGAACATTAACTCCCTCAATCATCTGCCTCAGGGCCGGAATATTTGGCCCGGTAAACGCACCGTCGGTGGCAATGTCCGTGTAGATGATCCGGGGGCAACCGCGGGAAACCATATCCTTGGCAAACGAGACTCCATCCAGCGCGGAAGTTTCGGTCCAGCCTTGCACCGCAACTAGGCCATCTTTGGTGTCGATCCCTAGGACCACCCGATCTCCCCATTGGGCAAATGCAACCTCTGCGAAGGCGGGATCACTCACCGCCGCGGTGCCTAAAACAACACGCGAAACTCCGCAATCCATCGCTTGTTGGATTCGGTCTGCGGAGCGAATTCCTCCGCCGAGTTCAATGCGGATATTCACCTGGGCGGCAATTTGGGAAATTACAGAAAAATTGTTTTCTCCCTTTCCTTTGGCGGCATCAAGGTCTACCAAGTGGAGCCAGGTGGCCCCTTGATCTACGAACGATTTTGCCGTTAAAACAGGATCGGCATCATACACCGTCTTCTGGTTATAGTCTCCGTGAAGCAAGCGCACACATCGACCGTCGATCAGGTCGATGGCGGGAAGGATCAGCACTTTAGAAACTCTCCCAGCATACGCAGTCCCACCGGGCCGCTCTTTTCTGGATGAAACTGAGTTCCCCACACGTTGTTGCGTTGGACCATGGCGGGAAAAGTTATGCCGTAGTCCGCCGTGGCAACCACGTCTTTGGAGTCTTTGCAGTCGCAAAACAGGGAGTGAACAAAGTAGACCTGTTCATGATCCACGCCCCCGTTTCCAAATCCTTGGTGCCGCTCATACGTGAGAGAACTCCAGCCCATGTGCGGAACCTTTAGGCCCGGGGACGGCGGCAGGTACTTAACCAAACCCGGAATCAATCCCAGTCCTAACGAGAAACCGTGCTCCTCGCTCGAATCAAAAAGAAGCTGCTGACCCAGGCAGATACCCAAGAGCGGCTTTCCAAGCTGGGCAAAAGCACGTATTTCTTTCGCCAGCGGGCCAATCATTTCCATGGCCGCACCAAACGCGCCTACCCCCGGAATAATCAGCCGATCAATTTCCCCAAATTGGGAAGATTGGATCGTTTGTCGAATGTGAATTGGGTGATCAAGCGCAGCAAACGCCTGCTCCACCGACCTGAGGTTCCCCACTCCGTAATCTAACAGAACCGTCAATCGCGGCTGCCTTTGGTAGATGTTGATCCGTACCGTTCAGACCGGCGAGTCGCCTGAAAAATGGCCTGCCCGACCCCCTTAAAGATGGCTTCGCTCACGTGGTGGTCATTCTCTCCGGCCAACTTCTTAATGTGGAGGGTCATCTTAGCGTGCGTTGATAGCGCTCTAAAGAATTCACGAATGCATTCAGTGGATAGATCACCAATTTTTTCTCGGGTAAATGGCACGTCGTAGGCAAGAATCCCGCGACCACTGAAATCCAACGAAACTAAAACTAACGCCTCGTCCATCGGAGTCATGTTGCTTCCGTAGCGAACGATGGGATCGCTGTTCTGGATGGCCTGGGAGAAGGCCTGACCAAGAAGAATTCCAGAATCCTCCACAGAATGGTGGTCATCCACATCTAAATCGCCTTCAACGCTTAAACCGAGATCAAATTGGCCATGAAATGCCAGCTGATGAAGCATGTGGTCAAAGAATCCAATTCCGGTAAGTACATCTCGGCGGGTACCGCCGTCTAGATCCAACACCACTTGGACTCGAGTTTCTGTTGTTTCACGGTAAATCTCCGCAAACCGCACACCGGACGTTTCCTTGCTCATTCGAAGTTGGTTATACCCACCGGGCTGGGTACGATCTTTGTCTATGGCAATTCTCGTGAATCGAGACACTCGGGTTGTGGTCTGCGGCATGACTGGAAAAGAAGGCGGTTTTCATGCCGGGCAAATGATTGAGTACGGAACGCAGGTGGTGGCCGGCGTCACCCCGGGCAAAGGCGGCACCCAGGCGCTCGGTCGGCCCATCTTTGATTCGGTGCAGGAGGCGGTAGATAAGACTCAGCCCGACGCGGCGATAATCTTTGTTCCCGGACCGTTCGCGGCCGATTCCGTGTTGGAATGTGAGGCTGCCGGAATCAAATTTATCACGTGCATCAGCGATTGGCTACCCATTCACGACGAAATTCGTATGGTAAACCGGGTTCGAGACAACGGAACCTCCCGCCTCCTCGGACCTAACTGCGCGGGCATCATCACTCCGGGTGAGTGCAAGATGGGAATTATGCCGGGCAACATCTTTATGCCCGGCAACGTGGGCTTAGTGAGCAGAAGCGGAACCCTTACCTATGAGATTGTTTGGGAGATGACCCGCCACGGGATTGGCCAAACCACCTGCGTGGGAATTGGCGGAGACCCGTTACCCGGAACTCGATTTATTGAGGTCATGGAAATGTTTGAAGCAGATCCCGCCACCAAAGCGGTGGTGATGATCGGCGAAATTGGCGGATCCGATGAAGAAGCGGCTTGTGAATTCATGAAGACGATGAAGAAGCCGTCGGTAGGATTCATCTCCGGCAGAACTGCCCCTCCCGGAAAGCGAATGGGTCATGCCGGGGCAATTATTTCGGGAAATACCGGAACGCCCGAATCTAAGGTTAATGCGCTACTCGCCGCGGGCGCCCTTGTCGCAGATCGTACGAGCGACGTGCCTCGCCTGGTGAAAGAAGTGCTTGCCCGGGTGAGCTGAGACTAAATCCATGCAAAAAGTGTCCTCCGGTAGCCCGTATGAAGCGTCGATCGGTTTCAGTCGGGCCATCCGGGTGGGCGATCGGATCATGGTGTCAGGCACGGCTCCGCTCAATCCCGACGGCACCTCGCACGCACCCGATGACGTATATCTTCAGGCCAAGCGATGCCTGGAAATTATCCTAAAGGCGATTCATGATTTAGGCGGCACCGCCGACGATGTCGTGCGAACTCGTATGTATCTGGTAAGCGCAGAAGATTGGCTAGCCGTTGGGCAGGCTCACGGCGAGGTATTTGCTAACATCCGCCCCGTGGCAACGCAGGTGGTGGTTGCCGGTCTATTGCGGCCGGAATGGCGAATTGAGATGGAAGCCGAAGCGATCATTTCAAGGTAGTCAGCTGACCGGCTTTGGGCTACGAACGGATTCATGCAGACCTTTCACTTCCCTGACCGATACTTTGACCACGCATCCACCACTCCGCTAGACCCCAGGGTTCTAGATGAGATGATGCCATTCTTGCGGGGTGATTTCGGAAATGCAAACTCAATTCACACCCATGGTCAACGAGCGGCCAGCGCCGTGGAGTTAGCGCGTAACCGAATTGCTCAACTTATCCAAGCGGAAGACCCCAGCCAAATCTATTTCACTTCCGGAGCCACGGAAGCAAATAACTGGGTTCTGGAACTCCATCCAGATGCGGTTATTAGCCCGTTTGAACACAGTTCATTGGATGAACGTGCCGTGAGGCAAGAATTTCTCCGGTTGGAGAACCGGGGAGCGGAGGTTGTGCCTTGCCTAAAGCCGGCATCGCTGATCAGCCTCATGGCGGTGAACAACGAGACAGGGCACCAATGGAGCGTGGCCGAGACCATTCAACCCGGCCAAATGTCTCATTGCGACGCCACGCAGGCGGTGGGAAAACTTCCCTTCTCCGCCGCGGAACTCGACTTCATATCGCTTAGCGCCCACAAATTCTATGGACCTAAAGGAATTGGGGCACTGTATTCCCGAGATATCCCGGCCATGCCCTTCATTTGGGGAGGAGAGCAAGAGTTCGGGCTTCGAGGTGGAACTCTTAACGTACCGGGGATCGTAGGTTTAGGGGTAGCCGCCCAAATGGCAATGGATGAGATGCCTGAGCGAATGGATAACGCGGTTCTTTGTAACAACATTCTCCGGGCCGGTTTGCAGGATGTTTCTGGCGTCCTGGTTAACAGTCCGCAAGACGGATCCCCATATATTCTCAATGTGAGTTTCTGCGGTGTAGTGGGTGAAACCCTTGTTATAGAGCTTGATCACCGAGGATTTTCGGTAAGTAGCGGAGCCGCGTGTAGCTCTCGCAAAACCGAGCCAAGTCACGTGCTCAAAGCGCTGGATGTCGGGCCTGAGTGCATTCGCGGGGCAGTCAGATTCAGCTTTGGAGCTGGTAATACACCGGAAAGTGCGTCCGTATTAGCAGATTCGCTGGTGCAGATCGTAGAAATGCTTCGTACAATGTAAAGGTTATCGGAAAGGGTGCAACGAATTACCCCAACGTTAACGTCTTAACAAGTTGATTGGCACAGAACGTGCAACACATAGAAGTCCGAACCGTGAAGCGACCCTGAAAAGTTTTTACCTGTCAAGTCAGAAACTTTTCTTGACATCCTTTGCAGTTCGTGCTACCTTGTGTGATCCTGCACGGCATTGTCGCCACGCAAGAAAAATATAGCAATTTAAGAAAAATAGGGCACCAAAGACCTTGTTCGATGTTGAACCAACGGAATTAGCGCCTCGCAAAAAATAGAAGTTCATTAGAAACTTCGGAGGTTATAGACGAATATGCCAGCAGATAACGGGTTAGCCACACAACCGCGCAGGGGACGAGCCATTACGGTTCGCACTCCGGGCCGCCATACATTCATTGAAACTGGTAGTACGCCCGCAGTAGATGAGGCAGCCGCCGAGCCAGTAGAAGACGATTTGCTTGAATTGGATGCCGCCGACGAAGAGGTGGATGAGCCAGAAGAACGACCGGTTCCAGATGACTCCGAAGAACTGGAGATGTGGATGCGCCAAACTCGGCGTGCCCAACTTCTGACTCCAGAACAAGAAGTTCACCTTGCTCGACGGGTTCAGGCCGGAGACATGACGGCAAAGAAAATTCTTATTGAATCTAACTTGCGGCTTGTTGTCAGTATCGCCAAAAAATACAACGCCCGAGGCATTCCCCTTGCTGACCTAATCCAGGAAGGCAATTTGGGTTTGATCCGAGCGGTTGAGAAGTTTGATTGGCGCAAAGGCTTCCGCTTCAGCACGTACGCAACGTGGTGGATCCGCCGAGCCATTGCCCGAGCCATCATTAACCAGGGCCGCACAATTCGCATCCCGGTTTATGTGGCCGAGCTTATCAATAAGGTGGTGAAGACCGCCAGCAGATTGCAACAAGAATTACAGCGAGAGCCGACCGAAGAAGAGATCAGCCGAGAAGTCGGACTATCGATCGATCGTGTTCGTGAGATGATGCGAGTTGCCGTTGAACCGATTTCCCTGGAAACGCCAGTCGGTGAAAAGGATAATAGCTCCATTGGGGACTTTGTTCAAAGTCAAAACATGCCCACCCCGGGCGATGTCACTTGGACTCTGATTCGTCGAGAGGAAATTGACGGCATTCTTGGTCGGCTAACCAGCCGGGAGCGAGATGTGGTTCGACTCCGATTTGGATTGGACGACGGTCGGTCCCGAACTCTTGAAGAGGTCGGTACCGAACTAAACGTGACCCGAGAACGAGTTCGACAAATTGAACTCAGAGCCATGAAGAAGCTTCGCCACATCGGCCAAGAGCTCACTTCTCAAGGCTTCTCTATCACGCCAACTCCAAACTAAGCCTGACGCTGGCAAACCCCTAGATTAAAATGGGCCGATCCTTAGGATCGGCTCTTTTTTTACAATCAACCTGTCCCACCCGCTCCAACGGGTCAGTCGCTTAGTTGAGATTGAAATGTGTTTGACCCGATTTCCATCCGGTCAAAGCCTCAGAGGTATGCATCAATTCGGCGGCGGAGTGCAGGGCGAGGCTTTGGGTGACTGGCAATCGGTAGCCGAACTGCGGAGCGGTAATCAACACTTCCCGGCCCTTTCTGGCGTTTTCGCCGATAACGTTTCTACCCGCGGGACGTCATGATGTCTCGGATCTCCGTCAGCAAAGCCTCGCTCAGGGTTGGACCCGCAGGCGCAATGGCTTCTTGTTTCGCCTTGAACTTATTGATAGCAGATATCATCAGAAAGATCACGAAGGCGAGAATGATGAACGTGATGGCGTTATTGATAAATGAACCATAGGCCAACACGGGACCCAGTTTCTTGGCATCGGCAAGGGCAAGGCCCGGCGTCACTTTGTCTGACAGCGGGACATACAGGTTCACAAAATCGACTTTCCCCAGAATCAGACCCATTGGGGGCATCACGATATCGTCAACAAACGAAGAGACGATTTTTCCAAACGCACCGCCAATAATGACGCCAACCGCCAAATCAATCACGTTGCCCTTAACGGCAAACTCTCGGAATTCCTTGATCATTCCCATTCCCGATAGACTAGCAGATCACCGCGCAATTCCCAACGTAAACCGGTGCATGTCACGCAAGATTGCATCGATAAAGTGATGGGGAGACAAAGAAAGAAAAGAATGCTCGACCGCGCCACGGATGGCGGAGGTCGGCGGAACCAGCGGTTCCGAAATGGGGATACTCGCCTGCAGCAGAACGTACCCCCGGGCTCTCCGGAGAGCACAACCACAAATCTTGGTCCCATTGTCATCCACGATGTCACAAGGCGACGCGAGAGCAAAGCAATCATCTGTCGCGCAAAACGGATTTTTGGCCCCACTGCCCAGGGAAGCGGAAATGCCGCAATGCCGAAGTGCCGCAATGATGGGCGCGGTCGCATCGAGATAATCCGCCCGGACAGAACGTGAAATCGATTTGAAGGCAATCGCAAGCGTCACGTCGTGTCCATGAAGAACCGCCGCTCCTCCCGTCGGCCGGACCACGTGGGGAACCGCGCAACCCTCCGCAAGCACGTTGGTCGGGGTCTGAGAACGCCCCAGTGAGACCCAAGGCCCATCCCATCGATAAATCCGAGCCGTTGACTCGGCCCGGTCCATCAAGGCGAGATCCCGCGCCATGTTCTCAGGGCCACACGCGGGGATCGCCCAGTCGTCCTGAACGATCACAAGTGTAAGTCGGTTACGTTAAGTTCCTTCACGGCTTTGGTCTCATCCAAGCGGCCCACAATTTGCGTAGAGGGGGCATCGTGCAACAATTCGGGCTGGAACGTGGCCTCTTCACAGATCAAGATGATGGCATCACAAAACGCATCCAATGTTTCCTTGGCCTCCGTCTCGGTCGGCTCGATCATGATGGCCTCGGGCACAATCAGCGGAAAATAGTTGGTGGGTGGGTGAAAGCCGTAGTCGATGAGACGCTTACTGATATCAAGCGCTTTCACCCCGAATTCTCGCTTGTACCTTTCGGCGGTCAACACGCACTCATGCATGCATGGTCGATTGTGGGCCGCCGGGAGGACGTCTTTGAGGCGGGCCATCACGTAGTTTGCGTTCAGAACTGCATGGCGTGAGATGTCCGCGATCTTTTCTTTTCCGTAGGCGCGAAGGTAGGTGTAGGCGCGCACTTCCATGAGAAATTGACCGTAGAATGCACTCACCCGTCCAATCGAATTCGGGCGGTCAGAATCTAGCCACACCGATCCATTTTGGGATCGCCTTATCACGGGGGTAGGAAGGAAAGGTTCAAGGTGAGCCTTTAGTCCAATCGCTCCGCAACCCGGACCACCGCCTCCGTGGGGCGTGGAGAAAGTTTTGTGCAGGTTGAGGTGCATACAGTCAAACCCATGATCGCCGGGGCGCGTGGTGCCTACCATGGCATTCATGTTGGCTCCGTCGCAGAAGACCTGTCCGCCGGCGGCGTGAACCATTTCGCAGATTCGCTCGATGTTCGGCTCAAACAAACCTAATGTAGATGGGTTAGTAAGCATGAGACCGGCTACCGACTTCCCTGCCTCCCCGTCTAACGCCCCGGCGAGTGCGGTTAAATCTGTGTTCCCGCCTTCGTCGGTTGGAATAGATTTCACGCTGTAGCCGCACCGGGCCGCCGACGCGGGATTTGTGCCGTGGGCAGAGTCGGGGACTAAGACAACCGTTCGCTGATCGGCCTCCCCGTGCGAGGCGTGAAACGCCTTGATCAACATGAGGCAGGTCATTTCTCCGTGGGCACCGGCCAACGGTTGGAGAGTTACCTCAGAAAAACCGGTGATCTCGCACAGCATTTCCTGAACACTTCTAAGGAGTTCAAACGCACCGGGTGCCGTGCTTGCCGGTTGCATTGGGTGCAAGCCGGCAAACCCGGGCAACGCAGCGGTCTTTTCATTAATCTTGGGGTTGTATTTCATCGTACAACTCCCAAGCGGATAGAACCCGGTTTCAATGCCGTAGGTGATGTGGCTTAAGTTAGTAAAGTGGCGCAGGAGGTCTAGTTCAGAAACCTCCGGAAGTCTCAGATTTTCTCGAAGGTCTCCCAACGTGCTCACCAAGTCCACTTGAGGCGTGTCGCAGGTTGGAACATTGGTCCCAACCCTACCGGGACGAGATTTTGCAAAAATAGACTCGGGCTGGGGCATCCTTTTTAGAAGTGTCTTCAATTTCTTGCCTCCGCATAGGGCTTTGAATTAAGGTTAGCCAGCACCTTTTTGAGCGCCGCGGCATATCGGTCAATTTCATCGCGCGTTCTCATTTCGGTAACCGCAACAAGTAGGCATTGGCTCAGGCCTGGGTAATAGTCGCCAAGGGGGAGACCGGCTAGGATTCCCATTTTCAACAATTCATCTCTTACGGTTCCGGCGTCCGCCGGAAGATCCAGGACAAATTCACAAAATACGTTGTCTCTGAATCTTAATTTACCGCCGGAGGATTGCAACGCCTGAATCGCATACTGCGCGTTCCTCACTGAGGAGGTTGCGATCTGTTGAAGCCCGTTCTTGCCCAGTGCCGTCATATACACGGTGGCGGCCAACGCCATGAGGGCCTGATTCGTACAGATGTTAGACGTCGCCTTCTCGCGCCTAATGTCTTGCTCTCGGGTTCTCAGGGTCATCACATACCCTTCCCGATCTCCGTGCAGTTCGGTGGTTTTCCCCACGATTCGGCCCGGAATCTGACGCACATATTCTTTTTTACAGGCAAATAACCCAAGGAGCGGCCCACCAAACCCCATCGCAATTCCCATGGGTTGGCCCTCGCCCACCACGATGTCTGCCCCATATGCGCCAGGGGGCTTTAAGAGAGCATTGGAAATGGGGTCAGAAACGACCACGAGCAATGCTCCGTGGTCGGTAGCGGCCTGCCGAGCCAGGGAGAGCGATTCGATCGTCCCAAAAAAATTAGGAGACTGAACAATCACGCAGGCGCAATCTTGAACCAAACTGAAGTCTAGTGTCTTCCCATCGTGAGCATCAATCGTGACAACTTCCAGCCCCAGCGCCCACGCGTACGTCTGGAGGACTTCTCGATAATGGGGGTGGACGGCCGAACTCACCGCTACTCGATCTCGCTTGACGATGCCGATGGCCATGATCGCGGCTTCGGCCATCGCGGTGGATGCATCGTACATGGAAGCGTTGGCCACTTCCATCCCGTAGAGTTCCGCGATCATGGTTTGGAACTCATAAATCGTCTGAAGATATCCCTGCGATGCTTCGGGTTGGTAGGGCGTGTAAGAAGTGAGATATTCTCCCCGTGAAATCACCGCGCCTACGGTAGCCGGAATAAAGCGATCGTAAATTCCCGCCCCCAGAAAGCACGTGACGTCATTCACGCTGATGTTTTTCAGGCTCAGTTCGCGTAAGTGGGCGAACAATCGCGATTCATCCAGCGCGGATGGAATATTCAGTTCACCCGGTTTGAGGAGAAGGTTTGGCGGAATCTCCCGAAACAGGTCATCAATTGAATCAACGCCAATTAATGCGAGCATCTCAGCCCGGTCAGCATCGGTATGAGGAATGTACGGCATGTATATAAGGGGTTCTACGAGACAAGCGGGTGCTGTCTCTTATCGGACGAACTTTGAATCAGTGGACTAACTTGGCGTAGTCATCGGCGGTAAGGAGTTGACTGAGCTCCGACGGGTCTGAAACTCGCAACTTAACCATAAAACCAGTGTCGTACGGCGCGGTATTTACCAATTCAGATTGAGTGGCCAGTGCGCCGTTGGATTCAACCACCACCCCGCTAACCGGAGCATAAAGTTCAGAAACCGTCTTAACGCTTTCCACCGTTCCGAACGATTCATCGGTAGCCAGTGATCGGCCAACTTGGGGAAGCTCAACAAACACGACGTCGCCCAGTTCAGACTGGGCGAATTCTGTGATGCCCACCGTTACGATGTCGCCTTCTAAGCGAACCCATTCATGGCTTTTAGTGTAACGAAGATCAGCAGGGATTGTAGACATATTTATATTGCTCCAGATGTCGTTCTTGGCTAAGTAGAATACCTGCGAGCCCTTCCGCGCCACCCAACAAATTCGAGCGAGGGGTACCTTTAAAGCGTGCTGGATATCCACTTCGTTAGTCTTTTTCCCGAGATGATGCTGGCAGCGCAGCGCACCAGCATCCTCCAGCGGGCAGAGGGAAAACAATTGGTGAAGTGGAACGCCGTGAACCCGCGGGACTTTTGCTATGAGCGTCACGCCAAGGTGGACGATGCCCCCTACGGTGGAGAAGCCGGGATGCTAATCCGCCCGGAACCGGTTGCGCTGGCCCTTGAATATACGGGTATCCACCGCGACCATCCTCGGCACGCAATTATCGTCACCGACCCGGCGGGAAAGCCGTTCACCCAGGCCGACGCCAACGCTTTGGCGGGGATGGAAAAAATCGCCATTTTATGCGGTCACTATGAGGGGTTTGATCACCGAGTGGTGACCGAACTCGCCAGTCACCAATTCAGCATCGGAGACTTTGTCCTTACAGGGGGAGAATTGCCCGCGCTAATCATGGCGGATGCAATCGCCCGGCAAGTTCCCGGTGTCCTCGGAAATGAAAATAGCCTCTTCTCGGACAGCTTTTCCGACGGATTACTTAGCGCACCTAACTACACACGACCCGCAGATTGGCGAGGAGCCAATGTGCCTCCTGAATTGTTGGGCGGAGATCACCAAAAAATCGCCCAATGGCGGCGAAGAGTCGCTTTACAGAGCACCAGGCAGAACCGACCTGACCTCCTGGCGAAGGTTCGCCTGGAAAAATCGGACCTAGATATGCTATCTTCTTAGTTCGTGTCCATGCGCGTCAACCGTCGTGCCTCTGGAACCCACTTGATGCTCACTGAGCAGTCAGGAACTTTGCTTTCGGGCGAAGTGTTGATAAGAACGAGTTCAAGGAATTTGTTCACCCACGGAAAGGAACCAAATGTCAAAATCAGCCATCCTGCAAAGCGTTGCCGAGCCGTACAAAAAGACGGACCTTCCCAAAATCTGGCCCGGTGATACCGTGAAAGCATCGGTTAAAGTTCGCGAAGGCGGCAAAGAGCGGATCCAGTTATTTGAGGGTTTGGTCATTGCGATCAAGCACGGCGGAATCGGTGAAACGATCACCCTCCGCAAAGTGGCCAGTAGCATTGGCGTAGAGAGAACTTTCCCGGTTCACTCGCCAAACATTGCCAAGCTTGAAGTTACACGACGCGGTCGAGTTCGACGCGCCAAGCTTTACTACCTTAGAGACAAGGTGGGTAAAGACGCACGAATTAAAGAGCGACGATAATTTTGCCCATGCCTATGGATTTTCTTCCCCTGGCTCAGGCAGAAAGCAGCACAAATTATCGAGAAATCATTGACAACCTGGCTCGCACTCCGCTGAGCCAGGTTGTTGGATTTGTGGTCGTGCTTTCCATCATTCGTCTTGCCCTGAATCCCGTACTGGCCAAGTCCAAACCTCACTTGCGTGGTCCGGGTTACATGCTGGCCCGCTTGGGCAACGAAGTCTTAGATGCGTTTATTTACGCGGGCGTCTTTGTGTTTATGATCATCCGCCCGTTCTTTGTGCAGGCGTTCTTGATTCCTTCGGGGTCAATGTGGCCCACTCTCTACGTTAACGACTTCATCGTGGCGAATAAGGCGGTTTACCGCTTCTCTGACCCCAAACGCGGTGATATCGTCGTCTTTCGGCCGCCCATTACCGCTGTTCAGCGAGCGCAGGATATTGACGCCGAAGGTCAAGTAAAAGTCGATTTCATCAAGCGCTGTATTGGCATCCCAGGCGATGTTGTGGAGTTAAGAGACAGCGTTTTGTATCGAAACGGTCAGCCCGTTCAACCTGACACGAACCACTATTCGCAGTGCACCGACGAAACCCGGAACGAGAACTGCCAGAACTTCAGAGAACTGTCGGATTCGGAGCGTAAGGGTCTTACCCGGCTGAATTTCAAGCTGGTGACGTACCGGGGGGAGATTTTGCCCTTAAACTCTACTGCCTTTGATGTTAATGCGCCCATGCCACACACCGAGTTAGGCGAAGCCAGTCCGATTTACGGCGTGGCTCAGAAGTTCCAGTTTCCCGATCAGGATCAGGGCAGAAAGTTACTGACCCTGCCCGCGCAGCCTATTCCTGCCGGATTCTATTTAATGATGGGCGACAACCGCAACGGCTCTTTTGATTCTCGCGGGTGGGGATTGGTACCGCGCGATTCCATCATCGGACGATCAGAGGCTACATGGCTTCCGCTAACCCGCATCGGCCGGACGAAGTAATTATTCTTCGTCCGAACCGATGGCTTTCTTGAGGGTTGCCCAGGCTTTTCTCGCGTACGCAGTTGCCTCCGCAACTCCCAACTTTGCTTTCGCCAAGAACGCGCGAGACTCCGTGACTTCACTCAAGGTTCCTTTACCCTCCTGAAATCTCACCATTGAGATTTTGAACGCTTCGTCCGCCGCAAGGTTCTCGCTTTCCGCGGCTTTTTTTACCGCCGCAACTGAATTTGAATCGGCCCATGCCTCTCCGATTTCCGTACTAATCTGATTCCGAACATCTTGATATTCGAGGTCTGCGATGATTACCTTACTTTGTTGTTCATCTACCTGGGCTCTACGCATTCCACCATCCGAGAGCGGAAAGCTTAGGACAATCCCCAATTTCGCAACTTGGTCACCCGTCGTTTGGTTGGTCGCAAGCCAATCGCCCATTGCCATGATGTAAGCCTCTGGCTTGCCCGCCGCCCGATTTAGGGACAGTTGGGTGCGGACGCTCGACAGTTTTGCCGCCGACATGAGGATCTCGGGATGGTCTGCCTGGGCGCGCGAGATTGCGAGGGCCAAAGATTCTGGAGCCGAAAGATCACGATCCCACTCTCCCATCGTGAATCCCCGCTCCGGCGCATCGGCAATGTTTAGCCCGATGCTTTGGGCCAACTGAAGCTTTGCTTTCTCTTCATCCGCTTTTGCAAGCGCCAAATCTCGTTCAGCGGCCGCCACCTCTGCTTGGGACCGCAAAACAAATACTCGGGCTAAGGAGCCTGCCTGCTCCTTCTGTTCAGTCACCCGCTCGATCTCCTGCGCAGACGCCACATTTTCCTGGGCAGATTGGGCGGCTTCAATTCTGAGTGCGGCCTCTACAAAGGCATTGCGAACGGCGTACGCAATCACCCGCCGGCGATTCCGAACGGTTAAATCGGCCATCTTCCGATCCGTTGCGCCCAACGTCTTGGTCAAACCATAACGGTTGAACAACGGCAAACGCCAAGCTAAAGCCACATTCAAGTCTGCCACGTCGCCCGGATCAAAATGACCGTAGTTCACAGGATCAAATGCACTCGAAAAGATTGCGGACCCTCGACCCGTTGCCGCATAACCGTTGAGGGATACCAAGGGCTGGAACGCCGACTGCATGGCAGTCGCATTGGATCTAACTCCTTTGACGCGTTCTATATCTGCGCGAACCAGCGGATGCTGGGTCATTGCCAAATGAACCGCTTGGCTCAAAGACATTGGGTTGGCCGCGTGGGCGGTGACCACGAGCATGGGAAGCATTGTAAAATTATGCATTTGGTGCCTCTAAAGGAAGGCTCGCTGACTGTTCTGGGCCGTCAATGGGGGGCAGGGTGCTTGGGTCCACGCGAAGAATTTTCACCTGCGCCCATCGCATAAGGTCGTCTACCACCGTGTGCATGATCGGAATGTCCAACAAAGACAAAATGGTGCCCACCACGAGTCCGCCGATCACCACCGTTCCCAAGGGTTGGTAGGCATCCATTCCCGATTTTGGGGTGAAAGCCACCTGAGCCATCACAAAAATCGTGATGGCAGAGGTCATCAATATGGGCCGCAACCTTTGCGGACAAGCCTTTGCGACGGCCTGATTTCTTGCCCATCCGTCCTTTCTGTATTGCAAGATCAGGTCAATCATGAGAATTGCCGTCACGATATCCATTCCGCTTAGAACAATAACGCCAAGAATCGAAACCGTAGAGAACGCTTGATGGGTGGCCCAAAGCATGAGAAATACTCCGCTGAGTTCAAGGGGCAAGCTGAAAATCATTTGGAGCGGCTGAAGGAATCCACCAAACTGCGCGACCAGAATCAGGTACATCAGCACGAGGGCAATTCCTAATCCAGAGAGCAGGACCCTAAAGCTGTCCATCATCTGGGTCATGTCTCCCCGCGCTTCAATCCCGTAACCCGGAGGCCAATTCAGCTGGGCCATAGATTGCATCTGCACGGCCATCGTAGCGTCCATGCTCGGCCTTCCCGACTTTCGATAGTAGCCACCAAAGCTGACGGCACGCCTCAGTTGGTCGTGCTCTATGGCACTGGGTGCGAGGTGCGGTTCTAGGGTCACCAGTTCGGTGAGAGGCACTTGCTCACCTTGGGTCCCGGTAACCGCCATCGACGAGAGGTCCTGCACTTCCCTTCTCTGGTCCTCCTGATACCGTATCTGCACCGTCGTGGGCCTTAGAGTGCCCGGACGGTAGAACTCAGTGGCATATCCACCTCTCAGGCCGTAATAGGCCTGATCGGCGATGCTGGCGGGGTTAAGTCCATGCGCAGCTGCCTTGTCTTGGTCAACTACCACACGATAGGTCGGCTTGGTGAGTTCCCAACTGAGAAATGGCTGGGCAATGTCTCCTCTTTGGGTCCTTGCATTGAATCCACTCTTCTGAGCGATCTCCATCACTTGATGTCCCAAACGATCGATTTCTGAAAGGTCTTTACCGTAGATCACCAAAGCAACGGGCGCCAGTGACGTTGCCATCACATCGGCCCCCATTTCTTTAAGCTGAATCCGGCGAACCCCAGGTATCTCTTTGAGTGCGCGACCCTGAATACGGTCCATAATCCGCCACACATCGGGCCGCCCTGAATCTTTATCGGATAGGGTTAACATCCCAGAGGCTGCATTCACCTGGTTCATTTGATAACCCGTAAAGTAGGCGCCCCCAGTCGTCATTCCGGGGCCACCTTCCACTCCAATCTCAATGCTCGCATCTTTTATCCAGCCTTGCTTTCCGCCTTCTTCAGCGATCAATTTTTCTAGGTGAGTCACCGCGGTCTGAGTGGCTTTGAAAGGCGTTCCGGGTTGCATTTCTAACTGTACGCTGGCCTGTCCCACATCGGCTAATGGCATCATCTCTGATCCGATGAAGTAGTAAAACGTAAAACCGAGAATGACCGTGATTCCAATTCGAACGAAATTGGCCAATCGGTGCTGGAGCATCCATTTGATGAGTCGCTCGTAGCCATCCTCCAAGGAAACCAACCCTCGATTAAAGGGCGCGAGGAAGAGTCGGCTAAACCAGGTCATGCTTCGTTGCTCCGGCAGGGACATGAACCGCGAGCACAGAACGGCGGTGAGGGTCATCGAGACGAAGTAGCTTCCTACGACACCCAAAATGATCGGCCAACCCAACCCTACAAACATCAGCTGAGTGAGGCCGCCGCTCACCATCAACGGTATCAGGGCAACAATCAGCACGACTGTCGCGGCAAGGACGGATCGACGCACTTCTGAGATTCCGTCAATCGTTGCCTGCCTCCGATCTTTACCCATTCGCAAGTGGCGTTCCACCGCGTGAATATCGATGATCGCATCATCAACCAGACGCCCAATCGCGATGAGTAATCCCACTAAAGTGCTTGAGTTGAGACTCAAGCCCAGCGGAACTAGCCCCATTACGGCAATGGCCAGAGAAATGGGAATGGCGGTTAACGCAATGATCGTCCCCCTAAATTCACCTAAAAAGAACAGGACGGCCAAACCGGTGAGGGCAATGGCAAAGATGAGTTCGTGCTCCATGTTGCCAAACAGCACGTCCACAAAGCTCGCATTGTTGTAGGCGATGGCAAAATGAACTCCGGGATGTTCCCGCTCTAAAGCGCGAACGGATTTCATTACCGCTTCAATCGTCACCGGCGAACTGGCATCGGCGTTCTGCAAGACGTTAACCGAAATGCCCTGATCAACCTTAGTGCCGTGGAGATGATGATAGGCGGAACGATTCTCGATCGTCGTATCCAGAACTTCGGCCACGTCCGCCACTCGAACGATGCGGGTTCCGTTGGCGCGTAATGGAATCTGGCCAATATCGCTGGGTCCGCGCGCCAAAGCTTCAATGCGAAGAATCGGCTCCGTTCGGTCGTTCGTCAGCAAACCCGCCGGTTTGGCCACGTTTACTCGATCCACCGCGTCTCGCACATCGAGAATGGACATACCGTAGGCGCGCAACTTGTCTCGATCAACCCGAATCTGCAACTGCCGCCGATAACCTCCAAACGTGGAGACCGTGTAGACGTTGGGATGGGCAGATTTCAGGGTGTTAATCACCTCGTTATCCGCAAATTCTCGCAGGCGACCCAACGTCCATCCCTTGGTCGCATCTCCAGTTAGGCTTAACGTAAGGACCGGCAAATTTAGCGGATCTACCTTGAGTATCCAACTTGGCTTGAGGTTGGCACCGGTTGCCGGTAGGTCGGCTTGGACCACAGACAGCAAGCTCTGAACGTCGGCCTGAGCCCGCACCATGTCCATGCCATACGGATACTCCAACACCACCATGCTGAACCCGTCTTGGCTGATGGATCGGATGTACCGCACCTTGGGCACGTTGACCATGCGCTGTTCGATCGGCGAAGAGAAATAGGTTTCCATTTCCTCTGCCGAGAGGCCGGGTGACTCCGTTACAATGCCCAACATCGGACTTTCCACGTACGGCATAAACCGCCTTGGAAGCACCTTGAAGATTGCCAGCGAGCCCAACACTAAGAGGGCCAGGAAGGCCGCAAGGACTGAATACGGATGATCCACCGACCACCGAACGATATTAAATCCATTCCTGGACTTTGGATTCATTGCGCGTCCTTGATTTTAAGTGCGGTGCCTTCCGTTAGATCAGTCTGACCACTCGTTATCACGCGGTCACCCGCTCGAATTCCGTTATTAACCTCAACCCATTTTCCTTGGGTTGACCCAACAGAAACCACTCGTCGTGCCGCAATAAACTTGCTTCCCATGATTCGCTTAACGAGATCCATCTTGCAGATCGGACATTTACCGGGCCCCTTCAAGCTGACTTGAGGGTGCATCGTGCACGTCCAGTCGGTGTCCGTTGCATCATGATCCTTTGTGACTGGAGCAGGGGCAGCGACCCAAACCACATTTCCATCGCTCGCCGAAACAACGGCATCAGTGGGAATCGTCAGCTGTTGGGGCCCCGACGCCATAATTTTGACTCGAGCAAACTGGCCGGGGTGGAGCCGGTGTCCGGGATTTGTGATGAGCGCTTCCACGCGTACGGTGCGGCTTTGAGGGTCGGCATCCGGGAATATCGAGGTAATTGTTAGGGTCCGCGATTTGTCCTCACCCAAGAGTTCAAGGGAAGATCCAATGTGAATCATGGATGTCTGAACAATGGGCACTTCCACCTGGACCCTCACGTACTCCACCGATTGGATCCGCAGGACAACTTGACCGGGCATCACCGCAGTGCCGGGACTCACCACCCGCTCTGATACAACCCCACTCGATGACGCGACCAAGTGCCGAAACCCCGAAACAGACTGCGTTGACGAAGCAGATGCACGAGCACCCGCAGATTCATATTGCCGCGCCGCTTCCATAGACTTGGCTTGGGCTAATGCCTCATCGGCTTGGTCAATCCCAATTTTTGCAATGACAACTCCCGCTTTAGCCTCATCTACCATCCGGTGGGCAGATTCCTGACGTTTCTGAGCAATCGAAACCGATTGCTCAAGCATGGCTTGATTTGCCCTGGCCCCATTAAGGCGGGCGTCGCCTTGTTCCTTGTCCCTGATCGTCTGTTGGAGTTCTTCGAGTGCAATGGCTCCTTGTTTATACAGAGACCTTTGACGCTCAACCATTGGAAGTATCGCTTTGAACTCAGCGACCTTGTCTGCGACTTCACTCGCGGCTCGTTTGACCTCAGATTGGGCCTGAGTAACGGCAATATCGGTTGTTTCGGCATCAATTTGGGCACGCTCGGCGGCGATTGACGATTGCTTTGCGGTTGCCGCGGCTTGATTCTTGAGGTGGTGATGGTGGACGACTTCGCTATGAGACACTAAAACTTCCGCACCCTTAGAATTGGCCATTTCGCGCGCCGAATCCGCCGTTGCGGCAACGTCGGGAGCATCCAGTTCCGCCAACAATTGGCCGGCATGAACTTCGTCTCCGGGATACACCAAAATTCTGGAAACTCTTCCGGCGATTCTGACCACCACATCTTCATCACTAAGAGCCTTGATGGTCGCGGGAAGTGTGAAAGACTCGCCCATTCCCCGCGTGCGCGCAATTTCCGTGGTAACTTCAGCCAAGCCCACGGGGGCCTTCATCGTAGACATGTCCATTGACTGGGCTTCGATGACAGTCACCGAGCCTGGAATTCTATTTGCCGCGACGTAGAGGCGAACCCCGATGATGCTCCCCACCAAGAGGGCAAGCGTGAACCAATGCTTTCTAATTTGCAAAAATATCGATGACATAACACCAAACCGACTGCGGATTTCGAGGGGTGCAAGGCGGAAAAACGCCGAGCCCTAGAACGATGAAACACGAACACTTAGGTTCGCTTACGCAGGGGTGGGCGGAGCACGGCCCAAGAAATAGTCACCGGGCGGATGACTTTTGCGGGTGTTATAGTCAAGGCGGAACCGCAATTGCGGAACCACGCGTTCTCGCGCATTCACCTTTGTCCGGGATACTGTGGGGAATGCAAACGTGAAGTGAATCCCCGACTTTATTTCTTGATCGGGAGCTTGGGAAAACTTGCCAAGGTAACAATTCTTGGCTGCTTGAGGTCGGCAATGTGGACACCGACTGACCATGCTTGACTGGCAATCGATCTGGAGCTGGCTAAGAGTTGCGGCCTGCCGACCCGTCTTAAGGCACGTAAACGTGCTGAAAGGCACCTGGGCCCACACCAAAGTGATGGCAAACAAGGCAACAAGAAAGTTTCTCAACCGATATTCTAGTATAACTCTCGGTCTGTAGACTTCGTTCCCTTACTGTCGGTGAACAGTAAATCCTACCAGCAGAGCTTTTCAGATCCGCAAACGGTGAGGATGTACCTATCCTGAGCGGGCACAATTTTGGCGTGCGTGTCGCAATAAGCAATCGCAGTTCCGGCCGGGTGAAAATGCCCAAAGTGGTCAAAATTTGGATTGAAGTAGCCGTCATTGGTGCCGTTTGCGTAGCCGTAAAAAAACGCCGAGTCCTGACCGGAGCCTTCTTCGCCAAAAAGCATCGTAGACGAAGGAAACTCCACCGTTGCCGCTGATTTTCCGGGGTTTAGGCCGCCGGGTTGCCAAGTTCCGAGGGTTCCGTTCAGGGCAAAAGAGTTGTGCGATGTCGGAAAATCATGGTCGCCCGAGCTTTGATAGATTCCTGCACCCTTCACGTAAGGAAACAGTGAACCCCACTCTACTAAAAACCCACCGGCCTTGGTATTTCCAAACTGGTTATACGCAATCCATCCACCTAAACGATTTGTACCAGGAGTTCCATCGGTAGCGGACGGATAAACGTCGTCTGCGTCATCTAAATACAAGAGGGTTGCCACGCCCAGCTGGCGAATGTTGCTGATTGTTTTGGCGTCTCCGGCGGCTGCCTTGGCCCGTGCAAATACGGGGAACAGAATTGCGGCCAAAACTGCGATGATCGCAATCACGACCTGCAACTCAATTAACGTGAATGCAAAATTGCTTTTCTGGTGACGTTTCATATCCGTTCCTAGAAAAAATCGTACAAGAAAACTGCTTGGTAGGGGTGATTTGATGGGCCAGATGCCCTATGAACAAGTTCAAATCCGGAGTTCTGGTTGGTGTGTTGGTGGGCCCGGTGGGGTTCGAACCCACGACCATGCGATTATGAGCCGCGTGCTCTAACCACTGAGCTACAGGCCCACCCATCTGAATAGTACCGTAGGTGTAACCTCCCCGCCCGCCTGACCCATAATTGAGTTGGATCACTCAATGAAGAATGCTTTAACTCCCTTTGGCTGCCAGTTCCTGGCTCATCCCGAAATTCCCTTCTTCCCTGAAGACTTCAGCGCGGATGATCGGCTGATGATTAAGACGGCGGAGGATTTTTCGCGAAAAGAGGTCTTACCCGTCGTGGAAAGACTGGATGCGCAAGAAGATGGCCTCATGGTGGCACTCATCAAAAAAGCCGGCGAATTAGGGTTGTGCGGAGTAGATGCTCCGGAGGAGTTTGGCGGACTTGGACTGGGTAAGAATCTGGCGGCAAGAATTCTTGAGTTGATGAGTCTTAACGGCTCATTTAGCGTAACGTTTGGCATCACCAGCGGAATCAGCCAAGTGGGACTTAGCCTCTTTGGGAATTCTGCTCAGAAAGAAAGATACCTCCCTCGGGTGACCAGCGGGGAATGGATCGGAGCCTACTGTTTAAGCGAACCCAATTCCGGAAGTGATGCCCTTAGCCTCACCACACGGGCGACGAAGGACGGGAGTGACTACCTTCTAAACGGCACTAAGATGTGGATTAGCAATGCTAAATGGGCTGATCTGTTCTTAGTGATGGCAAAGACCGACGGCGACAAGCTGAGTGCATTCTTAGTCGAGCGAAACTCTCCCGGAATCAGCATTGCCAGAGAGGAGCATAAACTTGGGCTGAAAGGGTCAAGTACTGCCCGAGTAGTCTTAGAAAATGTTCGGGTTTCTGCATCCAACCTTCTCCATGAGGAAGGTCTTGGCCATCATGTAGCCTTCAATGCACTCAATCTCGGACGGTTCAAACTGGCATCCATGTCCATTGGGCCCGCCAGACACGCCATCGAATTGGCCTTTCAGTACGCTCAAGAACGTCGGCAGTTTGGTCAGCCGATTGCCAACTTTGACCTCATCAAAAGGAAGCTGTGCCTCATGATGGGATGGTTTTTTGTGGCGGAGTCTATGATTTACCGAACCGGAGCCCAGATTGATCGGGCCTTTGAGGCATTTGGTGGCACGATTGACGGCAACCGAAAAGCCGCGGAAGAATTTGCCATCGAATCAAGCGTCGTAAAAGTGCTAGCTACCGAAGCCGAAGCCTTTATCGTGGACGAAGCCCTCCAGATCTACGGCGGGTACGGATATACGGAAGAGTTTCCCATCGCCCGCCATTACCGAGACGCCCGGGTCAGCCGCATTTACGAAGGGACCAACGAAATCAATCGGATTTTTATTGCGGACAGGATTGGCCGTCGAATGAGAGAATCGAAAATCTCGGGAGACGTGGCCGTTGATTCGTTCGTGACTTCCCTGCTCGCCGAAGCGATTCGGGTCACCCCGGCAAACCAAGTAGAGTCTGGGGCTCTGGCCGATCTGATTATTTTGGCTTACGCCGATCAGAGCAGCCGCATGCGGGCCACGCTTGGCATTTCTACTGGGGCACCCCTGTTTGCGGTCATGGAACCGGTCTTGAATTCCAGGGCGGCAGAAGCTTATCAACTCCTTACGGGAAAAGCAGTTTCCGTTCCTGCCGTGGAAAAGCCCGACCTGTCGCACATATTAAGCTGCGCATTTACGGGGTGATGCGTTGCCAGGAAAATGCCGGTTGCGCAAATCTAACCGCACAATTTTCCTTAAGATCAAAAGATTCTCTACTCATTTTGCCATAACCGTATCCTAATGGGCAACTCCTTGAGGATAATGGGCAATCGTTCAGCAACGGCGCGGGCGGTGAGCCAAATAGCGTCCTCTCAGAAGTAGGGGCGCGGACCAGTATTCCCGGGCAGCTTCAGAGAGAGCGGCGGCCACGAGGATGCCATTGGCAAAACTAGAATCTCGGAGGAAAAATGACCCCTAAGGAAGCCGTCGCTTTCGTTAACGCTCAAGAGTCCCTGATGGTTGAAATTCGTTTCACCGATCTTATCGGCACTCAGCAGCACTTCAGCATTCCCGCCTACCACTTCACCGAAGATAAATTCGAGGATGGTTTGGCATTTGATGGTTCCAGTATTCGTGGATTCCAAACGATCAACGAATCGGACATGTTGCTGATCCCCGATCCCAACACCCTCTTCATGGATCCATTCACCGAGGTTGCGACTGCCGTCGTGACCTGCAACATCGAAGATCCGCTGACTCGACAACCCTACAACAAGGATCCTCGATACACGGCGCTCAAGGCGGAAGCCTATCTTAAATCCACCGGAATTGGCGACACCGCATTTTTCGGTCCGGAAGCTGAGTTCTTTGTGTTTGATTCTCTGCGCTTTGAGAACAACCCACAGGGTGCGTTCTACAAAATTGAATCCGACGAAGCCTTCTGGAATTCTGGAAAGGAAGACAACTCCGGTTACACCATCAAGGCAAAGGGTGGTTACTACCCCGTAGCCCCCGTCGACAAGCTTCAGGATCTGAGAACCGAAATGGTTTTGAAGATGATCGAAGTGGGAATCGACGTCGAAATGCATCACCACGAGGTTGCTTCGGCCGGTCAATGCGAAATTGACATGAGGTTTGATACCCTCACCGTGATGGCAGACAAGCTGATGAAGTACAAGTACATCGTCAAGCAGGTTGCGCATAAGAACGGCTACTTTGCCACGTTTATGCCCAAGCCGATCTTTGGTGACAACGGCAGCGGAATGCACTGCCACCAGTCGATCTGGCAAAATGGTGAGCCAACGTTCTACGATGAGACCGGCTACGCTGCCCTCAGCGAGACGGCTCGTTGGTACATTGGCGGTTTGCTCAAGCACGCTCCGGCCCTCTTGGCATTCTGCGCCCCCACAACTAACTCCTACCGAAGATTAGTTCCGGGCTATGAGGCCCCCATCAATCTGATGTACTCCGCTCGAAACAGATCGGCCTGCGTCAGGATTCCCATGGTGAGCAAGTCACCCAAGGCCAAGCGCGTGGAGTTCC
Organism: Fimbriimonadales bacterium; assembly: GCA_038212035.1. GTDB lineage: Bacteria > Armatimonadota > Fimbriimonadia > Fimbriimonadales > Fimbriimonadaceae > Fimbriimonas. The sequence continues at coordinate 34,801 of JBBQUZ010000022.1, forward strand.
GTGCGCCGGACCCCATGGCGAATCCCTACCTCGCCTTCTCCGCTTTGTTGATGGCTGGCCTCGACGGTATTCAGAACCGAATTGAGCCGCCAAAGCCGTTGGACAAGGATCTTTACGAGCTCCCCGCCATCGAGCGAGCCGGCATCGAACAAACTCCGGGTTCCCTCCGAGCCACCCTCGGAGCGCTTGCCAACGATCACGAATTCCTGCTTAAAGGAGACGTTTTCAGCAAGGAACTCATCGAGAGCTACATTGAGTACAAGCTAGTGCACGAGTGCGACGCGGTTGACCTGCGCCCGCATCCCTACGAGTTCTATCTCTACGCTGACCATTAAGGTCAAGCTCTGATTCAAGTACGGCTGAATTGCTTGACTCTTCAGCCGTCCTTGTTTTTTGAAACTATTCCAGAAGGAAACTTCGCTCTAACATGGTTACCGGTTGCCCCGCGTTTCTTTCGGCGCCGGGCAGGACGAGGTAATCCTTCATAAACTCCTGCCAGCGGGAGTGCACTTCTGATTGGGCCAGGTAATCACAACTCGCTTCCCAGTTATCGCATTCCAGATATCCAAACTGAAGGCCATCGGCGGCAAGCCAAAGGCTGTAGTTTCGAATACCTGCTGAAGTCAGTTCGGCTAATAGATCGGGCCAGACCTGCTGATGAATTTCTCGGTACTCGGATAATCGTTCTGGGCGAACCTGAATAGTGAAACCAATCCTCTGCATCGGACAATTCTAGCCTGATTTTCCGAAGATTGCTCCGATCACTATCTCATGCCAGACACCTGCGGAAGGACTGTCACGTCCGAAAATGGCGAGAATTTTCATGTTCTGCAGTGAATACTATGGATTGTGAACCTCGACCCCGAAGCCTGCTACCGAACCCTCCTGGCAAGGGATCCTCGATTTGATGGGACGTTCTACGTTGGCGTGGCGTCAACTTCAATCTACTGTAGATGTGTGTGTTCGGCGCGGACCCCTAAACGAGAGAACTGCACGTTTTTCCCGTCTCCCGTGCTTGCCGAACTAGCCGGCTTTCGCCCTTGCTTGATCTGCCGCCCTGAACTCGCTCCCGGAGCCAGGCACGGAGGTTCACTCAGTCGCCTGGCAAAGTTGGCTTGGCGCAGAATTGAAGAAGGAGCATTGGCAGACGATGATCTGGCCAGTGTAGCAACGGGACTGGGTATCAGCGATCGGCATCTTAGACGCCTCGTCCGTGCGGAATACGGCGTGACGCCCATTGAGATCGCCCAGACCCAACGGCTACTTGCAGCCAAGCAACTTCTCACGGATACTTCGATGTCCGTTGGTGAAGTTGCCTTAGCGAGCGGTTTTTCCAGTGTTCGAAGGTTCAATGCCCTCTTCCAGAACCGGTATCGGCTCCGCCCAACCGATCTACGAAAGAATTCTCAGGGCTTGGATTCGGCAGATGCCCTGGTGTGCCATGTTGGTTATCGCCCTCCCTACGACTTTGATCATCTGATCTCATTCTTGGGCTCAAGGGCTTCGGGTGGAGTTGAATATGTTGAGAAACGAACTTACCAGCGTTCCGTTAAAATCGGTGAACGGTCGGGCTGGCTTTGGGTTTCCGAAAGTAGTAAGCCAAATTCACTTGAAGTCCGAGTGGGTGCTTCGCTCGCACCGGTCCTGCCAAGAATTTTAAATCGGGTTCGTCATGTGTTTGATACGGCGGCAGATCCATCGGCCATCCAACAGACCCTTGGCTCTTTGTGCGATCGCCACCCCGGTTTGCGTGTTCCCGGTGCGTTTGATGGGTTTGAAGTTGCGGTAAGGGCCGTTCTGGGTCAGCAAATCAGCGTGAAAGCGGCGACCACCCTGTCTTCACGATTGGCTAAGCGGTTTGGGGATCCTATCGAAACCCCGTTTGAACACGTAACTCACCTCTTCCCTACCCCGGAGGTTATTGCCCAGGCATCTGAAGATGAGGTTGCAAAACTCGGCATTGTGGGCACTCGTTCAAGAGCAATTATCCAGTTGGCTGTCGCCGTACAGACCGGAGAATTAAGGTTAGTCCCCGGCGCTGATGCGGTAGAAACTACCAAGCAATTAGAAGCGATCCCTGGTCTGGGCCCGTGGACGTCTCAATACATCGCCATGCGGGCCCTCGCTTGGCCAGATGCCTTTATGCCCACTGATTTAGGGATAATGAAAGCCCTTGGAGAAAGGAATCCGAGCCGAATTCTTGAAATTGCCGAAGCCTGGAGACCGTGGCGTTCTTACGCCGGATTTCACCTCTGGGCATCGCTCGAACCCGTCGCACCGGAGAATTTATGATAAGTTTTACAATTATCCCAAGCCCGATTGATCCTTTGATGCTCGTGGCCAGCGACACCGCTTTACTTGGCCTTTACATGTTGGGCCCAGAGCCTAAGCCAAATATCGGTTTGGATTGGGTGGAGGCAAACGAACAACCGGTTTTGCAACTCGCAAAGGACCAGTTAGAGGAATACTTCCGTGGCGTGAGAACGAAGTTTGAGATTCCGTTGGCACCCCACGGCACGGTATTTCAAGGGAAAGTATGGCAACAGCTGCGCGGGATTCCTTATAGCGAAACCATATCTTACGGCGAACTCGCGCGCCAAATTGACCAACCCACCGCTTCTCGTGCGGTAGGAATGGCTAACGGCAAGAACCCCATCTCAATCATCATCCCTTGCCACCGCGTGATCGGTAGCGACGGAAAGTTGGTCGGTTATGGCGGGGGGAATATCCGGAAAGAATTTTTGCTAAATTTGGAACGGGCGCAAGGACCCTTCTGCCCCTACACGGGTGCCTCCCCGGGGGAAGAAGCCGGACTCCTTCTCCCCCGAATCGGTGGTTCGTCCGATTTGGGGAGAAGGGCAATAAGAACCCTAGATCGCGGCGGGACGCTCTTTTGCCTTGTCTGATTCCATCGCGAGTTTGCGGGATTCCTCTGCCTTGGCTTCCATTTCTTCTAGCGACTTCACCGGAAGCCGAGCCGCTCCGGTCCAGTCACGAGTGGGAACCTGCGGACCCGTGTTCAACCTCTCCTGGGCCTTCGGAATTTCGTCGGCAAATTGCGGGAGCCAGGGGGCGAGATTCACCAGCATCTCATCGGCCATTTGCCAAATTTCGGGGGGGTTGCAGACTGCTCCGGTGAGCGGATCCATCATCATGGCTTGCTTAAGAAGCATCACATCGCCATGGACGGCCGCCTCTACCGCCATTCGCTGCGCAGAGATAGAGGTGTTACAGACGGCGGCACAGCCCAGCGGAAGATCACCCACACTGGGCATTGAAATCCCATTCTTATCCACGTATCCCGGAGCTTCTATGATCGCGTCATCGGGGAGATTGGTGATGGTGCCGTTATTCACCCGGTTAAAGTGACCACGGTAGATTCGGCCGGTTTCCCGCGATTCAATGATGTAGCTCCCGTGCTCTTCTCCCCTTTTATCGGGTTCAAAGGTGTTGGGCGGGCCCGACATCCAGTTCGGAAAGTCGTGATCGAACCAGCGACGGCCTTCCGTGCAGACTCGGAGGTAGCCCCCGGTTTCGCCGTTGATCCAAGAACCCATATCGATCCAATCCAGGATCTCACTGGGGCGCTTGCGATACCAGGGCAGATATTCGCTAAGGTGTCCGTTAGACTCGGTGCTGTAGAATCCAAACCGGCGAAGCATGTCAATTCGCACTTTCTCGGTCATTCTGAATTCGGAGTCATCTTTAAACGCTTCTAGCAAGTGCGGCGTCATATCGCGCCCGGCCCACTGGACCTTGATGTACCACGTTTGGTGATTGATGCCGGCGCACACAATATCCACGTCCTTCTTGCCGACCGTGTCCTCCTGGCCAATAATCCCGTGCTTTCGGGCCCACCCTTGAATGACACGAGCCAGTTGCCCGTGGCCGCCCTGAACTCCGTGACATAAACCAACCGTGTTGACTCCGCCGTATTTGTTGCAGGCCCAAGTGAGCATGGCCATCGGGTTGGAGTAGTTAAGGAACAGCACATCCTTGGCCGCCACCTCTTTAATATCGCGGCAGAAATCAAGCAAAGCGGGAATTCCGCGTTGGGCATACATGATTCCGCCGGGTCCGAGGGTATCGCCAACGCATTGGTCGATTCCGTACTTGAGGGGAATGTCTACGTCATGGGCAAAGGCTTCCAAGCCACCCACGCGAACAAACGAAAGAACATAGTCGGCGCCATCTAGTGCCTCTCTCCTACTCAGCGTGGAGTGCACCGTCGCGGGAAGGTTGGAAGACTTGATATCGCGCTCCATCAACTGCGCCACCATGCTTAGGTTGTGCTCGTTGATGTCATGAAAAGAAAATTGAGTGTCCTGCAACTCCGGAACGGTTAGGATATCGCGGCAGATTCCACGAGTAAATCCCACACTTCCTGCTCCAATAACGGCAACTTTGATCGGCATGATTGGATCATAGACTCTGCCCGAGATTCCAATCTATGGTTTTAGGTAAATCCGGCCAAAATGCGATTCATCCCCCTAGGTCAGATTTATTACCGGGACAAGAAATCAGCAAGTCTCAAGCGAGACTTGCACTAACCTGTTTCACAGTGCCGCCAAGGCCGTTAGAGATTCCACGAATATTGATCCATGTCAATGCGGCCCTCGGTGATCACAACTCCTTCTTGCCTCAACCGGATCGTTTGGATGTTTTCCAAATTCGGGTCAATTTTCCAAACTGGGAGCGTGCCATTTTTAGCCACTACTCGCCACCAAGGCACGTCCTCCGGTGTAGACCGCATCCGTCGACCCACTAAGAATCCCGACATAGGATTCGGCAACGCCCGGCCCACATCTCCGTAACTCATCACCTTTCCCCGGGGGATAGATTTCACAAGTTCCCAAAGCGGTTGGAGGTCCATAGAAGTAAAGTACACCAGTGGCAGACAGAACAGGGGAAACGACGGACGAGCCGGGATGGCTGAAGCTAGGTTTGGCGGCGGCCCTTACCAAAGAATACGAAGCAGACTCGCGAGGATTCTTGGCCCTGCTGGCTGACACGGTTGAGCGTGCTTTACCAGATTCCACCGAGCGACAGATGGATGGAAGCTGGTTTGCCAAGAAAACCCTCAAAGGATTTACCGTCACGGTAAATCAAGACCGATACCGGCTAGAAGACACCGGCCGCGGGCCGTTGGTGGCCACGGTTGCGCACGTAGTTCGCGGAATTGCCCTTAAGACGGAATCTCTTTCGGTTCCCGACTGGTTGCGGGAGGTTGGAGCGGCCATGGATGAACGGCTGAAGACCAACACAGAGGCCCGGCAAGCGTTGGCCGAAATGTTAAGGCTAGACTAGGCCATGAGACTCTTTGGCGGCTTTGGTAATGCGGATCCGGGTAAAGAACGTCGCGAAGAGAGCATTCGCCGCATCGAGCAAGGCGGTTTGCCCCTTAACGCGGTGGACCGGCTTCAGAACGCAAGTGAACATCCGGAGTTCTTTACATCCGACCTCAGCCCCGCCGAATTGTTGCTGACCCGCGACTGCGGATTCACTCCGGTGGGCCAAGTTATGGGAAGTTCGGTTTACCACGTGGGTTGGCAACAAATTTGGAATACGTCCGCTGAGTTAGCGGTGTTAACCCAGGCTTACGCGGAAGCCCGAAACCTTGCCTTTGCTCGACTGGAGCAGGAAGCCAAGATTTTGGGCGCGGATGGCGTAGTTGGGGTGAGGTTGCGCCGCAATACCGGGGATATGGAAGTGGGTTCGGTAGAATTCATCGCCATCGGAACGGCAGTGCGGCGATTGAACGCTCCTCCCCGAAACCCCGATTCCAAGCCATTTGTTTCTAATCTTTCTGGTCAAGACCATTGGACATTGCGTCAAGCGGGCATGATTCCGGTGGGGTTTGCATTTGGCAACTGCGTCTTCTACCAAATGGCGAGTTGGAACACGGCCAATACCATGAATGCCGGTGTCTTTGGTAGCGGCTGGCGAAATCAGGAAATTACGGAATACACCCAAGCCCTCTTTGTGGCGAGGGAACTTTCTACGAACCGAATGGCCGAAGAGGCGTATCGTCTCGGTGCCGATGGAATTGTGGGCGTTACGTTGGAATCGCAAGTGGAAAATATTCCCGGCGATCAGAATCGCCAGGCCGCCATGATGATCCATTTCACCGTGTTTGGCACGGCCATAAAAAAGGACCCGGCCCGGGGGGACATGCCCGCGCCAAAGCTGGTTTTACCAATCTCATGACCTACGCAGTAGGTCCCTTTGGCCCGGCAGATCCGACCTACGCTATGGGCATCGGTTCAAGAAGCATCTCTTTCGTGTAAATAAAATCTTCTCGGTTGTAGTTGGCAAGTTCAAAGTCGTTTCTAAGCACGATCGCGCCGGTGGGGCAGGCTTCTTGGCAGTAGCCGCAGAAAATACACCGTATCATGTTGATCTCATAGCGGGCAGCGTAACGCTCGCCGGGTGAGAATCGAACGTCGTCGGTATTTTCCGCCGCGACCACGTTAATGCACCGAGCCGGGCAGGCTCCGGCGCACAACGAGCAGCCGATGCATCGCTCCAATCCGCTTTCGTAGCGGGTGAGCACGTGGCGCCATCGGGTTCGGGGATACTGCTCACGCTTCTCTTCGGGATACATCACGGTTACCTTAGGGGTGGCTAGGCGGCGGCGGGTGATGCCAAAGCCGGAGATCACGGGTTTGATTACGTCTCTTAACAGTTCCATTACGCTTGCACCGCTTCCCTATCTCGGGGCAAAAGGGTTTCCACCACTCTGAGTTCTTTGAGCGATCCCGAGTGGTTGCTCCGTTTGATCTTCTCCTGAAGCTTTAGGATTCCGTAAATCAGGGCATCCGGAGAAGGCGGACATCCCGGAACATAAACGTCCACCGGAACCACCTGATCTGCACCCTGAACGATCGCGTAGTTATTGTAAACCCCGCCGCTGGAGGCACATGCACCCATCGAAATCACCCACTTGGGCTCTGGCATCTGGTCGTAAATCTGCCGAAGCACGGGCGCCATTTTTTTACTGACCCGCCCCGCAATAATCATCACATCGGCCTGGCGCGGAGTGGCACGGAACGCTTCGGAACCAAAGCGTGCGAGGTCGAACCGAGACGCGACTGATCCCATCATCTCAATCGCACAACAGGCAAGGCCAAAGGTGAGCGGCCACAGCGAGTTTGCGCGAGCTTGGTTCAGGAGCGTGTCGATAGAAGTCAACACCACATTCCCCGCCTTCTGGGTATCTCCCAGAACCGGAGTCGATGAATCGTGGAGCACAACAGTTTCGATTCGCTTAGGCATATGAGGTTCTACGGATTATACCGATGGCGCGTCTAGTTCAGATATCTGCGGCTCGCATTCATTTGCTCGCAAAACCACCCCGAAACAGCGATCGTGCTCAAAGTTAAATTGTTCAGCCGCTGAGTGACCATCCCACAACTGGATATCAAAGCCATGGCAATTTCAAAACGCGCTTCAATTCAAAACCAACGCGAGTTTGCAAGCGAAAGGATAAACCTTTCCTGCTTCGAACCCAATTCACAGTTCAGACACGAAACTTCTTCAATCTTAAAGTTGATGACCGCGCGATTTGTACTGCGTGCTTCCCATTTGGAGTCTAACTCGGAGCTTATGCAATCACCTGTCTAGATGATTGAACAATGTTGGGTTCAGATTGCGAGCAAACTCGGATATCATAAAGCAAGGTTCGGAACTCGTTGGTTTTTTCTTCCTAAAAAAGAAGACGAACCGGACCTTCTAAAATCCGCAGAATACACCTTTTGAAATTGGCTCTCCAGGCTATGAGTAAGAACTCGATTGTGGTATCGGGCACAAGGTCCGGAATCTACCTGGAAGAACAAAGTTTGCAGCAACTACTGAGGGTCGAGCTTTCGGAGCATGTATTCAATCTTTGGATCGGAGAGGGAGGAATTACTCCCAACGTTCAGGCTGTGCCTTGGGAGCACACCATATACGAACTCGAAAATCTGGCTTGTGCACTTAGACTAGCCGCACAAGGAGGAAATGAAAAGCCCATTCTTGTTGAGACCAAGGTTGCCAGATTTGGAGCTCAGGCCAACCTCACACCCGCAATTATTGTTGAGCTCGGCCATCCGGGAATAGGCAAGGAGGGCTGAACAATTGACGTAACGACTTTCAGCCGGGTCTTGGCCCTAACTGGGACTCGGACTATGCACCTTAATGTAACAGGATGTCAGGCAGGTTGCTTGGGAATCCTGACTCCTGACGCGGCAAATTAGGTTGCACGCGAGATTGAAGACTTGGCCACTAAATACGGGAAAATCTTTGTCTATTGGGACGAAGAACCTTGAGGAGGGTGCGTTACTGTCTGATATGAGTGCATCTGCGTAAGATCTGGCCAGCCGAGTATTTGGATGAATGAATAACCGATGCAGCCGGGAATAGGTGCAACAGTGGAATTACAGTGGATCATCTAAAGATGGGGACTTCCTTGGCCGCGACAAGCTTTGCGTTATCGGGTGCAACGACAGGCAAGGAATGAGACACTTTGTTCGCGACTGGTCGACATTTTTAGTGCCATGGACCTCAATAATTGCCAGTACCGCCATGATTAATGCGACGAAGTTTACTAAAATGTTCGAAAACCGGTTTATCGTAAAAATGTGGATCGCATGCCTGATCTATCCCATTTTCGGCGTGCCAAGCACTTTCTTAGTGATGAGCAATAAGAGCTCAATTCTCACCTTTTTAGTTTTCGCAGGGTCCACGTCAGCGTCCATTTGGATAGCGGCCGTAATCTATCGGCTCGCAGATCGCCGGGGCAGATCGCGGTGAAGCCGATTGGGTCTACCGTCGAAGCAACCTACGCCTACCGGGCAGATGGGATGCGGACGTATAAGAACACGAATAACGTAACCACCGCCTACCGCTACGACGGGCGGATGGGCATGGAGGATGTGGATACGTCCGGTTCAACCGTGACCACCACTGATTATGGCATCGGTGCCCGTGGCATCGACTGGATTCAGAAAACCGTCGGTAACGGAGCCCCAACCGTGGTATTCCCCGTCTACGATGCCCACGGCAATAGGGTCGGCGACATCAAACGCGGAATGCGAGTTACCTGATTCTTCTCAGAAATAACGGGCATTACGGGTTTATGGGCCGGGGCTAAAGTTGAGCTGTCCTAATAATTCAGGAAGACCCGGGGACTTGGCCCTCAATAATGAGTAACCGAGGGGCAACTTGGTCGTACAGTAAGTGTAGGCGATTACGCAATGCAATTAAACCTCAAATTATTTAGCTTAGCGATGGCGACGATGCTCACGGCCTTGGCGGCGGCTCAGTCGCCGCCAAACCGCAGTGATCCTCTCTCGCGAAATCGTGATCGGCAAGACTCGCGCTCAACGCGTCAATCTGATCGTTCGGCACCTTCCCGGTCAACCCCCGATCGAACGTCGCCCGCACGAGATCGTTCCGTGGACCGAGGAACTCCGACCCGAGACTTTACAAGCCGAAACGATGCTCGTCGACAACCTTCTTCTTCCGACTCGCCCTCGTACTCAAACGCGCGCCGGTCTGATGTGGGCAGTAACGACAGATCCCGCAATCAGGATCGCGGTCAGAACTCGGATCGGTACCAATCTCTAAGATCAGACTCCCCGAGTCGCACCTATGACCGGACGACCAGATCTGATATCCGCCGTAGCGACACGAACCCAGTGCAGGATCGCTTTCAGAACTCGGAGCGGTACCAAACCCCGAGACGTGACACGACAAGCCGCGCAAATGTTAGTTGGACCCGGTCTAACCAAAGTGCTTATGCGCACTTTGATGATCCGTTAAGCCGCAGACCGTCTGCACCCAGTCAACCCCAAGATCGAACTCCGAGCCGATCCCAAGACCAGACTAGGAATCAAGATCGAACTCAGGGTGACCCTCCGTCTAATCGAGGCTCCGATTCTGTCCAGTCAAATGATCGCCGTTCATCTGCCGCGGACCGTCAGACCCATGATCCGCTGAGTCGAAACCGAAATTCCGGCTCTTCACGGAGCGGAAATGTTCGCTACGGAACTGTCAATAACTACGCGGGCCGAGTGCGCAACACGGTGACGGTAATACGAATTCCCGGCATGATTGATAATCACCTTAATCAGCGAGTATTTAGATCGGAACAGGTTGGCGTGGTCGTGGATGGCTATCGGCGCGGGTATGTTCAGTACAACCGTAATTGGCGCGACGACGATTTTTGTTATCCGTTTTACGTTTTCGATCCGTTCCGATCTTCGCGTTGCGTAGCGTCCCCGTTCTACTTCTATCTCAGCAGTCCGGCGTACATTTCCTATGAGCGCGTTACTTTTGATGATTACGATCGTTACGAGGACTTCCGGGGCCATTCCTATGATTGGAATAATTCGGATCGAGGAAACGACGACTACGGCTACAGTCGCCCACTTGATAGTTCAATTGACGATCTAAGGGCCGCCTATGAAAACGGCGACACTTCCCTTTTAGACCGACTCGTGCCAAAACGGGGTCTGGTTCGGATCTACACCGATCACCAGTATCGCTACACGCTAGACGCGCGCGATCTGTACGATGTTCTGCAAGACGGCATCACTACAACTCATACCGATCGCTACGAAATTCTCTCGGTTCGGTGGAACGACCGCGACCAAGCCAGAGTGGTGGCTCGCCACGACTTTCGTGACAATCGTGATGAACAACGAACAATCTATCACACCTACACACTCGTCCGCGAGCGCGGAAACTATGTGATTCGGGAATTCGGATCCAGCTACGATCGTCCCTAAACAAATCCGGGGCATAACAAATAAACGCCCCTTGCCCAAGCTGGACAATGGGCGGTTTTCCTTTTAACCGCTATTCTCTTTCCCAGAGCACTCGAAACGTTACCGAACTGGGATGCTTAGCATCATGGAGAATGGTGTTGGTTTGGGGCACCATTCTCGTGGCAAAGTCAATCGGTTCTGCCGTTCCCAAGTTGCGACTGTAGAGGGGAAACATGGAGCTAGACACCATCAGCGTAATTCGATGGCCAGGCTTGAATTCATAGGCGGTGTCCCACGGAAGGATGGTGGTTTTGTAGACGCGGCCCGGAATTAATGCCTTTTGATCCCTCGTTCCTCCGATGTATGAACCCCGGACTTTTCCGATTTGTCCAATCATCCGCATCACCCCTTGTTCATCCTCGTCAACCAATCTCGCATAGAAGTCGGTGTCCTTGGCGGTGGTTTTGAATTCCAGATTGACTTCAATCGGGCCCGCAATTGCGGTTCGTTTGGTCATCGGCTCAGACCGAAACAGCAAAGTGGTATCTGCCTTAGCGCCCAGGTCAACTTTAAGTGAGACCTTTGATAGGTCTGGGTACAGCAACGCGATGTCTACGCCTACGTCCTTGCTGGGATCATAGGTGTACGTGCTGGCCGTAATTTCCGAGGTTGGTGCTGCTAATAACTGTCCGTGCTTACCCGTTCCCGTGGCACTTCCGTTGGCCCCCAAAAATAAGCGCCTAATTGGGGTGGTGTTCTCGGGCCAATCGGTGAGGTCCTTCCATTCATTGGCACCGGCAACAAAGGCTCTCACTTTGGGAAGCTTCTCAAGCCCCACCGACTTTCCTTTTAGCCAATGGTCAAACCATCGAAGATATAGCGAGTCGAGATCCAAAATGGCGGTGGGACCGTAGTCCATGTCGCCAACCTTAGTGGTGGAATTGAATGCATGGGGCCACGGGCCATAAATCAGCCACTGATCTTTCCGTCCGGCTTTGCGCATGCCCGCCCAGTTCAGTTTCGTGCCAATTCCGTCTCCATCCCACCAGCCACTAATCATCAAACTGGGCACCCGGCTTCTGCTAATGTGGTCCGTAAAATCCCAGTCGGGCCACTCCTTGCTCGTCGGCCTCTCCAACCACTGGTTAAAGAATGGAATGTCCTTGCCCAAAACCTCATCATCAATTTTGCTTAAAGGCAACGTAGTGAGCTTTTCCCCGTGAGGCAGTTTTTGAGCCGAGGCCGCCAAGTTTGCGTGCTTATCGCTAACAATTCTTGACCACCATAGGTTTGGCCACAAGGCAAACACCCCAAAATCGTAGGGCAAGTTATGCATTGCGTCGGGGGGCGAAACTTGAGGAATCATGCACTTGAGCGCTTCTGGACGTTCTACTGCTGCGGCCCACTGCACGAATCCGGCGTAGCTTGCGCCAATAGTGCCCACTTTTCCGTTAGACCAAGGTTGCTTGGAAATCCAAGCAATCGTATCAAAGCCATCGCGTCCTTCGTGGACAAACGGATCCCATTCTCCGTCGCTGTCTTCTCTACCGCGACAATCTTGGGTTACGTACACGTAACCTCGCTTTGCGTAGGATCCCCCGGAAAGGGTTTCATTGGACCGCCCGTACGGAGTGCGCACGAGGATGACGGGATATTGACCTTTCGCGTCAGGCAGAACGATGTCGGTGGCTAACTTTACGCCGTCTCTCATCGCCACCTTGACGTTTAGCTCCGACCGTACCTTGAAGGTGGCCTGACTAAGTTCGGGAAAGGCGGCAATCGGATCGGTGTAAAGCGCATCCCAACCATCTGCCAGCAGGCGTAGCTTCTGGCTAGGCACATCCATGGCCACGACAAGGTTCTGTTCGCTCAGAACATATTCGACCTCCACCGTGGGAAAGGCAAACTTGAAGACGCGAACGGTTTGCATTGCCCCATTTACAGAAACCGTTCGACTCGCTAACGGGGTGATATTCACCGTTGCGACGACACCGGCCTCGGGCATGAATCCCTTAACCGCTTGGGGTTCCTTTCGTGCATAGTCAACGTTGAGTAGTGCACCAGTGTTAAGTTGAGGGAGCAGATTCCCTATCATCATGTCTAGCTTGGCGTCGTAGGGAACATCAATCTCTTTGTCTCCATTTTTCACCTTAACCTTGCCGTCTTTCAGAGAGAGACTGACATTTGGCTGGGGGCGCGATACAAACTCAACCAGCTTGTTGTCCTCGTAGCGTCCCACAATTGAGGCGCTGATTTTTGTGGGACCGAGATTCAACTCTGTCGACTCAGAATATTTGCCGTCCGCCGTGCGTTCGCAGTGGGAGAATCCCACCTCGGACCCGGCATAAAAGATCTTGAGACGAAGGGTCTCGGCATACCCCCGGGCACAAAAAGCCATCACTATGGCGAACGCGACGGATCTACGCATAACCACCGTTATACACGGCACGCGCCCATCCCGGGTTGGATTTGTTCATCACACGGCACTACCCTTCTGCGGGCGGAGTTAAAGATTTGGGATCTACCGCAAAGCCATCGTGAATTCTCTGGAGCGGTCCGTCATCTCGGAAAAGTGTTAAACCTTCAGTCGTGACGGCCCGCATTTCCGCGGACTGGCCACGGTTTCTATACGCCATACCAAGCCACCTGTACACCTCTAATAGAGCCTCTTTGCCTGCTTCGTCTAGGTGGAGGCGCTGGCGTTGCCCTTCTATCCTGGCCGTCTCCAAATACTTGACGGCTCGCTTTGGATCGCTACCGTGAATGAGACGAATGTAGCCAATTTCCTTCAGCAGGTCAATGCTCGTCGGGTTCTCTTTAAGCCCTTCCTCCATGAAGTCGATCGACTTCTTGGTCCCCGCATCGGAGGTATCGCGAGCGATCACCATCCCGCCCAGAATCCAGCCGGGTACGAATTGGGGATCGA
>JBBQUZ010000023.1:0-48463 GCA_038212035.1 Fimbriimonadales bacterium
TGCTACTCACCTGCCAGGTCATAGAGCGCTCAACCCAGTCAAGGAAAAGGAAACAGTCCACTGTCCCAGTGCAACCTTGAAAGCCTGCACGGCAGCCGTTTTAGGAGATTAGCCAATCCCACTGCAAACCGCGAAGAGCCAGAAGACCTGGGCAATGCTTGGAAATCCCGCATTTATAGAGAGGGCGGCAGACTAACCCCGATCATAGACGAGATAAAAATCAGCGGAAATTGGGTAGATACGATATTTGCGCTAAATGTCGAACGATTGGTTTACACGGCGAATGCTTTGGGCTAGATGACTAATAACGATGTTTTTAAATAAATTCTTTCTACTCATGATAGTTTTGCCAAGTTTTCAAATTGGAATTACAATCATGTTGCAAGCCGTGATTCTGGCAAAGCCAAAGTCAAAACTTAGACTACCGTCTTTAATTGTCTTACCCTTGATCATGGTGAGTATGGGTTTGCTTCTCAACGATTTTCTTTCTACTAAGTCGTTCGTTGGGTATTTCGGAGCTGACTTGATGCGTTCTGGAATTGCTGCCGAGGTGCTTCTTGGCGTTTTAATCGGCGGGTTTGGATGGTGGATTGGCCGTCAATTGAAGCCGATCAAACGGTAAATCGCACTTCTGTTACCAAGCAATGGTTTGCATCAAGCGTCTTTTAGGCACTCGCGTTTCTGGTGGTCACGGCGTGGGTTCAAGTGCATTTGATCTCTCCCGGGGTGAAACCTACGGCTACGATAATTCGTTAGACTATTTGACCACGGCTCATTACGGTGATAAGTTAGCAGGGGCGGATAAGACTTATTTGTATGATGCGGCGGGGAACCAGATGACTACGGGAATCTCTCCATCGTTAGTGAAGCTTTGCATGGTCAGGATGATCATTCTGGCCCTATTCTTTGGCGTCAAAGATAGCTTTTTGACGTTGGCGTTCCTTGTTCTTTCGACGCACTTGCAGGAACAGTCCAAGATGGACCGAGATCGCAACGGCGGACAAACACCACCTTGCCCAATCTGGCCAGGGCTGAGTGCCGAACGCGCCAATCGTAATAAATATTGGCGGAAGTAACAAAATTCCTGATTGGTTATGAAACCTGTAAAGTGCACTCGCAATTTCCAGGAACACCCCAATGGCAATGTAAACATAAAACATCATTAGAATTTCAGTGGCTTCTTCAGCACTCGTTGTCCGATGAGCCACTTACTCATCTGCCACCCTTAGGGAGGGCCGAGAGTGGACTTTGCGAACTTGAATATAGTTGGTGAAGTCAAAGAGTAAATTTCAATTGATCCCTACTCTAAATATACACAGGATTGCAAGCAAACAGCAAACAGTGAGGTAACCCTACAGGCCTAGGGTGGATATTTATGGGGTACAGGTCAAACTCATCTTTTTTGGCAAATTCATTCATCTATTGTTTGTCACGCAAGTCGAAGTGCAAAAGATTTGGTGAGCAGAGCTTAAGTAGTCAGGTGGGGGTCCACTGAGGCCATCGCTGGAGTTACTTCCCGTGTGGTTCCGGTGCGGAAGAATCCTTTAACAACAGTTCGCTAGATATGCTTCTAGCCCTATACAATTTTACGTAAACAATGCCCACGCCAATGTGCACCATTAACGCAATGATGGTGAGTAGCCATTTGGCCCAAGCGGGCCAGGAGTCCGCTTGGAAGACGCCGATTGTTGTCAAGGCAGGTGGAATAATGTAGACCGGCGACTGAACCTTAAGGACCCAGAGCACATTCACAACCTCAAGGCCAACACCGCCAAAGATTACGATGTAAAAAACCATTAGAATTTTAAAGGATGTTTGAGCATTCGTTGTCCGATGAGCCACTTACTCATTTCCCAACCCTTGGGAGGCTTGAGGGATGACTTGGCTACCTTGAGCACAAGTTTAGACCCGAACGGAAACTTGCCGGGTGACCCGGATAGAACATAGCCGCCAAGGCTGCCTCGCCCTCGCTGTACCCACTTGCCCGCGGGAATCACTCCATCGTTGATGAAGCCTTGGATGGCACCGGGATTGTCCCAATGTGTCACATAGGCAACTTTACTAAACGCTTCTCCCTCCGCAAATCCGCTACCGACTGTGCCTACGGTCACAAGGACTACCCCAAAGGACTCACCGAAGTGCTCCGGGCTGGCATCCAAACTGAACCCACTTGAAAAATGGTTCTAGGCGGCAGAAGCGGCTCCAATCCCGTAATCACGACTCCAGCCTGAACCAGCCCACATACCCGCAAACTCAGCCATTGCCCATGGTGAAGTGACAACGCCCTTTAGCGTAGACCCATAGCCGCGAAAAACGCCCCCAACCCCTTGCAGATACTCACGAAAATCTTTACCGCTTGGATCCACGTTCATGAGCGGGTTGCCATTGCAGTACTCGTACCCGTTAACCCCACCATCAAGTCCCGCCGGATCACGGGAGATCCAGCGACCAGAGAGCGGGTCGTAGTAGCAATAGTGGCAGTAGATCAGTCTGTTCTTGGAATTTAGCGCTGGGCCAAAAACATTAGTGGGTCCAAGTTTGATCAATCTCAACGAGGGTGCTTCATATCGGATATGTACTCGTCGTATGTGACTAAGCCATGTGTTGCACGCATGGTCCAAAAAGTACAGCCGCTCGCAAGGAGAGCAAATGCAATCGCGATGCTGGTCCGTCCAAAATACTTTCGGGAAATAAAGGATAGAACAATCAAGACTATCCCTATAACAATGCTGATCACCGACAACGATGCCATACGTGACAACAGATCCACATGGTTTGTCAAAGGTTGAAATTGGTAATCCCTCCCCCAAAGGAATAGGCGGTACAAGACCTCAGGGCCAGAGAAAAGAAATAAAGCAGCGGAAAACAATTGAATAAGGATCGACAGGAATCGGAAAACAGTGCTAATTTTCATGATGAACGACACTTTCCAACAAGCAGAGATTCTAAGAAATGAACTGAGTAAGCAAGAACTTTACTGATCTCAAGGATCAGTCCGCACTGGGAATATGTCGTCCCCGAAATTGTGGAAATTCTGTACCCCAAGAAAATTGTGCCAGGTGAATCCCCTTGGAAAGAAAGGCCTTCCTCCGGGGGTTACATGTGGTGCGAACCCCCAAACAGGACTGCCCAATTTGCTAGCAAATGATTTCGCCATCGTTGGCTGTCCCGTCCGCAATCCCGGTCCCTCAAATTCTCCCAATCTGGGCTGATTCCTTGTCGCTGCAGTCCCACAACCGTACAAGAAGAAAAAAGCTTTGTCGTTTACATTTGTATTTGATAGAGTGCGAATTTGGCAGGCCGCAATATCTGAACTACCCACTATCCCTTCGCTCTCGAGGAAAAGATAAGAATCTGGAGCAGGACTAGGTGGATTATGTGCGCTGCCTGGGTAGCTTCCGGGCACTCCTGCGTGCCCAACAAAGCAAAAAGTATCAATGTTCTTTGTTGCCCTAAAAGCCTGTTGAAGGTCGTGTAAATTCGTGATCATTACCGTGGTTGCCGCACTTCCAGTAGCCTTCATGTAGAGTTGCGCATATTGCCTAGCAATGATTCCCCATGCCTTGTTCCCACTCTTATGATCTGGGCCGAATACAAACAAACCGTTTAGCCCGCTAGGGTCAACCTCCATCAGCGGATTGCCTCCGCAGTACTCGTACCCGTTCACCCCGCCATCAAGTCCTGCCGGATCACGGGAGATCCAGCGACCTGAGAGGGGGTCGTAGTAGCGGTAGTGTCAGTAGATGAGGCCGGTGTTCAGGTCGGGGCGACCGTAGACGTAGCCATCCGTCACATACCCCACCTGCCCCTTGTAGCCAAATGGGTTGTACTGACTCCCGGTTACCGAAGGCACACCGTCAACCCACAGCACCTTGCCGTAAGCATCATAAACCGTTGCCCTCTCCACATAAGGCAACCCCGACACGTCCCCTATCTGGGTAGATACTCGTGCGACCGTATTCCCATTCGGGTCGTAAGTGAACGAAGAAATGACTTGGGCTGAAGCGACCGGATGATTACAGATCTGGAGAATCGGCCCCGTGGGTCCCCAAACGTAGAAAGTTGCTTCTCCAGGGTTATCCACCGAAGTTGGAGGCAGCGAATGAAAAACCAACCCGGCTCCATCGTAGCCAAAGTTTTCCCAACCCATCGTGCCGGACCGACGCCCCGTCCTAAAGCCACCCGCATCATATTGAAATTCATGGTCAATACCCGAGGTTGAATTAATGACCGTCTTCAATTGCCCAGTTGGATAGTAAGTCATCGCGTTACCACGCGACTGCGAAGTGTTCCCCAAGGGGTCGTAAGCAACATCCCTAAAGGTGCTGCTGGATTGAGTTAAGCGGTCGCTGTCTAGATTTGTCGTAAAAGTTTCGCCACGGGCAGTAGCCAAATTTCCGCCCGCATCTAGCGAGTAGGAATTGTTCACGGAACTCCGGCCCGCCCAAATTCCTTGCATTTGTGCGCTTGTACCAAAGCCATAATTGACGGTCCACTGAGCAAGCCCGTTGGACGTGAGAACGGCGGCACCCATGCCGGTGCGATTACTAAGCACGTCATAGCCGATACCGGTGAACTGAGAAAGAATTGTGTGCTTAAAACCCTTAGAATCTGTGTATATAAGAGTTGGATCCTCGTTCGCCACCACCATATTGTCAACCCTAAGGTTCTTCAAAACGGTGACTTGCCCTAGAACATCGTAGGTATAGAGCGTGTTAATGTCCGCAGTTTTTACCGCAATAACACGGTCTAGGGCATCGTAAGTGTAATTGACGTCAGTCAAATACGTGTAAGCCACGTTAGGCTGGACGCCCGCTCCTCTATAGACGCTGATCCGCGTAAGGTTTCCAACCAGGTCGTAGCTGTATTGATATTTGTATATGCGGTCAGAAGCCGTGATGATCGTTGAGGATCTCGCTCCTATTATCGAATACGTATATTGAATGTCAAAGTCAGAGCGTCTATCCTCTTCTAGGGTTTCGCCTGCACCTGCTTTCTCTTGGGGTTGTTCGCCTTCTGCTCCTTCCCGCTTTTCTTTTGGAGTACCTGACTGTTCCCCGGATTTAGCTTGAGGTTTAAGGACCCCGGTTTCTACCGCCGCAAGCGCCGCCTCAGGATCAACGACCCCGGAAAGCCCCAGGTTTTCCACCAGCTTTTGACCGAAGGTCTGACGGCTTTGATCTAATGCGCCGAGACGCTGTTGTCTGCGATCCTTATCGGCTTGCGCCTGTTCTGGGGAAAGAATCTTAGGCTTGCTCTTAGCGGCGTTTTTGTAATCGCCCTCGGTAGCGTGAACCTTATTGAGCCGGAGGTGAGTAAGCCCTTTATTGCCCGCCCACACGATCATGCCGGACCCGTCTTTCATGGCGCGGATGATGACGTGGCGGTGCTCTTCTGAATCCGGTCCCTGGGGTTTAAGGGTGACCCAGTGGTCGCCCGGACGCAGTTCTTTAGGTGGCGCCCCTCCGGACCCGTATCCGGAGGTTGATTCAGATAAGTTTACGTCTTGGTTTCGTTGGGCGGCTCGGCTTGCTGTTTCTTCAATCCGACGTTGAAGATCGAGAAGCCTGCCCGGATCGACGGATGGTCGGGACCCGCCAGCTTGACTAGTTTGTCCATCTCCCTCGCTCTCGCCAACACGTCCGGTGCGATGTGCTTCAGAGCTTCCTCGCTGGTCATAAACGTCGTCGCTCTCACTCGTGGTTTGCCCGATAAAGTTTCCGATCTTTTCATCATAATTTTGACTCTCAATTAGGTTCGAATTAGCACCAGTATAACCCCACAATTGATCGACGTTATCCCTTTGGGTCTCCTTAATTACTGATTGACAAATAAGTCGAAAGTCGATGGGGTTAAGTTCCTTCTCATCCAATTGTGTTCCATTCAAAAACCTAACGCCGTCCTGGTTAACTACCGGGAAAATCGACGCCCCTGGTGCATTATTCGAAAGTGAAGCCATGAGCGCCCCTACATCCGAAGCATTGAGTGGGGTGTGAGTCCAGAACTCAAGGATGTTGGATTCTTCCAAGTTTGCCGAGACCTTGGCGTGGTGCATCGCCATCGCATCTTGGTGCAGGGCTTTCCCAAGAATCGCCGCGTAAGCCTCGATCTTAGTGTTGTTTTCTTCCGAGTAAGGGATTCCAAAGTCGGCTTGGACGGACGGGTTTGATACCCCTTCCCACCAACCCGGACTGATCTGGAACTTGGGTGCAGGAAGCCCGCAAGCCTCCGCTAACTCATCCTTGCCGTCACTCGTGAAGCTAGAGATGACCGCATGGGTGTAGGCAAGTTTATCCGCGTAGTTCATCGTGTGAGCTTGCATTGCAAACTCGGACTTTGCGCCCGAGACTGCTTCCCAGGAAACTCGGTGACCCTGCGCTTCTATCTGCGCTTTACTGCGCTGTGCTCTGTACTCAGAGACCGGGGTGCCGTCTTTACGGGTGTATCCGCGCACCTTAACGTATTGCCGAATGCCGGTAAGCTCCACCACCTCAGACGGGCTGAGTGATTCAACTTTGAACTTAGCTTCCGCCCAGTTGAGGACGTGCCCGGTGTACGCATCTAGGATAAGGTTCGTGGTTCCACCGCTCTCGGCTACGGCGGGCATCTTGTCGTATTGATCGGACGGAACGGTCATTTCGGGACCGTCTGATTCCACCCCTTGCTCTTGCTCAACCTGCGCTTCGATATCCTGAAGTGCCTTCTCTTGCTCTTCCGGACTCATTCCGAGTAGTGATTTAAGGACCTCATCTGAATTGACAATCTTGCCGGACGTGGCGTCCACTTGGAGTTGAACCGGGCGCCGCCCCTTCCCTTGCGCCCAGACCGCGAAGTGATCATTAGGATTATCGGACGGTTTGACGTAAGCGCGATCCGCAATTGCGAGTTCGACAAAGAACCGACCGACGTGCGAATTTGCCCAGACGCCCCACTTACCTTCTTCTGATGTGAGTAGGATTTTCCCTTCACTGAGCGCGGTAATCGCGGCGATTCTCGCGGACTCCATGATCTGGCGCACTGCGGGTATGCTATGATTAGGGGACCATGTGCGGGCGCTAAGAGATGACGATAACGGAGTGGTAATGATCACTCTGAGGTCTGGTGATGATTTCCGTAGGCTTTGGAGTGATGATGAAGGTAGGTCATGGAAATCCGGAATACCCCCCACATACGACCCCGCATCTGCATCTGACCATTGGTCACTCCTCAGAGACGGTTCTGAGAAAGATAATTTAGTCGCGTCTTTGCCCAGTAAGTGATGGGTGCCCAGTCGGTTCACGTGCTCGTTAAATTCCGAGTGTGAAATTATCCCGTGGTGATGGAGTACGTGGAAGAAGTCGTGTTCCGCCTGCGGATCGTCTTTCCCCTTATAACCCATATTCTTCATATCACGATCAAACGCATTGTGATAGTCGCTTTCCATCCTAAGCATCGCGCCTTCGTGCTCTTCGTCATTACACGTGGGTAACAGGTTTTAGTTCGGCGTGTAGCGGTAGCCCATTTCGGCGGGTTTGGAGGGGTTTCCAGAGCATGAGGTTTTGCGCGTGATGGCTGGGCGGACGCTACAAAATTGTTCCGGAATGCGGTAGGTTATCGTGGTGCCGAACCCGTTGAGGATCAATTGTCTCACTCCAAAATCTGGGGCAAAGTCCAGATCACTAGCCCAAATCGATCAAGGAAAAAGTAGCAACTGTACCCAGCGAAATCTTGAACGCTTCAGTGGCATCCAGTCCAGAAAATTAGACAATCCCCCTGCAAAAAGCGGTGAACCAATATATGAGAACCGCTAGGGTCAGCCGCTACTTCAAGCGGGGAGCCTGGCGTTTCTTAAAAGGCTTCCCGAATTTACAGAGTTCGACCGACGGCGTGGGCTACCGATTTAAGTTCGTCCATCAACTGTTCAAAAGCTTCTATGGTAATGCTTTGCGCACCGTCTTTTATCGCATGGTCAGGGTCGGGGTGGACTTCAATGATGAGGCCATCGGCACCCACCGCCACCGCCCCTTTACTCATGGGCGGAACCAGTTCGCGCCGACCGGTTCCCTGAGATGGATCAACAATCACGGGAAGGTGGGTTAAGGCGTTGAGGGCAGGGACCGCAGACAAGTCAAGCGTGTTGCGGGTGTATTGCTCAAACGTGCGAATTCCGCGTTCGCAGAGCATCAGCTTTTCATTGCCCGCACTGGCGATGTATTCGGCGGCGAGTAGCCACTCCTCAAATTTGCTCGTCATGCCGCGCTTTAGCATTACCGGCGTGCGGGTTTGGCCCACTTCACGCAGTAACTCGTAGTTCTGCATGTTTCGGGTCCCAATTTGGAGAATGTCTGCGTATTGGCAAACTTCGTCCACTTTTTTCACGTGCATCACTTCTGTGACCACTTTAAGCCCGTAGCGCCGACCCGCTTCTTTGAGCAGGGCAAGCCCTTCAACTCCCATTCCTTGATAGGAGTAGGGCGAGGTGCACGGTTTATATGCGCCGCCCCTAAGAATCTTTCCCCCCGCTTTGGCGACAGCCGCTGCGGTCTGGAACAGTTGGGATTCAGATTCGACGGTGCAGGGACCCGCCATCATCACAATCTCGTCGCCGCCGATGAGGACTCCGCCCACGTCGACCACAGATTTACCTTTACGATATTCCTTGGCCACAAACTTGTAGGGCTTCGTGATGAAGATGACATCTTCCACCCCGGAGTAGCCAAGCAATTGCTCCCGCGCGTCTACCTTGTCGTGCTCGGTCCCCCCGACAGCACCAATAACGGTTTTTTCCACCCCAAAAATCGGATTCACGACGTATCCCAGTTCGAGCAAGCGGTCGCTTACTTCCTGCACGTGCTCTCGGGAAGCTCCCGTTTTCATGACGACGATCATCTTGTGGTCTCCTGAAGGGTGTGAACTGACATAACTTCTAAAATTGCCGACTCAAAGGCGTCCATTTCGAGTTCGGTACCGATGCTGACTCTTAGGCACGTAGGGTTTCCCAATATATCACCCGGTCGTACGATGACCCCTCTTTGGAGGAGGGAATCAAAAACGGGTCGGGCGGGGATTCCGAGGTCGATGAGGGCGAAGTTCGCAAAGCTGGGAACCACTTTGCCGCCGATTTTTGCGGCAATTTTGACGAGCCGAGACAATCCCCGCCGATTGGCATCAACGGTTCGGCGAACGTGCTCCTCGTCGGACAGGGCGGCAATCGCGGCGGCTTGGGCAAGACTGTTGGCATTAAATGGTTCTCTCGCCCGGTCAATCGCATCTACGATCTGCGGTGAAGCAAACCCGTAACCGATCCTAATTCCGGCCAGACCGTAGGCTTTGCTGAAGGTTCGTAAACCCACTACGTTGCGACCCTGTTTTACGTATTCAACCGATGTGGGATAGTCGGGTTCACCGGCCGCAAACTCGTAATAGGCTTCGTCTAAAACCACCAACGTCTTTGGAGGCAAGGCGTCCAGGAATGACTCGAACTCGGGTTTGCGAACAAGGGTGCCCGTGGGGTTGTTAGGGTTGGCGATGAACACCATCTTGGTGTTGGAGGTTACGGCCGCCGCCGTCGCGTCTAGATCGTAACAAAAATTTGCGTCGAGCGAAACTTTGATGAGCTTGCATGGCGCAATTTGCGCCGCAGCATCATAGCGAACGAAAGATGGATCTCCCACGATCACTTCGTCAGTAGGGGAACCCAAGAGCACTAAACCCAGCAAATGTATGAGTTCGTCGCTTCCGTTCCCAACTAAAACGTTGTTTGCCGCGACATCATATCTGGACGCGATGGCGTCTTTTAAATCATGCGCGGCGGCATCGGGATAGATGTGCATCTGTTCCGAGGCACATTTAACCGCGGCAATGGCCTTGGGCGATGGCCCAAACGGGTTTTCGTTACTGGATAGCCGTACTACGGAATCTAATCCTAGTTCGCGCTTTACCTCAGCAATGGGCTTCCCGGGAGAGTAGGCCTTCATGGCAAGCACGTTAGCCCGGATATCTGGGTTCATGATGTTATTGTGGCCGACGGCGGGGGCCATCGTTGCCCCCGGTAATCGTTCTGGGTATGGAGTTGCCGTTCTCGGCTAAACTGTGCTAACCGGCGTAGAAAGGATAATATTCCGCTGAATATAACAAAATACAACGATCTGAGGAGTTTGCGCCCGTTTGAGTAACGCTCCCGAGCCATCAACCACGTCAAAGTCCTTGAAGGCGGCCCACTTGTCACCCGTTCTGTCCGACCGGTTGGTTCTGCTGGGCTATGAGTTCTGGAACCCAACGTTTGATCAGTTTTGGAATTGGTGGATTAAAACCGTCACGTCATCCGATCGGAACAATACGATCATCGCTTTGGCCAATGCCAACACCCTTAATATTGCGCGGACTAATGCGATGGCCAGTGAAGCGCTTGGGGCATGCGACCTCATTCTTAACGACGGGATTGGAATTCGACTGGGGGCGATGATGCGCGGTGTGCCCGTGCCGTATAATTTCAACGGCACTGATCTCATTCCGCGCTTGTGTCGAGACAGCTCGTCTAAACTTCGAATCTTTCTGCTTGGCGGAGTTGAAGAAGCAAACCTTAGAGCCTGCGAAAAGCTTAAAGAGTTATATCCAAATGTGGAAATTGCCGGACGTCTCAATGGTTATGTGGACAAGGATCTAATGGCAACCCCGGCAATCGCAGCCTCGGGAGCGGATCTATTACTGGTTTGCCTGGGAAATCCCTTGCAGGAAATATATCTCACCCAAAACCGGGACAAGTTTAATGTAAAGGTGGCGATGGGGGTGGGTGGATTGGTTGACTTTCTATCCCAGACCAAGCCGAGGGCTCCGGATTGGATGCGTAAACTGGGAATTGAGTGGATTTTTCGTTTAGGCTTAGAACCAAAACGAATGGCAAAGCGTTACATTCTAGGCAACCCTATGTTCCTGCTTCGTTGCGCTAAGATGCGCGCTGCCGACAAAGAATTGCAATATAATGCGGATAATCAGGTACAGTCGCGAGCTTAAATGTCCGACTATGGTAAGGAAAGGGCGATTGAAGCCTTCAGAAAGAATTTTAAAGGAATCCATTTGAGCCAAGACGTAACGATAAACCCAAGCACTTCGGAACCCCAGCTACAGACTGAATCGAGTCTCGTCGCTGAGACCACGTCTCCGCTCAAAACTGAGGATAAGTTCGAGTGGCGGAGTAAATTGACCACGGCCAATATTTCGGCTTGGCTCATTGCTTCGGTGGTCATTGGATTTGTTTTCAGCTCTTTGTTCGCGTATTACTGGAAGCGATGGAATGAAAGTCACGCGCCGTTTGGATACGGCTATTTCGTTCCGCCCTCGGTCTTATTTCTCATCTGGGCCAAGAGGAAAAACATTGCCAAAGAACCGGTGCAATCGGGCAGCATCCTCTCGCTAGGGATCATTCTTCTGGGCGTGGGCATTCACTGCGTGGGCCTCATTGCCAATGCCACCATTGTGCAGAGTCTTGCGCTCACCATCCTCATGATGGCTTTGCCCTACTATGTTTGGGGCGGCCGAGTTTATAGCCACCTTTGGGGGCCGCTTGCCTATATGGTGACCATGATCCCTTGGCCGGGCCAGGTGACTTCCAAGATTCTCGTGCCCATGCAGGGGATCAGTACCACCATGGCAAGCGGAATCTTGGCCGGGATGGGAACTCACATCTACGTTGATGGCACCACCGTAAGCACGGGAAACTACACCTTTGAAGTTGCAGCGGCCTGTTCTGGGCTCACCATTCTCTTTCCCACGGTTGCGATTGCCATTTTGACCACGATGATGGTCCACGGGGCTTTGTGGCGTAAGTTGCTCCTGGTTATCAGCTCGGTGCCCGTAAGTATTGTTGCAAACTCCATCCGAATCGCCTTGATCGGCATGATTGGGGATAAGGGTGGCGTTCAACTGGCCAACACGCTTCACGACAGTAGCGGAATTGTGGGCGTGATCATTGCCACATTGGTGTTGAGCGGAGTGGGTGCGTTGCTTAAAGTAAGCCACTATTACGATGACTATATGCCCGAGTGGGCGAGATTTCCCGAGGAAACCGGCTCGTCAACTCCGGCGACTACTGCGGGAGGGAACTAATGAAAACGCCAAAGAGATCAAATATCTATATTCGAGTTGCGATTGCCATGCTTTGCTTGGTTCCGGCTACGGTGATCAGCGTTCGCCAGGATATCGTTGAAAAGGCAATTCCGATTGTGATTCAAGCGGACACGCTTCCGGAAACGATTGGCGTTTGGCACGGAGAATCGATCCCGCTATCTGACGCAGAAAAATCGATTTTAGATTCTCCCAGTGCAAGTCAAAGAATGTATCGTAACCAATCAACCGGCGATCAGGTGCAGGTCTTGCTTCTTCAGGTGAACAACACCCAGAATGCCCACGATCCGCGATTGTGTATGGCGGGCACCGGCTATCAATTGGCTCAAGAAACGCGCGAAAAACAGGATTGGATCGCTCCCGCTTTGGGCGCCCAGCCCGTTTCGCGGGCCGTGTTTGTGAAGAACCGAGAGCGGGCCACGATGTACTACTGGTTGCAGACATCTAAGGAAACGATTCCGGACATGTCGGCCGGTCTGAAAATAGAAGGAATTCTCAAAGCGCTTAGGGGTGAGCCCACTAAGGCCCTTGCCCTCCGCGTCATTACGTTGCCCAACATGTATGACCAAAGCACCGAGAGTAGTGAAGCCAATGCAATCAGTTTGTGGAAGAGCATCACCAGTTTCGTTAACTTGGATGCCCTCGTAAAGAAAATGTAACGCCATGACCCCAGCCCAATCCACCGCCGTACCCCGTCGATCTAAGCTTGCAGAAAGGCAGACTTGGGTTTCTAAGCTGCGCAAATCCCACGCAGATTTTCAGTCGGGCTTGGTCACTGGCGAGAAGTCGATCATTAACTGGGGATTGTTTATTTTTGCCCTCTATGCTATCTCGTGGATTCTTCCGGGTAGTGTGGTAGGCATTTTGCGACCGGTGTACCTTGTTAACGCGCTCTTGTTTGCCCCAATTGCTTTTAGTAAGGCCAAAATTCCCATTCGCTGGAGCTTCCCAATCATGACCGTCATGATTCTCCAACTCTGGAGTTTTTTTACGCAGGTCTTTGCGATTGTCTATCTTGGCCGAGTGGGTGCGCTGGGAAGAGCAGAACTCTATCTGATGGAGGGGTTGCTCCCGTGCTTTGTTGCTTACGCGTTAGTGGCGGTTGATCCGCGGGTGCGAAACCCCATGATGTCGATCATCCTATGGACATTTGGCTTATCGTGTTTTATCGCATATTGTCAGTTCCTTCGCTTAGGGTTCGCAATCCGATTGTCTGAACTTTATACGTATAAAGCGATTGACAACTGGGACGGTACGGCGGGCTTGCGGGCGGTCGGATTGACTCCGCAGCCCAACCAGTTGGCATTTCAGTGTGTGATCGGATTTGGGCTCTTGGCTTCAAGATTATTCATCGGCAAACTGAAATTGACGGACATGATTGGAATGTTCTTTTTCAGTGGAGGCGTTGTCTCCTCTCAGGCAAGAGCGGGTTATCTCATCTTGTTTGTTATGTGGATTGGATTCTTAGTGGGGCTCTACCGAACTGATCGGGTCTTGGCGAACAAAATTGTTGCCGTAGGATGCATTTGCTTTGTGTTCCTTGTAGGACTCGCGGCTAAGCGATTCACCTACGTTTCAAACATCGGATCCATTTCTACGGATGCCAGTCTCAATACTCGAGAGGCAGTAACTTGGGCGCAGCTGAATAAAATTTATCCGCGTCTTGCCATGACCGGTATTGGACCGGACGGCACGCTGTTAGTTGGAGCGCCCGGCCTAGATAAATGGGACGAAGACGGTCGGCTGATGGAAAGCGGTTATCGGGTTGCGTTAGCTATGTATGGCCTTCCAGGATTGGGAATTTTTATTCTGGCGCTACTTGGTTCTGCACTGGGTGCCGCAAGGCTACTTGTAGACAAGTTCCAGACGCCAGCCCGGCGGCAATTTGCCGGAATTGGGCTGACCGCGTCGGTGTTCATGATCATCAACTGCAATTTCTTTAACACCGTTGACGGATATATGATTTTTCCGTTCTCAATGGTCATTGCGGGGCTAACGATGGGGATATCTCTGCGAACCCCGGGTCGTTTTGCGTTAATGCACCAGCATAATCAAGCGAAAGATCATCGAAATTCCATCGTGGTTGCTGGGTAATTTAGCCTTGGCCAGACTGGAATCTGTCCCTATAACCGTTGCAAAAGCCCCCGTCGCCGTAAGGTTGCCTTCTTAAAGGTTTAACCCAAGCACAAACAACGGTGACTCGCGATGCCCGGTCGTGGAATTTGAAAAGTAGGCAACTTGAGGTCCACTTTTCATGCAATTTCGACAGACCGTATTTCTGATCTTTGGCGTGTGCGCCGCAAGCGCTCATGCAAGCTTTGCTTCCAGCGCAAGTTCCGCAGTTATGGCATCCCGCGCATTGGGTAGGACCGCAATATCTGCAGTCCAAACTGCGCCAGATGATTCCGGCTGGATTAACTCCGGAATTTTAGATGCAATTGCTCACGGCTTGCCTGAATACAATATTCCGGCGGGTAACTACCAAATTATCAACCCAATCATCATTCCCGCGGGGACCAGGAATTTTGCTTTAAAGGGTGCCGGCATCTCCCAAACCCGCTTTACGACACCAAGCGGCAAGGCGAACCAGATTGTAAGGGTTGGTTCGCTGTTCAATCAGTATCGTAAGGTTAATCCGATCAATCTGGCTAGTTCGGTAAAAGAAGGGGACCCTGACATTTTGATTCCAAACGGAGTCTCGGTGGAGACAGGAAAGTATTACGTACTGGAAGACAGCTACACGATTTCCTCATCCCAGGATGTATCGGTATCCCGGCCCAGGTTTGAGCTAGTTCGGTTCACGGCGTTTTCTCCCAGCACGCGACGCGCAGTTCTCGAAAATCCAGCGGCCAGAGAATACGACCATACCCCTCGCATAACGCCGGTGGATAGCTACGTATCCAAAAACATCACGGTTCAAGGAATGGGAATGAATGGATCTCTGCCCGGAACCACCACGAATGCGTCGGATCGCATTGTTTATGCATGGATGGTAGATGGGCTAACTCTACGAGACTTGGATGTAAATACATTCCAATCAGCGGCTCTCGAAGTCGAAGAATCACGCAATGTTTCCATGGATAACATCCATGTAGCCCATGCCGTGGACCTCGGCCCTGGCCAGGGGTATGGGGTTATCGGGAAACATTGTCGCTTTTTCTACGTGCAAAATTCTACGGCCGATGGTTGCCGACACGGATTCATCCTGCACTCTGGAACCACCGATGCAGCATTTACCAACTGTGACGCGACCGGTGCCTTCTCCAATCTTGACTTGCACGGCTACGATGAGCGAAGAGTTGTCTTTCAGAACTGCTCCTCATCCAATAGTATCAATATTGGGAACGACAAATGGCTGGCCGGTGAAAAAGACATTAAGATCATCAACTGTTCTTTGGGCGGGCCGATTGTGCTCTGTCCAAATGCCCGAAACATCCGCGTGGTTGGAACCGATTTATGGGGATTCAAGCTCACTTCCTCCACGGATTCAGGAAGCAACCCTCCGGGCGGCTACGCCGACAAAATCTTCTTTGAGAACTGCTACTTTAGAGCCGATTCGGGCGTGATAACAAAAGAGTCTAACCAAATCGGAACCATCAGTTTCACTCGCTGCACCTTTGAAGAAGTGCCCACCACCTGGGGCACCCTCTTTCTTATCAGCCAAATTGCTAATGGTTCTATGCTATTTGATCACTGCAAGTTCATCGTCAACAGCAGTCGAGCGGCCGATGTGGGGATCTCACTGCAAACCACTTCGCCCAATTTCGAGATTCAAGTCCGGTCTTCCACATTCATCCACAAGGGTGGTGGATTATGTGCCGTAGGAACCTCTGCCACCTACGGCGGTAAGACCTCTTTAATTGGCAATCGGTTTCTGACCTACGGGGCAAAATCAAAGCCGGTCTTCTATAAAAATTTAGGTACGGGCAAGGCCTTTGTTAGTGGTAATGCGGCTCAGAAAGCTAACTGAATGGGGTGCTGAAAGCATGAGGGAGGTTGGAGCTCTTTGAAAGATGAGCTCCAACTTCGCGTTTTTACTTGCCGCATCCTACATCAACGGTATCAATCCAGTTTCCCATCGACGCAACAATTGTTTTTTCGATGACTAGCGGTTTGACCCTGCGTTGAATTCCTGCAGACAATGCATTTGCTCAAAACGCTAGAATCAACGTGGCAACTGGCAAAAGTGGGCGCACGTTTCTGATTTAGGATGACTCAAAATTTATCGACCCCACTTGTCTCGGTTATCATCCCCTGTTATAACGGCGAACGTTTTCTTGCTGCCGCCATCGAGAGTGCACTCAACCAGACTTACCCCGCGGTTGAAGTGGTGGTGGTCAACGATGGGTCGAAAGATGATTCATTTGGCGTGGCCCACTCGTTCGGCGCGCGAATTGTCTTGGTCGACCAGCAAAATCGGGGGTTAAGTGCGGCCCGGAATCGAGGAATTGCGGCATCAAAGGGAGAGATCCTCATGTTGCTGGATGCAGACGACATTTTTTTGCCGACCGCAGTCGCGAGTCGGGTGAAGCACTTTGCGGACGATCTCTCAATTGGATTAGTTGCCGGCTACTACCGCGAGATTGATGAAGAGGGAACCGTATCCGAGCGCATCCCCGAAGTGAGAACCCTTTGGGAAGGACAAGCCTTTCGGCAGGCAGTTCGGCGAAATTGGGGCCCCCCGGTCGGCTGGGCTTTTCGTCGCGAGGTGTTCGAACGAGTAGGTGGTTTTGACCCTCTTTTGAAATCCTGTGAAGACTGGGATTTTGTCATCCGGGTATCGCTGAGATATTTGGTGGGTTACGAGCCAACGGTTCAAACGTATTATCGGAAACTGAGCGGCCAGATGTCCTCCAATTATCCAACCATGCTTTCGGCCGCCAACATGGTTCGCCGGAAATCTGCGGTGTATGCACCTAATCGCTGGTCAAACTGGGTAGATGGCAAGTTCGGGCAATTTGAACTCGGTCGGCGCGTGATCTATGCCGTGCTCTTCCAAGACGGTAAAGTGGGTCGGATGGGCAAGATACTGGGACTGATGTCCAAGTATCCGTATCTGCTGTGGGTTCTCCTGCTCTCCGCCTTTAGCTTCTTAATGGGTAAACGCGCCTCAAATTCAAGTGCGGAGACATCAAAGTAGGTAGCCTGCCGCCTTACCGACCTGCCCTAACGAGCCCGGAGGTATTCTCACACTTACCATGAAGACGGCGGTCATCATCCCGGCGCACAACATGGAGCGGCTGATTCATAAAGCCCTTGAATCTGTGTGGGCGCAAACGGTTAAACCAGACGAGGTTATTGTGGCCAGCGACGGGTCAACCGATCGGACGGTTGAAATTGCGAGGAGCTTGGGGGCCACGGTGTTGGACTTGCCCAAAGGAAACGGCAATATCGCGCGAAATGCCGGGTACCGAGCGACATCGGCAGAACTTCTATTCTTCCTAGACTCAGATGACTGGTATAAGCCCGAGAAAATTGAGCGTCACCTTGCCGTACAGGCTTCCGGGGACTGGAGTGTGGTCATTGATCCGTGCATGGCGATCTCGGAAGACGGCGTTGAATTAAGGCTCTGTGGTCCAGCTCTGGGAGCACCCATTGACTACCGCAAATTTTTAAGCCGAACCTACTGGTACGGTGGTTCGGCAATGTCCGTGCGGAGAACAAAGCTAGATGCCATTGGCGGGTGGCGAGAAGAATTACCGAGTCAACAAGATGTTGATGTTTGGGTGAGACTAGCTCAACGTAACGGACCTGGATTTGTGATGCCAGATAGCTTTACTTACTATCTCCAGTCCATCGGTTCGCTGTCAAGGACTCCAAAAACGGTTGAGAAAAACCTTGGGATTCTCATGGCCGGCCTCCCGTTTTTGACTCACTCAGAAAAAAGGCTGCTTTGGTCTCATGTGGTTTTTACCGCCGCAGATAACCTTCCGCTGTCTAAGGCGTGGCCTTACCTGAGAACCACTACGGACCGCATATTGGACCCCAGATTCGCTAAGTCAGTCATCAGGTCAATCCGAAAGGGGATTTTCTGATTCTAATAAACATACTGAGTATAAGGACCTCCAGGGGAACGGCGTAGCGGTGTCTAAGGCCAGAAATTCCGCGTATTTGGTGGCGGCCAATGTGCTTACGCTGATGGTTCAGTTATTCACAATTCCATTGTTGATCCGCTGGCTGGGCGCTCCCGCATACGGGGGCTACGTTTGGTTGTTTAACGTGGCCAACTTTGTGCTTTTGGCCAGCCCCAATGTGTTGCAGGCTTCTCAGAAACGCATTACGGAAGCCTTTGCGGCGGGAAATTCTGCGCTGGCATGGCAAATACAGCAAACGCAGCTTGCCGTGTGTAGTGCGGTTGCGGTGGTGGGTGGCCTTGGATTTGTGGTGCTTGGCCCGCTCATCAAGTCTCCCGACGTAGCTCTGGAGTCATCAACACTGGCGAAAATGTTTGCCATGGCCGGAGTGGCCTACTTTTTCAACCTGATGAATGCTTCCCTGGTGAGCGTCTTGGCGGCTCTGGAGAGGTTCCGGCAGTTGGCAATCCGTCAATCGGTAGAGCGGGTGGTTGGAGTCCTTACTTCGTTGGGACTCGCCTACGTTTATAGATCCCCCGTAGGAATCTTTGCCGGCCTTGCATTTGGCGGATGCGTAGGATTTATTTACAACATCATTACCTTAAAGCGAGACCAGCGAGAGTTTGCCCTTCGTCCGAGGTTTGATCGCGTGATTGCTAACGACCTATTTGGCCTGTTCTTCAAGGGTTATCCTCACCGGTTGCTCAATGGGCTCGGATCATCGGCGGACCGAATGGTGATGCCGTACGGCGGTGTGTCGCTAAGTCAGGTGGCAGATTACGGGGTTGCTTATAGAATCCCCGAAGCCATAAATGGGCTCCTCATCCCGGTGACCGATACGGTAGTTCCAGACCTCACGCGTAAAGCTTCTTCCAATCTTCGGCACTTTGCGGAGTCGTTGAATCGGCAGTCTCTCACTTGCCTCGCGCTGTCTGCGTGCTTCATCCTCGTGCCGTGTAGCTTTGGAGGGCCGCTCCTCCCGCTCTTGCTTCACAAGTATCCGGAGAACGGAAATTTGGCAATGTACTTTATTGCCTTCTACTTTGTGTTCCAGTTCTACTTTGCCATGCTCAGCAAACCCTTTTACGCGCTGGGAAACCTTCAGTATTTGGCCCCGTTCTCCGGGTTTAACGCAGTTGCCACGATTTGTTTAACAATCCCGGCTTACCATTGGATGGGCATCGCCGGGGTTGCCCTGATGAACGCCGCGATAAGTGCGGTGCAATTTATTCCTTACGTATTTCAAGTTCGCCGCCGGGCCACTGAGTTCTTTGACGTGGGTGCCCATTTGCGAAAAGCATTTTCAATTCTGGGGGTTTCGGTAACGGTATCCTGCGCCGGACTGTACGTTTCTAGTTCCGGCGGGGCCCACCAAAATCCCGTGTTGATGCTCTTGATTGCCCCATTGTTTGCCTTCGCTACTTTTGGATTGACCATCAGAATGGGATGGGTTCAACTTCCCGAAAATATATTGTCAAAGCTTCGGCTAAAACCAAGGCAAGTCGCCTAGCTAAACTCATGAGCAAATCATCGCATCCCAGAATCTCCTACATAACCGGGAATAGTTTTAACAACACGGGCGATATCGCAATGGTGAACGGGTTCTTGGCCGAGTTGCGAAAGAATTTACCGGATTTTCACGTCACTTTATTGGGGAATAACCTTCCGCGAATGAAAGCGGCTTTCCCCGAACTCATAGCTTCGGGCGCTGACGTTGCGTACAGTGCGGGCCATGCAATCACTCCCCATGTTGGATTTGGCTACCTCGCTCATGTGTTGAAATCGGTGATCAACCAGACGCCGAGAAAGGTTAGCGTAGATCGCGCGGTGGATCGGATTCAGAAAGGAAAGTCACTACCTGGCATTCTAAAAGCGCACGCCGACCTCATTGGGCAAATGGACGCGGTGATTGTGGGGGGCGGAGGCTGCCTAAATGACCTTTTTGGATTGACTGAACCCGCGTTAGTCACCGCCGAGATTGCCTCCGCCGCCGGAATACCGATCTATCTCTTTGGACAATCAATAGGACCCTTTGACAAGCCCGAGAGTTTGGTCCGGCTACGAAGAATTGTTGAACTGAGTAAATATTTTGAGTTGAGGGAATCAACCGGTTCCATGCCGTGGATTGAAAAATGTGGGGCGGATAAAAGCCGTGTTACCGTTGCAGCAGATAGCACAATGTTGATTCCTACGGGACCGCACGAAGACGCGCTCCGAGTGATTGAAGCGACGTTTGGCCACGTCCCTGAGCGGCTGATGACCATCAATCCGCGTTTTCTGCCCGAATCCAACAAGAGCGTGACTCTGGACGAGCATATTGTCTGCATGGCCAAGATCGTGGATCAGCTAATCGAAACCTTGGACCTAACCGTGTTGAGTATTCCGAGCTTGTACAAGTCTTCCGCTCTGAACTCGGTGGAGAAGCCCCATATGGATCGGCCCGTAAGCCTTCGAATCAGGGAACTCTTGACTCGTCCGGAACGATTTGCCGTCCTGGAATCTCCAGAATCCGTGCCCACGGTCAAGGCAATTCACGCGGAGGCGGTTTGCTCTCTAAGCATTGCCTACCATCCCACCGTGTTTGCCCTCAGTGCGGGTACCCCGTGCTTTCTGGCCTATACGGACGAATACCTTAAGATCAAGAATGGTGGTTTGGCTGCGCTCTGGGAGAGCGAGGACTGGTTCACCAATATCTATGATCCGGTTGAAACCGCAGAATTGCCCGCGCGAGCCACGGAAATGATCGCTTTGCTTCCGGTCCACCGACAGCGACTAAGGCAAAGATCTTTCCAACTTACGGCTCGGGTTGAATCATCCGTGAAGGATCTCGCGCGCGACCTCTTGGGTGCTTAGCGGTTACAACGTAGCCCGTACCACGGCATGAATCCGCTGGGCGCAGCCCGCCCAACCTCCACTCTCGTCGTAAACCTGCCTTGCTTGCCTCCGCTTATCTGGAGATTCGTCCAAGACCG
The DNA here is from genome assembly GCA_038212035.1 of Fimbriimonadales bacterium. Classification (GTDB taxonomy): domain Bacteria; phylum Armatimonadota; class Fimbriimonadia; order Fimbriimonadales; family Fimbriimonadaceae; genus Fimbriimonas. Next base: position 21,149 of record JBBQUZ010000023.1, read on the forward strand.
CTCTTCGCATGGCTTCCACTACGAGGTTAACCTCGGTTCGGTCAATGACCCACCCGCCATTGGGGGCATTAATGGCTTCCGGAACGCCGCACGTCCGGGTGCCTATCACCGGAGTGCCGTACTGCAATGCTTCGTAGATCACGTGCGGAGACGCGTCAAACCGAGCGGCGATAATGAGGGCCGTGCTGTGGCGCATCATCGTGTGAACCACCGTAGAAGGGACTGAGTAGGGCATAAGTAGCACTCCCGGCGCTGGCTTTAAGATCATGTCGCCGGGAACCCCCATGAGTACGGTTTGAACGTTGGGAAATTCTTTCGCAACGATGGCTCCGGCTTCCGCAACCACATCCATCCCCTTCCGTCGCCAATCGCTCCCCACGCTCAGCAGAATCTTCTTATTGACCCCAGTCTCCGTGATCGGCGCTCCGATGCACCCGAGCGGTCCCCAACCCGCTTTCGTCACTTTGTCCGCAGATAGGCGGTGGACGGAAATGACTTTTTCTCGCGCCCAATCAGACAGCGTGAATACGTGACGGGCACCTTCAAACACCTTACGCTGGGTGGCCAGGTACTGCAATGCCCATCTTTTTGGCTTCCACTCCACAGGATAACTGGCGTCTTCTGGGTCAAACGGTCCATCCGAGATCACAAAGTAAGGGTAAGTCTTTTTAGCGGCATCGTAAGGGAGATTAGTTGCTCCCCAGTAGACCACCGCGTCGATGGGGTCGTTCTCGCGCTGGAGTAAGGTTGCGCAGGATTGCGATAGGCTCGCCAGAAATGCGGGCGAGAACCGTGCGTCACGCTTCATCTGCCCCAGATCGGTTCCCAAAGAACCGATGAATCCTTTCATGAGGGAGGACCGATCTCCCGTGGCATACCCAAGGTCGCGGTAGCGGGAATCTTCGGCAGTCAGCGCGGAGAACAGGGGGCGTCCTCTGTCGTTCTTGGCTATACACGCAATCATCTTAGAAATATAAAGGGACTTAAAGAAAGAATCGCTGACCGAAACAGTCAGCGATTCTTACGGGGCCACGGGCAACGGTCAGTTTCGGATCATGTATCGATTGAACCGCGAGAAGGCTTCCTCGTTAGGTGATGTATCGGTGAGGATCATCGAGATCTTCTTAGCTCCGGCCCGATTAAGCAGATCGTGGGCCATGGGGATCAGGCGATAGTTGGTGTTCTTGGCGGAGACCACAAGGCAGACTTCATCCACCAACGGAACAAACCTCGACGCATCGGCCACCACGTCGCAAGGAGGGGCGTCGATGACGATGAGGTCGGCTTTCTCTTGAAGGTTGTCTAAGAAGCCCAGCAGATGACTCAGGGGCACGTCGGTAATACCATCGCCTTCTGCCGATCCGGCGGGCAATACAAACAGATTTGTATGCTCGGTCTCGCTAAAGATTTCTGTTCCGGAACCGGGGAGCAGGCTACGGTTGATGATATCTCGCACGCCGGACCTGTCACGTACTTTGAATACACGAGAGATGGTTCCGAGTCGCAAATCTGCATCCACCAAGATCACCCTAAGCCCCATCTTAGCCGCTGAGAGTGCAAATTCTCCCGCCGCCATAGAGCATCCAACCTCGCCTCCCACGCTGGTGAAGAGGACTCGGTTAGGCTTGGAACCATTGCTAAACAGCATGGAAGAAGCCATGAACCGGTAGCTTTCCAAGGGCTTGAAGTCTGGTCCCGGCAACCCTTGAAGGCGTTGCCGGGCTTGGCGAGCGGGCAGCATCGGCGCCGTGGCTCCGACGGGAAGTCCGACCAGTTCCGAAAGTTCAACCGAGGTTCGAACATTGGCTCTGAGCGCTTCTCGAGCAAAGCTGAACAATAGTCCAACGCATGCTCCTCCGATGAGCGAAATGGCCAGGACTCTGGTGAGGTTCGGCCAAACTGGATCCGCGTTTGCATCCGTCGCTCCAATCTGTTCCGCAGGTTTGATGAAAGCTGAGCCTCGGTTATTGACTTCCTCCGAACTCGCTCGGATTCGGTTGTATCGTCCTTCTAGAATCGCTCGGTCTCGAGTTAACTGGGCCAGAATCATTTCTTTGGCGGGCAGTCCCTGTACCTGAGATTGCACGCCTACTAAAGCCGATTCAATCGCTCCGCTTCGCTTGTCTAACCCTGCCGCTCGCACCTCAGCCGTGGTGAGTGCCTGTTCCACCTGGAGGCGGACCGGGTTGGTCTGCGTGTCTTTGTTGACCCGCTCCCACGGAGTTTGCTTCAGCTTGATCAGCGCATTTGTGGTTGATGCAATGACCTTGTCTACTTGGACCACTCTGACCGATTCAGGGGTGTAGGTCTTCAGAAGTTCGGTTCGCTGTCGCTCATAATCAAGCAGTTCACCTTCTAGCTTGGATATCGCGGCCGGCTTTACTTCACTGATCTGCATCACCCGACTAGGGGGCAGATTTGCGAGTTTGGCCTTTTGGGTTGCAATTTCCGCATCAACCGATTGCCGTTCAACTTGGGTTTGATCTCGTTGCTCGGTCAGTCGTCCCTCGTAGCCTCCAAGTTCTGACATTTTTTCTTGGATGGAAACAATATGGTTGGTCGTCTTAAAGTCTCTAATCTGTCCTTCTTTGGCGTCCAAGAGGGTGCGGGCCTTTTCCGCCTGGATAATCAGCGTGCTGGCGGTGGTTCTTTGGTTCTTTGCCCCGTTTTGGTCACGAATCTCATTAAATACGACGATGATTTGGTCGCAGATATTCTTTCCTAAAGTGGTTTGAGGAGCGTTCACAAACAGGGTGGCTACCCGGGATCCCTTCAGTGACTCAACCGCATACTGCAAGTAAAGTTGGGGCTCGTTGTAAGCGGTCATCGCCTGCGCAACGGTCTGGTCAGATTCAATTGCGTATTTTGCCCCACTAACTGGATCTGCCTGAGCAACCTTTAGAATCGCTCGTTTAAATGTCCCTTCATCCCTCAAGATTTGAACCTCGGTAAAGACATCCTGTCCGAGCCCGGTGTTGAGCATAGAACTGGTGTCAGAGTCCACTGTCTTTGTGGGGGAGCTATCGGCGATGATCAATTGCGCGTGGGCAATGTAAACCTTGCCCGTAAACGCGAAGTAAGCTCCGCCTAGTACTGCGCCGAGAACAATGCCGATAATGACTCTAATAAGGTGGGTCTTAAACAAGTGGTTTATTCCTTTGACTGCTTTTAATCGTGAACGCTTCTAAAGAATCGCCTTACCTAGTGAAGTTGCGACCGAGAAGGAGGAACTGGACAACGCTCTGTAGCTCTCGCAGGCCCGCTTTACCGCTCTGGGCTACATAAACAATGTCTTTGTCCTGAAGAACAAGGTCGGCCTCCTTGCTGTTGCCTTTGAGGATCGCCTTTACATTGTGTTTGGTCGTTGTAATCTTGCCGTCTGGGCCAACTCGGGCCACGGTCACGCCATCGAGTTTGGCTTCAGAAACTGGACCGCCCGCAATTGAGATTGCCTGAGACACGGTGAGTTCCTTTCCATCCGGCACAATCTGCGGCCCGGGTTTTCCGACACTGCCGAATACGCTGATTTGGGCGACTAATTTCGGTACGTACAACGTGTCGTTTTCCTCAACGGGAATGTTTAACGCGCTTTGTCCGAGCGAGACCGCCGCATAAAGGTTGACCGGGATGTCTTGCCCGTTACGTACAATGTGAGCCTTAGACATTCGGGCCATTTCGGTGGGACCATCGGCCGCGGACAGGGCCTCTACTACGCCTTGCCCAAACAGAACCGTGGTGACGCCGGGCTTTTTTACTTCCCCAATAACGTTGAGCCGTAAGGAGACGTCAGATTGAAAGTTCACGGTATCTCCCGGGAGGACGATCGTGTTATCGGCTTCAACTGCGTCTACCAGAACCGACTTCATTTGCACCTGGACGTTGGGTTGCCCCACGCGAAAAATGATTGCCTTTACTCGCTCTGGAGGGAGGGTTAAACCACCGGCGGCCGCAACCAATTCGGTGAGGCGCCACTTTGGCTTCCAGTCGGTAATGCCGGGACGGGCGATTGAGCCAAAAACGTAAGTTCGTTGAACCCGAGCCTGCTTCACGTTGACCGTAACGTCAGGATCTTTTATCTCCTTCTTGAGGAGCGAGATGAGTTTCACTCTAATCTCTGCAGTGGTCAGTCCGGCTACCTTTATTTCACCTGCAATCGGGAAGGTGATATTTCCATCTTGACGAATAAGGAACTCGCCGGTAGCCTCCGGCACATCTCGCGTAGTGATGGAAAGCGTGTCTTCGGCCGCGACCGTGTAGGCGTCAGTGTCGGGTGCTGGGGTCTGGGCAAGGCCCAGGCACGCGGTCATCAATAAGGCGATTGCGATGAAAATTCGGCTCAAATTGTTCTCTCCCACCGCCGATTAGGCGACTCGATCTCATTCGGAGATCGATAATTAGCGACTTTTAGATTCTTAAAGCTCAACACAACCTCCATCGAAAACGTTCCGATCTAAGATTAGCATTGGGTTCTAACCGCAGAAACCACAGCAAAGCCGTAAACATTTTCCCAGAACATTTGCGAGGAGCGCGTCTTAATTGCCCAAAGAACCCTAGTCAATTGCCAGTGATTCTACCAGAATGTGTTCTAGGAGGCAAATTGGGATCGCAACATGAGCATTTGTAGATTTCACCTGTTTTTCCCATTCATCTCTGGTGTCAGCGCTTTTTGGCCATGAAATGTCACTAATGGACTGGGGTTCTTGGGACGTCGCAGAAAACCCATGGGCAGGTATGCTGAAATTGCTGATAAGATATCAGTGAGTATTCGTTTTAGATTGTTGTTGCGTTGGCACAACGTCGATAAATTGGGTGAAATGCGGGACCTAGCCGGGAAATGTATTCGGTGATTTAAAGTTTCCACTGGACCCTACGGGCCCAGTCGCCGATATGATTCTTTGGTGGTGAGCTCATCCCCATTTTGGACCCGTTGTCAGATTAATGGGCGGTCAATATAATGAGAGTAGGAATGGAGGGAGAAGGTACACGGTCCGCATTCGCTTCGACCACTTCAGCGCGGCTGGCTGAACCACCAATCGCCATCACAGAAGAGAGTTCCGATACCGCTACCAACCCTAACGTGATGCATTCCCCCATCAAGTTTGATAAATTACCCGTGGCATACCAATTTGCCAAGCGGTGCCTTGACGTGCTGGTTGCCGCCTTCGTTCTGTTGCTACTTTTGCCGCTGCTGATTGCCGTGGCCATTCTTATCAAAGTCACCAGTAAAGGGCCAATTATCTACCGATCGCGTCGGGTGGGAAAGAACGGCAAAGAGTTCTGGTTCTACAAGTTTCGAACGATGTACACCGGTGCCGAGGCACTCAATGCGGAGTTAGCCAAGCAGAATCAACACACCGGGCCAATATTTAAGATTAAGAGCGACCCCAGGATCACTCCCATTGGTAAGTTTCTCCGCAAATACAGCATTGATGAGATGCCTCAGCTTTTGCACGTTTTATTGGGGGATATGACCCTCGTCGGCCCTCGACCCCACCTGCCGACCGAGGTCATACATTACGACGAGAAAGCCGCCCAACGGTTGCTGATCACACCCGGACTCACATGCTATTGGCAAATCATGGGCCGTAGCGATCTTGCCTACGACGAGTGGATTGATCTCGACCTGCGCTACATGAGAGAGATGAATTTCTGGCTGGACATCAAAATCCTACTCAAAACTCCCGCCGCGCTTCTCAGAGCCGACGGCGCGTACTGACCAGAAACCGGATTCGCAAAATTTGCACCGCCTGCGGCAGCGGGACGGTAGCCTTCGTCAGAACGGCGGAAGGGAAATTGAAACGGCGACTAGCCCATGGGCTAGCCGCCGTTTCCTCATTTCGTCAATGGGTGCGCGGTTACTCGCCTCGGTTCTCGGCCACTTGTCCGGGAATGCCATTGAGGTCATAAGGCAGGTTGTACACGCTCACTTCGCCCGTGGAAGTGGTAACCGTTCCCCCAAATGATGCGCCGCCGGAAACGGCCTTGGCGTGACCATCGGCAAATGCCACACAGATATGGTTGGTGTGCCGAGGCGTGCCGGGGAAGTTGGTTTGGCCAAACGGCTGGGCCGGTGATCGGTAGGAAGAACCCACTGGAGCATCTGCATTGATCGCGCCTGGCTTCACGTAGCGAGAATCGTAGTAGGTTGTAGTTGCGGTGGGGTCCGCCAAGGAACTCTCGCTGACCACGGGGTTGCCAAAATAGGTGATGGCAGTGCTTTCAAATAATCGGAAGTTAGGAGCGGTGCCCGACCACACAAACTTTGAAACCGAAGTCCAACTCAGGTCGATGGATCCAATCACGGTGTCTGCGGTCTGGGGGGAATCGCTCCAATGAATTGCCTTTGGATCGCTGGGGCACACAAACAGGTCAATATTCTTCATGTACGGCTGAACCGCGTCAAACACGCCGTACAACTGATTGCCCGTCATTCCGGGGCCAATGATGCCGTTGCCGTTGGCCATATATCCCACCATCGAGTAAAAGCCATCGTAATCGTTGTTGTACATCGCAATGGCGATAGCACCCTGCTTTTTGTTGCTGAGGCAAGATGTCTTCTTGGCCGCTTCCTTTGCCTGAGCAAATACGGGGAAGAGAATGGCGGCGAGAATTGCAATAATCGCAATTACCACTAAGAGTTCGATGAGGGTGAACGCATTCCTTTTCATGTTGATAACATTATCGCACGCAGAGTTTCGAACTTTCAATAGTTATTGAAATAATCGTCATCGAGCTGGTAAAAACTTCACGCTGAGACCGAATACAATGAGTGCGTGCCAAGTTCATCGTTGCGAGTAGGCCTTAATCCCTACGGCCTCACCTATACGTTGGGACTGCAAGGTTTGGGAACTCCGCGCGAAAATCCTAGGCCGCTGGGCCTTTTAGGTTACTTGGACCTCGCGATTTCCGTGAACTCCAGGGCCATTGAATTCCACCTCGACCATTTGGAGGTTGCCGATGACCCGACGATTGAAATCGTTACTGGGAGACTGAGGGATCATGGAATTATTCCCATCGTCAGTAGTAGCCCACCCCTCAGCCGCCTGCCGGGTGCGATTGGCCAGGCCCTACGCATCGGAGCGACTACGGTTCGCGTGGGACTCAGCACAGTTCTGGAGGGCGCCCGGGCGAAATGTGCCGACTGGCAAGACCGGGTTGACCTGATTCGAACGGAACTACCCAGATTTGCTACCTTCGCCGCAGAACGAGACATCCACTTAGCGTTGGAAGATCATCAAGACTTTGGCAGTGAGGAACTCCTCGCATTTGCGGAGGCAGCGGGAGACAACGTGGGAATCTGCTTTGACACGGGAAATCCCTTGGCGGTTGGAGAGGCTCCGTTAGACTTTGCCCGCCGGGTTGCCCACCGGGTTCGCCACGTCCACCTCAAGGACTACGTTTCGCAATCTACTCCCGACGGTTTTCGGCTCATCAGATGCGCCATTGGAGACGGCGTGATTCCGTTGGCCGAAATCGATCAAGTTCTATTGAGTCACGGCCAATCTGTCACCGCCACCATGGAACCCGGAGCCATGGATTCGCGCCACATTCGGTTGTTTCAGCCCGATTGGTGGGTGGGTTACGGTGCGAGGTCTGCCCCCGAGTTGGCCGCCTGCATCCAGGCGAGCCGCAAAAAAGAAATTCCATTTCATGCTGATGCGAGGACCCCTTGGGAACTTGGTGCCGGTCACCCAGAACTTTTGCGGTACGAGGCGGATATGCTAGCTCAGGGCGTGGCAAACCTTAGAACAATGGGGTGGCTTTAAGTTGGCGGATAGCGTACTGAATCGATTTAGTTTAGAAGGGAAGCGGGCGCTGATCACGGGCGGTGCCAAGGGATTGGGCTATGAAATGGCCCTCGCGCTGGCTCAGGCCGGGGCCGAAGTTGCCATTGTAAGTCGTACCGCTTCGGATTCTGAAGAGGCCGCAAGTCGTATCTCTGTAACAACCGGGCGAAAAGCAATTTGGACCACGGCCGATATTGCGAAGTCTGAGGACGTATCAAACATGGCGGACGTTGTTCAGGCAGAATTGGGGTCCATTGATATCCTCATCAATAATGCGGGAATCAATATTCGTGGGTTGGTAACCGAGATAACGGAAGCCGATTTTGATTCGGTGGTAGACATCAGCCTCAAAGGCGCCTTTCTGTGTTCCCGTCGATTTGGGCCGCAGATGGCAGAACGAGGGTGGGGAAGGATTATCAGCATGGGTTCCATTCTCTCTTTTGTCGCCATGCCGGGCCGGGCGGCTTACTGTTCCGCGAAGGCGGGCCTCTTGGGCTTGACTCGGGTGCTTGCCTTAGAATGGGCCGCACAGGGGGTTACGGTCAATGCAATTTGCCCGGGTCCTTTTGCGACCGAAATGAATCAGGCGATTCTTGAAGACGAAGAAAAGTACCGGGCTTTCCTCGCAAAAATTCCGATGGGGCGTTGGGGGGATTTAGCCGAGATCACCGGACCCGCCCTGTTCCTGGCTTCCGATGCAGGCTCTTACGTAACCGGGCAGAGCCTAGTGGTAGATGGCGGGTGGACCGCTTGGTAAATATGAAAACACTGGTTTATTCAGCCCTCAAAGTTGTGGAGATGCAAGAGCGTCCTCGGCCCAATCCGGGACCCGGAGAAGTATTAGTTAAGGTGGGGCTCACCGGAATCTGCGGGTCAGATGTGCACGGCTTCCTGGGTCACAGTCCGCGCCGGCAACCGGGTTTGGTGCTGGGTCACGAAACCGTGGGTGTCGTCGCCGAGGTTGGCGAGGGCATTAGCGGGGATTTGTTAGGCGTTCGGGTCTCGGTAAATCCGCTGATCTCCTGCGGGCTCTGTACGGCTTGCCGTAGGGGCAGGCACAATTGTTGCCTTACTTGGCGACTTCTGGGCATGGACCAAACCCCCGGCGCTTTTGCCGAGTATGTGCTGATCCCCGTCCGAAATGTTCACCCCATTCCCACCTCGGTGACGGATTCGGCGGCGGTAATGGTGGAGCCCTTGGCTAACGCGGCTCGACTTCTACGGCATGCCAAGGATATTAGCGGGGTGAGGCCCACCGCAGTGGTGTTGGGCTACGGAACCCTGGGCGCCTGCATATCGTCAGCGGCTAGAGTTTCCGGTCAGCAGGTGCTTGCCATCACGGAACGAAATCCTTCGCGCGCCGCCGTGGCCCAGGTTGCCGGATTTGACAATGTTCTCGACCCCGATGCCACCGACATAAACGCGCTGATCCAGGATTTGACGGGTGGAGAGGGGGTTGACGTTGTGTTCGACGCCGTGGGATCCAGTGAATCACGCAACATGGCCGCCAAGCTCGTTCGCCGAGGTGGTGTGGCCCTTCTGCTGGGAATGATGGATCAATCCACCGCCTTTGATTTTAACGATTTGGTCCGCCGAGAGGTTCGTCTGCAGTGCTCGTTTGCCTACGCAGAAGAAGACTTTCAAACCGCCCTCGGTTGGGTGGTTCGCAATGAAGTGAACTTTGAACCTTGGACCACCGAATTTGCCCTCTCTGAGGGTCAAGCGGGGTTCAACCGATTGATTGAAAATCCCGGCGACCGGCTCAAGATTGCCCTCCGTCCGTAAACCTTTGGAACTTTTATGAATCAAGAACACAAGCCACTCCTAGGCCGCGTTGCCCTTGTCACGGGATCTGGTCGAGGACTCGGCAAAGCGATTGCCACTCGGCTGGCAGTTTTGGGAGCAGACGTGGCCATTCACGACATTTCGTTCGAAGCTCCTGCCGAATTTGGTGAAGCCCCCAATTTGCGGGATTCGGCCGCTGACCTGTCGCAATACGGAGGCAAGACCACCGCCGTCATTGGCGACATTGGTAACGAAGTGCTGGTTGCTGCGATGCGGATTCAGATTGAGTCAGAACTTGGCCCGGTCCAAATCCTCGTCAACTGCGCGGGCGGAGATATTGCGGCAAAGGGGGGGAAGCCAAGCCCCAATAATGCGCTGGAAATTAAAATGGAAGACGTTCAAGCGCTGATCAACCGAAACCTCCTTGGGACCATGATCATGTGCCGAGAATTCTGCCCGTCAATGTCGGCTCGGCGCGAGGGATCGGTGATCAATATCGCGAGTGTGGCGGCCCACTTTGGGACCTCGCCGGAGGTGGTCTACTCCACGATCAAGGCGGCCGTAGTTCACTACACCCGTTGCCTCGCCTTTGAAATGAGGCCGATCGGAGTTCGAGTGAACTGCGTGAGCCCCGGACCCACGATGACCGCTCGCTTTCTGGCCACCCGTGCGGTGGACGACGAGATGGCGACCGATCGCGTTTCCCTCAACCGCTACGGGAGACCCGAGGAAATTGCCGACGTGGTTGGCTTTTTAGCCGGTGACGACGCCCGTTTCGTCCACGGCCAAGTCATCCGCGTGGATGGCGGACTCACGTTGTTCGCGGGATGATCGCGGTGGTAAACCACCGCCCCCATACAAACCACAACACTCTATCCAACTAATCGAGTGGCGTCGGTGCCGATGGGCACCTTGACGGTTGTCCAGCCATCTTTGTCTTCAATAACACTCCCCGCCATCGTTCGCCCCTTCACAAATTCAGAAGCAATGCGGTAAGTCCATTCAAGGGGGGCGGGGGCCCAGGCAGAGAGGTCTCCTAGTTTGCCTTCATCCAGGGAGAGGGAAACTCTCACTCCTTGCGAAGCCAGGAGGTCCATCACCGCCGACCGTCGCTTGAGCCGATCGGGTACCGCCCCTAGTAACCAGGTTCCATTGTCATCAACCCTAACAAACATGTTGTTAAGGGCCACCACCCACAATCCCGCCGCCGGGGTGAACCAGGGAACTTGACGTTTGCCCTTTGCGTCCATCCGCTCGTGGGGGCTCACAAACACCCCGGCACTGGTCGGACCGGAGCTAAGGAGGTCCCAAGCCGCGTCACCTTCACCGGTAGTCACGTAGGCCGCCGCCAAGAGAGCGGCGGCGGCGGGCCATTGCTCGCTCTCGTAAAGTTCATGACGCCCGGGTCGCCAGCCTTCCGCGGATCGAAGGGCTTCAAACGCGGTGCGAACGGTACGTTTGGCTCGATCGGTCTGAGTCTCCAGACCAAAAGGGAAAATGGGACCTAGGGTGGAAAGGTGGAGAGGCTGATCGTCAGCCAACTCAAACCGTTCTCCCTTTCCAAGTTCTGAAACGCACCGATCCGCCAACGTCTGCCACCTTTGCACCAACTCTGGATCCGTACCTAATTGCTTAGCGGCTTGACCGGCAATTTGGAACGACCGCGCGGCGGCGGCAATGGTGTACAACACATTTTTAGTGACACCCGCCGCGTGATCCAAGTCTAACCCCGGACGCAGTTCAATCTCCGGTTCCGTGGAAATCAGCACGGATCGGTCGTAGTAGTTGGCAATTTCCCGGAAGAGGGGATAAAACTCCAGCAGCCGAAGCTTGGAGGGGTCACGCAACCACACCTGCCAAGCCGATTCGGCAAAGTGACCGGCTGGGTATCGCGCGGTAAGTGCGGGGCTATCCGGAGCACGCTCCTCGCCGGTTTCTGTACTGGACCACGGGAACCAGGCCCCCCGCCCAATGGACCGAACACAGGCTTTGGCGAGCGTTGACAATCGAAAGTAGGATGATTTTTCGGCTAGGGTCAGATGGTTGGATCCCAAAAGTGCGAGGACCGAGTAGATTTCATCAGCACCATAGCCTGCCTCGGCAAAGGGTTTGGCCAGCACGACCGGAATGGACCAGGGAGTGGTTTGGCACCGGATGGTGTACAGGCATCGCCGCCGATAATCGTCCATCGCGGCGTGGCTGGTCATCACCTGACTGGCCGCCCAAAACTGCGCCCAGGCCTCGGCGTGGGATTCTCGAATCTGGGTGATCTCGTCGGGGGTGATCGGAGTTTGGTGGTGCAGTCGGTCGGAGAACGTGATCCACGTGGTGAGTACGACACTTTCGCCCGGTTCTAAACGAGAAATTAGGGTTGCCGTTCCCCCTCGTTGCGTAGGCACTACCGCCACTGCGCCGGATCCTGAGGTGGCCTCGGCGCGCATGCTCACACGGCCGTTGAGATTGTCCAGGCCGTAGCTGACCACGACGTTACGGGGTTCTGAGGTGACGTGGCATGTGGGATTTGGGTCATCAAACAAATACTCCAAGCCAAACCGCACTTCCTTAGGTTCTTTCCCCGTGTTTCTCAGCGTTGTCTCCGCAAAAAAGACGTTGTGGGTGAGCGAAACCGCAGATCGGGTAGTTTCCCAAAGACCGGGGTGCCGAAGGATGGAGGTCACCATTCCGGTGTCGAGATCAATCTCTTGAGTCCATTCCCCTAAATGGCATCGATCCTTGCCCACCGTAAGGCTCCTAACCAGGGTGCCAAAGTTGATCAGGCCACGGGCGGCATCGGGTCTGCGACGACCGGCCAGCGCAAACTGCTGAGTTCGGCGGGGCGACTCCTCAGATTCGTCGGGGAAGCGGTGGTATCCCGTGGGTCCGAGTTGGGTGCAAAGCTCGCCGTTACCGGTGAGTGCGGAGATCGATCCGTCAAAGTTTTCCTGAGAAAGTGCGGTGTTCATTGTGCGGACTCATCCATGAAGTCGGTTTAGAATCGACTTGTCACCACCGTACCCAAAATGAAAAAACCTGACCCCAGATTTTTGTTCCGGATTGCAGGCGGGTGGCTTTGGGGTTAGTAAGAGAAGGCTTTTCCGGCTTCCTCTCCCCCAGTTTCTCTCGAAACTGGGGGAGAGGACCGAGGTCATATACATTTAGTTAGTCTCCGTTGGGAACGTTTCGTTTGTTCTGGTTGGGTGGAATCTAGCGTGAAAGAAGCGCAGACCGCCATGGCAATTCACCCCGTCGAGGAAAAACTATACGTAGATGAAGACTGAAGACTGAAGACTGAAGACTGAAGACTGAAGACTGAGGACTGAGGACTGAAGACTGAAGACTGAAGACTGAGGACTGAAGACTGAGGACTGAGGACTGAGCACTGAGCACTGAGCACTGAGCACTGAGAACCGCCCCACCCTCATCCCCACCCTTCTCCCGCCCGGGGCGGGCAAAGGGCTTTAGGAATCCGCTAATGCGGCAAAGTCTGGACGGCGTTCTTTCCCACTTTGAGTGAGAACGACTTGGCTCCAAAGTGGGCGGTAGCTTCGATTCCTTCGGGGAGTTCCACGTTGAGTAAACCCTTCGAATGATCCCAATCGGCGGTGATTGAGCCCTGGCGGAGGGGCAACTTGCCTTGGAGAATTCGCAACGTTCCGGGGCAGGGGCGGATTTCGGCCTGGGCAAACCCCGGTGCGGTCGGGCGGATTCCGAGGAGGGAAGCAAACATGTGGTAGACGGGGTGCGCGCCCCACGCGTGACAGTCAGATCGAGTGGGTTCGGGCATCTCAAGCGTTGTTTTAAACCCTTGACCCGGTAAATCAAACCACAAACCCAGTCGAGCCTGAATCAGGTCTCCGCGTCCTAGCCGGTAATAAGCCTCAAATAAGTAGTGCGTAAAGTAAATGGTGGTTCGGGCGAGATCCGGCGCGATGACAAGTCCCTCTGCCAACCGGACGGCTTTGCTCGCGGGCAACGTGCCTTCCAGAATTGCGAGCACCTGCGAATGTTCACTAAAATGCGCTTTGGGCAAATCATCGGCCAGCATTCCGCGCTCTTCTGACCAGAATTCGGCGTACACCCGAGTCGAAATTTCGTCCGCGATCCTGGCGTGATGGGCCTGCCTTTCCGCTTCGCCCAACCAGCCTTCCAAGTCTGCGGCGTATCTAAACGCCAGTGCGGTTTGTAAATTAATGGGGCAACTCACTCCGTTCACGCCGTCGGCAGGAACTCCCGCGCCCCACGTGGGAACCCAATCCACAAAGTTCCAGCCGTCGGGCCCTTCCACCAGACCATGGGCGTTTCGATATCCGTCAAACACATCCAGCACCGCGCGAACTCCGGGCATGAGCGATTTTACGAAGCTCATATCACCGTTCCAGAGGGCAAAGTCGTGAACCATTCCAATCCACCAGAGTGAAAACGGCGGGATGAGTTGGCGAACCCGGGTGGGATACCGAGACTGAGTTAGCCCGCTGATTTGGCGCGACATATCAAACATCCGGAGCGCCTTTTTGGGCAACCGATGGTCGGTGCCCATTGCGTAGGTCACTAGCGCTTGCAGCCGGGTGTCGCCAATGTACTGAAGCTGCTCATAGTAGGGGCAGTCCATGTAGGTCTCGTGGCTACACATCTGAAGCGTACGAATCGCGATCGGCGTGATCTCGGCGTACCGGGGGTCATCCGCCCGAAATTCGCTGTGATTCTCATAGGGGTATCGAGTCTCTCTAAAAATTAGATGGTCGATGGTAAGTGGGTCGTCGAGGGTCTGAACTACAATTTCTACGTATCTGCCGCATTCCCACCACAGCGTTTCAAACCGCCGATCCTTACCGCCATCGGGAAGAAAAATGTCTCCGATACCGTCTTTTCGATGCCACATCACGGAGAAGAACTTGCCTTCTATCTCGTTGCGATTCCCTTTGGATGAATCTTCTAACCGCTCAAAGAGGGCCTCTTGCCAGTGCACGCGAACGGAACTCCCCTTGCCGCCCGAGGTGGTGACCTCGGGGAACGCGCAATAGTAGTCCTCCAGATCAACCAGAACCCGTCGCTTGGTGTGGGCAGGAATCGTGATGGATCCGCCCGACAACAGAGACTGCCAGCCCGCAACCTCTCCGCCTAAACTCTCTTTAGCCAAGATCGGGTGGGCATGCGTATCGTGGGGATTGGGAGGGTCTCCCACAAAACGAACCGTGCCAATGGGATGGCTTCGCTCCATCATCGGAGGAAGCATGTCTACCGTAAGCAGTTGGCTAGGCGGATTGTCGTTGGCCGAGGGCCCCATGGCCGGACCCACCTTGATTGCCGGTTCCCAGCCTTGACCGTGACCCAATTCAAATCCCCAATCAAATTCAGATCCATTTATCTGGATTCTCGCTCCGGTCCCCCAGGCGGCGGTGGGATCTAAGAGCGAATAGCCGCCCAATTTTTTAACGGTCCAAGGCGCTTCACCGGTGGCAAACCGGGCAAACGCTCCGTCAATGGGGCAGACCATGAAGCCATGCTTCAGAGTCATCTGGGCGAAGGGGGCCAATTCACCCTGCGACCACACCCGGGCGACCAAGGTGTGATCACCCGCTTCTAACGTCAGGTCATACGTTTCAAAAAACCAGTGGTTAACATCTCCCCGCTCGCTCCCTCGGCCCACGCGTTCGCCGTTCAGGAACAGCTCATATCGCTCATCGGCGGAGATTTGCAAGCGCACCGTTTCTGCCTGACTCGACTGTATTTGTAACTTAAATGCATAGACCCCCGGGATCTCTACTTTCGGAGCCGAAATCCAGGATGCGGGAAAGCGGTCTCGTTCCCCCCAATTCGCGGGGTTTCCGTAGCTGGGTCGATGAGGGTTGAGGACTCTAAGACAGGTAGTCATGGGCTTATTACGGTGGGGGCAATCGTGGCGTTAACGTAGGGGCCCTTGGGAATGACGGCGAGCGAGGCACGCTGACCGTGGCGCTGCCGGGCGATTGACAGGGCCTCAGAGACGGTGGCGGCGGGGGTCACAAACAGCCGAGCTACGTCTACCGCGGGAATTCCGTTACAGATGAGAATAATGTGATGATGACGAACCGCTTTTGCCAATTCTTCGACCTGCCATTGGTCGGTGAGGAATTTCCAGTCGGGCTGATTCATTCGCTCAACCACGTTATCGATCCGGTCTAGGTTGAATAGCGCGTCTCTAAAGTGGGGGCTACCAATACCTTCGCTGCATTCGGCCGCTACGATGACCGTCCCTCCGTGCTTGACGATCGGGAGAGCGCCGACCATGCCTTTGATGGCTTGGTAAAAGGTTGCATCCAGGGGGAACCCACCGCAGGTGGTGAGGGCAATATCCACCGGCTGGGGAATCGCGGCGGTTGAATTCTTGGCCACGAACGCTACCCCGGCCTCCCAGGCCTCCTCCATATCACCAGCGAACACGGCGCAGGTTTTTTTATTTGAATCTAGGGCCACGTCTACAATAAAATTCGGACGCGCCAATCTCGCGATTGCTAACGATTCTTCGTGCACCGGGTTGTCTTTCACCACCCCGCTGGTTGCATTTCGATGCTCAAGAAACCGGGGGCTGTGCCATTTCTGAATGGTTTCCATCGCGGCCACCCCCGGCATCACCATCTTTCGACCGCCGGCATATCCGGCCATAAAATGGGGCTCGATCATTCCGACCGTGATTCGGAAATCCGCATCAAGATAGAGCTTATTCAGCTTGATTGGCACCCCGTTGGGACTCATCCCTAGGTCGCGACAACTCTCGATATCCGTACAGTAATGGTTCACCACCCGGCAATTCTCAAACGCATCGGTGCCAATCATGCGCTCTAATTCATCGCCTAAATTCGGGCGATGGGTTCCCGTCGCAATGAGGATCGTGACGTTGCCTCGGGGAATTCCGGCAATTGCCAACTCATCGAGAATAAATGGTAACAAGAGGGGGTTCGGAACCGGGCGAGTGACATCGCACACCACGATGCAGGCATCAGTCCGCCCTGACGCCGCTTCGCGGAGGGCAACCGAACCGATCGGGTTCAGAAGCGCCAGTTGAACCGCCTCCTCGGGATTTTCTAACGGCAGAGCGAGCCCAAGGCCCAGTAACGCAGTCACATCGGCGTCGGGAATTTCGACTTCCAAGCCGGTTCGACCGTACTCTAACTTGATCTTCATAAACGTCTATTATCCAGATTATCGCAGGAACGCTTCAATCAGTCCACCATCTACGGGCAACACTTGGCCCGTCATCAACGAAGTGCGATCGCTCGCGAGTAAGAATGCCCCTTCCGCCACCTTAGCGGGGGTCACCACCGCGTGCAGAAGCGTACGCTTGGCGTAGAACAAGGCGAGTTTGGACCGTAGTTCTTCCGTTGTTTCTTCTTCGGAAAACGGAATCTCATATTTGGAGAGAGAAGCAATCGTGCGGTCTCGCGGAAACATCTGGGAACCTTCCACTACCGTTGCCGGAGCTACCGCGTTCACCCGTACGTACGGGGCAAACTCGATCGCAAGCTCTCTGACTAAGTGGTTGACGGCGGCCTTACTCGTGTCGTAAGCCACGCTCCCTCTCTTAGCGACCACGGCGTTGGCGCTACTCACCAGCACAATACTGCTTCGCGTTCCCTGTTTTTTCATTACTGCGGCCGCCTCCTGAGCGATCACAAATGAACCCAAAACATTGATTTCGTACGTCTTTTTCCAAAGCGCATCGCTGATCTGGCCGTTGGCATCCGGAGCAATGAACACGGCGGCGATCGATATAAGGATGTCGATGCCTCCGTAAGTCTGGGTTACCAATGCTAAGGCTTTGCGGCAAGACTCTCGGTCGGTGCAGTCAACCGAAACGGAGGTCACGGTTTCTTTGCCGTACTTGATTTGCAAGGACTCCGCAAGGGAAGCGGCAAGGTCGGCATTGAGGTCGGCAATGACCAAGTGGCCGCCTTCTCGCAAAACTCGGTCCGCAATTTCTTTGCCAATACCCGGGCTGGCACCTACCAGCAATGCGACCTTTCGACTCAGTTCTTTTTCGGCGGGCATTCTCTGCAACTTGGCTTCTTCGAGCAACCAATATTCAATGTCAAACGCTTCTTGGGGGGCCAGCGCAACGTAATTGTCTACCACCTGATCGGTTGGGACCGAGGGTTGGGCAGGGAAGTCATCCAGCGCCGTGGCTCCTTCCATCACGTGAATGGCGTTGACGTAGAACTCGCCCGTGATTCGGGCTTCCACTTTGTTTTTTCCAAAACTAAACAGTCCAACTCCGGGAACCAGTACCACGGTGGGGTTGGGAGATCGCATCGCGGGAGAATTGGGGCGTTTACAACGGTCGTAATAAGCCTGATAGTCCAGGCCATACTGGTGCAAACCGTGCTTAATCGCCGGCTGAAGACTTTCTAGGTCTCCGGTGGTGGGATCCCACTTTACGTAGAGCGGGCGAACTTTAGTGCGGACAAAGTGATCCGGGCAGCTGGTGCCCATATAGGCTAACGCTTCCGCTCGATGGCTATTGATGAATTGTTGCGCATCCGGTCCAGATTCGTAGTGGCCCAGGCCGTGGCCGAGCAATCCTCTAAGGACGGGCAACAATTCCAAGGCGATTTGTTCTGCATCTGGGCGAACACGGTAGAGCGTTCCGCCGAAGAGTGCTTCGCCTCTCATCTCCACGCGGGGGATAACGTATTGTCCAATCGCATCAATCACCTGCAGGGTCTTAAGGTAGCTTTCTCGACCGGAATTGCCCCAGGTGAACAGACCGTGAGATCCCAGAATAATTCCATCGCAATTTGGGTTCTCAACCACCGTTTGCTCTAGCCAAAGACCCAATTCAAACCCCGGGCGTTTCCAAGGAACCCAAACCAGATGAACTCCCGTTTCTGCCCTCAGTCTTTCTAGTTGAGCCGGACCGTTGGCGCAAGCGGCCAGGGCAATCGCCCAGTCTGGGTGAAGATGATCCACATGGGGGAAGGGTAAAAATCCGTGGAGCGGGGTGTCGATAGAGGCGGCACGTGGGTTGTTATTGAACGTGCAGAGAGGGAAGAGCCCGGGCATCTCATCCTCGAATTCCACCCCTTTATATTGCCTTTTGAGAGCCACCAGCCGGTTCATGTAAAGGCTGGCAAATCCGTCGCGCTTGATGGTTCCCAGATCGCCTCCGCTGCCTTTTACCCACATGACTTCGACGGATTCTCCGGTGATCGGGTCGATAGCCGAGACCTTAGCCGAGGTGTTTCCTCCGCCAAAGTTGGTGAGCCGCAAGTCGCTACCCAGAAGATTGGAGCGATATCGAAGGAGTTCGACTTCGTCCATTCCAAGGGTGTCGGCGTCATTCCAGAGGTCGCGAAGATATTTTAATTCAGTCATGTGAGAATTTGGTCTTATAAGTTGGGCAACGGGAGCGGGTGGTTCACGAAAACCGATTTTACGCCGCCCAAATGCCTGCCACGTAATTCTAGAATATGTGGCCCGTTCTCAAGGCCCTGGGCAAGCATAACTTTGCCAGAAATTACCGTTTGGACTTGTTCGGAGAACAGAGGCACCACCCGCCAACGAATCTCAGAGTTTGCCGGAGTCTGAGCGCCATAGTATTGAAAGGGTATGGAGTGCCCCCCAGTAACCGCAGTGGCGTTTACTGAGCCTCCGTGGAACCACGTTCCACTTGCGCTCCAATCAGGTTGGCTCACACCGACAATGCCGATCTGAACGTGATCCACGTAAGGAGCCGCATCACCGCCCATGAGGGAGTTGGAAGCCCAAGAGATCCACGGTCCAAAGCCGCCGCCATCACTGCAATTATCCGGCGGATATCTAAAGATGCCTTGGCTCTTCGCGTAAGGTGAGAGCTTTGGATCCCAATAATTTTCTGGAGTTCGGCTTTGATCGCCCCAGCCCCCGGCGCCGGGATAACAAACGCTCGCGTTCATAAACCCATCATCCGAATCGCCGGCGTACATCAAACTTGCGAGCACCAACTGCTTGCTATTTGAGGGTTCCGAAGCGCGCTTGGCTGCGGTTTTCGCCTGAGCGAAAACGGGGAAAAGGATGGCTGCAAGGATAGCGATGATTGCGATGACTACGAGTAGTTCAATAAGCGTGAATGCTTTGTTTCGGTTCATGACGACCGCCATTGGTCAATGTATCAATGGAGGGGAAAATTCTTGGGTTGGCGGGGGGTGGCGCGGTGCTCTCTCGAACGATCATTTCAGAATTGAACTTCACGACTTCTGCGGGTTGGTGTCCTTCGCCCAGCTTATCCAGCAAGAGGTTAGCGGCTCGGCGTCCCATGGCCTGAAGCGACTGCGGAAATGTTGTGAGGCCCGGAAAATACTCTCTTGCTCCCGGGCAGTTGTCCACCCCAATGATGGAGAAATCGTCGGGAATGTGAGCACCGGAAGCTCGCAACAACCGAATCATATCCGCTGCCATTCCGTCGTTCCAGCACATAATTCCCGTCGGCCGTTCAGAAAGCGGCAGACTCAAAATGGCGTTAACTACGTCAACTTCCCGTCCGGAAAAATCACGGGCCAATAATTTTTGATAATTTTCGCGTGGAATCTGAGCCTCTCCAAGGGCCGCTCGGAATCCGGCCTCCCGTTCCACACTACTGCGCGTTAGCTCATCTCTGCCAATGTAAGCGAGCGTTTTGTGACCAAGATTCACAAGGTGCTGGGCTGCGGCATGCCCAATCGCCCAGTTGTCCACATCCACGCTGGAAACGTCGGGAATCTGGGCCGTGGTTCCCACCAGGACAATTGGGGTGCCCCGCTCTTGGAGACTTAGAACGAGGGGATTGTCAACCGTCGGGGCAATGAAGATCACCCCATCGCATCGTCCGTCGTAGCTCCTTCTGACGGAACCGCCGGTATCGTCCCACACTCTTTCCGCCGACACGGTGGCGGTAAAGCCTCTAAAGAATACGGATTCAAAGATTCCGTCTAAAACGTGGAGGAAGTAGCCGTGGTTAGAGCTGAGCAAAGGGGACTTGGTGAGGTCAGACGCCATGACGCCAATATTTCGCGTTAACAACGCTTTTTGTCCTTGCTCCATCGCCGGAGGTCGATACTTCAGTTCGCGAATTGCCGAGAGGATTCGGGCACGCGTTTCCACGCCCACCCGCTCAGTTCGTCCGTTGATAACGTGAGAAACGGTGGCGGTGGAAAATCCTGTGGCCCTTGCTACATCGCGAATGGTGGACATGTCCTTTGATCCCCGCGTTGATCAAGTTAACGCGTTTACCCAATATATCCGACAAGTTTTAACTTCGCAAGGAAACATTGAATACGCGGCGAACCATTTGCAGTTCGAGGCCTGTTTTTAGTCAAGTTGGGTAAAAAAACGGCGGCAACTCAGATAGTGCGTAGGGTAACCCTCCCGTGTTGCGGCGGAAATCGCGAGAATTTTATGCTCACGCGTCAACCAGGGAATGGAGTTCTGAGTAGAAGCCGGCGCTCGCCAGTAATTCTTTGTGAGTTCCCAATTCGACCACAAGGCCGTGTCTCAGTACCGCAATTTGGTCGGCATTTTGGATGGTGGAAAGGCGGTGAGCGATCACCATGGTCGTTCGACCCTTCATCAATCGGTCCAGCGCTTCGCGCACCAGCGATTCTGATTGGGTATCTAACGCCGAGGTTGCTTCATCTAGCACCAAAATGCGGGGGTCCTTAAGGAGCGCGCGAGCAATGGCAACCCGCTGTTTTTGTCCTCCGGATAGGGTTACTCCGCGCTCCCCAATCATCGTTTCGTAACCATCGGGGAAGCCGAGCGCAAATTCTTCGACGTTGGCATCTTTAGCCGCCGATTCCACTTCCGTGTCGGTGGCCGTGAGCCTGCCGTACCGAATGTTTTCCCGGATCGTCCCTGTGAAGAGGATTGGATCCTGGGGGACAATGCCCGCGTGTTCTCGAAGCTCCCCCCGACGAATTGCGGTGAGAGCTACCCCATCAATTTCAATGGATCCAACCGTGACCTCATAAAATCTAAAGAGTAAGGAGGCTAGGGTGCTCTTTCCCGCCCCGCTCGCTCCCACAATCGCAGTGACTTTGCCCGCGGGCAGGGTAAGGGTGAGGCCCGTAAGAACGGGGACTTCTGGCACGTATCCAAAATGAACATCGCGGAACATAAGCTCGCCGGGCCCGGCAGGAAACGGGCCGGCTTCGGAGGAATCCTGGGGTTCGGGGTTCTGATCTAGTACGGCAAAAATTCGATCTCCCGCCGCCACCGCGCGTTGGAGCCGAGTGTAAAGGGAGGCAATCGAGGCCATGGGGCCGCTGATCACGGCGATCGTCCAGAGGAACGCCAAGAGGTCACCCAGCCGTAGTGAACCGTTCATAACGCTACGCCCGCCGTACCACACCACGCCCAGGAGCACAAGAATGGATCCGCCGGCCGCCACCGCCCCCATGATTCCTTCCCAACTGGCGGCGCGAACATTGATATTGTAAATTCGTTCGAGTTGCTGTTCGGCCCGAGATACTTCGTGTTGGGCCCGGCCAAATGCCTTGATCAAGCGAACATTGCTGATCGCCTCCGTCATTCCTCCCATGGCTTGAGCCAACGCATCCAACCCCTCACGCATGATTTTTCTGAGGGCTCGCCCAAAAACCACAAAGAACACCATGGTGAGCACCAGTAACCCCACCACAAGGATGGTGAGGCGTCCGTCGATGAAAACCAGCAGCACGATCCCTCCGACGAGGGTAAGTACGTTGCCGAACAGTTTGACAATGTCATCCGTTAACGTGGACTGAAGCAGGCTCACGTCGTTGGAGAGAAGTGAGGTGAGATCGCCCGAACGAGTACGGTCAAAGAAGCTCACGGGAAGATCTTGCATGTGCCGAAACAAACGCAACCGTAGGTCCATCACAATGCGATTGCCCGCTTTGGCCGCTAAATAGAATTCGGTGAACCCAAAGCCGGTGGAAAGAAACACAAGGGCAGCCATCCCGAGACCAAACCGATCAAGGTCTGCCACGCTGTGACTGGTGGTCACGTGGTTGATCACCTCTCGGGCAATCAGCGGCAAGGAAAGACTGATCGCGGTGCTGAACACCATGCACAAGCCCGCCAGCACTAAAACGTTGCGATGGGGGGCCGCCAGCACAAGAAGGCGTCGGAGGGCGGGCCACTGAAGTTTGGCCAGTCTCTCCTTGTTTTCAAGCGTGGTTTCAACGGGAATTGGCGTGGGCGGTGAGAAAGAAGAGGACATGTTGTTGGCGATTTCGGGCGGGCGTCGGTTTGGCCCAGAGAAACTTTTTTCGCTCCTTCATTTTAACCGCCCCGTGATACTATGTATATGCGGGTTTGCATAACCTGAGGCCGCTCAGATGCTCCTGGTAGTCTAAATCAACGTAAAGTTTCGGGGGAAATGCCACGACCGTTGGCTAATTGAGACGCCATTCCTATGCGTGATCTAAGAAAAAAGAGCCAAGGACCCCAAGGGGATGGAGCCACAAGCCACCAGTTCCGTGGAAGCAGTTGGCCCGCCCGTTGACGCCGAGAGTTTCCCTATCGTTGGCGTTGGTTCTTCCGCGGGCGGGTTGCAGGCACTGCTCGCTCTGATAGAGGCGCTACCCCCTGAACCCGGACTTGCCCTTGTCGTCATTCAGCATCTCGCGCCAGAGGCGGAAAGCATGCTTGCGGACATCATTCATCACCATACGGAGATGAGCGTAATGCAAGTCTCCGACGAGCCGACCGTGATGGCGAACCACGTTTATGTCATTCCTCCGGACCGGACGATGATCATTGAGGCGGGAACACTCAAGCTTATACCGAGGGAAAATAAGCGCAAACCGCACATGTCGGTGGACGCGTTTCTTCGCTCCTTGGCCGAGGATCAGACTCACCGCGGAGTGGGAGTGATTCTTTCGGGAACGGGAACCGATGGGACCCTGGGCTTGACCGCAATCAAAGCCGAAGGCGGAATTACCTTCGCCCAGGACGACACCGCCCAGCATGATGGAATGCCTCGCAGCGCCATCCGCGCTGGGTGCGTAGATTTTGTGTTGCCTCCCCACGAAATCGCCGTGGAGCTTGTCCGCATCGGAAAGCACCCTTACGTTGGAAAGGTTCACAAGCTCGCCGACACCAACGAGCAAGGCATGCAGAAGGTGATCCGCCTTTTGATTGATCGCACCGGCGTGGACTTCACCAATTACCGAACCAGCACACTGTATCGCAGAATCTCGCGGCGGATGCTCCTGCTTAAGTTGGAGTCCCTCGACGACTATGTAAAGCTCCTTCGCCGCGACGAGCGCGAAGTGACCAACCTCTACACCGATATCCTGATCAGCGTCACCTCGTTCTTCCGCGATCCCCAGGCTTACGAATCCATTAAGAAGAACGTTTTGCCAAACGTCATTCGGGCATCCAAGCGCAACGAGCCCCTTCGCGTCTGGGTGATGGGATGCTCGACGGGCGAAGAGGCTTATTCTCTGGCGATCACCATCTCTGAATACGCCGACGAACAAAAGTTAGCGCTTACCGTTCAAATCTTTTCGACGGACCTCAACGAAGCGGGCATTGATCACGCGCGTCTGGGAATGTACAACAAAAACATCGCTCAAGACGTTTCTCCCGAGAGGCTTCAGCGCTATTTCATCGAGAGCGAAGAGGGATATCAGATATCGAAGTCCATTCGCGATATGTGCATATTCACTAAGCAAAATGTGCTTGCCGATCCGCCTTTCTCGTACCTGAGCCTGATCAGTTGCCGAAACATGCTGATCTATCTTGAGCCCGTGCTTCAGAGGCGGGTGCTGCCGCTGTTCCACTACGCGATTAAGACCGGTTGCTTTTTGTGGTTAGGTAGCTCGGAAACGATTGGAACCTTTTCGGACCTCTTTGATCCGGTGGACGCGAAGCACCGCATCTACCGGAAAAGGCCGGGGCTCAGTCCCGCCGGGACAGTTTCGTTTTCCTCGCCGTCTTGGGACCGGGGAAAGACGGAGCGTCCCCGCCGCCGCGCCCTTGAAGCTCCTACCCAGGTCTCCGCTTTTAACGAAGCCGATAAGATCGCGCTCAACCGCTACGCGCCGCCCGGCGTCTTGGTGAGTGCCGATCTCGAGATACTCCAATACCGGGGCGATACCAGTCCCTACCTCGCCTCGCCGCCCGGAAGGCCGAGCACCAATCTGCTGAAAATGGCCCGCCAGGGATTAATTATCGGTTTGCGCATGGCGATGCAGAAAGCGTCGAAGGAAAACAAAGTCGTCCAACAAGAGGGCTTGGAAGGGCTTGATGGGAAGGTGGTGGACCTGGAGATTATCCCGGTCAAGGACCCCAACACGCCAGAACGTAACTACCTCATTCTCTTCTTGGCCCGCGCCGGTGACCAGCCGGTTATCCAAGCCGCTCCTCCCGACGTCCGCCCGATCGGGGGCGATGGTGCCTTCACCCGGCTGACTCAGGAGCTGGAAGCCACCCGCGAGTATCTCCAGGCGATGGTTGAGCAACAAGAAGCCGCCAATGAAGAGCTTCAATCTGCGAACGAGGAAATTCAATCGAGCAACGAGGAGTTACAAAGTATCAACGAGGAGATGCAGACCTCGAAGGAAGAGATTCAGTCGGCCAACGAGGAGCTTAACACCGTAAACGATGAGCTTCGCCACCGCAACGACCAGCTCAACGTGGCCAACAGCGACCTCACGAACCTCCTCAGCGGAATCCACCAGCCTTTGGTCGTCCTTGGACGTGACCTTTCCGTGCGCCGCTACACGCCCCTTGCCGAGAAGATGTTCAATCTCATTCCGTCGGACATCGGGCGGCCCATTACCGACGTCAAGTTCCAGTTCCAAGTTGACGTGGAAAAGATGCTTCGGGAAGTCATTGATTCGGTAACCACTTTGGAGACGGAGGTTGAGGATCGCGACGGCAAGTGGCATAGCTTGCGGATACGCCCTTATCGCTCGCTGGACAACCGTATCGACGGCGCGCTTCTCGTGCTCGTGGACATCGACGCCCAGAAGCGCCTTTTATTGGCGACCGAGTCGGCCAAAAAATACGCCGAAATTATCTTGGCCAACATCTCCACCCCGCTCTTAGTCCTCGATGCGAAGCTGAGGGTGTACACGGCGAGCCAAGTTTTCTACGACGCTTTCCACGTTTCGAGGGAGGAAACCGCAGGCGAAGCCATCTTCCTCTTGGGTAACCGTCAATGGGATATTCCCGACCTTCAAAAGCTACTCAAAGAAATCATCCCCGCGAACAAAGTGCTCACCGATTATGAAATGACTCACACGTTTGAGCATATTGGCCGCCGCTCGATGTTGCTCAATGCCAAAAAGGTGACGCAAGACGGCGACGACGAGCTCATACTCTTGACGATCCAGGCCGTGACCGACCGGGTGATGGCCAGAGAGGAGCTGGTATTTGCCGATCGACAGAAAGATGAGTTCCTCGCCCTCCTCGCCCACGAACTGCGGAATCCTCTTTCGGCGATGGTGCACACCCTAGATCACACCCGTGCCACCATTGGCGAGCCGGAGAGCGCGGCGCTGATGCAACGTCAGCTCGAAAAGTTTATCCGCCTCGTAGATGACCTGCTGGATACATCGCGCATCTCGAGGGGAGGCATACCGCTTCGTATAGAGCCGATGGATTTGCGGCGCGCCGTGCAGAACGCGGTCGCTTCATGCAGACACCGCGCGGAAGGAAAAGCGCAGACGCTGGTGGCAGAGTTGCCGACAGCAGCGGTCGTCGTGGCCGGCGACATCATCCGCATCGATCAGGTTGTGAGCAACCTCCTTAACAATGCCATCAAGTTCACCCAAGAAGGCGGGCGTATTGAGGTAAATCTCCAAAGAGAGATTGATGGGGCGGCGGTGTTGACGGTTACGGACAACGGAATCGGAATGTCGGATGACTTGCTTCCTCGCGTTTTCGATCCTTTTACCCAAGGTGACGGCTCCCTCACTCGCGAATCGACGGGCCAGGGCATCGGCCTCTCCCTTGCCAAGCGCTTGGTGGAGCAGCACGGTGGCACGGTTCAGGCGTCAAGCCTCGGGGAGGCGAAGGGCTCTACGCTTACGGTGCGGTTGCCCCTCACCGATCAGCCGATTGCAGTCAAGTCAGAAACAAAGACCGCGCCAAAGGGAACTGCATCTCCCCCGCGCAAGTTTCTCCTCGTTGACGACTACCCAGATGGAGCGAATAGCCTGGCGATGATCTTGAAACTCGAGGGGCACGAAGCCACTGCGGTTTACAGTGGCAGCTCCGCAATGGAAGCAGTGGGTAAAGGTGATTTTGACGTGGTAGTGACAGACCTCGCGATGCCGTTCATGGATGGTTTTGAATTGACCCAGGCGATACGCGACGTGAGCCTTGCGAAGCAGCCAATCGTCATCGTTCAAACGGGTTATTCCGTGGCAGACTTTCGCGATAAAGCCGTGGCGGCGGGTTGTGACGACATCGTGGTCAAGCCGGTCGCGCTGGCGGCGCTGATGGATGTTGTCAATCGTCTTGCGCTTGCGCCCAGTCGAAAAAACAAACCCGCCTAGAAATTCATTCTTGCGAGATCGCGAATGCGCCCGTCTCTCACCCTGCCCTCTCATATAAATTTAGTTAGGCTTCATTTGACCCATTTGGGATTCGACGGCGTAGCCCGTAGTCGTCGGATGAACGGAGCCTTTGCAATGGAAACTTTCCAATCTGCACCGCAAAACAATCGAAGGTGATCATTTCAGATTGCTAGCAGCCTTGTTGCCCTGCAAGGGTTTTGCGGGAGGTTTGAGGCTTAGAAAGTACTGAGATGGGCTTGGTT